>DXZO01000009.1 GCA_019419625.1 Collinsella sp. | reverse complement strand
GCCGCGCGGCAAGGAGATATATTGCCAGACCGGAGGGGCCCCGGGGGCGGGAATCTGGGCGCACACATTTCCTACACAACTATGCCCTTAACTGACGCTCGCCAGTTGTTAGCTACCGCTCGCCGAGCACATCTTTATATAGAGTAGCCCCATGGCTAGAGCCGATATGCACCCCTAGCCAAAGCACAGCCAGCGCCTAGTAGCTCATCGCGCTCCTCCACCGAAAAACCCTCGGCGTACACGCGCACCACCGGTTCGGTCCCACTCGGACGGATCAGCAGCCAGGCATCATCCTCGAATGCCAGGCGCAAACCATCCATATGACTTACGCTCTGCGGCGCCTTGCCGCATATCGACTTGGGATTCACGCCGGGAAGCAGCGTGCGCAGCGACTCGGCATCCTCGGCCTCAAGACGCAAATCTCGACGTCCGTAACTCGTCTTGCCAAAGCTCGCCTCGAGCTGATCGATAAGCACGCCCAAGGGCGCGCCGGTCTTGGCCATGAGCTCGCACAAAATCAGGCAGGCAAGGATACCGTCGCGCTCGGGCATGTGCGCGGCGATACCGATGCCGCCGGCCTCTTCGCCGCCCACGAGAACGCCGCCCTTCTTCATCTCGGCGGCTATATATTTAAAACCGACGGGCTTAATGACCACGCGGCAGCCGAGCGCCTCGGCAATGCGACGCACAAGCGTGGAGCATGAAAGGTTGACGACGACGCGTCCCTTCAGATTGCGATACTGGACCAAATCGCCCAAAACGAGTGCCATGATCTGATGTGGATGTATATATCTGCCGCGCTCATCAACCGCGCCGATACGATCAGCGTCGCCATCAGTCACCAGACCGGCGCACGCCCCGTCTTCGACAACTGCGCGCTCACAAGCATCCACCCACGGCTCGACCGGGTCGGGGCAGATATCTCCCCTATCGGTCGTCTCGTCGGCGTGAATCTCATGGACTTCGACGCCAAGCTCTCGAAGCAAGTCGGCAAGATATCCCTGCGCAGCTCCGCCCATGGGGTCAACCACCACACGCATATGCGCGGCGCGAATGGCATCCGCGTCGACAAATGATGTCACCGCTCGCATATAGTCGGGAATAATATCTGCAGTGCGGTATTGCCCCTCGAGCCCCAGCGGCTCGGCGGCCATCGTCTCCTCGAGCTCTTCGATGACATCCTGGTTGGCCGTCGAGCCATCACCCATCCGCAGCTTGAGGCATAGATAGCCCTGCGGATGATGTGAGCCCGTCACCATAAGCGCGCCGCAAGCCTCGCCGTCATACGCGGCCGCCCACGTAAGAGCGGGGGTCGGCACCGGCCGAGACACGAGTGCGGCATCGAGCCCGTGGGCGGCAATCACACCCGCCGCGAGCTCGGCAAACTCGCGCGCTTGCGGTCGAGTGTCAAATCCTACATATACCGTTTTGCCCGGATTGGTCTTTTGCCACAACTCGCCGACGGCATCGGCGATACGGGCAACGTTATCGGCAGTGAAGCCCTCATCGACGCGAGCGCGCCAACCGTCAGTTCCAAAATGAATTATCGCGCACACGCGCAGACACCTCACAGTGTTTGGATCATGGTACGCATGAGGTATACCCGCAGCACGCATTCGGCAACCTGCCGGCACCAGCATTCACCATTTGGGCAAATGCTGCCGAGGACATGCAAGCAATAAAAAAAACCGCCCCGTATGGAGCGGTTTTGCCCTTTATATATCGAGCGCCTCGGCCATCGCTGCCGTAGTGATTGCCGTGGTTCCACAGCAACTGCCCACCATTGCGGCACCGGCATGTCTCCATTCGATGCATGCGCGCGCGAAAGCTTCGGGGTTCTCGTGCCATACGGGGCCATCCTGAGTCTGGACCGGATCGCCCACGTTGGGACGCACCGTGACGGGAGTAGTCGCCGATGCAACCATCCTGGGCACCGCCGCGTTCGCGGCCGCAAGCGAACAGCAATTAACACCAACCGAGTTTGCGCCGTGTTTTTCGGCGTACAAAACGGCTGCCTCGATGTTGAGGCCATCGCCCAACAGGTCGCCTTTATCGTCAACGACAAAACTCACCAGAACAGGCATGCCATCGGCGGCATCTCGGGCGCCGGCAAGCATGGGCTGCAAATTACGGATAGACGTCACCGTCTCGATCAGCAGACCGTCAACACCAGCATTGAGCAAGGCGTGCGCTTGTTCGCGCGCAATGCCTCGGATTTCACGATACTCAGCAGAGTCCTCGGCAAACCACTCAATACCGATCGGGCCCATCGAGCCCAGCAGCAGCTGAGGGTGCGCCTGGCGGGCATCGTCGACGGCCCCGCGATTGACCTCCGCCACGGACGGCGCAATCTGGTCGTGCTTGAGGGCATAGCTTGATGCCTGAAAGGTGTTGGTAATGAGCACCTGCGCGCCGGCGGCGACATACAAGCGATGGATACGAGAAACGGTCTGCGGCTCTGCCAGATTCCAAAACGCCGGTGGAATGTCGGCGGCATCGTACTCACTCAACAGAACACTGCCCATGGGGCCCTGCGCCAACAAGGTCTCGCTCGACAAGCGGCGCGTAAGTTCCTCGGCACCAAAGCGGTTGTAATAACTCGTATCCATATATATCCCGCTATTCCTCGACGCTGATTCCCTGCTTTTCGAGATAGGCGAGCCAACGGTTCATCGTGTCCTCGGAAAGCGCATGCTCCATCATGCAGGCCTCGGCATCGGCGCACTCAAAATCGACGCCGAGCTCCTGGACCAAAAACGTGCGGATCAGACGATGACGGTACCAGATAGCCGTGCCAACCTCGCGGCCGCGATCGGTCAGGACCACCTTGCCGTAGTGCGATTGCTCGACAAGTTCGGATGCCTTGAGCGCCGAAACCGCTTTATTGACCGATGCCTTGGAAACGCCAAGGCGCTGCGCGATGTCAACCGATCGCACGCCGTTGGTTTCCCCCTCTTCGCTTTCAATGCGAACCATGCACTCCAAGTAGTCTTCGTTCGCCACCGTTAGATGTAGTTCGCGCGAGCTATTTGTCGTATCCATGATCTTCCGTCCCTTCTGCATTCAATGGCTGATTCTACCCCATCCAAGCGTCGCGGTATGCCGTGGCATACCGTGCTACAGTTCTTGTTGCACACGACGACCAAGATTGGAGCGGTCTTTATGGAAAACACCACCACGAGCCCCGATGTCCTCGAGCGCTTTTTGCGCTACGTCCAGATCAACACGCAGTCCGAGGATGCAAACTGCGACCAGGTACCCTCGAGCGCCGTTCAGTTTGACCTTGCGAACGTGCTTGCCGAAGAGTTGCGCGAGCTGGGTGCAACCGATGCCCATGTAACCGAAAACGCCTATGTCTGCGCGCACATTCCCGCTAGCGCCGGTTCCGAGAATAAGCCCGCCCTGGGCCTGATCGCGCACCTCGACACCACCGAGGTCGCGCCGGGCGCCGGCGTAGCGCCGCACATCGTGCACTACGAGGGCGGCGACCTGGTTTGCGGCATTGTCGACGGCAAGCCCGTGTCCATGAGCACCGCCAAGCTTCCCGCCCTGAATGACCTTGTGGGTGAGGACTTGGTCTGCAGTGACGGCACCACACTGCTGGGCGCCGACGACAAGGCGGGTGTCGCCGAGATCATGGCGCTTGTCGCGCGTATCGCTCAGGACCCCTCGCTGCCCCACCCCGCACTCGGCATTTGTTTTTGCCCGGACGAGGAGATCGGTCACGGCGCCGAGCTGTTGGACATCGAGGCCTTCGGCTGCAAGTACGCTTACACGGTCGACGGCGGTCCGATTGGCGAGCTTGAGTGGGAGTGCTTCAACGCCGCCGAGGCAACCGTTCGCTTTGAGGGCCAGTCCATTCACCCCGGCGACGCCAAGGGCCGTATGGTCAACGCGGGCAATCTGTTCTGCGACTTCAACGCCCTGCTCCCCTACGTACAACGTCCAGAATACACCGAGGGCTACGAGGGCTTCTATCACCTTGAGGGCGTTTCAGCAACGGTCGACCATGCCACGGCGCGCTATATCGTCCGTGATCACGATGCCGCCAAGTTCCAGCAGAAACTCGAGCTGATGGATGCCGCCGCTGCACTGCTCAACCAGCGACTGGGCGAGGAGCGCGTAACGGTCGAGATTAAGCACCAGTACCGCAACATGGCCGAGATCGTTCGCGACTACCCGGAGCTGATCGATATCGCCAAGGAAGCCTACCTTGCCTGCGGCGTTGAGCCTCAAGTGCTGCCGATTCGCGGCGGCACCGACGGCGCGCAGCTGTCGTTCCGCGGTCTGCCCTGCCCCAACCTTTCCACCGGCGGCTATTGCTACCACGGCGTCAACGAGTTCGTCCCGGTCAGTTCGCTCGTCAAGATGACCGACGTCCTGCAGGAGCTCGTCACCCGTTTCGCATAAGCCTGGCTGCACAAGTCCAAAAGACAAACCGCCCCGTCCTCTACAGAGAACGGGGCGGTTTTTGCTGCAAGTGGAGTAATCAGCATCGCAGGTTGAGCCAACGTCAGCGAGCGACGTCCAAGGCGAACAAGTTGGCATGAAAAAGGCAGGGCATTGACCTTCTGGTCATGCCCTGCCTTTTGAATGACAAATTGTCGCCTTGGGCGGCGCGCAGCGTCGAGCCGTTACGGCGTTTGTTAAAACGCCGTAACTTAGTAGTTGGCTTCGTAGCCGTTGCCGTCGCCGGTGGGCTCTTCGTAGTAGTCCGAATCGCTCGAATCGCTTGAGTCATCGGAATCGTCAGAGCTGACCGATGAGGTTGCGGTACCGTTTGCGTAGTCGTCAGACGTGTTGTTGCTCAGGTCGCCGATCGTGGAGCTAGAGCCGTCGGAAAGGCCCATGGTGTTGGGGCCCTTGGGATCCTCACCGGCTTCGACACGGGCCATCATTTCCTTAAGCTCGTCTTCGTAGACAAAGACATAGCTCACACCGTCAATCATAGTGCTGCCGTCGGCATACGAAGGCAGGTTGGCCGAGTAGATGCCATCGACATCCATGCCGCGCATGGCATTGACCGTAGAGACGATATCCTGAACGCTCATATCGGTTACGAGCATGTCGGACAGCGAGTTGACCAGATCAAAGATCTTGGTGGCATCAAAGTTGTTGAGGATCTGGTTGGCGAGGGCGCCAAGCACCTGACGCTGGTGGCGCATGCGCGTATAGTCGCCGTCGGCATAGGTGTAACGGCAACGGGCGTAGGTAAGGGCAGTGGCGCCATCCATGTGCTGCTGGCCGGCAGTAATCTTAATATCCAGGTGCGCGGGATCGTCGACGTCGTCAGTCGCGTTAATGTCGATACCGCCAACCGAATCAATAAGCGACTGCATGCCGTCAAAGCTGACCTCGGCATAGTGAGAAATCTGAACGCCGCACAGCTCGTTGACCGCTTGGACCATGGCCTCCGCGCCACCATACGTATGGCAGGCGTTAATCTTCATGGTCGAGCCTTTATAGACAACCTTGGTATCGCGCGGAATGGAAATAAGCGTTGCCTGCTTTTGCGTAGGGTCAATGCGAGCCAAGATAATCGAGTCGGCACGATACGTATCCTCGCCCGGACGACCGTCGGTACCAAGAAGCAGCACGTAGAACGGATCTTTTGCCTCATCGGTATCGACCAGAATCTGGCGCAGGTTGTTGGTAATGATATTGGAGTCGCCAAGCTTGCCCATGATAGTGGCAAACCACAAACCTGCAGCGGTCGTGGCACTCAGCAACACACCGAGCACGGCGATGAGCGCGACACGGCGAACCGTGCGGCCGCGACGGCGCTGACGGGCGCGCTCGGAATAGCGAGCGACGTTGTCGCGGCTGTAGATCTTGGCCTGCGCACCAGTCGAGGGTCTTCGGGTGTTATCCGCTAGGGGCTTCTTGTTAAACATAGGCAACCTGCATTAGTAGATGACGGGATCGGGGACGGTGGCATGTTCGACATGCGCGCCAAGCGCCTGCAGCTTTTCGACAAACCGCTCGTAGCCACGTTTGATGTGATGGATTGCCGAGACCTCGGTAACGCCATCGGCGATAAGGCCGGCAACCACAAGCGCCGCGCCGCCACGCAGGTCGGGTGAGGTGACCTGTGCGCCCGAGAAGCCCTTGACACCGTGAATCATGGCGTGATGGCTCTCGATACGAATATCGGCACCCATGCGCACCAGCTCAGAGGCAAACATAAAGCGATTCTCGAAGATGTTTTCGGTAATAACGGAACTGCCGTCGGCAAGGGCGGAGAGCACCATAATCTGCGCCTGCATGTCGGTCGGAAAACCGGGGAACGGAAGCGTCTGGATGTCGACCGGCTTGATACGCTCGGCACGGTTCACATGGACGCCATCCTCGACGCGCTCGCAGTCGATACCCATGAGCTCCATCTTCTTGAGCACCATGCCCAAGTGAATGGGGCAAAAGCCCGTGACATCGACACCGCGATCGTCGGCCATCAACGCACCGGCAACGATAAAGGTACCGGCCTCGATGCGGTCGCCCACCACGCGATGGGTAACGGGATGGAGCTCTTCCACGCCTTCGATAGTCACGACGGGCGTACCGGCGCCAACAATCTTGGCGCCCATCTCGTTGAGCATGTTAGCGAGATCGACGATCTCGGGCTCGCGGGCGGCATTGTCGATAACCGTGGTGCCCTGTGCGCGCACAGAGGCCATGATGAGGTTCTCGGTCGCACCGACGCTGGCGAACTCGAGCGTGACGGTGGTACCGCGCAGACCTTGGGGCGCATTAGCGTTGATGTAACCGTGGGCGGTATCGAACTCAACGCCCAGGGCCTCAAGACCAAGAATGTGCATATCGATCTTGCGAGCACCCAGGTTGCAGCCGCCCGGCATGGCAATTTTGGCGCGATGGAAGCGGCCCAGCAGGGGTCCCATGACGGCGGTGGAAGCGCGCATCTTGGCAACGAGCTCGTAGGGCGCCTCCCAAGAATCGACCTGGGAGGTATCGATCTCGAGCGTGTGCTCGTCGAGGACATCGATCGTGGCGCCCATGCCCTTGAGCACCTTGCCCATCACGTGGACATCGGAAATATCAGGCACGTTCTGCAGCGTCGTCTTGCCCGGCGCCAGAAGCGTTGCCGCCATGAGTTTGAGCGCGGAGTTCTTGGCGCCCGAAACAGGCACGGAACCTCCGATGGCGTGGCCACCCTCAACGCGGATAATATCCAAGGTCTACCCTTTCAAAAAGCATGCCCGGGGTGGCTGGGCCATCCCGGGCATGATGTGTTCGCAAATGGTCGAACGCTAAAGCGTTTGACTATTGGGCAAGCTTGAGCTTACACCATGCGATTTCATTATAGAGGTAGGCGCGGCGTGCATCATCCTCCGACAAATTACCCAGCTTCTCTTCAAAACCTTGAATATCAGCTTTAACCTTGTCGGCGTCGACGGTCGCCAAATCGCAAGCGCGCTCGGCGAGGACGGTCACGACATCGTCCGCAACCTGGGCATAGCCGCCGGCCACGGCAAACGTGTGGTCGACAGTGCCCATGGCCTTATCGGAAACGCGAACGTAACCGCGATCGATCGTGCAGATTTCGCTGGAGTGAGCAGGCAGAACGCCAAACTCGCCATCGGTGGACGGAATCGACACAAACGCAGCGTCGCCCTCATAGGCGCAGCTCACGGGGCACACGATGCGGATACGCATAACCTACTTCTCCCCCATCTTGCGGGCGCGCTCGCGCACGTCCTCAATCGTGGAAGCATAACGGAATGCCTGCTCGGGCAGGTCATCGGCCTTGCCGTCAACAATCTCGGCGAAGGAGCGGACGGTATCCTCGACGCGGACGTAGACACCGGGGTTGCCGGTGAACTTCTCGGCGACATGGAAGGACTGCGAGAGGAACTGCTGGATCTTACGGGCACGGTTGACCGTAAGGCGCTGCTCCTCGGACAGCTCGTCCATACCCAGAATGGCGATGATGTCCTGAAGGTCGGAGTACTCCTGCAGGAGCTCCTGGACCTTGACGGCGACACGGTAGTGCTCCTCGCCGACGATCGAGGGATCGAGAGCGTCGGAGGAAGACGCGAGCGGGTCGATAGCCGGGAACAGACCAAGCGACGAAATGCTACGCGAAAGAACCGTGGTGGCGTCGAGGTGCGTAAACGTCGTGGCAGGCGCCGGGTCGGTCAGGTCGTCTGCAGGGACGTAGACAGCCTGGACGGAGGTAATGGAACCCGTCTTGGTCGAGGTAATGCGCTCCTGGAGGTCGCCCATCTCGGTAGCCAGCGTAGGCTGGTAACCGACGGCGGACGGCATACGACCCAGCAGTGCGGAAACCTCGGAACCGGCCTGGGAGAAGCGGAAGATGTTGTCGATGAACAGCAGAACGTCCTGGCCGCGATCGCGGAAGTACTCAGCGGTGGTAAGGCCGGCCAGACCGATGCGCAGACGCGCTCCGGGCGGCTCGTTCATCTGACCATAGACCAAGCAGGTCTTGTCGATAACGCCAGACTCGCTCATCTCGAGGAACAGGTCGGTGCCCTCACGAGTACGCTCGCCGACACCGGTGAACACCGAGGTGCCGCCGTGCTCCTGGGCGAGGTTGTTGATGAGCTCCTGAATCAGAACGGTCTTGCCGACGCCGGCGCCGCCGAACAGACCCGTTTTGCCGCCACGGATGTAGGGCTCGAGCAGGTCAACGGCCTTGATGCCGGTTTCGAAGATCTCGGTCTTGGTGGTGAGCTCGTCGAAGCGGGGTGCTGCGTGGTGGATGGGATAGAACTCCTCCACCTCGGGCATGGGCTTACCGTCGACAGGCTTGCCCATGACGTTCCAAATGCGGCCGAGCGTCTTGGGGCCAACGGGCATCTTCATGGGCTCACCGGTATCGGTGGCGATGAGACCACGCTGCAGACCGTCGGTCGAGGACATGGCGACCGTGCGGACGACGCCGCCCGGAAGCTGGCTCTCGACCTCGAGGATCGTGCTCAGATGACCGATCGGGGTCTCGGCCTCGACCGTGAGCGCGTTGTAGATCGGGGGCACCGCGCCGTCAAACTTGACGTCGACGACAGGGCCGATGATTCGCACGATGCGACCATCACCGGCAGTCGTCTTCTTGGTGGCTTCCTCGACCGCAAGCTTTACGGTGTTATTAGCCATTACTGTTCCTCCAATGCTGAGGCTCCGCCGACGATCTCGTTAATCTCGGTCGTGATCGAAGCCTGGCGCACGCGACTATACGTGCGGGTAAGGGTCGAGATGATCGCGGTGGCGTTTTCCGTCGCGGAGTGCATGGCCTTGCGGCGTGCACCCTGCTCGGCAGCCGCCGAATCGATCAGGGCCTGGTAGATGACCGTCAGGATATAAGACGGCACAAGCTTGCCGAGAACATGCTCGGGAGAGGGCACGAACTCGAACGTGGACGAGATGCGCTTAGGGGCGTCGGTCTCGTTCTTACGCGGACCGTGGGCCATAGCGATCATCTCGGGATCGAGCGGCAGCAAGTGCTCGACGCGAAGCTCCTGATCCACGCGGTTCTTGGCGTGGTGATAGACAAGCTCGACACGGTCAAGCTCACCGGCACGATACGCATCGCAGATATGAGAGGAAATCATGCGAGCCTGATTGAAATCGGGCTCGGAGGAATTGCCCTCAAAGTGCATGACGACGTTTGCGCGGTCGCGGAAATACGTGGCCGGCTTACGTCCGCACGCAATGATCTCGCACTCGATGCCATCGTTCGCCCAAGAAGCGGCGAGCTTTTCGGCCGTGCGCTCCACCGTCGTATTGAAACCGCCGGCAAGGCCGCGGTCCGAGGCAATAACGACAATCAGGCCATGCTTGACGCTCTCATGCTTCTGCAGCATGGGATCGGTGCCCGAACAGGAGGCGTCGCCGGCGACCGTCAACATGACGTCGGTCAGCGCCTCCTTATAGGGCTCGGCCTGCTTGGAGCGATCGAGGGCACGACGGATCTTGGCCGTAGAGACCATCTCCATCGTGCGCGTGATCTGCTTGGTCGTGGTAACCGAGGAGATTCGCTTCTTAATGTCGCGAAGGTTGGCCATAGGGCTTAGTTCTCCTCTGATCCAGTCGTATCGGCATGGTGCTTGGCCATGAACTGCTGCTTGAAGTCACCGATGACGCGCAGGAGCTCAGCCTTGGTGTCATCGTCGATCTTCTTGGCGCGAACCTTGTCGAGCAGCGAACCAAAGCCATTGTCCATGTACTCGATGAGCTCGGCACGGAAGGGCAGCACGTCGGCGATCTCCAGGTCATCCAGGAAGCCCTCGTTGCCAGCGAACAGCGTAACGATCTGCTCGCCAACCTCAAACGGCTTGTAACGCGGCTGCTTCAGGAGCTCGGTCATGCGAGCACCATGGGTAAGCTGCTTCTGAGTAGCCTCGTCGAGGTCGGAGCCGAACTGCGTAAAGCCAGCGAGCTCCTGATAGGAAGCGAGGTCCAGACGGAGGTTGCCGGCGACCTGCTTCATGGCCTTGGTTTGTGCGTCGCCACCGACGCGGGACACGGAGATGCCCACGTCGACTGCCGGGCGCTGGCCCTGGAAGAAGAGCTCGGACTGCAGGTAGATCTGACCATCGGTAATGGAAATGACGTTGGTCGGAATGTAGGCCGAGACGTCGCCGTCCTGGGTCTCGATGATCGGAAGAGCCGTCATGGAGCCATAACCGTTCTTCTTGGACATCTTGACTGCACGCTCGAGCAGACGAGAGTGCAGGTAGAAGATGTCGCCAGGATAGGCCTCGCGTCCGGGCGGACGATGCAGCGTCAGCGACATCTGACGGTAGGCCACAGCCTGCTTGGACAGGTCGTCGTAGATGACGAGCACGTGGCCGCCGGGGTTGGTCTCGCTGGCGGGCTTGCCGTCCTCGCCGTTGTACATGAAGAACTCGCCGATAGCGGCACCGGCCATAGGCGCGATGTACTGCATAGGGGCGGAATCGGCAGCGGTTGCCGAAACGATGATGGTGTATTCGAGCGCACCGTGCTGAGCGAGGGTCTCGCGGATGTTGGCAACCGTGGAGGCCTTCTGGCCGATGGCGACATAGATGCAGACCATGCCCTTGCCGCGCTGGTTGAGGATAGCGTCGATGGCGATGGCGGTCTTACCGGTCTTACGGTCGCCGATGATGAGCTCACGCTGGCCGCGGCCGATAGGCACCATGGAGTCGATAGCGAGCAGACCGGTCTGAACCGGCTCGCACACCGGGGTACGGTCGATGACGCCGGGGGCCTTGAACTCGATAGGACGACGATGCGTGGCGACAATGTCACCCAAACCGTCGATAGGTTGGCCGAGTGGATTGACGACGCGGCCGAGCATGGCACGGCTCACGGGAATATCCATAATGCGGCCAGTGGTGCGGCACTCGTCGCCTTCCTTGATGGAGTCGACGGCACCGAACAGAACGGCGCCGACCTCGTCACGGTCAAGGTTCTGGGCAAGGCCGAAGACGGTCTCACCGGTATCGGAGCTCTTGAACTCCAGAAGCTCGCCTGCCATGGCGCTCTTGAGGCCGGAGACGCGCGCGATGCCGTCGCCTACCTCGTCGACCGTTGAAACCTCATGCGTATCGACCGTCGCGGAGAGGCTCGTGAGCTGCTCCTGCAGTTTCTTGGCGATATCCTGGGCATTGAGGGTTTCGGACATTAGGCTTCACCTCCGTACGAATTAGCAGAGTTTGCGAGGGTCTCCTGCGCGATGCGCAGCTGCGTCTTGACGGAAATGTCACGACGCTCGCCGCGGGCCTCGAGCACCAGGCCGCCCACGATAGACGGGTCGACCTGCTCGATAAGGAATACCTTGCGGCCGAAGTCCTGCTCGCATTTCTTAGTGATGGTTTGACGCAGCTCGTCGTCGAGCGGGATCGCCGTGGTGACGGTCACGCCCACTACATCCTCGTCTTCCTCGGCAACATACTTAAAGGCAGCTGCCACCTTGGGAAGAAGGTCGAGCTGGTCGCGCTTGGACATGGTGTCGAGCACGGCGATGATCTCGGGGCTGGCGCTAGCCAGGCGCTCGATCATCTCGAGGTCCTCGAACACATGGTTCTCGGCCTTAGCGGCTTCCAGAAGGGAGCGCGCGTAGGTCTCGAGCACCTTGTCCTGATAGCGGCTAGTCGGCATTCAGGCTACCTGCTTCCTGGATGTAGCGCTCGATGAGCTTCTTCTGCTCGGACTCGTCCTCGAGTGCCTCGCCCACGATCTTGGTGGCGACGGCAACGGACAGGTCGGCGATGGAACTCGCGGCACCGGCGTAGATGGACTTGCGCTCGTCCTCGACGGTCGTATGGGCCTTGGCGATGATCTCCTCGGCCTCCTTGTGAGCAGCCTCGATGATACGGGCGCGCTCGGACTCGGCGTCCTTACGGGCCTCGAGAACGATGTCGGCAGCCTGACGACGGGCGTCGGTGACGATCGAGTCGGACTCAGCGCGCTTGGCGATAGCCTCCTGCTTGGTCTTCTCGGCCTCGTCGAGGCTCTCCTCGATCTTCTTGCCGCGCTCCTCCATGGTTTTCATGATGCCCGGCAGGGCGACCTTGGCCAGCACGATCCAGATAATCAGGAAAGCGATAAGCGCCGGGATGAACTCCGCCATCTTAGGGATGAGGATGTCCGCACCGGCAGCGCCGTCCTCGGCGAACGCGGAAACCGGCATGAGCAGCGCGGCCGCAGACGCGGAGAGTGCGATCGCGCTCTTCTGGGATGAAAGATTCATACTTGACGCTCCGTGCTATTTAACGATCAGCGCGACAACGAAGCCGATCAGAGCCAGAGCCTCGCCGAAGGCGGAGCCCATGATGAAGACGGTGAACACGCGGCCCTGGACCTCAGGCTGACGGGCCATAGCACCCGTAGCACCCAGAGCAGACAGGCCGATAGCAAGACCAGCGCCGATAACACCGAGACCGTAACCGATAACTCCCACGATTCCTCCTTTGTCGTGCGTGTCTTATTTCACGCAGGATAACCTTTTTATAACTGCCGGGCTCCATGGGTACGGGCACCGGCGGTTTAACGAATTGCCTTACCTTTGAGGCGCGAACGGAAGATTACTCCTCCTCCGCGACCTCCTCTGCCTCGGAGACATACACGGCGGTAAGGACCGTGAAGACGTAAGCCTGGATGGCGCCGACCACAAGCTCGATCGCATAGATCAGGATGAGGATGGCAAGCCAGGCCAGCGAAGGCAAGGCGCCGACGGCGTGAGCCGCGGAAACCTGCTGAAGCAGCGGCTGCATGAACATGCTCGCCATGATGGCGAACGAGCCCATGACCACGTGTCCTGCAAACATGTTGCAGAACAGACGGACGGCGAGCGTGATGAGGCGCAGGAAGGTCGAGAAAAGCTCGACGACCCACACGAGCACGTTCATCGGGAAGCTCACGCCCTGCGGGGCGAGGCTCTTGATGTAGCCGATCACGCCGTGAGCCTTGCATCCGTAGTAGATGAAGTACACGAAGGCGAAGATGGCGAGCGCGGCGGTGGAGCCGATTGCACCGGTGCCGGGCTTCATTCCCGGGATCAGGCCGATCATGTTATTGATCAGGATGAACAGGAAAAGCGAGCACAGGAACGGGAAGTGCTTCTTCCAGTTCTCACCCACGACGCCCTTGCCGATATCGTTCTCGACGTACTCGATGATGTACTCGAAACCGTTGACGAAGAAGCCCTTGGGAACCAGGGTCTGCTTCTTCTTGAACACGGCCAGGACGATCAGGAGCACGATCGTGGAGACGATCAGCCAAAATGAGTACTGCGTGATGCCGCAGCTCAGATCGCCCACGACAGGGGTGGAGCTGAACTCGCTGACCAGATGATTAATCTCATCAGGCAGCTTTTCAAAAATTTCCACGACTTACCTTTCGACCTCATGAGGATCTCGCAGCGCCTTGGCGACGCGAACCGTGCAGGCGGCCATAAAGGCCACGAAGCCGATCGCCTCGCCCAGGAGGAACATGCGAAATGCCTCTCCGAACAACGCAAACACAACCAAGGTAAAGACAAGCAACGCGATCGCCGAGACCGCGAGACTCACCATGCCCTTGAGCATGTCCGCATTCTGTTTATCGTCAAGAACCGGCTTGAGCGTAAAGACAAAGGGAAGAAAGGCGACCGCGCCCGCGATGGCGCCTGCAACGATAGCGAGCAGATCGGCTATCTGAAACATTGGCGTCCTCACTTTCCTTTTTAACGCTTCCCAGAACAGTTCCCGCCAAACATTGGTGACTATTGTACGAGCCAATCGCTAAAGTACAACCGAAAAAGCATCGGTTAATACGCAGCTGTACGTTTTCTTAAGACCTTCTTTATCCCGCAGGTAGGTAATACGTTTTTCTCGAACCCCTCAGGGCTAAACGTCCGTTAACAGGAGTGCGCGTGGACGTCTTTTGCTCGCCCGCGCGCACCATTTCTTCGTATTTGTGACTGCAGCCGACAAGGCCCAACGACTAGAGCGTGCCGTAGATGCGGTCGCCGGCGTCGCCCAGGCCGGGAACGATGTAGGCGGCCTCGTTGAGATGGTCATCGATGGCGCAGGTATAGATATGCACATCGGGATCTTTTTCGGTCAGCGACTTGAGGCCCTCGGGGGCCGCGACGATGCACAGCATGCGGATGTCCTTGACACCACGCTCGCGCAGGTAGCTGATAGCCATCTCGGCTGAGCCACCCGTGGCCAGCATGGGGTCGACAACCAGGCAAATGCGCTGGTCGATATCCTTGGGCATCTTGCAGTAATACTCATGCGGCTCGTGGGTAACCTCGTCGCGCTCCATGCCGATATGGCCCACGCGAGCGGAGGGCACCAGGTCGAGGATGCCATCGACCATGCCAAGGCCTGCACGCAGGATGGGAACGATGGCGAGCTTCTTGCCGGCGAGCTGCTTAAACGTGGCGGTGGTGATGGGGGTCTCGACCTCGACGTCCTCCATGGGCAGGTCGCGCATGGCCTCGTAGCCGTCAAAAAGCGCAAGCTCGCGCACGAGCTGGCGGAACTGATTGGTGCCGGTGCTCTTGTCGCGCAAGATCGACAGCTTGTGCTGGACGAGTGGGTGATCGACAAGGGTCACACGGGACGTATCGTAGGTGACGGTCATGGGTTGAAGCCCCTTTCGTTGCGGCCGGAAGATGGCCTTGCTGACAAGGCGCATGGCGATGTTGTTGCCGCGCGCCGTGCATAAGTTTAACGGTTTGTTGTATCGAGTGCCCCGTCGCAACCCTACTGAACGGTGCTGAGCGAACGCTTGACGGCATCACGCCAACCAGCGAGGTTGCTCTCACGGCGCTCGGCGGACATATGAGGATGGAAGATTTTGACGATCTGAGCGTTTTGCTCCAGCTCCTCCAAATCCTCCCAGTAGCCGACGGCAAGGCCCGCCAAGTACGCGGCGCCAATCGCCGTGGTCTCCACCGTCTCGCACTGCAGCACGGGCATATCCAGCAGATCGGCCTGGAATTGCATGATGAACTCGTTGCGCGAGGCACCGCCATCGACGGACAGGCGCTCAATCGAAAGTCCCACGTCCTGCTCCATGGCGCGCAGCACGTCATAACTCTGATAGGCCATGGACTCGCAGGCCGCACGCACAATGGTCGCGCGACTCGAGGCACCGGTCAGGCCGCACACGATACCGCGAGCATGCGGGTCCCACCAGGGAGCGCCCAGGCCTGCGAAGGCGGGGACGAAGTAGCAGCCCTCGTTGTCGTTGATCGAAGCGGCGAGTTGCGCGGACTCGCTCACGCTCGAGATGATGCCCATGTTGTTGCGCAGCCAGTTCATGGTGGAGCCTGCGGCGAAGATAGAACCCTCGAGCGCATAGCTGATCTTGCCGTCCGCGGCGATACCGATCGTGGAGACCAGACCGTTCTTGGATTCGACGATCTCGTCGCCGGTGTTCATGAGCATAAAGCAACCCGTGCCATAGGTGTTTTTGGTCTGGCCGGGATGGAAGCAGCAGTGGCCGAATAGCGACGCCTGCTGGTCGCCCGCCACGCCCATGATGGGTGGCATGTTGGTCATGATGTCGCTCGCAACGCGGCCGTAATCGCCCGAGCTCCAACGAACCTCGGGCATCATGGAACGCGGGACGTCGAAAAGCGCCAGCAGATCGTCGTCCCAATCGAGCGCATGGATATTAAAGAGCGCGGTGCGGCTGGCATTGGTGTAGTCGGTAGCAAAGACCTGACCGCCGGTGAGATTGTAGATGAGCCACGTGTCGATGGTGCCGAACATAAGGTCGCCCGCCGCGGCGCTCTCGCGCGCGCCGTCGACGTTATCGAGAATCCACTGCACCTTGGAGGCCGAGAAATACGGGTCGAGCGTAAGCCCCGTGCGGGAGCGCACCAGCTCTTCTGCGCCCTGCTCGACCAGCTCGTCGATCAGAGGTGCGGTGCGACGGCATTGCCACACGATGGCGTTATAGATGGGTTGGCCGCTTATGCGGTCCCACACCACCGTGGTCTCGCGCTGGTTGGAGATACCGATGGCGGCAATGCGGTCAGAATGGATGCCGCTCTTAAACTGGACCTCCATCATGACCGCGATCTGGCTGGCAAGCACCGCCATGGGGTCTTGCTCCACCCAGCCAGGGCGCGGGAAGCTGGTTTTGACGCTGCGACGTGCCTGCGCGACGATGCATCCGTACTCGTCGACGATGGTCGCAAGTACCGAGGTGGTGCCGCAGTCGAGTGCCATGATGTAGGAACCGCCAAAATTAAACGAGGCATCTTCCATGCCCAGGCTGCCCAGATTCAACGACATCGCTTACACCTTTCTATTGCATCGGGCCAGACAGGACCCGTTCGATCTCTGATGCGGGAAGCGCACCTTGGCGCAGGATCTGGAGTTCGCCGTGCTGGAACGACACAATGGTCGAGGCGTCGCGACACGGGGTCTCACCGGCGTCGACGGCCACATCGACCCCCTCCAGGATGCGCTCCTCCACTGTGACAAAGCTTGCCGGCGCGGGCGCGCCATGCGTGTTGGCGCTGGTGCAGGCAAGAGGGCTGCCGCAGGCGCGGATGAGCGCTTGCACCACGGGCGAGGCCGAAGCGCGAAGTGCCACCGTGTCGTCGTCGGCGCGCATAAAGGTCGGCACGCAGGGGGCCGCCTTGACCACGATAGTCAGGGCGCCCGGCCAGCATCGTCGGGCGAGCACGCGGGCCTCGTTAGGGATATCCACACCATAGCGGTCGAGCGCCTCGGCATCATCGACCAGCCAGGCAACCGTTTGGGTGAGCTCGCGCTGCTTGAGGGTAAAGATACGACGATAGCCGGTACCGAGCGCGGGGACCGCGGCGCCGTTGACGGTGGCCTGCGGATCGCGCGGCCACGATGGGAATTCACTTGTATCTTGAGGCACGGCGTCCGAAAAGGCGTTAACTGCCACAGCGACACCATAGACGGTCTCGGTCGGGATCAGGGCCAGACCGCCACAGCCGAGCACCTCGGCCGTACGCTCAACGGCAAGCCGATGCGGCTCGCGCGTTCCCTCGTATACCCGATAGACCGTCTGCATGTGTATGCCAGCCCCTTACGCTCTGGTGCAAGTTTGTTTACTGTGGGGCATTCTCGCACGAAACGTTCAATCTATTTGCCCAGAGCGCATGTTGGTTTGGTGAGCGGCTCTAGTAGTCGGTGAAAGTGAGGGGGTTATTGGACTGCGACGAACTTCTTTGGCCTGCCGGCGTGGCGTTCTTGGGCGGCGTAGCGCTCGATGCTGCCTATCGTTATCATCCGACGGCCGTCGACGAGTTCAACATCGAGCTTTCCGGCTTTGACCAGCGCGGTAATCCGCGGAGCGGAGACTTTGAGGTCCAGCGCTGCGTCTTTAAATGTTCGGCACGCCGCTTCCCGAGCGTCCTCGTGGTCGATTTCGACTGAAAGGGCCACGACCTCGGCCGAGCGTTCGTACCCTGCCGGAGTCAAACCGTTGTTGAGGTCGTCGGCCAAAAACGCCATCAGCGCCTCGGTGGCATGGGCAATCGCTTCTTCGCGCGTATCGCCATCGGCAAAGGCGCCGGGAATCTGCGGGAAGCTAGCGCAGTAACCATCGTCTTCTTTTATGAGAACGCAGTCATAGGTAAATCGCTGCCTCATTTTGCCTCCAACTACCATCCAGCTTGGCGACGAATACTTGCCCACGTGCCCTTCTTTGGTCGATCACCACCAGAGCCGTTCACGGTGACAACGCGGTCACCAGAAACATACTTAGCATGACTACCGACTTGCGCGACCTTCACGAATCCATCGTGCTTGAGTAGGGCAATGATTTCCCGAAAGGTAGGAGGTTGCATGGGCCGACCTCTTTCAGCCGTCCTAATTATAAACTATTTTATAATTTTTGCTAACCAGTTAATAAATATTACTGGCGCTGCTTGGGCTCGGTGACGATGGCTCGGACGATGCGGGGGCGATCGGTGAGGTCGTGGACGATGCGCACGTCCGACAGACCCGCTTGACGGCAGAGCTCGGCCGCAGCGTCGAGCGCGCCCTCGTAGAGCTCGCAGGCAAAGAGGCCGCCGGCGCGCAACATGTAGGGCGCCGCGTTGAGCAGGCGGCGGAAGATATCGAGGCCGTCGGCACCGCCCTCGAGCGCCAGATCGGGCTCAAAGTCCTTGACCTCGTGCGGCAGCGAGCGCATGACATCGGTCGGAATGTAAGGCGGGTTGGAGACGAGCACGTCAAAGGTGCCCCACTCGTCGTGGGGAATGGAGCTCACCAGGTTGGTGAGGCTGAAGGCGACCTCATCGGACGTGAGCCCGAGCGCGTCGCGGTTTTTGGTGGCCAGGTCGATGGCGCGCGGCTCGATATCGGTAGCAGTGCAGGTGACGTGGCCGCGACGCTCCCAGGCAAGCGAGAGCGAGATGCAGCCCGTGCCGCAGCCGACCTCGAGAACGCGGGCAGTGCGGGGCTCGGCTGGGGCAGGCACGTTGGCCTCGGCGGCATCTTGCGCGGGAGTCGTCTGTTGGTCGTTGCCCTCAATGGCGATGCCGTATTCGTCGAGCTCGGGCTCGGGGGTTTCCATGGCCTCTGCTTCTGCCGCCTGCACGGCGGCTTCCTTGGCCTCGCGATCGGCAAGTTCCTCGGCATAGGCGCGGCTACCGAGCACGTCGCTACCCAGCGCAGCCTCATCGGCGGCCGTCAGGTTGGCGGCACGACGCTCGGCGGTCGCGCGTTCGTCGGCCAGCGCCGCCTCGGCTTTGCGAGCCTGCTCGACCTCATCGTTCCAAGGCAGCTCAACGCGCTGACGGGCGGCAGCCTCGGGGCTCAGCACCTCGGCATCCAGATAATTGAGGACTTCCTCGACGAGCATCTCGGTCTCGGGACGCGGAATGAGCACACCAGGTGCGCACGCGACGTCGATCATGCGGAACTGCGTGCTGCCGGTGATGTACTGCAGCGGCTCGCCCTTGGCGCGACGGACGACCGCTGCGTGCATGGTCTCGAGCTGAGCTGCATCGAGCGTCTCGTCCATGCGCATATATAAGTCGATGCGCGCCAGACCCGTTGCTGCGCACAGCAGCCACTCGGCAGAAAGACGGGGATGCTCCTCACCGCGCTCGGCCAGGTACTCCTTGGTCCACTCGAGACAACGCTTGATGGTCCAGATCTCGTTTGCCATGGGGTCCTCCCCTCTTAAGCGCCGGGCGGCGCGCGAATGTCGGAGCAGATTGTACGCGAGGCCAGCGCTTGGCAAGGGACGATTGAAGGCGATTATCGAGAATCAGCCCAGAATTTTGGTTTGGCCCCGTCCAAAGTGTTCATTCGTCGACGTCTAGATTTGCATTCGTCAAGCTTTTGGCAAGGTTGCCCCAAAACTGACCAATATCTAACCAAGAACTTGCCAAATCACTTGACGCGCGACCCATCAAAAATCGCTCCGCGACTTCTCGGACGCTTTTTCGAGCAATATTTTCGATAGCGGATATATGCCGTCAATTGCCTTAAGCAGGTAAGCAGCTCAAATGCCATCACAGCCGACTGAATAAAATATCAAGGCAATGTCACCAATGACTCCCTACGGATCATTTGACAACCAAGGAAACGCCGATGTTTTGGCAATGTCAGCGAGCGCCGCCCAGGGCGAACAAGTTGGCATGAAAAAGGCAGGGCATAGACCTTCTGGTCATGCCTTGCCTTTTGAATGACAAATTGTCACTCTGGGCGGCGCGCAGCGTCGAGCAGTTACGGCGTTTGGTAAAACGCCGTAACTTACACAGCCTGTGCCAGCTTCTCGGCGCGCTCGGCGGCGGCGAGTGCCTCGATGACGGTGCCGAGCTGATCGCCCAGAAGGACGCCGTTGTAGGTGGAGTTGAAGCCGATACGGTGATCGGTCACGCGGTCCTGGGGCTGGTTGTAGGTACGGATCTTCTCGGAACGGTTGCCGTGGCCAATCTGGCTCTGGCGCTCGGCGCCGAGCTCGGCCTGCTGCTTCTCGAGCTCCATCTCGTACAGACGGGCACGCAGCATCTGCATGCAGACCTCGCGGTTCTGGATCTGGGAGCGCTGTTCCTGCGACTGCACCACGGTGTTGGTGGGCAGGTGGGTGATGCGCACGGCAGAATAAGTGGTATTAACGCACTGACCGCCAGGGCCGGAGGCGCAGTAGGTGTCGATGCGCAGGTCAGACTGGTTGATCTGGACGTCGATTTCCTCGGCCTCGGGAAGTACGGCGACGGTAGCCGTGGAGGTCTGAATGCGGCCCTGGGACTCGGTCTTGGGGACGCGCTGGACGCGATGCACGCCGGACTCGAACTTCATGACGGAGTAGACGCGATCGCCCTCGACCTTGAACTCGATGGACTTAAAGCCGCCGGCCTCGCTGGGACTGGAGTCGAGCACGGTGGTCTTCCAGCCGCGCGACTCGCAGAAGCGCTGGTACATCTTGTACAGATCGCCGGCAAAGATGGCCGCCTCGTCGCCACCGGCGGCGGAGCGAATCTCGACGATGGTGTTCTTGTCGTCATTGGGGTCGCTCGGGATGAGCATGTACTTAATGTCTTCCTCGAGCTGGGGAAGCTTGGCCTCGTTTTCGGAGATGTCCATCTGGAGCATCTCCTTCTCATCGGCATCGGTAGTATCGTGGAGCATTTCCTTGGCGGCCTCGATGTCATCGAGCGCGCCGATGTACTCGCGCGAGGCGGCGATGAGGTCGGACTGGTGCGCGTACTCCTTGTTGAGACGCGTGAACTCCTTGATATCGGAGGCGACGGCCGGGTCGGAGAGCTTCTTCTCGAGTTCCTCGTAGGCCTTGATGATCTTTTCGAGCTTGTCGCGCATGGCGGGACTCCTTTATATGCGTGAAGATGAAAATCGGCAGAGTTGATGGGGCGCATGGCGCCACTGCGGGGGTAAGCCCAGCTAGAACATGTCGATCTTCAGATACATGCGCATCCCTTCGCGTGTGGGGTACATAGTTGCGGTCTAACCCATACATGATAGCGTGCGCAGGCAAACCTGCATATAACCCGCACGGAATCCGACAAGGGGACAGTCCCTTTGTCGGATTCTAGAGCGTATGGAGCAGGGCGATGAGGAAGCGGATACCCTGGAGGTAGGCGCGGCGGGTGATGCGCTCGTTGGTGCCGTGGACGCCGCGATCGCACTCGTCATCGTCGACTACAAACGCCGAGAAGCGAATGCACTCAGGGCAAATACGCTGGTAGTTGGCAGCGTCGGTCGCACCGATCACGGTCGAGGGCACAATTGCCACTGGCTCGAATGATCCGTTTTCCTCCGTCCCCTTTGGATCCCGGAAATAGCGGGCGGCGGTGAAGCGAACCGCCTCGAGGCCGGGACCACCGATGCGCGGGGACGGCGAGGGCTCGGAGCTGCCGAGACCCAGCTCCACTTCGACACGACCGGCAAGGTCCGCCTCGGCAACCGCCTCACGACAGCACGCCACAACGTCGGCCACGCTCGTGCCCTCGAGCATGCGGAAGTTGATGTTGGCCCACATATCCTGCGGCATTACGTTGGCGCCGGTGCTGCCACCCTCGATCTGCGTGGGCGCGCAGGTAGTCGTCACCAGCGGATAGAGCTTTTTGCTGGCGAGGCAATCACGGACAATGGCGTCCCCGTTGGCGGCAATTTCATCGGCCGTGTAGAGCCCCAACTCGACGAGTTGGGCGGCAAGCGGATCGGTCACGCGCGTCGGCCACTCGATATCGCAGATTGCGGTGATGGCACGGCTGAGCACCTCAAGCGACGTGCCGCCGTAGGGGTTGGAAGAATGCCCGCCCGCGCTCTTTGTCTTGAGCACAATGTCGGCATAACCTTTCTCAGCCAGGTCAGCGTGCATGAGCCAACCCTCGCCCGCGCTATACTCGGCAGCCGGAACGATGCGGTAGTCACCCTCGTCGATCAGGTACTCAAGCTCAATGCCGCGCCCCTTGAGCGCACGGCCGATGGCGCCTGCTCCGTACTGCGTAGTCTCCTCGTCCTGGCCAAAGGCCAGGAGCAGCGTGCGCTCGTGCTGCCAACCGTGCGCCAGCGCATACTCGACAGCCTCGAGAATGCCTGCGACCTGATCCTTCATGTCGATCGCGCCGCGGCCCCAGATGTAGGTGTCGTCCACGTGCCCGCTAAAGGGGGCATGTGTCCAGTCGGCCTCGGTATCCGGCACCACGGGGACCACGTCCATATGGCCCATGAGCATGACGGGTTTGAGGGCGGGGTCGGAACCGCCAAGCGTCACCAGCAGCGAATGATCGATAAGCTCAACCTCGCCCGCCGCAAACACGCGCGGCCAGGCCTGCTGCATATAGGCGCGCAGGTCATCGAAGGGCTGCCAGTCCACCGCCTCGGCATCCATGCTCGAGACGGTCGGAAACGACAGCACGCGGCCCAAACGCTCGTACGCGCCGACCTCGTCTATATCGGCAAAATCGTCCTCATGCGCAAAGAAGCGCCAAACCTCGGCCATGACATCCTTTCGATTGTGATGACGAGGGCCGCCCCACCGGAGCGGCCCTGCCACATAAGCGTTTGCGGTCGGTTATTTGTCCTCGAGATAACGCGAGAGGAACTCGCGGGTGCGCTGGTGCTTGGGGTTGCCAAAGAGCTCGGCCGGCGCGGCATCCTCGAGCACCACGCCCTTGTCCATAAAGACCACGCGGTCGGACACCGTGCGGGCAAAGGCCATCTCGTGCGTGACGACGACCATGGTCATGCCGTCGGCGGCGAGCTTGCGCATGACCTCGAGCACCTCGCCCACGATCTCGGGGTCGAGCGCGGAGGTCGGCTCGTCGAACAGCATGATCTGCGGATTCATACATAGGGCACGAGCGATGGCCACGCGCTGTTTTTGACCACCGGACAGGCGACCCACGGCGGCGTGCGCGAACTTTTCGAGTCCCACGCTCGTCAGATGCTCCATCGCGACCTTCTCGGCCTCGGCCTTGCTCATCTTTTTGAGCGTGACGGGCGCGAGCGTGCAGTTGTCGAGCACGTCCATGTTGTTGAACAGGTTAAAGCCCTGGAACACCATGCCGATGTCCTCGCGCAGCTTGTTGATGTTGCAGCGCTCGGCCGTAAGGTCCTGACCGTGGAACCAGATGTGGCCCGCGTCCGGGGTCTCGAGCAGGTTGAGGCAGCGCAGGAAGGTCGATTTGCCCGAACCCGAAGCGCCGATAATGGTAACGACCTCGCCAGGATTGACGGACAAGTCGATGCCCTTGAGCACCTCGAGCGAGCCGAAGCTCTTGCGCAGGCCCTCGACGCGGATAAGCGGCTCATTGGTCTGTGCGGCGGCCGCAGTGCCGGTAGTGGCGATATCTGCCATGATGATTCTCCTCGTCTTGAGCCTAGTTGGAGCTGGGCAGCGTTGCCGGGGCCTCGGCGCCGAGCTTTTTGCCAAAGGCCTCGAGCAGGCGGCTCGCCACGAGCGTCAGGATCAGGTAGACCACGAGCGCCACGCAGTAGACCTCCATCTGGCGGTAGTACACGCCGGCGACCGTGGTAGTAGCGTACATAAGGTCGAACACGCCGATGACCGAGAGCACCGACGAATCCTTGATGTTGATGATGAGCTCGTTGGTGAGCGCCGGAATCGCGTTTTTAATGCCCTGGGGGAACACGACCTTGCGCATAGCCTGCCACTGCGACAGGCCCAGCGAGCGTGCTGCCTCGGCCTGGCCGGGATCGATGGACTCGATGCCGCCGCGCAGGACCTCCATCATGTAGGCGGTGGAGTTGAGCGAGATGGTGACGAGGCCAGCGGTAAAGGTGCTCCAGATCTGGTTGGCCTGGGCGGTCTCGAAGCCCATGCCGCGCAAAACGGTGAAGCCCGCGTAATAGATGAGCAGACCCTGGACCATCATGGGCGTGCCGCGCACGATGGTGGAGTAGACGGTCGCAAAGCCGCGGCCGATACTCTTAAAGAAACGCACCAGGTCGTTATCCACGCGGTCGAACGTCTGAATACGCAGGAACACAAAGAGCAGTGCCAGGAAGAATGCGATGACCGTGCCGAAGGTGGCAAGCGCGATGGTGATCTCGATACCGCGGATAAAGAAGTCGCCGCTCTTGTAGGTCATGTAGACCAGGCTCGACAAAAAGTCGCTGGGGTTGGAGTCCGAGACAATGCTCACCTGCACCAGATCGATAAACGACATGACGCAGCGGTCCACGAAAAAGATCGCCGCGATGGCGACCACGACGTAGCTGCCCAGGCGTGCGCCACGGCGGCAACGCTCGGAGGCGAACGGCGACTTTTCGCGATAGTCGTTCCAGTGCATAAGCTTGGTGACCAGCGCCGCCGCCGACACGACGAGCCAGGCCCAAAGGATCGCCCAGAGGCAGTCTTGGAACACGCCCGTAGGCGCCAAGAAGCTCAGCGGCGTGGGGTTGCGTTGGCTAAATGCCAGGCCGAGCGCCGCGATAACGCTCGTGCCCAGGTATACATAACGGTGGTCTGCCTTGATAAAGGAGGCCAGGCGATTGATGGTTTTCATGCTGCCTCCCTATGCCGGCTGACGGTCGAGGCACGCGTCCCACATTTGGTCGCGCTCCTCTTGGCTAATGCCCTTGAGTGTCTTGTCGATGAGTTTAAGCAGCTTGTCCGAGCCCTTGCGGCAGCCGACGTTTGCCGTGACCTCCTGCTTGAAACCCTCGCCCTCGGCAAATTGAATCGGCACGATACCCGGGTTTTGGGCCATATAGCCCTTCTCATTCTCGGTGTTGTAGGTCACGGCGTCGCAGGTGCCCTGCAGCAGGTTCGAAAACACCGTGGGGACGGAGTCGACCGGGTTTTTGTGCACAACGCCCGGGATCTCGTCGATGACGGTATCGAGCATGGTGTCCTTTTGGCCGAGCACCGTGGCGCCGCTAAAGTCGCTGAGCTTGGTCGCGTTTTGGTAGGGCGAGCCCTCTTTTACGAACAGGCCAAAGTAGCCAATGAAGTACGGGTCGGAAAAGCCGACGGACTCCTCGCGCTCGGGCGTGGCGCTCATGCCGGCAATGATGAGGTCGATCTGACCGTTGTTGAGCGAATCGATAAGGCCCGAGAAGCTCTGCTTGACGGCGACGGGCTCGCCGCCGAGGGCCTTGCAGACGATCTTGGCGATCTGCACGTCGTAGCCATCGGCATAGGCGCCCTGCACGTTGTCGATGGGGATGGTGTACTCGCTGGCTTCGGAAACTTGCCAGTTGTACGGGGCGTAGGCTGCCTCCATACCGATGCGGATCTTGTCCTTGCCGATAACGGAATCGGACAGGTCGTCGCGACCGCCGCCCGTCGTGGGCTGAACTACTTCCAGCGTGGAGGGGCGCTGGCAACCGGCAAGTGCGCCGGCGACGACAGAAGCGCTCGCAGCGAGAGCGCTACCCAAAAAGATGCGACGGCTGCATACCGGCTGTGGATGCGCGTCGCGTTGATGGGGAGAATGCATAATCTGCCTTCCCTGTTGAATCGTATGCTGACGACTTAACAGGATATACGCCAGCGACCAGCAGCGCAGCACAAGCTCGAAAAATTAATAGACACACGGTAGTCATTGGGAGCGTCGATGTTTTGGCAATGCCAGCGAGCGCCGCCCAGAGCGAACAAGTTGGCATGAAAAAGGCAAGGCATAGACCTTCTGGTCATGCCTTGCCTTTTGAATGACAAATTGTCGCTCTGGGTAGCGCGCAGCGTCGACCGGCCCGCCGTTCGTCAGAACGGCGGAACCTCTAGAGCAGGGTGACGCTAAAGGAACGGGTGTCGGTAGCGCCCGGCGCCAGCGTAATGGTGTTGACCTTGTGCTCAAAGACGTCGTCCTCGGTGTCCATGGTAGTGTGGCCGGTCCAAGGCTCGAGCGCCACAAACGGAGCGTCGTTGGCGGCAGACCACACGCCGATGTACTTAAAGCCCTCAAAGTCGATCTTGACGCCATGGCCCGACTTGCGACCGCGCAGCGTGAGCGTGGAGCCCGGGGTATCGGTGAACATGATGGCGTCGTTATCGAAGCTGCGGTGCGTGATGGGCAGCACGTCCGAGTTATCGGGAGCCTTGTAGCTACCCTCGAACGTCATAAGGCCATCAGGCGTGATGATGGGGGCCTCGTTGGTCCAAGCCTCGGTAAACGCCAGCTCGTAATCCTCGAACGCCTCGTCTTCGGCACCGGGGGCGGGCACGTTGAATGCAGGATGACCGCCCACCGAGAACGGCAGGGCCACGTCGCCGGTGTTGGTGACGGCAAAGGTCTGCGTGAGCGTGGCGTCGCCGGTCAGGGCATAGGTCATGTTGAGCTTAAAGTGGAAGGGGAAAGCCTTGAGCGACTCGGGCGTATCGGTGATCTCGTAGGTGACGGACGAGCCGTCCTCGGAGACCTCGACGATCTTGTGCTCCACGATACGCGCGATGCCGTGGCGCGCCATCTCGCAGGTGCCGGCCGCAGACGTCGCCGTGTTGTTGCGCAGCGACCCCACGATGGGGAACAGGATGGGCGCGTGCTTGCCCCAAAAGGCCGGGTCGCCCTGCCATAGATACTCGTTGCCGTTGAGGGCAAGGCTCGTGAGCTGGGCGCCCATGGAATCGATGGCCGCGGTGAGGCCGCCGCGCTTGATGGTGGTGACGGTGGACATGCTACTTCCTCCAAAAGTAAACAACAGTGTCGAGGGCTATTGTCCCACTCTTGGCGGCGGGACGGGACGGCAGGCGATTATTGAGTAGCCATAGCGGAATGAGCGGCGAGCGCCTACTGGGTATCCACGTAAAGGTCAAACCCGCCCTGCGGTGTGGTGTCGACCGTGTCGGGCGCCTGTGAGTTAAAGCTCGCGGGGACCATGCGCTTTGAGGCGCAGAAGCGCGTGCCGTCGGTGGCGACGGGCGGTTCGTCGACGGTGAGCTCGTAGTCGCCGGGCTTGAGCTCGATGCCGTCACCAGCGGAATTGACGTATTGATACTCGTCAATCGTCTGCCCTTTGAGCGTACGCCCCACGATGTGGATGAGCATTTGGCTGTCGCCACGCGCGGTGTCCCACGTCGCGCCGTCCTTGACCTCGACCGACACATGTACCGAGCGCGTGCGGCTGAGCGATTGCTCGACAGACATCTCGACCTTGGCGGCGTCTTGGCGCTGCTGCTCGACATGGCTCCAAACGCTACCGATTGCCGAGCAGGCGATAACGCCGGCCATGAAGGCGATGAGAATGGGGCCGAGCGGAGAGCGGCGGCCCGCGTCTTCCTCGCGAGCCAGGTCGGGGCGATGCGTGGGCGCAGGCGCCTGGGCACCCTGCGCGGGCACGTCGAGAATGCTGAAGGATGCCGTGCTGTCGGGGTCGATGGTGTGGCGCGGCTGCGGGGTCTTTGCCGGCGAGATGGACATGTCGGCTGGCTCGCCGAGCGTGGCCGTAGCGTCGGCCTTTGCCTCGTCTGCCTCGGCCTGGGCCCAGGCTTGTTCGAAGGTCAGGGGCTCGACGGGGTCGAGGGCGGCGTCCGAGTCGGCGGCGACGACGTTGCCGGTCTCGTCCTCGTCGCTCGACACGTCACGCGGCGTAGGCTCGTCCCACTCCTCGTCCGGAGCCTCACCCTCGCTATACCACCATTCAAAGTTATCGATATCCATACGGGGCGCCCCCTTGGCCTCGCAAATAAACACTTGCCAGCCTTATACCCCCAGATGGCACGGCGGCTCGCATGGAATGTAACAAAGGGACTATCCCTTTGTCACATTTTGCGTTTAGCCGTGGGCGATCTTGTTTCTCAGCAAGAAGTCGACCGCCCCTACGATTCTGATGCCGTCGATGTCTGTTGGATGCTCACCATCCCTGACGATCAGGATCTTCTCGTACGAATCAGGGATTTTTCCCAGCGTGTTTAGTTTGAGCGGTCGCAGCTCGCGCTCTCTGGTCGCCTCGGCATCGATCCGTTCGGTAACCTGGATATATTTACGGTCCGATCCCTCGCCGATTGCGACAAAGTCGATTTCCCCCGCGCGCAGATGGCCGCAAAACACTTCGTATCCTTCAAAGACAAGCTGGTTGTAGATAACGTTCTCGAGCATCCTTCCGCTATCGCTGCCTCTATATCCGTCAAGATAGCTGCGGATTCCCGTATCGGCTATGTAATATTTACCGCCTGTCTTGAGAAGCTCCCGCCCCTTGACGTCATACCTTTTTACCTTGGTAAACAGGTACGTCTCTTCCAGAGCGTCAATATACGCCGACACCGTCGATGCGTTGGTCTTACCGCCCGATGATTCGTTGAGCGTCCCTACGATTTTGTTGACCGAGGTTTGATTGGAGATGTTGTCTGCCAGATACGCACAGAGCCGCTCGAGAACGTCGCGCTTGGTGATAGCTCCGCGACCTCTACGCGTCGCGCGCAATAGGATATCGCGCGCGACAATCGTCTGATAGAGGCTGCGGATGTAGTCGCGGCACGGTTCGCGTCTTGGCTCGTCATGAGCCAGAAACGGCATGCCGCCATAGGTTATGTACTGCTCGAGCACGGTGTTTGAATTAAGGCGATCGCCCGTCTTGGAAACGAGCTCGGCCCTCTCGTCAAGCCCTTCGGCAACGACCGCATCGATCGAGCGAAAATCAAGATACTCGCCAAACGTGAGCGGCTGCATCTTGACCTCGATATACCGGCCCGAGATAAGCGTTGCAAGCTCGCTCGATAGCAAAAAAGCATTGGAGCCCGTGACATAGATATCGCACGGCAAATCGATTCGGAGCGAGTTAACCGCCTTTTCCCAGCCCTCGACATTCTGGAGCTCGTCAAAGAACAGATAGGGGCGATCGACACCGTCAACGCGCTCCCGAACCATGCGATAAAACGTCAGGTAATCTGTAATCCCCGCATACTCTAGAGATTCCATCTTAAAGGTCAGCAAACGCTCGGCCGGCACCCCCTGTTGCGCCAGGTGCTCCCTCATCATGTCCAATAACGTGGATTTGCCGCAACGGCGTATACCCGTCACGATTTTGATGAGGTCGGTATCCTGAAAAGCAATGAGTCGATCAAGATAGCGGCTTCGGCGAACGATGTTCATAGAGTCTCCCTAGCGCCCGGCCAGACGTAACATCTTATAAACTTGCAGATTTTACAAGTTTATAAGATGTTACCTTACAAACTTGCAAATAATGCGAGTTTATAAGAAATGAGCCGCCTCCTCCGCTTTAAAACAAACTCGCGGTGCCGCTCGTCAATGTGACAAAGGGACTATCTCTTTGTCACATCGAAGTTGCGGTGGAATAGTTCCCGTTTGTGCGATTACTCAGGCTATTTAGGAACTATTTCACCGCGAGTTATTTGAGGACAACGGGGACTTGGATGCAGCAGAAGTCTTCTTGGTGGGACTCGTCGTAGCTCGTGGTATCGAGGTAGCAAAAGTCGAAGGCGTTGCCGATGGGCTGGAGCGCGTGCTCGTCCATGCAGGCAACGATGGCGCGGATGCCCTCGGGCTCGTACGGCATACCCCAGCGGCTCATGCACAGATACGTGCCCTCGGGCAGCACTTCGATGCCGATCTCTGCCAGCTCGGCGGGATCGCTCGGCAGCAGTTCCTCGGCACCGCGCGGCAGCACGGCAAAGGAGCCCGCGCCGGCGATAGGGTCGTCGGAATGCAGCGCCTCGCGACGCAGCATGGCGCCCCAACCGCGCATGGGGCGCGTGCCCGTCAACGTACGCATGCGCAGGATTGCCCGCATGAGCGTAGGGTGCAGCATCGAGCGGCCGCGCTCGATATCGCCCGGAAACTCCTCAAAGACCACGTAGCGACGCTCGAATTGCTTGAGCTCCGGCTTGCCCTCGCGCTCGCGCCAGTAAACCGCCTCGTCGTAAAAGCTTAGACGCTCCTGTACGCTCGCGCGCTCGGCTTTGAGCCCGGCAATCTGCTCATCGAGCGCCTGCACCCGCGAGCGCAGGTGATCGGTCATCTCGCCAATGTCGAACGTCGAGGTTAGGCGGTCGATCTCGTCGAGTTCGAGCCCTAGGTCGCGCAGCATGCAAATCAGACGCATGAGCGGAATCTGCGTGGGCGAATAGAAGCGGTAGCCTTTTTCGTTGACCACGGCGGGCTTAAACAGGCCGATCTTGTCGTAGTAGATGAGCGTTTGGCGCGAAACATTAAACAAGCTCGCCATCTCGCTAATCGCATACATGCCCGTCTGCATAAGTCCTCCTGACACATCCTTTTAGCGCACAAAGCCCGCCGCCCACAGGGGCAGCGGGCTCAAACACTACTCGTATCCTACCCTAAAGACGCCTATGACCAGCGCTTATAGTTTGCGCATGACACGCCGACGGCCTCGAGCGCCTTGGCGGCGATGTGGTGCACCGCGTCATCGAGCGTGGCGGGGCCGTTGTAAAACGTGAGCATGGGCGGCATGAGCATGACGCCCGGTACGCGCGCAAGGCGCGCCATGTTGTCGACATGAATGGCGCTGAAGGGCGTCTCGCGCACCATGAGCACCAGGCGGCGCTGCTCTTTCATCTGCACGTCGGCCGCACGCAGCAACAGATTGTCGCTGTAGCCGCTCGCGATGCCGGCGAGCGTCTTCATGGAGCAGGGAGCCACGATCATACCGTCGACCGGATAGGTGCCGCTTGCGATGGCGGCGCCGATGTTCTTGTTGTCGTAGACCACATCGGCATGGCACGCAAACTCGTCGAGCGTCATGCCGAGCTCCTGCTCGATGGTGATCTCTCCCCCGCGCGTGACGACAAGCGCCGACTCGGCACCTGCCTGGCGCAGGCATTTGAGGCACTCAAGACCCAGCGCGGCACCGCTGGCGCCAGACACGCCAACGACAATGCGACGGGGACGGACAGAAGACTCAGGCATGACAACTCCTTAACTACTTGGTAGGGCTACTTACTAGAAAGCAATCTCCTTGGCCCACTTGTCCTTGTCGATCTCCATGAACTGCGAGCGGATGAAGTTCTTCTTGAGGTCGAACGGAACCGTGCAGTCGAAGATGGCCTTGCAGGCGATGCCGTGCTCGCGGATCGTGGGGTCGAACGCGGGGTCGTTGGACGGATCGAGCACGTGGCAGTGGCAACCGGGGATGGTGATGAGGTCCACGTCGGCCTGGAAGCGCGTGGTCATGGCCCACATCACGTCGCTCATATCGAAGATATCGACATCCTCGTCAACCAAGATCACATGCTTGAGCTCGGAGAATGCCGAGAAGGCGAGCATGGCGGCGTTGCGCTGACGGCCCTCGTCATTTTTGCTCGACTTCTTGAACTGCATGATGGCAACGAACTTGCCGCCGCCGCAGGGGGCAGCGTGAACGTTGAGCAGGCGGCCCGGGATAGCAGTCTCGACCATCTTGTAGATGGAAGCCTCGGTGGGGATGCCCGCCATGGAAACGTGCTCGTGCGAAGGACCGATGCAGCTCTCCATGATGGGATTGACGCGCGTGGTGACGGCGGTGATCTTGATCACCGGGCAGACCTTGGCGCCGCCGGTGTAGCCGGGGAACTCGGGCATGGCGTAGCCGTGGCCGTTGACGTCCTCGTTGATGGTCTCGTCGTGCATGAGGTAGCCCTCGAGCACGTACTCGGCATTGGCAATGCACTTCTGCGGAACGGTGACGCAGTCGGCAAGCTCGACGGCGTGGCCGCGCAGGGCGCCGGCGATCTGAAGCTCGTTAAAGCCGAGCGGCGTGGTGGGAGCCTCGAAGCCGCAGCACATGTACACGGCGGGGTCCAGGCCGATGGAGATGGAAATGGGCATGTCCTCGCCGCGCTGGCAGTACTCGTCAAAGAACGCGCCAAGGTGACGGCTGCCCGGAGTGATCCACATGGCGAGCTTGTCCTTGTCGACGCAGGAGAAGCGGTGGATGGTCACGTCGGACTGGGAGCCGTCGGGGCTCGTGCCGTAGGCGAGGCCCATGGTGATGTAGGGGCCGCCGTCGACGGGCGTGTTGGTGGGAGCGGGGACGATCTTGCGCAGGTCAAAGCCCTCGTCGGTCGCCTTGTACACGACCTCCTGGCAGTCGACGTGCGCACCCTCGGCAATCTGCTCGGGCGCGATCAGGTTCTCAAAGCGCTTGCCGATCTCGAGGCCCAGGTGCTCCTCGTCCAGGTCGAGCAGGGCGGCAACGCGCTTGCGGCTGGCAAGCATGCCGATGCAGACCTTGGCGTCGTCAAAGCCCTTGACGTTGTTGAAGACCATCGCCGGACCCTCTTTGGTCGGACGCATAACGGTGCCGCCGGCACCGACGTGGCGATAGACACCCGAGACCTCGGCGTCCGGGTCGACCTGGGTGTCGGTCTCGAGCAGCTGGCCCGGCATCTCGCGCAAAAAGTCGAGTGCGGAGCGCAGGTCGTGGATCTGGGAAGCATCGGTAGTGGACATAGCGTGCTCCTTTCGGGAGAGTGCCCGGCGGCGGGAGTGCCGCCGGGCTGGGGAACGTAGTGGGGCCATGGCGCTCATGGATGGGGCGCTCGGCCGCTTACATCAGGCCAAAGAGATGGAACCAGGCGGCCTCGACCAGCACGACGATAAAGACGACCGCGGTGAGGGGAATGCCCATGCGCATGGCCTCTTTGGAGGTGTAGCCGCCGGCGTCCTTGCCCTCGCCGATAAGGATCGGCAGGTTATGGAACGGTAGGATGTAGTGGATGTTGATGGACGTGAAGACGATGAGCGCCACGGCGAGCGGGCTCACGCTGGAGCCGGCCGCGAAGCTGATGAACGCCGGCACGCACACGCCGAGCACGGCCATGACCGAACCCATGAACATGTGGATGATCATGGAGAGCGCGGCGACAAGCAGGGCGAACAGGAAGATGTTCTCGGGCACGGAGCTGGGAAGCACAACGTCGGCGATCCAGGCGTTCATGCCGGTGGCACCGCCCACGGAGCCCACGGCCATGGCGGCCGTCAGGAACATGAGGGACTTGATGTCGACGGCGTTCCAGCTGGCGGGCGTGAGGACCTCGCCGATGATGGGCATGGCGAGCGCGACGCCAATGGCCAGGGTGACCCAGCCGATATAGTCGCCCGAGACGGTGAGCCACAGCGCGATGGCGATGACAAGCCACACGATGGTGCGGATCTCCTTGACGGAGAGCTTGCCGAGCGCAGCCTGCTTGGCCACGATCTGCTCGCGATCGTAGACGAGTTCCTTGCTGGGCTTAAAGAGGAAGAGGCCCAGGAACAGGGTGCACAGCAGCGCGACCAGCATAGGCACGCTCATGTACAAGAACCAGTCAACGAACGACGGGCTCATGCCGCCGGCCTCGGCGCTGTACTGCGCAACGAGCGGGTTGAGCGTGGAATCGCCCGTCAGGAAGAACATGGAACCCGGAGCGGCAGCGGCAAACACGAGGAAGCCGAGCTTGCCGCGGTCGTCGTCACCGTAGCCGGCGGACTCGGCGATGACCGAGACGACGGCGAGAATGAGGAAAGCGCGGGGGAACGGATGCGGGATCAGCAGCGACAGCACAAAGGTGAGCGCGAAGATCGAGATGATGAGCGACTTGGCGTCGCGCACGAACTTGAGCATGAACGCATAGGCGATGCGCTCGCCCAGGCCCGACTCCTTGACCGCGCTGGCAATGAGATAGGCGCCGATGACCAGCCACATGGTGGCCTTGGTCCACGAGCTAAACGTAGAGGCGACCGTCGCCGAGATGCTCGCGGCGCCCGTGTCGTCCACGCACACCTTGAACAGAACGAGCAGCGCGCAGTAGAGCAGGCCCACAAAGCCCGGCTGCGCCACGCCACATGCCCAGAACACCACCGTGGCGAGCGTCAGTGCCAGACAGGTCTGGCCACCGACCGCGAGCTCGACCGTCGAGCTCAGCTCCGCCAAAGGAAGAAACTTCACCAGCAAAAAGACAACGATACCCAGCACAAAGCCAATTTCGCGCTTGGTGATCTTAAACGCCTTCTTTTCCGCTTCCATCTCCCCACCTTTCTTGTTGGGGGCGCTCCGGATTCGCAGCCACGTTGCCGCTTAAAAAGGGGCGCCCGTTATCGGACGCCCCTTACGTTGCGCTGTGTTGTTGCAATACAGTCAAGCGGGATTTTTTGGATGAGAAGCGATCCCCTAGACAAAAACCGTCACAACATTCGACGCTTTTCCTCGTTTTCGAGATTTTCATCGAATGTTGTGACGGTTTGGATATGGCAAAGGGACTGTACCTTTGTTACATAGCGAGGGCCGTACGGATGGATGGGTCGCTGAGGGCCTCGCGAAGCCAGGGGGCCAGCTGCTCGGGGCGACCCTGCAGGTAGCCGTCGAGCTCGGACGGGGCCACGCGGCGCACCTCCGAGATCTCCTCTTGGTTGATGCATAGCTCGCCCGGCTCAACATGGGCTGCGAACACCTCGCACCATTCGCACTCGCAGCGGCCGTCGCCGTGGTCCTCACGGTACACCACGTGTCCGAGGTGCTTGAGCTGATCGGGCTCGCGCGTGATGCCAAGCTCTTCGTTGATGCGACGTGCCGTGGCGGCCGCGACGTCTTCCCCGGGGAGCGGATGGCCGGCACAGCCATCGGCCAGCACCCCGCCCCACAGGCGTTTGAGCGGACTGCGACGACAGAGCAGCAGGCGCGCGTCTTCGCCCTGGCCCTCGACCAGAAGCGTCAGAAATGCCTGATGCAGGATTCCCTCGCCGGTATGGGCCTCGATGCGGTCGACGGGGCCAAGCGCCTCGCCGGTCGCGGCATCGACCGCCACGACCTCGGCGCCTGCGCCGCCCTCATCCCAGCCGGCGCGCAGAATGCGGGCTGCGGCCTCCTCGAGCGCGGCGATGAGTTCCTTGGTGGTATCGAGCATGCGCCGCAAGTCGTCCGCGGTCGCGTTCTCCACATGAAAACCCGTGCTTGCAACTACCGGCACGCCAAAGCGCGTGGCCAGCGCCGCCGCAATATCGTGCGCCGGGATCTCGTCTCGATGGCACGGAACGGCCAGGATGCTCACCGTCGCCGTACGGCCGGGCTCGGGGCGAGGAATGGCCTGCGCCGTGGCGCCCAGGTGCGCAAACTCCGGCGAGCAGGCGTACACCGCCATGCCTCGCGGCGTCACCGTCAACTGGGCCTCGAGCGCAAACTTGCCCTCGCCCACTACAACCTTTGTCGTGTGCATACCCATGGGATCTCCTGTCGCCCGCAATGTACCTGAGACCATCTTCGCCTGTATTGCGGCTATACAGGCAAGCGCAGCCTGCGACAAAGGAGGCAGGCACCTGACACATTCTGTTAGAGTTGCAGGGATTGAATCCCGCTTATTCATGCGACATTGGAGTGACAACCTTGACCGCCGCAACCACGCCTAAAAGTAAGTCAACCGCCGCCGCGCTCTCCCCCGCGCGCACCAAGCTCTGCCTGGCGCTGCTCGTGCTGCTGGGCTTCTCGCTCGGCTGCTCGGAGTTCGTGGTCATCGGCATCGAAAGCGACCTGGCGACGGAGCTCGGCATCTCGCTTGCCACCGCGGGCCAGCTCATCAGCGTGTTTGCGCTCGTCTACGCTATCGCGACGCCGGTGCTTGCGCTCAGCACGGGGCGTTTTCGCCGCTACCAGCTGCTCGTGTGCTATAGCATCGTCTTTGTGCTCGGCAATTTGGTTATGGCGCTAGCACCCAACTTCCAGGTGCTGTTTATCTCGCGCATCATCCTGGGCTCCGTCTCGGGTGCGCTGCTCGCCGTGGGCGTGACGTACATCCCCGAGCTGCTGTCCCCGCAGCAAACTTCGCTTGCCATCTCGGTGGTATATGGTGCGTTTTCCGTGGCAATGGTCTTTGTCACTTCGATCGGCAAGTTTGTGGCCGACACGCTCGACTGGCACGTTGCCATGTACGGCACGCTGGCCTTTGCCGTTCTGATCTGCGCCGCGCTCGTGGTGTTTATGCCGCGCGCCGGACAGACCGATGAGCCCGCTACCTTTCGCGAGCAGGCGGGGCTTCTACGCGAACCGAGCATCATCACCGGCATGCTCATCTTCTTGTTTGGCGTAGGCTCGGTCTATGTGTTCTACGGCTACGTGACGCCTTATCTTGAGCAGGTGCTGGGCATGGGCACGGTCGAAGCCAGCACCACGCTCATGGCCTACGGCGTGTTCTGCCTGATCTCGAACATCCTGGGCGGATGGATTGATGCGCGCTTTGGCATGAAGGCGCTGCTTGTGACGTTTGTGCTGCAGGCTGCGGCGTTACTCGGGCTGTTTGCCGTGGGCGGCACCATGCCGCTCGCGCTGGTCTTTGTCTTTAGCTTGGCGTTGCTCATGTACCTGTTCTCGGTGTCGTGCATCACACACTTTATGGACGTGGCGCGCAGCCGCCATCCCAAGTCGATGGTGCTCGCGAGTTCGGTTGAGCCCATGGCGTTTAACGTCGGCATCTCGTTTGGCACCGCAATGGGCGGCGCTGTGGTAAGTGGAGTTGGCATTTCCTACGTAGGCGCCGTGAGCGCTGCGTTCTCGCTTGTAGCCTGGGCACTCACACTGGTGACGATTAAGTTGGCTCGCTGGGAGCGCAAGCGGGCGAGAGCGTAGGCTTAGGCTTAGCTGCGATACTCGAGTTCGATGATGGCGATCGAAAGGAAACCGCATATGCAACGTGTACTGTTTATCTGCCATGGGAATATCTGCCGCTCGACGATGGCTGAGTCGGTGTTTGCCGAGCTCGTGCGCCGCGCTGGGCGCGCGGGCGAGTTTGTCATCGATTCCGCCGCGACTTCGACCGAGGAGATCGGCAACCCGCCGCATCATGGCACGGTCGCCAAGCTGCGCGAAGTCGGGATTCCCGTCGTTGCGCACCGTGCCCGCCAGGTGCGTCGCGCGGAGTATGGCAACTGGGATCACATTGTCTATATGGATGCTGAGAACGCACGCGGTCTGCGTCGCATCTTTGGCGACGACCCCGACGGCAAGATTACGCGCTTGCTCGATTGGACCGAGCGCCCCGGCGACGTGGCCGATCCCTGGTACACCGGCAACTTCGATGCCACCTACCGCGATGTGCTCGCCGGTTGCACCGCTATGCTCGAGCAACTGTAGGCTCGCGAGCGCGCATGCCGCGCGAACCGCGCCATCGGCATAAATCGAGCGTGGATTTTCTCCCACTTTGAGCGTTCAAGTGCGCTCTAAACGGGAGAAAATCCACGCTCATTTTCTCGGGCAGTGGAACTCGATACGACCAAGGGACTGCCCCTTTGTCACATTCGGGACTGGCCCTAGACCGGCTTGACCTCCAGCTTTATCCCCTCGGCACGGGAGTCGCCCAAAACATCCGAAAGGACCCAGGTCGCATATAGCGGCAAATAAAGAACAGCTCCGTTGCGCTCAACGTTGCCTCTCGAGAAAACAATCCCGAGCCTTACGCCATATTCGGCCGTATCAAGCACATGACCGAGCGCAGCGTGCGCGTGGTAATAGGAGCCCGATTTAACCTCGATCGGGACAGCCGTCCCATCCGGTCCGTCGACCACAAAGTCCACTTCGCCGCGCTTTTTCGTCTGATAGTAGTAAAGCTGGCGATTCTGGGCAGCCAGCTGCTGGGCCACCACGTTTTCGTAAATGCCGCCCAGATTGGGCTCCTTGCTATCAAGATACGCCGCCTGGGCGACTCCAACGGGGTAGCGCGCCATCAACATGCCCGTATCCGATTGATATAGCTTGAACTGCGATGGCCGCGCCGTCTTGAGCAGGGGCGATTTTGGCTCGGTTACGATATCGGCCTTGAGAGCAACGCCGGCATCGACAAGCCAGACAAAATCTCGCTGGTACTTGTCGTAATGCGCCTTGGGGTCAATGGAATTGAGCACGAAGCGTTTGTTTTCGCCCTCGAGCATAATAGGGAGCTGATCGTAAATGCTCTGCACCTGAAGGGCTCGCCCGCTTGCATACTTAGAGATATCCCGCCGGTACTGTTCGTTGAGCTCTGACTGTAGCTGACGAACAGAGGCAAGGTCGCCCTGCGTGTCAAGGAAACGCTGCACGACCTCCGGCATTCCGCCGACAACGGTATAGGTCCTGAAGTTTGCCATCATCGCGTCATGAATGTAATCAGGAATGGGCTTCTCGCTGATACACGCATCGCGTATCGTTTGGCGAGCTCCCTCGCTCACCCCGATCGCCCAGCAAAACTCCTCAAAATCGAGCGGGAACATCCTAAGCTCGTGAACATATCCCACAGGATAGGACCTAACGCCCTTGAACTGGGTCCCGAGCATTGACCCCGAAAACGCCCAGTGGCATCTCCCGTCCTCAACAAGGAACTTTGCCATCGTCATGATGTCGGGGGCCTCTTGGACCTCATCGATAAACACGAGCGTTTTGCCTGGCGCTATCGGCTTTCCCGAAAGAAGCGTCACCCTGCTGATGAAATCATCGGCATCCCGTGCCTCGAGAAGAGCATCTTTTGCCTGGCGATTTTCCGCGAGATTGAGCTCGATATAGGTTGCGTAGTTTGACTTACCGAACTCGCGAATCGAGTAGCTCTTACCGATTTGGCGAGAACCCGTGACGAACAACGCCTTTCGTTCAATGGATCTCTGCCAACAATCAAGATCATCAGCGATTTTCCTGCGCAACATAAGCTCTCCCATCGCCTCGATAAATGAAATGCAGATATTTATATCGACTATTATCGATGAAATGCAGAGATTTTTAGTACCGAAATTGGATGAAATGCAGAAATTTGAGCTTACTCGCGCACAGAACAACGACGCGTGCGCCTAAGCATGGGCATAAGTGAGGTCGGGATTCTCGCATACAAATCGAGCGAGGACTATCTCCCACTTTGAGTGCGAAATTGCGCCCAAAACGGGAGATAATCCACGCTCGATATTTCGACGGGAGAAAATCCTCGCTCGGTTACTCGTCGACGATCTCGGCAAGCCAGACGTTCAGCGTATCAATCTCGGGGCAGCAGAACTTTGCCGTGCCAGGCTCGTTGCCAGGCACGGTTCCGCCATAGCGCAGGATATCGATATAGGGAAAGCCCACGTGACAGGCCATGGCGCACATCTTGCCGCGGTCTCGGTCAAAGTCAAAGACGTCGCCCGGCTTGTGACCATGGTGGCAGCGGCACGTCCCCAGCTGGTCCACGCAGCTCACGCGGATACGCGGCCGCTTGCCACGCGGCGCGCCGAGCGGCCTGTTCTCGCCCGCAGGCTTGACGCCGCCCTCGCCAGCGTTACTCATGGTCAATCACATCCAGGCAGGCCTCGATGGGAAGGCCGGCCGACTTGTCCTCTTGGTCGGCATTGCGCTCGATAAGCTCAGCCACCACACGCATGGCATCGGACGTCGCGCGCTGCAGACTCCAACCTGCCATAACGCGGCCCATGAGCACCGCCGAGAACGTATCGCCCGTGCCCGGGAAATAGACCGGAATGAGCTCAAAGGGAATCGTGAAGTACTCCCCCGCCACATGGTCGTAACCGATAACCGCGTTCGTGCCATTTACCACGGCGCTCGTAATGACCACCGACTTGGCACCCAGCTCGCGCACGGCGTCCACAAGGGCGCGGGCCTCATCGGGCGTGATCTGCTCTGCAATAGGCGTATCGGCGAGCAGACAGGCCTCGGTGTAGTTGGGCACCGCGTAGTCTGCGCACTCCAGCAGGTGCCGCATAAGGCCAATCGTGGACTCGGGCACACCGGCATAGAGCTTGCCGTTGTCGCCCATGATGGGATCGACGAACACCTTGGTGCCCTTTTGCGCGCGGCGGTGGCAAAAGTCCGAGATGATACGCGTCTCTTCCTCGGTCACGATAAAGCCGGTCGAGATGGCGTCGAACTCAAAGCCGAGCTCCTCCCAGATGGCGAGGCTCTGGCGCACGTACTCGGTGGTGTCGTGGATGTAGAACTTGGGATAGTTGAGCGTATCGGACACAAGTGCCGTCGGCAGGTTATGGATACGGTAGCCCATGTGCGACAGCACCGGCAGCATGGCGGAAAGCGCGACCTTGCCGTAGCCGCACATATCGTTAATCAGCAGCAGCTGAGTATTCTTCATGAGGGTCTCCCTTGTTTCGGGCGCGGCGCGGCAGCGCCACAGTGCGACTAAGTGTAGCGCAGGGGACGTTGTGAACGGGCGCTGGCACCGCAGAGGACGAATTGTTGCGGAAAGGTTACGGGAAGGAGGAAGTTAGTCGTTGGGGACGTTCTTAAATGACTAGTCGACACAAGGAGTGTCCCCAAATGCCGGCACATAAGGAACGTCCCTAAGTGCCGCTCGAACATAATAAGTTTGGTACCTTGACATTTATTTACCGTGCTCCTAAATTGGTTAGGCACAAAACAATTCAACTACCTAACTAAAGAAAGGAGCGAAGCTTAGATATGTGTGTTGAACCACTCGTCCTTCCGCACGAGCCCGGCGGCGACCCGTCACAGCCGGCGGATGTACCCGAAGCGGTCAGCGCCGAAGACAAGCTTGCTAAGCGCATCCTCAATAATCTGGGCTTTTGCGGCCATTACATGCACTTTCATGGCGGAGGCGTATCCGGCAAGGCGCCCATCATCTGCCTGCTGGCCAAGCAACCCGGCGGCGAGATGTCGCAGCAGGAACTCGGCATGCACTTTGACCTCAAGCCGGGGTCGCTTTCCGAGATCCTGTCCAAGCTCGAGCTCAACGGCCTCATCGAGCGCAGCCGTAACCCCAAGGATCGACGGCAGCTCACCATTCGCCTGACCGAAACCGGCCGGGAAAACGCCCGCATCGACCAGGCGGCCCGCATTCGCTTTAGAGAGCAAGCCTTTAGTGCCCTCACCCACGACGAGCGCGAGCAGCTCGCCGAAATGCTCGAGAAAATCCGTGTAACCTGGGAGGAACTGGATGATTAAAACCCTCATGGGCAGCATCCGCGACTATATGAAAGTCACCGTTGCCACGCCGTTGCTCGTGCTTGGCGAGGTGCTCTGCGAGATGCTGATTCCATTTATCACCGCCAACCTGATCGACGCCATCAAAGACGGCGCCACCGTAGCCGAGATGCTTCCCACCGCGGGCCTTTTGGTGCTCATCGCGCTGACATCGCTTGCTTTTGGCGCCGCGGCAGGCGTCACCTGCAGCCATGCGAGCTGCGGCTTCGCCAAGAACCTGCGTCACGACCTGTTCTACAAAATCCAGACGTTCAGCTTTGCCAACATCGATGAGTTCTCGAGCTCCTCGCTCGTCACGCGCCTGACCACCGACATCAACAACGTGCAGCAGGCCTTTATGATGATCATCCGTATCGCCGTGCGCGCGCCGCTGGTATTGATCTTCGCCTTTACCATGGCATTTATCATGGGCGGCAGCGTTGCCATGGTCTACCTGGTCATCATTCCGCTGCTGGGCTTTGGGCTGTTCTTTATCATCTTTAAGGTGCGCCCCATCTTCTCGCGCGTGTTCCACAAGTACGATGCCCTTAACGAGTCCGTCGAGGAAAACGTCACCGGCATGCGCGTGGTTAAGAGCTACGTACGCGAAGACTTTGAGAAGGAGAAGTTCGCGGCCGCCGCGCGCGATGTCCAGATGGACTTCACCCGCGCCGAGAAGCTGCTCGCCTTTAACAACCCCATGATGAACATCTGCGTCAACGGTGCGTTTGTCGTCATCATCTACCTGGGCTCCAAGCTCATCATCACGAGCCAGGGCACGCTGTTCGACGTGGGCCAGCTCTCCTCGACCTTTACCTATGGTTTCCAGATTCTCATGAGCCTGATGCAGCTGTCGATGATCTTTGTCATGGTGACCATGGCCGACGAATCGGCACACCGCATTGCCGAGGTGCTGGCCGCCGAGCCCACGATCGCCGATCCCGCCGAGCCCGTGCTCGAGGTTGCCGACGGTTCCATCGACTTTGACCACGTGAGCTTTAAGTATTCCAAGCATGCGAAGCGCCAGGCGCTCGACGATATCGACCTGCACATTACGAGCGGCGAGACCATCGGCATCATCGGCGGCACCGGCTCGGCCAAGTCCACGCTCGTCAACCTCATCGCCCGCCTGTACGACGCCACCGAAGGCACCGTGCGCGTGGGCGGCGTGGACGTGCGCGACTACGACCTGGACGCACTACGCCACCAGGTCGCCATGGTGCTGCAGAAAAACGTGCTGTTTAGCGGCACCATCGCCGAGAATCTGCGTTGGGGCGACCCGAACGCCACCGACGAGGAAGTCCGCGAGGCGGCACATCTGGCCTGCGCCGATGAGTTTGTCGACGGCTTCCCCAAGGGCTACGACACCTGGATCGAACAGGGCGGCTCTAATGTTTCGGGCGGTCAGAAGCAGCGCCTGTGCATTGCACGCGCCCTGCTGCGTCGCCCCAAGATCTTGATCCTAGACGACTCCACCAGCGCCGTCGACACCAAGACCGACGCCAAGATCCGCGCAGGGTTGGCAAGCTATCTGCCCAACACGACCAAGCTCATCATCGCCCAGCGCATCAGCTCCGTACAGGACGCAGACCGCATCATCGTCATGGAGGGCGGCCGAATCGCGCAGATCGGCAACCATGACGAGCTGCTTAAGACGAGCGAGATCTACCGCGAGACCTTTACCTCGCAAAACAAGATGTCTGCCGAAGGTACGCAAGACGCCGGCGACGTCTCTGGCGACGCGAACACGGCGGCAGACAACACCGACATGACCGCAACGCAAGCTCAGACCCAGAAAGGAGGCGAGGCACATGAGTAAGGCAACGACCGCCGAGCGCGCGCTCAACCGTAAGGGCGGCACCATGTCGCGCCTCATCAAGACGCTCTTTGGCTTCTATCCCGTGCTTTTGCCCCTTGTCGTCGCCGGCGTGGTGCTCTGCGCCATCATCAACTCCATCGGCGCGACCTTCCTGCAGAGCGCCCTGCAAATTATTAGCGAATCGTGGCAGTCGGGCGATTGGGAAGCCGCACAGCCCAAGATTCTGCAGCTCGTGACCACCCTCGCCTGCATCTACGGCGTCGGCGTCCTGTCCTCGCTCTTCTGGAACCGCGCCATGGCTATCGTCACGCAGGGCTCGCTCGAGAAGCTGCGCGAGATGATGTTCAACCGCATGCAGGACCTGCCGATCCGCTACTTCGACACGCACCAGCGCGGCGATATCATGAGCCACTACACCAACGACATCGACACGCTGCGTCAGATGATCAGCCAGTCGCTGCCCAACCTGCTCATGACGATCATCATCATCGTCACGGTGTTCTTTATCATGCTGTACTACAGCGTGTGGATGTGCCTGGTCATCATCGCCGGCGTCGCCTTTATGACCTTTATGACCAAGCTGCTCGGCTCCAACTCCGCGCGCTTCTTCATTGCGCAGCAGACCGAGCTCGGCGTGGTCGAGGGCCATATCGAGGAGGTCATGAACGGCCAGAAGGTCGTCAAGGCGTTCTGCCACGAGTCTGCCGCCGAGGCCGATTTTGACGAGCGCAACGAAAAGCTCTTCGAGGTCTCCCAGAAGGCCAACATGTACGCCAACATCCTCATGCCCATCCTTATGAACCTGGGCAACCTGCTCTACGTGCTGGTGGCCCTTGCCGGCGGCATTTTCCTGGCGCTGGGCGTGCCCAACCTGAGCATCTCGGGCATGGCGCTGTCCATCGCCGTCGTGGTGCCGTTCCTCAACATGACCAAGCAGTTCTGCGGACAGATCGGCCAGATCTCGCAGCAGATCAACGCCGTGGTCATGGGCCTCGCCGGCGCCGACCGTATCTTTGAGCTCATCGACGAGGAGCCCGAAGCCGACGAAGGCTACGTGACACTCGTCAACGCGCAGGTCAACCCCGACACCTGGCAGCTCGAGGAGGCCGACCACCACACCGGCATGTGGGCATGGAAGCATCCGCACCGCGCGACCGGCGAGATCGAATATGTGCCGCTGCGTGGCGATCTGGTCATGGACAACGTCGACTTTGGCTACACGCCCGACCACGAGGTGCTGCACGGCGTGTCCGTATACGCCAAGCCGGGTCAGAAGGTCGCGTTTGTCGGCGCCACCGGTGCCGGTAAGACGACCATCACCAACCTCATCAACCGCTTCTACGACATTGCCGACGGCAAGATCCGCTACGACGGCATCAACGTCAACAAGATCCGCAAGGCAGATCTGCGCCGCTCGCTGGGCGTGGTGCTGCAGGACGTGAACCTGTTCACTGGCACCGTGATGGACAATATCCGCTACGGCAACCTGGACGCCACCGACGAGGAATGCATCGCGGCGGCCAAGCTCGCGGGCGCGGACGACTTTATCACCCGCCTGCCCGACGGCTACGACACCATGCTTACCGGCAACGGTGCCCAGCTGTCGCAAGGCCAGCGCCAGCTGATTTCGATTGCGCGCGCCGCCGTGGCCGATCCGCCGGCGATGATTCTGGACGAGGCCACATCGAGTATCGACACCCGCACCGAGGCTATCGTGCAGGAGGGCATGGACAAGCTCATGGAGGGTCGCACGACGTTTGTCATCGCGCACCGCCTGTCCACCGTGCGCAACTCCGACGCGATCATCTGTCTGGACCACGGCCGCATCATCGAGCGTGGCAACCACGATGAGCTGATCGCCAAGCGCGGGTATTACTACCAGCTCTATACGGGCGCGTTTGAACTCGAGTAGGCTTGGCCACTGACGGAGGGTGCCCCGGGGGCGGCGGGGTAATTCCTCCGTGCTCAAACATTCTCGCTCCGCTGCGAAACTGCGCGCGGAGGAAATACCCCGCCGCCCCCGGGGCACCCTCCTGCGCGCAATCAGCCCGTCATTTAGAAGGAAATAAAAGTTTGTGAGCCCCTGGCCAACTGGCCAGGGGCTCGTTTTGTAGCCGTCCTCTGTTACGGGCCTACCGGTCCTCGCGTTGCGGCCCGGCTGCCTCGGCCGTCTTTATGCGGTTCTTGTCGATGTACATGTTTTTGTCGGCCTGGGAAAAGAGCTCGCGCATCGTAGGCGGTTCATCAAAATCACTGGAAAGCGCATAGCCCACCGCGTAGCTGATAGGCATGTCGGGGTGAGCCTCGGAATACTCGCTCACGTTCGCACGAATCCGAGCGAGACAGGATTCCACGGCAGCTCGATCGGCATCCCACAGCACCGCGATAAACTCATCGCCGCCGTCGCGGCCCACAAAGCAGGTCTCGGACGCCACGCGCCCCAGCTGATGGGCAAAAGAACGAATGTACTCATCACCCTTCTCGTGGCCAAAACGATTATTGACCGTATGCAGGTTGTTAAGATCGAAGACGCACAGCGCAACGGGCGCTTCGGCGGAAACGGGATGCCCCTGCCCCAAGATTTCCTCGCACTTGTTCTTGTTGGGCAGTCCCGTGGCTTCATCGAGATAGACTTTGTTCTGCAGCTCGCGATTGAGCGCGGCAGTGCGCACCGCGCGAGCGAGTTCGACCGCAAAGGTCGCCACCAAGCCCACGATGTCGATGATCACCAAGCCCTCAAGACGATTGAGCGCCGTCGCCTTCTCCTGGGAGTAGTCCTCCGCGAGCCTCGTGGCATCGTCACAAATACCAAAGAACTCCTCGCTCATGGCGATGATGTCGGTGTTCTCGTAGCCGACTTCGCGCACACGGGCAATCTCGGTGCGAAGCTTGTCAAAATAGCTCGCGAGTTCGGTCATCTTTGCCTGATACTCATCGTCATCCAGACGGACGAGATTGAGGTCGTCGCTTCCGTAGCGCAAACCATTAATGTATGAATCCACAGCCTTGAGCAGGTCGTCTTGTGGCTGGCCTGCGTCCTCGAGCTTAACGATTCGCTGCGTGGTGCCGCGTACCAGACCGGCGTAGTTGACCACGCGCGCCGTGCCCTGGATGTCGGAGATGAGCAACATGACATTGATGAAGAAAAAGATTAGAACTGCCGTGAGCGCCATCATCAGAAGGCGCACCGCCTGGCTGGCCTTCTTGGCGACAAAAGTATTCACAAGCTCACTCCCCAAAATGGCAAAAGCTCTGGCGGCACGCAGTGTGCTGAAATTCACGCGCGGACAACTCTACCATGATGGACCGAGAGCCTCAAACTTGATGCAGTCTTTGGAGCGGAGCTTTGGGAGCGACTCGACCGCATAGAGGGGCAAGTCGATGATTGCGCCATCCCGAGATGGTCTACCCGCCGAGAAACGAATGGCCAGATCATAACCAAATCGTTTAATACTCGCCGCTAGGCTCTTCGCCTTAAGGTTGGTCCCCGACTTCACCTCGACAGGAACCGCACGCGCCCCTGTGGGTTTTGGCAGTTTTCAGAGAGAAAGCAAGCTTTCTGTGGCTATTTTCTTACGCATCCGTTGTGGGTCTTCTTCTTTACCAGGGGACTAGGCCTCGTTTTGTGTGGGTGCTTTGGCTGGCGGGTGCTGCATATTATTCGTATAATTTATCGTAAGTTCCCGTACATCGATTGGAGCCTTACATGCCTGCCATTAAACCTGTTTCCGATTTGCGCAATTACAACGAGGTGCTCTCCGACGTCCACGAGGGTTCCCCGGTGTTCCTGACCAAAAACGGACATGGTTGCTACGCTGTGCTCGACATGAAAGATTACGACCGATTTTGCGCCATCAGCACGCTGATGTCCGAGCTTGAGCGCGGACGCAGCTCGGGTGATGAGAGCGGATGGGTCTCGTCGGACAACGTCGCCGCACACTTCCGCCGCAAGGCCGCAAGCCATGCATAGCTGCGAGGTCGTCTACTCTCCGCTGGCTCTGCAAGATCTCGACGACATCTGGGACTACATTGCCGTCGAACAGGACAATCCCGCAGCAGCGGAGAGAATCGTAGAGGGTATCCTCGCTCGGATAGACCTGCTCTCCAGCTTCCCGGAGTCGGGCACGCCACTTTCATCGATCTATCCCCTACGCTCCGATTACCGGTTCGTGGTCTGTGACAACTATCTCGCGTTTTACCGTTTTCACCAAAAGGTCTATATCGACCGCGTCCTCCACGGAAAGCGCGATTACCTGCAGGTACTGCTTGCGGAATAAACAGGCCCCATATAATTTGACCCCTTATCCAGGACCATGCCCGATGTAGCTAAAAAAGCCCCGTCCTAAATTAGCTACTGAGGAGTTGGGCCATGGCGTTGACGAATTTTTGGACTTGGAGGGTGGGCTCGAGCGGGTAGTGCAAGTAGACCGGCACCTCGCGGCCGCACAGGAACGGCACGCCCACAAAGGCCGGATGCACGCCCGACCACGCTCCGCAAGTGAGCACCGCGTCGCCTTTTTCCTCGGCCTCGTTAAAGAGCGCAAAGTCAAAGCTGTCCACATCGATCACGTCCACGCCGCCGTCGGCCAAAAGGTCGATGCGCAGGCTGTCCATGGCGTCATTGCCGTGCCGAAGTACGCGCAGGCGCATGCCCTCCAGGTCGGCAACCGTGATGCGCGTCTTGCGCGCGAGCCGGCTTGTGCGCGGCACGTCGATATAAAACGGCACGTTGACGATGAGGAGCTTTTGGCAGGCGTCGCCCCAGCGCGGGGTCGAAAAACTCGACTGCACTACATCCGCCTCGCGACCAAGACTGCGCATAACGGATTCGCGCTCGTCATAGAGATCATTCACCGGCACGATCTCGAAGCGCAACGTTGGCTCCAGCTCGTGCACACCCGTCCACATCGACAGTGTCTGGCGCCCCGGGCACATCATCGACACGCCCAGACGCACGGCACCGCCGTCGCCCGCCGCGCGTCGGGCACGGCGCAGCGCGTCCTCGGACTGGCGCATGATCGAGCGCGCGTCGTCCACCAGAAGCGCCCCCGCTGGTGTCACCTTAACGCCCGAATGCGAGCGCTCGAACAAAGTGATGCCAAACTCGGCCTCGAAGCCCGACACCTGCTTGACAAGCGCCGGAGTCGACACGCGCAATTGTGCCGCCGCACGCGAGAAGCTTCCCAGCTCCGCGGCGGCCGTTATGGCCTCGAGTCGTCGATCGTACACGTCAATCTCCCGTTTTCGCGCCCGTGGCCACATGGTGCCACAGGAGGTTGTTTCCGCAGGTCATGCGCTCAATTGAGAATAGACTGCATCGCACAGTGTAAACCTATGGTTAACGCCATTCTAACAAATATGCAATTCACCTGCGCAAATGCAAAGCATACGATAACCAGCGAAAACCACGTGGGTCGGTTAATGGGAGCGACCCACCGGGAGGCATAAGAAGGGAAGTTCCTATGAGCAATTGGCTTAAGCTCGAGGGCGATGTTTGCGCCGTGACCGGCGCACTCGGCGGCATGGGCGTCGAGATTTGCCGCGAGTTCGCCCGCAACGGCGCCAACGTCGTCCTGCTCGACCTGGACGAGGAGAAGGTCAAGGCCGCAGCCGCCGACCTCGCCGCCGAGTTTGGTATCCACGCCGAGGGTTACAAGATGAACGCCACCGACGAGGCCGAGGTTCAGGCCGCCGTCGATGCCACCATCGCCGACTTCGGCCGCGTCGACGTTCTCGTCAACACCGCCGGCATCCTGCGCTTCGCAGCCATGGAGGACCTGCCGCTGAGCGACTGGGAGCAGGTGCTCAACGTCAACCTCACCGGCTACTTCATCACCTCGCAGCGCTTTGGTCGCGAGATGATCAAGGCCGGCCAGGGCCGCCTGGTGCACATCTCGACCGTCGCCAGCCACTCCCCCGAGACGTTCTCGGGCGTGTACAGCTCCACCAAGGCGGGCGTCAACATGATGTCCAAGATGCTCGCCGCCGAGTGGGGCCCCTACGGCGTGCGCTCCAACTGCGTCGAGCCCTGCTTCGTTAAGACCCCGATGTCGGCCAACTTCTACGCCGACCCCGAGGTCGAGAAGAGCCGCAGCCGCCTGATCGCCACGCGCCGCATCGGCGAGGTCAGCGATATCGCCAACGCCGTCATGTTCCTGGCGTCCACGCGCTCGGACTTTACCACCGGCGACGCCATCAAGGTCGACGGCGGCTTCTCCAATATGATGGGCGACCTCACCGCCAAGCCCGGCGGCCGTCGCGCATACGCCGACAACTACCTCAAGAACAAGGGTGTCGAGCTCTGGTCCGACGAGTCCGGCGTCGCAAAGCCGACCGATCAGTAAACC
>DXZO01000008.1:5498-36020 GCA_019419625.1 Collinsella sp. | reverse complement strand
ATTTTGCCTCTTGACAATGTCCTGCTCATATTAAAAGGAACGTCCCCAAGTGCCGCCCCAATGACTACCATGGCAACGCCGCAGGTAGAGGACGGACAGCGAGCGGGCACCAGAGCGAACAAATTGGCATGAAAAGAGGACGGCATAGACCTTCTGGTCATGCCGTCCTCTTTGAATGACAAGTTGTCGCTCTGGTGCCCGCGCAGCGTCGAGCAGTTGCGGCGTTTGGTAAAACGCCGCAACGAACTAGCTCAGCATTGCATCCATCATCTCGGAGTTGACGGAGTCATCGGCAGACCACTCGCCGTCGTCGTTGCAGGTGTACTTGAAGATAACCGTGGTCTTCCTGGGCTCGGTGGCCTTGGTCACATCGACCATAACCTGACCAGCCATCTTGTACAGCTCGTCATCGGAAGGAACCGTGTCAAGCGCAGCGACCTTCTCCTGATACTGAGTGGAGAAGTCCTCGACAATCTTGTTCATAGACTTGCAGGTGATGGAGACCTCGGCGGTCGCGACACCCTTGTCCTCGTCGACCGTCACGTCGCCGATCTTGTAGTCAAAGCCCTCGAGATAGGTCTTGGCGTACTCCTTGGGATCGATACCCAGCTGCTCGAACTCGTCGCCCGAAGCCTCCTCCAGACCAGAGAGGAAGTCGTCGCCACCGTTCTTGACCTCGTCAAACTGCGTCGTAAGATCCTCGGTGATGAGCTCCTCAACCGAAGGACCTCCACAGCCGGAAAGCACGACCACGCATGCAACCAAGACGGCCATGAGGGGCGCAAGCAGCAGCTTCTTTTTCATGTTGTTCCTCCCAATGAGCGGCACCGCGCTTCCCAGACGCGGCGCACGTTGTAATAAGTAAGCCCATACTATCCACTTATGAACACCCTCGGCAACGCGAAGGCGCGGTCGGTTCGTTTTAGCGTCCGAACGGTTTGCAAGCCCGCCCAACGTGCAATAAAACGCTTCCCCTCGATGCAATAAAAAAGGTGGCCGGAAAACCCGACCACCCTTGCACATCCTTTGGATGCCGCAGTTTACTTGCGGACGACCTTAACGATGGCATCACCGGCGGCGACAGCGGAGTCGGCCTCGACGGCGAGTTCGACATCGGCAAACTCGGCGGTGTTGGACACAGCAACGACGACGCAGTCCTTGTAGCCGGCAGCGGCGATCTTGGCGCGGTCGATCTTGAGCATGGGCTGGCCAGCCTTTACGACGTCGTCGGCCTTGACGAAGCCCTCGAAGCCATCGCCGTTCATGTTGACGGTATCGACGCCAACGTGCACCAGGACCTCGATGCCGCTATCGGACTGCAGACCCACGGCGTGGCCCATGGTGACGGTCACCTTGCCGTCGCAGGGAGCGTAAACCAGATCGTCCTCGGGCCACACGGCGCAGCCCTTGCCCAGAACCTCGCCACCAAAGACGGGATCGGGCACGTCGGCCATCTTGATGACCTTGCCCTTGACGGGCGAGCACAGCACGTCGGCGCCGGCAGAAGCAGAGATGGAGGCCGGAGCAGCGGCAGCCGCGGGCTCAGCCTTCTTCTTGAACATGTCAAACAGACCCATACGTTTTCTCCTCTTGATTAAGCGCAACGTTATGCGCATGCCTATGGTGATTATAGTGCCAAATGGTTCAAATGCTAAGGTGGGGACTCGAATCGCGAGCCCATCCCAAAGCTTTTCCCCGGTGGCACTCATATTGCCGATTAATCCAGGCCCTCGGCACCGTTGGACTTGATGATCTTCTGGTAGGCGTAGAAGCTGTCCTTGCGGCGGCGCTCGTAGGTGCCGGTGCCGTCGTCGTACTTATCGACATGGATGAAGCCGTAGCGCTTGCGCATCTCGCCGGTGCCGGCGGAAACCAGGTCGATGGGGCCCCACCAGGTGTAGGCGATCAGGTCGACGCCGTCGGCAATGGCCTCGCCCATGGCCTTGATGTGGCTGCGCAAGTAGGCGATACGATACGGGTCGTGGATGGAGCCGTCCTCCTCGACCTCATCGTAGGCGCCCATGCCATTCTCGACCACCATCAGCGGAATCTCGTAGCGGGCGTAAATCTCGTTGAGGGCAATGCGCAGGCCCAGCGGATCGATCTGCCAGCCCCAGTCGGTGGACTCCAGATAGGGGTTCTTGCCGCCAAAGGTCATGTTGCCCTCGGTCATCTCGTGATCCTTGTGGGTGCCCACGGTGCCGGACATGTAGTAGCTAAAGGTGTAGAAATCGACCTTGCCGTCGGCGATATCCTGCAGGTCGCCGTCCTCCATCACGAGCTCGACATCGTTTTCGGCCCAGAAGCGCTTGGCATAGAACGGATACTTGCCGCGCACCTGCACGTCGGAGCAGTACCAGTTCATGGTATTCATCTCCTGCTGCGTGGCGAACACGTCGGCCGGATCGCACGTGGCGGCATAGGAGAGGATGAAGCAGTCCATGTTGCCCATCTTAAACTGCGGATAGTGCTCGTGGGCATAGCGCACGACGCGGCCGCTGGCGACAAACTGGTGATGCAGGGCCTGCATACGGGCCTGCGGCGTGGTGTGGACCGCCGAAGCCGGGCCCTCAAAGCCCTGGATCATGCTGGTCCCAAAGAGGTTGCCCATGTCCTGGGTGCCGCAGTTGATCTCGTTGAAGGTGAGCCAGAACTTGACCTTGTCCTGATAGCGGTCGAAGACGGTCTGGCAGTACTTCTCAAAGAAGCCGATGAGCTCGCGGCTCGCCCAGCCGTTGTACTTCTCGACCAGGTGATAAGGCATCTCGTAGTGCGACAGGGTCACGAGCGGCTCGATATTGTGAGCGCGCAGGCAGTCGAAGACGCGATCGTAGAAGGCGAGGCCAGCCTCGTTGGGCTCGGCGTCGTCGCCGTTGGGGAAGATGCGGCTCCAAGAGATGGACATGCGGAACATGTTGAAGCCCATCTCGGCGAACAGCGCGATATCCTCCTCGTAGTGATGGTAGAAATCGATACCGTCATGGTTGGGGTAGAAGCGGTCGGGGTCGATGTCGATCGTAATCTGACGCGGCTCCTTGTAGCTGCCGCCCAAGAAGTGGTCGTCGACCGACGGACCGCGGCCGTCAACGTTCCAAGCGCCCTCAAACTGATTGGCGGCCGTGGCGCCGCCCCAATAGAAACCCTCGGGGAACTTGATGTTTGCCATGAGCATCTCCTTTGCATTGCGGGTCGATAGGCCGAGTATCGCCCACGCGCGCGACAGGCAGGGGCAGGGGTGCCAAACCCGACACTTCTTTTCGCAGACGCGCGCTGCAACAGCGCTGCAGCTGAAACTTTTTGACACCGAAGGAGCGAAGACGATCCGCCCCGCGCTTACCGGCGGTATGCCGCGGGGGTGCAGCCATACTTGTCGTGAAACTTACGGTAGAAGAAGCTCATGTTTTCATAGCCCACCGCATGCGCAGCCGCCCCGGCCGTGGCGCCGCCGCGCAGAAGCTCGGCCGCACGTACCAGGCGTCGCTCCTGCACAAGCTGCCTAAAGGTCTTGCCCACATGCCGCTTGAGGAGCGCCGTCGCATAATTAGGGCTCAAGCCAAACTCCGCCGCCATCCCCTCGAGGGAGCACGCGGCGAATTCGCGATCGATATAGCCGAGCATTCCCGTCACCAGGGCAGTGGGCCCCGCCGCGCCGTCCGCCGCGCCGCGCACCAGCTCGCGCTCGTAGCAATCCATGAGCTCGGCCAAAAACAGCTGAAACAGACGCAAGACGATCTCGGGACCGTTGGGGCTCGGGTCGTACAGCTCGCAGAGCATCTCCTGCATGTAGCGCCGAATCCGACGGCTCTCGCCGCAGTAAAAACGGACATGCCCCCGATGGTCCGTCTCGCTGTTGAGCGCGTTGAACAAAAACCGCGAGACCGCGCTCTCGCGCGAGAGGCTCGACTCGAGACTCCGGCGCAAAAAAGAGCGTGAAACGGTCATGCTCAGCATGATGTCGTCCTCGCCGAGCGCCGCCACGGCATGAGGGCAAAGGGCGTCGAGCAAAAGCACCTCGTTGCGGCCCAGCTCGAGCCTCTCCCCCGCCACCGTCTGCGGGCAGCGTCCGCGATACACATAGCTCATCTCCACGTAATCATGCACGTGCTCGGGAACTGCATTAAAGCGCGAGTTTTTCCTTATCGTCAGGCCACGCGGCATGCCGGGCTGGGCATAGGCAAACCCTGGCTGCCCAATCTTGCGCACTGGGCATCCGTCGATTTCGACATGCTCGGTCATAATCGACCAATCAAATGCCATGCCGTCTTTATAAGCGATCTCACTGGCGCTCAGTTCGTTGAGCCTACGCTCGAGCTCGTCGATCTCCATGGCTTGCCAATCGTTGATTTGGTCATAGTTCGTCGTGATTCAGATATTAGCAGAACGCGCCGACGCGTCCATAATCTGTGCTATGCAGCAGACCGATCGAGCCAAGGAAGATCCATGACCGCGTACTATCAGCAGGTGCTCGAGGGCACATACGACAACCACGTGCTTCCGTTTTTGTGGATGAAGGGCGAGAGCCATAAGACCATTGCCGAGTATCTGGAAAAGATCGCCGGCGCCGACATCCACGAGGTCTGTCTCGAAAGCCGCCCACACCCCGATTTTTGCGGCGAGGGCTGGTGGCGCGACTTGCGCTTTGTCATTGACGAGTGCAAGCAGCTGGGCCTTAAGCTCTGGATCTTGGACGACGCGCACTTCCCCACGGGCTTTGCCAACGGCGCCGTCAAGGAGGCCGTGCCCGAGCTCCGCAAGATCGTGCTCACGCACCGCACGTTCGACATCGTGGGCCCCACGTCCGCCGCGAGCATCGCGCTCGCCAACATGCTCGACAAAACGGAGCGCTTCTACGGCGTGACATTTATGCAGGACGGCAGCCCCGTCGACGTCGCTTACCGAGTAATCGACGATGCAGACGGCAACCCCAGCCGCCTGGTCTTCGATGCACCTGCGGGCCTCACGCAGGCATGCGTGATGTTCACGAGCGGCAAGACCTCCTACAACGAGGACTACATCAATATGGTCGACCCCGCCTCGGTGGCGCAGCTCATCGATGCTGTCTACGAGCCGCATTTTGAGCATCTGGGCGATGAGTTTGGCAAGACGATCCTGGGCTTTTTCTCCGATGAGCCCGGATTTGCCAACGAGAAGGGCACCACGGGCCCCGATGGCATCTCGGACACGCTCATCGGCAAGGCCACCGCGCCCCTACCCTGGTCGGCCGAGCTTGAGCGTCGCCTACGCGCGGCACTGGGCGAGCGCTACCTGGCCGAGCTCCCGCACCTGTGGGACCGCGAGCCGGCCGGCGCGCACGTACGCCACGTCTATATGGACATCGCGAGCACCCTCTATAAGGAGTGCTTCTGCGACCAGCTCGGAGACTGGTGCCGCGCGCGCGGCGTGCAGTACATCGGCCACGTTATCGAGGACAAGGACTGCCACGCGCGCCTGGGCGTGGGCGCCGGGCACTACTTCCGCGCCGTGGGCGGTCAGGACATGGCGGGCGTCGACATCGTGATCAACCAGCTGGTACCCGGCATGGACCGCGGCCTTCACAGCTACGGACGCGGCGTGTGGGACCTCGAGTTCTATAACTACGTGCTGCCCAAGCTGGGCTCCTCGGCAGCACACCTCGACCCCAAAAAGCAGGGGCGCTGCATGGCCGAGGTCTTTGGCGCATTTGGATGGCACGAAGGCCTACGCGAGATGAAGTGGATCGCCGATCATTTTTTGGTGCGCGGCGTCAATTGGTTTGTGCCGCACGCCTTTAGCATGGCCGCCTTCCCCGACTGGGACTGCCCGCCGCATTTCTATGCACATGGCCAAAACCCCCAGTTTGCACACTTTGGGCAGCTCATGAGCTACATGAACCGTACGGCGAGCCTGCTGAGCGGCGGGCGCGCAACGACCCCGGTGGCGCTTCTCTACCATGCGGACGCCGAGTGGGCAGGCGAGGCGAACTTTATGCAGCATGCCGCCTCCGAGCTTTTGCGCGCGCAGGTCGACTTTGACATCGTGCCGGCAGAGGCATTTGAGGACGCAGGGCGCTATGCCGTTGAAATTGCCGCAGACGGTAGCGGCTTTAGCGTGAACGGCCAGGCATACCGCTGCCTGGTGATGCCCGGAGCCGAGTTTGTCGGCGGAGCCGTGCTCGACTTTGCCGCGCGTGCCGCAGCCGCAGGTGTTGCCGTGTACGCGCTGGATGAGTTGCCGAACAAGCGCTACGACGGTGACACTGCAGGCCGCGAGGGCTTTGCCTCCCTGGATGCAGCCGCGGTCGCCGACATCAAGCTCCTGGCGACCACCGAGCTCGCAGACACACTTGCCAATACCGGCATGCAGACCGTGGTTTGCGCCGAGCCCCAGTCCTGGCTGCGCGCACTGCGCTACGAGCGGGCGGGCGAGAGCTATCTGATGCTCGTCAACGAGCATCCCAAGCAGGGTATCTCCACTCAGATTGCGCTTGCCGACGGCACACCCGTTGCAGGCGCGCGCCTCGACCTGCTCAACGGCACCGAGCCCGCCGCCTTTGACGGCACGCTCGAGCTGGCTCCCTACGAGAGCTGCATCGTGGTCCTTGGGGCTACGGGTTCCGTTGCTGTGGCAACCGCCGAAGACGAAGCCACATGCGTCGACGGGCCCTGGGCGGTTGCCTTCTCTGCCCCTGGCACCGATGCCTTTGGCGAGTCTGTTGAGCTTGCAGACCTGCACGACCTTTCCTCGGCCGAGTTCCCCGGCAAGGCCGGCACATTCCGCTACCGGGCCTCCTTTGTCCTGGGCGAAGCGGCCACCCGCACCGTCATCGACCTTGGCGAGGTCTTTGAGACCGCAACCGTCACCCTCGACGGCAAATCCCTCGGCACCCGCATCTGTCCGCCTTACCGCTTTGAGGCCGCCGCACTTTTAGCCGGCGAGCACGCGCTTACGATCGATATCATCAACACCCTCGACCACGCCGTCCCCGACATGTTCGGCATGACCGAGCCCTCCGATCCCAGCGGCCTCTTGGGGCCCGTACGCGTGCTCGGGTAACGCCCCGGGCGCAAACGGCCCAACAAGGACAGCGCCCCTATGTTGGGCCCGCGCAGCGTCGAGCGGTCCGTCGTTCATAGACCGGCGGACCAAAACTCCCAGCCAAGCCGAACGTTTTATTTATCGCTATGATTGGTTTATCGCGACGCAAACACATAGGAGCCATATGGATATCAGGCGGAAGATCACGCAGGGCAAAAGCCTCACCCCCACCGAGCAACAACTTGGGCGAACGGCCCTCGCCATGGGTGAGGATGTGCGCGGGCTTTCCATTAAGGAATTTGCCGCGTGCGCCAACGTTTCGGTCGCGAGCGTGCACCGCTTTTGCAAAAAGCTCGGCCTCGAGGGATTCAAAGACCTCAAGGTCGAGCTCATCCGCCAGGCGACCGAGGCGGGCAACCGGCGCGACGTGGACATCAACTTTCCCTTCGATGCCACCTCCACCCCTGCGCAGGTGATGGAGCGCATGGAGGGGCTCTACCAGACCACCTTGGCCGAAACGCAGGAGCTGCTCGACCCTGCACAGCTCGACCACGCCGCCAAGCTCATCATGCGCGCCGGCACCGTGGACATCTACACGGGCTCGCATAACCTGTATCCAGCGGGAATGTTCCGCGATCGCTTGCTTTCCGCCGGCAAAAGCGCGACGTGCCACGACAGCGTCGAGGCGCAGGTGCGCACGGCGCTCGCCTCGGGTCCCGACCATGTGGCAATCGTCATCTCCTACAGCGGCCTTGCCCCCAACCTCAAGGAGATCTTGCCGATCCTTAGCAGTCGACATGTCCCGGTCATCGTCATCGGCACGCCGCACTGTGCCCGCATTCACCCCGGCTTTGCCGCCTATCTCACGGTAAGCGACCACGAGAGCATGACGCACCGCATCACGCAGTTCGCCAGCCATATCGCCGTGCAATACGTACTCGATTCGCTCTATAGCAGCTACTTTGCCAAAGATTACGCCCGCTGCTCCGAGTTCCTAGAGCGCTCGTTCCCCTACACCCGCCTGCCCGGACTCAAGTAGCGACGAGCGTGGATTTTTGGACACTCAGATAACGAGCGTGGATAATCTCCCACTTTGAGCCCGCACACAGGCCAAAACCGGGAGATTATCCACGCTCATTTTGGGTCCCCTGGGAACGCATGAGGAGGGCGGATAGACAGCCGTTATTTGCGAGGCGTCAGCGACGTAAAGAGTCCGTGTTGGTTGCAGTAAAGATATATCCTGCCGCGCCCGGTAATATGGAAGCGCGGCTGCACCGATTGCTCTGGATAGAGCTTCTTAAAGCAGATGCCGTCCATAGTCGCATATGCCACAAAGCTAATGTAGTGATCCTTGGTCATGGGATGATCGAGCGTGACGTACCAATCGTCCTCGATGCGCTCGATGGAAAAGGCGTGGTCCGCGTCCGGCTCTTCGGCCTCCTGGGGAAACATCGTGGAGCCACAGCAGCTAAAGCTGCCTTCTCCGAGCGCGTGCACAACGTTTCCGCAGATAGGGCAAACGTAAAAGACGCCTTTGAGCATATTGCCTGCACGGTTGGCGTTGGCCCGAATGTCACCAGCCAAAAGCTCAGCCACGCTTATGCCGAGTCTCTGGGCCAAAGGCTCAACGAGGGAAATGTCGGGAAGGCCGCGGCCGGATTCCCACTTGCTGACGGCTTTATCGGTCACGCCAAGGCTTTCCGCCAGGGCGCGCTGGGTGAGGCCGCGCTCTTCGCGCAGCTGCTTGATGGCATGCGCTGCCAAAAAAGTATGGGAGGCATTGGTTTGCCGTGTCTGGTTCATGGGCTGTCCAATCAAATTGAAGAAATGGAGTGAACCGGTTCGACAGTCAGTATCCATTTGAAGGCCAGGCTCGACAACCTACGCTGCGTAGACATGCGCCAATCGAACGAGCGCGGATTTTTGGACACTCATCCTGAGTAGTCATTTAAGAACGTCCCCAACTACCACATCAGGAGTGTCCCCAGGTGCCGGCAAAAAAGGAACGTCCCCAAGTGCCGCCCCTTGCCAGCAGCGGGAGTGCCGATGTCTTGGCAACGACAGCGAGCGGGTCGCATTTGAGACAAGGTGACGTGAAACGAAAGGGCGCTGACCTTCTGGTCGCGCCCTTGAAGTTGAACGTCAGATTGTCCAAATGCGGCCCGCGCAGCGTCGAGCAGTTACGGCGTTTGGTAAAACGCCGTAACTAACGAGCTCCGTACTGCTCGTAGTAGGCGTCGATAGCGGCCTTGAGCTCGTCGTCGATGACGACCTTGCCGTCGATCTCGTGGTTGTAGAGAGTCTCGACGACCTCGGCCATAGAAACGATGCTCGCGACGGGGAAACCGTACTTTGCCTCGATCTCCTTCTGCGCGGTGGTCACGCCGCCCTTGCCGACCTCCATGCGGTTGAGGGACACGATCAGGCCCTTTATCTCAACGTCGGCGGCAGCCATGACCTTGGGATAGGTCTCGTCGATGGACTTACCGCTGGTGGTGACGTCCTCGACCATGATCACGCGGTCGCCGTCCTGCGGCTCATAACCCAGCAGGTTGCCCTTGTCGGCGCCGTGGTCCTTGGCCTCCTTGCGGTCGCAGCAGTACTTGACCTCCTTGCCGTACAGCTCGTGGTAGGCAATGGCGGTCACGACGGCCAGGGGAATGCCCTTGTAGGCCGGTCCAAACAGCACGTCAAAGTCGTCACCAAAGTTATCGTGAATTGCCTGGGCGTAATACTCGCCCAACTTCTTGAGCTGGTAGCCCGTCACGTAAGCGCCGGCGTTCATAAAGAACGGGGACTGACGGCCGCTCTTGAGCGTAAAGCTGCCGAACTTAAGAACGTCGGACTCAACCATGAACTTGATGAACTCTTGCTTGTAAGCCTCCATGCGGGCTCCTCTCGTAATCGCGTACGTGCCTTCCAGTTTAGCGCAGGCAGGGCGCGTTGCGGGTGCGCTTTGGAGCCACAACCCTGTAAGATCTTCGTCAGAGACGATGGTTTTCCAAACAAAGGGGTTGACACGGCAAACCCCCCTCATCAAGAATACGGGCGAATTGAAACGGGTACGAGATACCCAAAGCGCGCAGCGCCCGGTCTTAAGGAGGTGTGCCATGGAAGGCAGTCATAGTCGAAAAACCTGCATGTCGCCCTCGGCACGCCGCGAGGATTCCGCACACGCATAAGCGCCACAAACCGATCGCCAAAACCACCACAAAGGTGCCTGTCCTCTTTGTGGTGGTTCGCGAGCATGACGCGAGCGACATCTAGGTTTTTTGAAGCAAATACGACACGTACGCTAACTCCCTTCAACAAGGAGGACCCTATGCTGATGCTCAAAACCGCCACGGTACTCGAAGCTATCTCCAAGCGCCGCCGCACGGCGCGCCCTGCCGCTCACGCCGGCCTGTCCAAGAACACCATATTCGCCGCCACCCATAGCGCCGAGGACGCCCTCGTGCTGCTCGATGCCACGGCAAACGGCCTCACCGCCGAGCAGGCAACCGAGCGCTTGGACGCCATTGGCCCCAACACCATCGAGGCACCGACCAAGACGCTCGTCCGCCGCATCGCCGACGCGTTCGTCGATCCCTTCGCTGGCATCCTCGCCGCCCTCGCACTGGTCTCGCTCTACATCGACGTGCTCGCCGTGCCCGATCTGCAGCGTGACCCCTCCACGGTCATCGTCATCGGCATCATGCTGCTGGTATCGGGCGGCATGAAGTTTATCCAGGAAGCCCGCAGCGGCAATGCGGCCGAGGCCCTTAAGGACCTGGTCTCCAGCACCTGCTGTGCCCTGCGCGACGGCGAGCGCGTCGAGATCCCCTTCGACGAGCTCGTCCCCGGCGATGTAATCCGCCTCTCTGCCGGCGACATGGTGCCGGCAGATGCCCGCATCATCACCGCGCGCGACCTGTTTGTGATCGAGTCCGCACTCACCGGCGAGAGCGAGGCCGTCGAGAAGACCGCTGCCATCACCGTCGTCGAGGGTGCCGACGGCTCCGCGCTACCACTCTCTGCCTGCAAGAACATCGTCTTTACCGGCACCTCCGTGCAAAACGGCACCGCCATGGCGCTTGTCGTTGCCACCGGCTCGGACACCTACCTGGGCGGCATCGCCAAGATGCTCAACGGGCGCGGCGAGAAGAGCGCGTTTGACCGCGGCGTCTCGAGCGTCTCCATGCTGCTCGTGCGCCTCATGCTCGTTATGGCGCCGGCGGTCTTTGCCATCAACGCCGCCACCAAGGGCAACGTCATCGATGCGCTGTTGTTCGCCACGAGCGTGGCCGTGGGCATCACGCCGCAGATGCTTCCCGTCATCGTGACCACGAGCCTGTCGCAGGGCGCCAAGGACCTCGCCCGCCGCCAGGTTATCGTCAAGGAGCTGCCGGCGATCCAAAACCTCGGCGCGATGGACGTCCTGTGCTGCGACAAGACCGGCACCCTCACCGAAGACCGCATCGTGCTCGAGCGCTACCTCAACACCGACGGCAACGAGGATGCGCGCGTGCTGCGCCATGCGTTTTTGAACAGCTTCTTCCAGACCGGCCTCAAAAACCTTATCGACCTGGCCGTCATCGACCGTGCCGATGTGACGCCCTCGACCGTCGTGCCCGATTCTATGCTGGGCCAGAGCCTGCGCGACCGCTATACCAAGGTCGACGAGGTGCCCTTCGATTTCTCGCGCCGTCGCCTGAGCGTCGTTGTCGCCGACGCCCAGGGTAAAACCCAGATGGTTACCAAAGGAGCTGCCGAGGAAATGCTCGAGATCTGCTCCTTTGTCGAAGTCGATGGCGCCGCCCAGCCGCTCACCGAAGATAAGCTCGCCCAGATTCGCCAGCAGATCGCCGGGCTCAATGCCGAGGGCCTGCGCGTGATTGCCGTGGCGCAGAAAACCAATCCGCGCTGCGTGGGCGAGTTTGGCATCGCCGACGAATGCGACATGGTGTTGATGGGCTTTTTGGCCTTCCTCGATCCGCCCAAGGCGAGTGCCGCGGGCGCCGTCGCCACGCTCGAGGCCAAGGGCGTCGCCGTTAAGGTCCTGACCGGCGATAACGACCGTGTCGCCGCCACCATCTGCGAGCAGATCGGTATCGACGCGAGCAACGTCTTGCTGGGCTCCGAGATCGATGCGCTCGACGATGCCGAGCTTGCCGAGCGCGCCGAGCACACCCACCTCTTCGCCAAGCTCTCGCCACTGCAGAAGGCGCGCCTGGTGCGCGTCATGCGCGAGCTGCTCGACCACACTGTGGGCTTTATGGGCGACGGCATCAACGACGCCGCCGCCATGCGTGCGAGCGACTGCGGCATCTCGGTCGATTCGGCCGTCGACATCGCCAAGGAATCCGCCGACATCATCTTGCTCCAGAAAGACCTGGGCGTGCTCGAGCGCGGCATCATCGAAGGCCGCCGCACCTACGGCAACCTGCTCAAGTACCTCAAGACCACGGTGAGCTCCAACTTTGGCAACGTGCTATCCGTGACCGTCGCGAGCCTGTTCTTGCCATTCTTGCCCATGAGCGCTCTGCAGTTGGTGCTGCTGTCGCTGGTCTACGAGATCGTGTGCATCGCGCTGCCGTGGGACACCGTCGATGACGCCTGGACTGCCCGTCCGCGCGCCTGGGATGCCGCGTCCATTAAGGGCTTTATGCTCGAGTTGGGTCCCGTGAGCTCACTGTTTGATATCGTGACTTTCGCCGCGCTCTTCTTTGTGGTGTGCCCCGCCGCCGTGGGCGCAAGCTGGGCAGAGCTTGCCGCTATAGGCGACGTCGCAGGCATGGCGGCCTTTACGGCGCTCTTCCAGAGCGGTTGGTTTGTCGAGTCCATGTGGTCGCAGACGCTCGTGGTCCACATGCTGCGCTCCCCGCGCCTGCCACGCCCGCGCGACCACGCCGCGCCCGCGCTGTGCCTCCTCACCGTGCTGGGCCTGGTGCTCGTCACCTGGCTACCGGCAAGCCCCATCGCCGATGCGCTGGGTCTCATGCCGCTGCCGCCAATCTTCTTCGCGCTGCTCATCGGCATTGTCGCCGCCTACATCGCGCTCACCCAACTGGCCAAGCGCCGCTACATCGCCCGCCACGGCGAGCTGCTTTAGCACGGTGAGCCGCCACAGTAGACAGCCCAAGGGCAAAACCACCACAAAGGCGCCTGTCCCCTTTGTGGTGGTTTTGGTGCGCTACGAGGCATTGGTCAGGCGGCTCCAGAGTTCGTCAATATCGATTTGGTCGCCGCCGCTCAGATAACCGGTGTGAATAAAAGACTCACTATAGATATAGATGTCATGCGCGCTGTCGCCATCATCTTCGGTGTCGTAGGCCGAAATCACGTAACGGCTGCCGTCGAGCGCCTTGACCAGCCAATACACGGAATCGTCGATTGTGCACTTCTCCTGCACTATCGCCGCATCGCCGATTGCGCCGGTAAGCGCACGATCGCCCGTCGTATAGCCGCCCACCGAGAGCAAAATCGCCACGCTATCGTCTCCGCCGCCCGGCTCAAGTTCCTCGTACTCGGACTCCGAAAGCGGTATCGCGCTGTTCGCAAGTTCGTCCACGTCATCCGAAATCTTAGAAAAGGTAAAAGCGAAAAGTCCCGCGTCATCGGCGGCACCGTAGCCCACGCTCTCGCCTTGCCACTCATAGTTTTGATGCTTGAGCAGGCGCACCAGGTCGGCGCCGTCCAAGTTGATCGCAGCATAGACCGTCACGTTGGCGTTGTCGTCTACACAGGCGGCGTCCGCCGTGGTCGCCTTCTTGGCACCGCCCGCGCCGCCCAATCCGCCCGAGCAGCCAGCCAGCGCACAAGCCAGCGCACCCGCGCCTGCCACAAAGGCCGCACGGTTCATCGTCACTTCATTCATCATGTTCGTTCCTCGCTATGGTATTGGCCACGTCGCACCTAGCCGAGCGCGCGTCCAGTCTTTTCCTGCCAAAATTCGTCTATCGTCGGAGCACCGCCGCCCTGGGTAAACCTACCGGTCTTGATAGCCTCCTCGGTAATAAGATCCAAACGGTAGTCACCGTTTTCCATCGGGCTCACCATGGCAACGTGCCGCGCCATGTTGGAACCGTATACGCATGCGATCCATGAGCCCGAAGTAATCTGCGCCCGGTCCTCGACCGGCACGGAAAAGCCCGCGATAACATCCTCGCAGCTCGAATAGCCCGAAAGTTGCAGCGTGAACATCACGGTGCTTCCGGTGCCGCCCTTGTCGAGCTTTCCGATTTCGTCCTCGCCGAGCCATTCGGTCGCGCCGTCCTTGCTGATATTGCAGACGCTGAGCACGTGTCCCGCCTCGTCCTCGTACATCTCGAGCGCGTCTTGCCAGGTATAGCCCTGCTGCGAGGCAAACTCCTGCAACTGCCAGCCCTTAAGCTCGAGGAGCGCCGCGATGCTGATGTTGCGGTGCGCATCCCAGCAATCATCCGACCACGTATCGAACGCATCCGCCGAGCCGCTGTCCGCGCCCGAGCCGCTGTCCGCGTCGCCGGAATCGCCCGACGTCGCACCCGCGTTCATCTTGTCCTTTACCGGGCGGTCGTCGTTAAAACCCGTCGCATCCTGCGTCCGCTGTCCGCCGCACCCCACAAGCGTCAGCAGCGCCGTTCACGCCGCCGCGACAAATGCCGCGCGCGAAAGTACCGTCTCCCTCATCATTGTTCCTTTCCCGTTCTTTAGCACAATGCCGAGAAACACACCCGGCATCGATTCACACATAAGCCGCCTCACGCTATTGACGAGGCAGCTCCGTCCAGCCAAAACCGGGTTCAAAACCATCGCGTGTACCGATCACATCGCCCGAACCGTTGACCCAGGCCTGGTCGGCCATCACCGAGACCTCGACATCGGTGCCGTCGGGTCTGGTGTAATGGTTGACCCCGCGAATGGCATCGGAATACGAGGCGGCGCCCGTCCCCACGCCCGCGCTGGAAAAATTGGCGGCGCTGGCAGCCATATTCGCGGCGTGCTGACGGTCGCTGCGATCGAACCACGCCTGCTGGTAGCTGTCGAACGCCGCCTGTTGCGAGGCATGCATCTGTTGCCAGGCCGCAAACTGCTGTTGCTGCTGGGCAATGTTCATCTGCGTGCGTTGGCGCTGCTCAAGCACCATCTGTTGCTTTTGAGCTGACGCTTCGCGTGCAATCGCCGGATTGAGCCGCAGAGTCGACGCCATTGATGCAAGCGCCGTGGAGGCCGCCTCGTCCAGGCGACCTTCTGGCGCAGCCAAACAGAAGCTGTCCCTGATACGCCACTGCAGCAGGTCGGCCGCGCCCAGCTCGAACGACGCTCCGTCCGGGCAACCGCCTCGACCCGTGGGCTGTTCTTGCGCGACGCCCTGTCCCGCCGCTGCCGCCGCCTGGCGCTCGCGCAGGCGCTTGCCCAAAACACCGCCGATCAGTCCACTCGAAAGGCCCGCGCCCAGCAGCGCCTCGGCCCCAGCGGCAACACCTTTGCCCATAGAACCCGCGACACCGCCGATTGAAAACATATAGCCCTCGACTTTGGCCGCCACCGCGAGCTCGGTGGGCACCGGAGCGCCCGTGAGCCGATATCGACGCATGCGGCACTCATAGACCACATCACTCGGCTCCATCGAAAAGCCCTGGATCGCAAAGTCGTTTGCCGCCTCGCGCTTTACGCGGGCACGCTCGCGCTCGATATCGACCTCCGCGCTCGATGGGTACGGTTGCTCGGCAACAACCTCTGCCCGCGCACCCAGCCGTGCCGCACAGGCCTGAGCCAGCTCGTCGCAAGCTGCCTCCACGTGCACAAACACCTTGCGTTCGGTTTGCGTGGGGATACGCTTGGCAACGGCGCCCGCATCCACGTAGCAGAGCTCGGAGCGGTACATAATCCGCTCACCCATCGGACCCGCCGCCGTCACGCCAACCGAAATCGGGCAGTCGAAACTGCCGCTGCGCTCAAGATGCGCCTCTTCGATATGCCAGCCCCGCGGCAGCACCACCTGCGCGAGTGCCTGGCCGCCAGAGGTATCGCATGCGGTATGAAGCTCAAGGTCACCGATGTGAGGCGCATCCGTCGTGGCCGCGTCACGAGACGACGACGCGACGCCGACAGCCTCTACCAGCGCATCGGCCGGCGCGTCCACGCTCGAGTCGGCGCTTTCGTCCGCATCGTCATCGGCAGTCGCCCCATCTGTAGGCCCCACGGCGCCCGAGTAGCCCACAACGCCCTCAAGTCGGACGCCGCATCCCGGGCAAAATCGTACCGGCACGCCGGCGACCCGAGGCAGCTGCGCCCCACACGCTGGGCAGAATCTCAACTCACTCATCCCGTACACCCCTAATTTCGTTAGCTGTTTTTGATCGCGGCAAGCTGCCGCCATAACTCATCGGCACCGTTAAGTCGGTACGCCGTCTTATCGAGCACGATGTTTTTGCCCTCAAGTTCCACCGATTGCTCCGAGCCATCCGTATAGACAAAGACGAGCGTTCGGCCGGCATCGCTCGTCCGCTCATCCACCGCATCCCCCACGGTGCAGCCATCGAGCGCAGCAAAAGTCGATGCGACCAGTTCGGCATCGTCGGTCTCATAGGCCGTCCGCGCCTCCCCGTCCTCGATAAGCTTGACCGCCACCGGAACGGCAGCGCAATCGTTGAGCGACACTTGCGCGGCAGTCTTTCCCTGAGCGCCATGGTCGCCGGCAACGTAAACTCGCATGAGTGTCACCGCCGCGGCAAAGACCACCACGGCGATAAGCGCGCCCGCAATTTTATTAGACGCGCAACCCCGAGACGCCATAGGTGCACCCCCTCCGTTCTGCTCTGCTCAGCATCACATTCATATGCCTTTGAGCACCAAAACGGCAGGTGACAAATGTCTCATATTCATATTTTTGCAGGTAAAAAACCACCACAAAGGTGCCTGTCCCCTTTGTGGTGGTTAGCTAGTCTTGGGGTGTCCAGGACCAGAAGAAGTTGATGAGGGCTACGCGCGAGGAGGCACCTGTCTTTTTGTTAATCGAAGCGATGTGGCGATAGAGCGTGGAACGCGAAAGGAAGAGTGCCGCCGCCACGTCCTGCACGCTGTCGTCCGAAACGACCAGTGCCTCCAGAACATCGCGCTCGCGCTTGGTGAGCCCAAAGGCGGCAACGAAGCCATCGAGCCGATCGTCAAACGAAAGCTCCGGCGCCTCCAGGGGCACCGTGTCGGCCTGGCCGGGCTCACAGCTCACGCCAAGATCGTCGGTGGCAAGCGCCAGCCTGCCGCGCGTCGCCTCGCCCTCACCGTCTTGTCCAAACTGTCCCAACAGCGAAATCGCGATGCCGACAAACAGCACGAGCACGACGCTCACTGCCGCCAGCACGTTTTGACTCGAGATAATCGCCACTGCCGGAGCCGTCACGAGCATCGAGCAAACGTTGTTGATAACACGGCCCATGCACGGCCACAGATACGCCCAGCGGGCATACATCGAAATCGCGGCGAACTTCGCGGTGAAGAACACCACGAAAAAGCCCGTGCCAAGGTAAAAGATAATCGTGGCGGCAAGCGTGTTGCCACCGTTGCCATCGGTGATAAGTACAAAGAACGAGAGCGTGGACAGCATGGCGGCGCACGTCATGATGATATTCATATACGAACGCCCACGCAGGTCATACAGGACGCCGGCGGCAAGGGCGCTCACAACCAGCAGCAAGCGCGGCCAGTCGCCCAGATCGATAGCGCCAGCGGCATGCGAGGTCGTAAGGCCGGCATTGAGGGCCGCGAACACGCCGGTGAGGCAAGCGGTCGCCACCGTCAGACGCACCACGGCGCCCTGAAAGGCCGCCTTTGCCTCGGGGTCATCGTGCCACCTGGCGCCACGCTCCGACGCATCGACCGATAGCTCGGCAATCCCGACCTCGAACTCGGGCGCAGGCTCATCACGCAATTTAGCGCGGCGGGCACCGTGAAGCAGCCCCACCAGCGCGATCGCACAGGCAATGAGAACAGACTGCTGGGGAATGCCCGCAGGCATCACCATATGGTTGAGCACCTGCACCAAAATGCCCGCAGCATAGGAAACCGCCACGGCGCGCGCCAGGCAGGGCGTCTGCGCAAAACGCCGCGCAAGATTGGCATGGGCGGTCGATCCGCAATAGCCCAGGGCGCAGCACGCCACCAGGCCGCCGGCAATTACTACCTCAAACCGCACTGCCATAATCATCAGCAGCAACGCCGATACCAACAGCACGCCCGTAATATCGCTCGTCGCATCGATCGTCTGGGGACGGCGATAGTACAGAAATGGGCGCACGAAAAAGCCAATCACGCTCGCGCCGACAACGATGCTCTCGTAGATGACGACCTCACTCGATGGCACGAACTCGGCCATGCGCGCATCAAAGAAATACTCGCACGCCAAAAACGTGAAGAAGAACAGCGCTAGGCACAGAATCTCCCGCATGCCCCGGCGCAAATATGCGGTTGTGTCTCCCAGGTCCCTCATGGTAACCCCCACCCGCTTTGTTGTCCGGAACACCATTTTAATAAAGAACCAATCTCAATATCGAAGCCGAGCTCGAAATACTGTAAATTCGACCCCAGCCGTCCGCATGACGCCGCGATTTTGAGCCGCATGACCCAGAAGGGGTGCGCGCGGTCTCTAGCCCGACAAAGAGTGTCCCCAACTGCCACTCATTTAAGTACGTCCCCAATGAGTGCAAGTGCCGCAAGTGCCAATCAAATGACGAGAGTGGATAATCTCCCACTTTGAGCCCGCATGCAGGCCAAAAACGGGAGATTATCCACTCTCATTCTGTGGGTAGTCATTGGGGACGTTCTTAAACGACTAGTCAAACAAGAACGTCCCCAATGATTATGTCCAATGCGCTACACCAGGCGTATGGCCTCCTGGACGGCACCGTAAAGGTTGGCGTCGTTGCCGAGCTCGGCCGCCTTTATCTGCGGCACAGGAATGCCGGCAAGGGCCCCTTCGTAACTCGCGAGGGCCAGCGGCATCTGCGCACGCAGGGCATCAACGAGCTCGGGATGGCACGAGATACCGCCTGCGATCACAAAGACCTCGGGGTCGAGCACGGCCTGCAGGTTGATGAGCTGTCCGTCAAAGGCGCGAGCGTAGCGGTCGAGTGCGCGCTGCGCCGCCATGTCACCACTCGCGATCCACTCAAAGACGCGGCGGCCGTCCACCGGAGAACCCGCAGGCAGGCCCTTCTCGGCAACGGCAGCATCGCGGAGCGCACGCCAACCGCCCGAATCGGCAAAGGAGTTTCCCATGTTCGCGGCAGTCGTGACATCGTTGCGCAAGAAGCTGAACTCGCCTGCAAAGCAGTGCGCGCCGCGCAGGACCTTGCCGTCGATGACGATACCGCCGCCGATGCCCGTGCCGATAGCGAGCACCACGCCAAAACGCGTCCCGCGCAGAGCGCCAGCCGCATACTCACCGAGTGCACAGCACTTACCGTCGTTATTGACGGCAATCGGCACCCCCAGTGCCTCGCGCATGAGCTTTCCGAGCGGACAGCCATCCATAAACGTGAGCGCACCGCCGCGATGGATCGTTCCTGTGACATCTCCCTCGTAGATGCCGCCGGGCGCACTCACGCCCACGGCGCTCACGCGCTCGCGATACGGCTCGACGAGCGAGATCAGCGCCGCGACCGTCTCCTCAGCCGTGGTAAAGCCCGTCGGCAGGCTTCCGCGCTCGCGGATGGAAAAATCCTCGCCCAGCACAGCCCATTTAACGGCCGTACCGCCCACATCGATTCCAAAAAACTCCTGCATGTTCACTCCTTACAAGCGTAGCCCCGGACGCGCATCGCCGCGACCATCACAGGGGCTACCCCTCTGCGATGGTCGTGCAGCAAGTCACGCCCGGTGCCGATTATCTCTGTTTTACGCCTCTAATTTGGTCAGGCGAAGCATCATATACTGCTTACTTGGGAGATCGATGCGGAACTTGCCCTCAAAGGTTCCGGGAAGCTCCTCCTCCGTCATGCCCCATGTGTCCACGACACTCACCTTGTATCGAGCGCCCGACTCGCCCTCAAACTCACGAGACCACTCATTTAAGTACGTCCCCAATGAGCGTGGCGGAATGGCTCCCCTTGGCAGCTTAAAGCCGTCATGCAGGAACCATTCCGTCGCAGCCTAGGCGGCGATGTATGGATTGGAAGGCCGTTGGGTGGCGCGACCCGACGAGATCGACTATCCCGCCGAGTGGTCCAAGTTTGAGGACATCCTCTTTCCCCTTCCCCTCTGGGAGGGCTACCGTTAAAAGCGGCAGTACGCAATCGCCATCACCAACCGCAACGGCTGTGTTGATATAAAAAGGCCCGGGCTACCACCCGGGCCTTTTCTCTTGCGTTATTCCGTTTTCCTTAATGCGCCGGCGAAACCACGAGCAGAGCGTCGTGCTCAAAGGGATGCTGCGCCACGCGCACGGTGCCGTCACCGTTGTCACGGACGGGCAGTTTTGCGATGCGCTTGTCCTCCATGTCGAGGACCGTCGCCGTCCAGCCACGCGCGCCGTCGAGCTTAAACTTGAGCGCCGTGGTGCGCGGCAGGTACGTGACGACGCGATCGCCAACGCGCGCCACACGGATGGCCTCGCGCGCGTCATCGAGCAGCTCCTGCGCCGGAACCACGGCAAGCGCATCGTCACCGGCAGTAGCGCCTAGGCTGGCAAGCACATGCTCGATCGCGCCAAAGTCCCACACACCCGCAAACTGCAGGCACTCTTGCCAGCGGAAGGGCATGTCAAAGCCCTCGCCCAGGACCGAACCCTGGCTGCGCGATGTCTGCCAGTTCCAAACGCCGTGCGCGCCATAGGTCACGCCGGCACTGGCGCCGGCAAGAATCGACGACCATACGCTCGCGCGGCAATCCTGCGCGGTGAAGCGCCAGTACACATTGCGCGACGCACCCATCTGCTCGTAACAAGGCTCAGAGTTGACCATCGGCTTTTTAGGGTAGTTGGCGATAAAGTCCTGCGGCAGACGCCATGCCTCGGGCTGGCCCTCGTAGTTGTGGCCGGGCTGGAACATATAAAAGTCCAGACGGTCCAGATACTGCGCCGGAATGGTGCGATTGGCGCGGTTGATATGCATGGTGCGCAGCGCCTCGGGCGCGCGCTTGACGACCTCGTCGAGCGCGTCCTCGTAATAGGCGATCGCCTCGTCGCCGGCAAAGTCGGTATCGCCCGTCACCACGTAGACGGGGTTGAACTCGCCCAGGTTCTCGACGACGCGGGCAACGTGGGCACGGACCTCCTCACGCGGCATAACCTCGGCGCCGCAACGCTCGGCGATCTTGGCACCCCAGGTACCGGGCACGTAGTTGCACCACATAAGCACGAGCGCCGGACGGATGCCGTGCTCGACGGCAGCACGGCACATGGCGGCGGCGCGGTCCCAATATGCCTGGTTGGGACGGGACCAATCAAAGTGCACGCCGTCCTCGCTGGCATAGGGCCAAATGCCCAGGTCGGGGCAGCAGCGGTCCCACTGCGGCAGCGTGTTGATCTGCAGCACATTCATGCCCTGCTCGGCACGGCGGGTCAGGTAGTAGTCCCAGTCATCCTCGGCAATGCTCGTAAATGCGCTCCAGCACGTATCGGCAAACCAGAAGAACGGTTTGCCCTCGCACAAAAAGCCGTCCTGGCGACCGTTGACGGTCAGCTTTCCCAAACTCATCTGCATGTCCTTTCGTTTGATAAAGGATTTGCGAACCGCCGGGGGCTTTCGCGGTAACCCCGTGCGAAAGCCCCTGCCGCTTGGCAAACCCTCGCGGGCGAATCCCGTCCGCCCCATCAGTCTACCTTGCAAGAAGGGCCCCGCCGGGCTTACGCCTGACGGGGCCCTGTCGTGTAGGTGAGGTCATATGTGACCGAACGGTTTGGCCTTAGGCCTCCATCTCGGCGAGTTCCTCCTTGGAGAAGCCGCAAGCAAAGACGACGGCAGCGGCGATGACAAAGGAGATTGCCATACCAACGATAGCCCAGACGGTGTTCATCTGGCCACCCTGCAGGTAGTTGGTGAAGACCAGGAAGTTGGACGCACCGCCTGCGAGGTAGTAGGTAACACCCATGAGGCCGGAGAACACAGCGCCGATGGCACCGCCGATGAACATGCCGAGCATGGTGCGGCGGAAGCGCATGAGGATACCGAAGAGCGCAGGCTCGGTAACGCCGCCGGCGATGGCGGAGATGACGTAACCGATGGCAAGGGACTTCTCGTCGGGGTTCTTCATCTTGAGGAAGGCACCGAAGGCGCAGCCCCAGACAGCGGCCATAGCGCAGTTGGTGGAAACGAAGACGAAGGGATCGTAGCCGGCGGCGATGATCTGAACCTGAGCGAGCAGGATGACGGGCATGTGCATGCCGCAGACCACGAAGAGCTGCCAGAAGGCACCGAGGACGGCCATGACGATCAGGATACCGATGCCGCCAAGGTCAGCAAGGCCGAAGAGGGCGTTAGCGATCAGCGTACCGATCTCGTTGCCGATCGGGGCGAGGACGATGAAGGCGATGGGGATGGTGACGATCATGGTGCAGAACGGCGTGAAGACCGTGGAGAGCACGTCGGGCATGACCTTCTTAAAGAACTTCTCGATGAAGTAGAGGACGGGCACCGAAAGGATGATCGGCAGGACGGACTGCTGATAGTTGGCAGCGGCGATCTGGATGCCGTAGACGGAGATGATTCCGCCGCCCTCCTGGGTGGCGACGCTCACCACGGAAGGAGCCATGAGGGCGCCACCGAGCAGCATGCCGAGCACGGGGCTGGCGCCGAGCTTCTTAGCCGCGGCATAACCCAGGTAGATGGGGATAAAGGTGAACGTGGCCTCGTACAGCGTGGTGTAGAGGAACGTATAGGTCGGGTCGTCGGCCGAGAGCACACCGAGCATGGTGGGGCCGAGGACGGCCGCGATGGTACGGAACAGACCGCCGGCCATGAGCAGCGGGATGAGCTGGGTCATGGAGCCCGACAGATAGTCAAGGATGATGTTCGGCAGGTTCTTGAGCTCGAACTTCTGCTTGGAAGCATCGAGGTTCTCGTCGACGGCGGCACCCTGCTTGACGCCGGAGATGGCGACGAACTCGGCGAGCACCTTGGGCACGTTCTGGCCGATGATGACCTGGAGCTGGCTGCCGGCGAACTGGCATCCCAGAACACCCTTGACCTTCTTGATCTTCTCCACGTCGGCCTTGTTGTTGTCCTTGAGCGTCAGGCGCAGGCGCGTCATGCAGTTGGTGGCGACGGAAACATTCTCCGCACCGCCCACGAGCTCGAGGACATCGGTGGCAATCTGCTTGTTATCTACTGCCATGGGACCCCTCCCCATATCTTCGTGTGCCAGCCCCCTTGGGCTTAGGCACGCCTTTGGCCCGGCGACTATAACCCCTTACGGTTGCCGGACCCTTGGATACGCTTTTGTAAACAAGGTGTTTACTGAACGTTTACGGGCTTTAGTTTACACGGAGCGCCGAATTTATGGCAATTTTGCCGTCTACAGTCCGGTGAACGGTAGGAAATCGGGGGTGAACGTATTTGAATGGCGGGAAATGGTCTCTTTGACCCTCTATTGATATATAGCCATTTACGTGGGATTTTATTTTGATGAACACCTCACTGATCTGTTAACTCATCAACAGAATCCCTGCTAGAAGCTAGTAAACATATGTTTAGTAGCTCACGACGTGTTCAATTTTGCCGTTTACCGAGTTCATCTGGTTATTCTTCAATTCTAGATTACACTAAACATGTTTAGTTTGTATTGCCGCAGATGCCAAGCATTCGCGGCGCAAGGGAGGCAGCTCATGGAACTCAAATTGTGTACCTACGCAACCGTCACCACCTTGGGCGACTTTGGCCCCTGGATCAGCAAGGTCGTACTCGACCTGCCCTGCACCGTGCGCGCCAACGACATCGACGCGAACACCTTCCATATATATGTAGAGCGTCACGAGCGCTCGGGCGAGGTTCTGATGCGCAAGGAGCGCGGCGCCGACCATGCCGCGCCCTCCGTGGGTTACATCGACATTCTCGCCGCATATCCGTGCGACGAGAACGGACGTAAGCTCGCCGTGGGCACCCATGTGGCGCTCGAGGTCGCCGAGCAGCGCCTGACCAAGACCATCGAAGGCGGCGTCATGGGCTCGCGCATGCTCGATGACCAGCTGCGCATCACGCAGCTCACAGCTCTTCCCGGCAACGACGGCGACGATCCCACCTGCGGCCTGGTCTTCGACACCTGCCGTGGCGATATCTGCCCCGCGCTCAAAGGCTGGAGCAACGCCGCGCAAAAGACCGCCGTCGACGGCATCGCGCTCGAATACGGCTTCTTTGAGCCCAGCTTTAAGGCCGAGGACTCAGCATGCTTCAATCCCTTCGCGCCCGAGGCCACGGTCGTGCCCCAAAAGGCCCCGCTCGTGGTGTACCTGCACGGCGCCGGCGAAGGCAAGGGTGCCACGCAGGGCGAAGGTGCCACGCGCGCCTATATCGGCAACCGCGTCACAGCCATTAGCCAGGCGCAGATCCAGCGCTACTTTGGCGGCTTTGCCTGGGTGCTCGTGCCGCAGTCGCCCACGTTTTGGATGGACAACGGCGTCGAGCAACTCGGTCGCTCCAACCAGAGCATCTACTCCTCCGTGCTCAAGGCGCTTATCGACGAGTTTGTCGCCGAGCATGCCGACCGCATCGACACCGACCGCATCGTGGTCGCCGGTCTTTCCAACGGCGGCTTTATGACCCTGCGCCTGTGCGCCGACTACCCCGATTTCTTCGCCGCGGGCCTTCCCTGCTGCGCCCCGTGGTACAACGCCACGGACGAGGACGTGGCCGCGCTCGCCAAGACGCCGCTGTGGTTTACGCACTCCAAGGGCGACGAGCTTGTGTCACCGCAACAGACCGTGCTGCCGCTCACGGCGCGCCTGCGCGATGCCGGCGCCAACGTGCACCTCACCTACTTTAGCCATGTCGAGGACCTGACCGGCGTGTATCGCGAGGCCGACGGCTCGGCCAAGAAGACGTTCAACCACGGCGTGTGGATCCACCAATTCAACGACCTGTGTTATCAAGACTTCGACGGGGGCAACGTACTCATCGACGGCGAGCCGGTGGGCTGCTGGGAGTGGTCGGCCAGGGTTTCGAGGTAACCATCCCATCGGGGGCTCTGACCTTTAGTTTTGTAAACGTCCTCGCGCATGAGCCCCGCTTATCCTGCTCCTTCGGAGCATCGGATAAGCGGGGCTCGCGCTGCGGAATGTTTACAAAACTAAAGGTCAGAGCCCCCCTAAGTTAACGTTGTTCGAAACGCTGGTCGGCCGCTTCCGGCGGGCCGCCGGGTCGCGGGCGATGGGGGCGTGGGTCCCGTCTTGCCTTGCGCGTAACTGGCTGAATTGATTTTGATTGGAGCTGTTCCTATGTCCCAGAAGTTGACTCGGGTGATTGTTACCACTGATATGGAAGTCGATGATATGAACTCACTTGTTCATTTGGCTCTGTATCTCAACTTGCTTGATGTTCAGGCTGTGGTGTATACGGCTTCGCAGTATCACTTTCTTGGGGATGGGGTTCATACGCTCGGCGAGGTGAATTCGCATTGGCGGACCAAAGGGCGGCGCTCTTATGAGTGGGCTGTTGTGCCTCATGAGCCCGATCCGCTAGCCGGCGAGCTTCGTGAGTATCGGCCGTTTCCCGAGCATTGGATTGAGAGTCTCTGGAGTAATGAATATGCCCAGGCTTGGCCGCAGTTGCAGGCAAATGCGGCCGCTGCCGGTGAGCCGCCGTTTCCCACGCCCGCCCAGATGATCGAGCGCACCTTTGTGGGAAATGTTGCCTTTGAGGGTGATGTGACTGAGGAAACTGAGGGGTCTCGCGTAATTGCGCAGGCGATTCTGGATGATGATCCGCGTACGTTATGGTTGCTCAGCTGGGGTGGTATGAATACGATCGTTCGCGCCCTCATGAGTATTGCCGAGCGCTATCGCGCCACGCCCGAGTGGCCCGCCGTGCAGCAGCAGGTCTATCAGAAGGTGCGCGTGATGGGCGTTGCCGATGGCGTGGGACAGGACAACTCGTGGCTCGACCATGGGCGCGAGCTCTTTCCCGAGCTCATCTTTTGGCGTACGCCCTATATGTATGGCAACTATTTCGACGCCAAAACAGCTCAGCCCGATACGCTGCCGCTGTTTAAGGCTCCCTGGCCCGAGCAGAATCTCACGCAGGGCAACGGCCCCCTCATGGCACGCTATATGCTCTATGGCGATGGTAAGGTCTACGAAAACGAGCCTGAGCGCTTTCAGTTTGGCAAGCATGCCCGTCTGGATTGGGGCCTGGAAGGCATGCCCGCGATGCAGTTTGAGCGCGGCGATTTTATGGCCGAAGGCGACAGCATGACCTATATTCCGCTGCTGCCGTTTGGCCTGCGCGGTATCGACGACCGCGGCTTCGATACGCTGCTGGGACGCATGTTTTTTGATGGGCATCCCGATGCGAACGCGCCCGCCGGTTTTGCCTCCATCGGCACGCCCGCAGACGACAATCTCAATCCCTATCTGCGTGCCTATCAGGAAGACTTTGCCGCCCGCGCGCAATGGTGTGCCCATGATCCGGCCATCTGCTCGCATCCGGCGCATGTTGTCGAGGTCACTGCCGACCGCAGCGCCACAGCCGGCGAGCGCGTCAACCTTACAGCGACCATCGTCGACCCCGACGGCAAGGGCTTCGATGCACATTGGGATGTGGCCGTAGACCCATCGAGCTATGCAGGCGTCCAGGATCTGTCGATGTGGCAAGAATGCACGGTAGACACCGCTTTCATCGTGCCCGCCGACGCGCGACCCGGCGACCGCCTTGTGCTCACCCTCACCGTCCAGACGCGCGCCGAGCGCCCCTGCACCCGCTACGCCCAAATCGCCGTAACCGTGGCATAGCAAGGGCGGCGCCCACATTCGGCAGCCGCCGCATTCGGCAAAGAGTGTCCCCAGGCGTCAAACGAGCGGGGATTTTTGGACACCCAAACAACGAGAGTGGACAATCTCCCACTTTGAGCCCACAAGCAGGCCAAAAATGGGAGATTATCCACTCTCGTTCTGCGAGCACTCATTGGGGACGTACTTAAATGAGTAGTTTCACTCATTTAAGTACGTCCCCAATGAGTAGGAAAAATGGGCCATGTGTCCCAGTTGTGGAGACTCGTTGAGCCGTCTGGGTATCGTGAAAGGCTGCGCACTCCCCCATCATCAAAAGCGACACACGCTACCAGTTGATGGGAGGCAGCCATGGGCTTCTTTGACAAGATGTTCGAGAAGAAAGAGTGCGCGATTTGCGGTACCGAGCTGGGACTTCTAGGTAAGACAAAAATCAATGAAGGCTACCTGTGCAAAGAGTGCGCCGGCAAGCTCTCCCCCTACTTTCACGGCTATCGCTCCAGCACCGCGGACGATATCCGCGAGCAGCTCGCCTACCGCGAGGCCAATGCCGAGCGCCTGGCGTCGTTCAACCCCACGCGCACGCTTTCTGCCGGGCGCACCAACATCATGCTCGACGAGGACGCGGGCCTGCTGATCATTACCTCGCAGAGCCGCTGGCGCGACGCCAATCCCGACATCATCGAGTTCTCGCAGGTACTCGGCTGCGATATGGATATCGACGAGCATCGCACCGAGATCTATCGCGAGACCAAGGACGGCGAGCGCGAGAGCTACAACCCGCCGCGCTACGACCTGGATTACGACTTTAATCTGACCATCCACGTCAACACGCCGTACTTTACCGAGATCAACCTGCGCGTGAACGACTCCACCATCGATCAGCGCGGCTCCATCGAATACCGCGAGGCCAAGCGCCAGGCAACCGAGGTCCGCGACGCGCTGGTGCAGCTGCGCCAGGAGACGCGCGACAGCGTCGTGGCCGCCAAGGCCCCCAAGACCGCGGTGACCTGCCCCTTCTGCGGAGCCACCACCATTCCCGATGCCAGTGGGCGCTGCGAATACTGCGGCGGCGCCATCGGCGCATAGCCTCCGGCACGGAAAGGACCGATCATGGCCTTCGAGAGCGTTAACTATCAGTGCCCTGCCTGCGGTGGTCCCCTGCATTTTGCCAGCGCCGAGCAAAAGCTTGTCTGCGACTACTGTGACTCACGCTTTGAAGTCGAAGAAGTCGAGGCCCTCTATCGCGAGCGCCAGGACAAGGCAGATGCCAAAGCCGATGCGGCAGCCGCAACGCCCAAGTCCGTCGCCGACGACGCGGTGCAGGAGCTCGCCCAAAACGCCGGCTACATCTGCTCGTCGTGCGGCGCCGAGCTCGTGTCCGACGGCACCGTCGCCGTCACCACCTGCCCGTACTGCGGCAACTCCGCCGTGGCGCCCGGCCAACTCTCTGGCGACTTCTCGCCCGACCTGGTGATTCCGTTTAAGCTCGGGCGCGACGACGTCACGGCCGCACTCAAGGAACACTACAAGGGCAAGATCTTGCTGCCCAAGAGCTTTGTCACCGGCAACCACATCGACGAGGTCCAAGGTGTCTACGTGCCATTTTGGCTCTACGGCGCCCGCGTGGACGGCGAAGTGTACTTTGACGCGACCAACGAGACCGTGACCGAGGAATCCGACCGCACCGTCACGACCACCGACCACTACGATGCCTATCGCAAGGGCAATATCTCGTTTAAGCGCGTGCCCGTCGACGGATCGTCCAAGATGCCCGACGGCCACATGGACGCCATCGAGCCGTTTGACTACGACGCGCTGCGTCCGTTCTCGGTCGCATATATGCCCGGCTACATCGCCAACCGTTACGACGAGGACTGCGAGACCTGCAAGGCGCGCGCCGAGCGCCGTATGGAAGAAAGCACGATCTCGGCCCTGTGCGAGACTGTCGTCGACGAATACGACGATGCCACGGTCGAAAGCAAGCAGCTCGACTACACCTGGGAAGACAGCGACTACGCCCTGTTCCCCGTCTGGATGCTCTCCACCTCGTGGAACGGCAAGAGCTACCTGTTTGCCATGAACGGCCAGACCGGCCGCTTGGTCGGCGAGCTCCCCTGCTCCAAGCCCAAGTTCGCTATTGCCTCGGTGCTGTTCTTTGTGATCGGATTTATCCTCTCCCAGATTCTCTTTATGGGTGAGAACGCCTTCGATCCGGATTACCTCGCCTTTGATATCGAGGGCATCCTCATCAACATCGTCGCGCCGCTGATCATCGTGATTATCGGAGACGTGCTACTGGTAGGCCAGCTCAAGACGGCCAACGAGGCCACCCACGCCGACGAGTACTGCGGCGAGCTCGACCTGACCGAGAAGCACGACACCTTCAACCACACCGAGACCACCGTTGTCATGAAAGACGACAAGGACGACTAAGCAATCCGACCAATACCACCCGGCCTTTGACGAGAAAGGAAGATCACCATGGGACTCTTGAAAGCTGGATTGGGTGCTGCCGGCGGCGTCATGGCCGACCAGTGGAAGGAATTTATCTATTGCGAATCGATGCCTGCTGACGTCTTGGCCTGCAAGGGCAGCAAGCGCACCGGTGGCCGCAGCTCCAACACGCGCGGCGAGGACAACGTCATCTCCAACGGCTCCGTCATCGCCGTCAACGACGGCCAGGGCATGCTCGTGGTGCAAAACGGCAAGATCATCGAAGTCGCGCTGGAGCCTGGTGAGTTCGTCTTCGATACCGGCAGCGAGCCGAGCGTCTTTAGCGGCAACCTGGGCGATTCCATCAAGGAGACCTTCGCCAATATCGGCAGCCGCTTTACCTTTGGCGGCGACGCGGGCAAGGACCAGCGCGTCTACTTCATCAACACCAAGGAGATCATCGGCAACAAGTACGGCACCGCCTCGCCCGTGCCCTTCCGCGTGGTCGATAACAACATTGGCCTGGACGTTGACATCTCCGTGCGCTGCAACGGCGAGTACTCGTACCGCATCACCAACCCGCTGCTGTTCTACACCAACGTGTGCGGCAACGTGACCGATAGCTACACGCGCGACAAGATCGACAGCCAGCTTAAGTCCGAGCTGCTCACCGCCCTGCAGCCCGCCTTTGCCAAGATCTCGGAGATGGGCATTCGCTACAGCGCCATCCCCGGTCACACCACCGAGCTCGCCCGCGCGCTCAACGAGGTCCTCTCTGCCGACTGGCGCGACCTGCGTGGTGTCGAGATCGTGAGCTTTGGCGTCAACTCCATCGCAGCCTCGCAAGAAGACGAGCAGATGATCAAGGACCTGCAGAAAGCCGCCGTCATGCGCGATCCCACTATGGCGGCAGCCAACATTGCCAGCGCCCAGAGCGACGCAATGCGCGCGGCAGCCGCCAATCCCAACGGCGCGATGGCAGGCTTTATGGGCATGGGCATGGCAGGTGGCATGGGCGGCATGAACGCCAGCCAGCTGTTCGCCGCCGGCCAGGCACAGCAGCAGGCCGCCCCGCAGCCGGCTCCGGCACCCGCTCCCGCACCGGCTCCTGCCGCTGCCCCCGCGGCCGGCACATGGACCTGCAGCTGCGGCGCCACCAACACCGGCAAGTTCTGCTC
>DXZO01000008.1:1702-5488 GCA_019419625.1 Collinsella sp. | reverse complement strand
GCCCCGGCACCGGCCAAGTGGTTCTGCCCCAACTGCGGCAGCGAAAACGGCGGCAAGTTCTGCAGCAACTGCGGAACGCCCAGGCCCTAGCCCCTCTATCTGGTAATTGGCGGGGGATCCGCCACCCCCGCATTTGCTTCTATGGGTTTCGTTCGATAAAGGAGGACACCATGAAGACAACGTTCAAAAAGTCCGTACTCGCATTTCTGACATGCGTCCTTGCGCTCGCCTTTGCCCTGACGGGCTGCAGCGGCGGCGGCAAAGACCCCAAGGCCAACTTCGTCGGCAGCTGGGAACTCTCGGGTGGAACCCTGGAGGGCGAAGAACTGACCGATGAGTACATGAAGATGCTCGAGGATTGGGGTGTGCACTGCGTCCTGATTCTCGATGAGGACGGTACAGGTGCCCTCGACCTGTTCCTTGAAGTCGTCGACCTTAAATGGGAGGCAAAGGACGCCACCACCGTAACCATCACCGCCGAAGACGAGTCGCATGACATGAAGCTCAAGGACGGCAAGCTCATCCTCGAAGAGGATGACGGCAATCTTGTCTTTACCAAGTCCGACAAGGACCTGTCCGGCACGGTGAAGAAGGATCGCGAGGCGGCCGAGAAAGAAGAAGAGATCGACGAGGCCGTCGAAGACGACGACGTCCAGAAGATTGAAATCTCCCCCGCCGTCACCGTTGCCGATGACGACCTGTGCACCATCACCATCACCGAGAAGTTCAAGGACGAGTGGGGCGACATCGGTTTTGTCGTCAACATCACCAACAAGAGCGACAAGGACCTGACCTTCTACGCCCCCAGCGGCAAGACCAACGTCAACGGCACCATGAAGGAACCCTGGTTCTCGGCTCACCTGATGCCCGGCACCAACGCCACCGAGGAATTCACGTTCTCGAACGGCACGCTCGATAGCCTTGACGACCTGGTCAATACGACCATCGGCATCGACGCCTACCTGACCGATTCCTACGAGGACGTTGCCTCCTACAGCGCAACCATCGCGTAACGGCACGTAACATCAGCCGCGGATTGGCGGACACATCCGCGCACACCAGACGGGGCCGCAGGAGATGATCCTGCGGCCCCGTCGCTTGTATGCCGATGCGTAACGAGCGCTAGCGCTCCATGTTGGGAACGATGCTACCCTCGGTCACCGCATGCACGGCCAGGCGCATGATGTTGTCGTAGCCGGTCTTGCTCAGGATCTCCGAGATGCGGCGCTTGATGGTGCCCTCGCTCATAAACAGCTCGGCCGCAATCTCGCGGCGGCTTTTACCCTCGCAGGCAAGGCGCAAGATCGACAGCTCGACATCGTCGAGGGCCGCCGTGCCCGAGAAGATGCTCTCGGGCGGCTTGGGAAACGTGCAGTAACCCGCCAGCGTGGAGCGCATCACGGCGAACAGCTCGTCGATACCGACGTTCTTGTACACAAAGCTATCGACGCCCGCCTCGCGGGCCTGATCGACAAAGGTGATCTCGGGCATGCCGGTCATGATAATGATGCGGCACTCGGGCAGCTGCTCCTTGATGCGCGCCGCCGCCACGATGCCGTTGGAATCATGCTCAGTGCATACGTCCATCAGTATCATGTCCGGGCGCTCCTTGAGCGCGACACCTAAGGCCTCGGAGGCATCGGCGATCGCGGCGACGACGGTCATATCGGGCTGGTCGCCAACGGAGCGCGCCAGGCTCTCACGCAGAATAGCCTGGTCTTCGACTATAAGGACGCGGATCATGAGTTTCTCCTTTGGGACGTGTCGTTGGCGTTGAGCGGAATGGACACCGTAAGCGTAAAGGGCGGGGCGGCGTGGACCCCTAGACTGCCACCCAGATTTTGCGCGACATGCCTCATACCTGGGATACCCGTTCCCTCGCGATACGATACGGGTGCAGGCGCGCCATCGTTAGAAACGGTCATCCGCGCAACAGCACCGTCTTCCGACGTCTCCTGCCACAGGCGCACATGGACCTGATGGGCCTGTGCATGCTTGGTGGCATTGGTCGAGGCTTCGCGGATAATCTGCAAGAAGGCTGCGGCGACACGCGCGTCGCTTGGTAGCTCGCCCTCCACATCGATCTGTACGCTCACCAGGCCAAAGGCATGGACGATATCGCCCAGTTGCTCTGCTGGTTCGGTGTCGCCCCCGCTGCGCAGATCGGCAGCGATTGAGCGCAGCAGCGGGTCGATCTGCTCGAGCGACTCGTCGTCCAAGCGCCCCTCCTCCAAATAGCGATGAAGGATTGATGGGCGCTGGCCGATCACATCGTGAACGCGGGCGCGCATGCGCAGATAGGCCGCATTGTCGGCAACTTTTTTGACTTCTTCGATCTGGGCCTGGAGCTCTTGGCCCGCAAGCTCAAGCAGGTGGTTGGCCTGCGCCAGACGGTCATGCGCATGCGCATACTCTGTCACGTCCAGACCGATTATGCGCTCGAACGAACGGCCCGAGACCATAACGTCATCGCACACAAACAGGCGAATCTCGGCGGGAGAAACCTCGACCACCGCACGCGCCTCACCAAAGCGGTCCAGGTTGATCCGCACGCGGTTCTTACCGCCTTCGGGCATTTGCATGCTGAGCTTGCGCAGGTCGTTCCATGTACCGCTCATATCGCCTAGGTCGGTGGGCATATGAAGCTCCACCAGGTTTTTGCGCATGCAGCGGTTCATGAGCAGCGGACGGCCCCTCGAGTCCAGATACAGGATGCCCACGGGAATCACGTTGATGGTTTCGATCGTCGAGAACGCGGTGATATCCTCCTGGCGGTTACGGACGTCCATCAAGAGCGCCGCGACGGAACGGAACAGGAAGAACGCTCCCTCTGCGATAAGGACAACGGCCCACACCGAGCCCATAACAACAACCATTGGCGGCGTTACGGCGGCGACGAGCAACAGTTCGGCCAGCATGACGGGGCGACGATAGCGCACCATAAGCACCACGCCATAGGCAAAGATTGCGGCATTGAGCCACAGCGCTCCGCCCATTGCCCTGGCGCAAACGTCAAGCGGCGCCACCAGATACGAGCCAGACGACGCGAACAAGATGAGCGCCGAAATCATCAGGTGAAGCACGAGGCTCGCCTCGTAGGCGCAAATCACCTTACGGTTATAGGACGAGCGGCGCGATGAGATGAGCGGGACGTGGATCGTCTGCAGACACGCAGCCAGGGCAAAGACAACATCGAGCGCAACGATTTGGGGAAGGATGAGCGAAATCTGCATCGTCACTCACCCGCCCTCGGCATCAAGACGATCATGCGCAGCTGGCCGGGCTCGCCCTCAAGGCGGTATGCCACGTTGCGCCCTTGCAGAGCGCTTTCGAGCTCTTGCGCAGCGGGCGTCTGCGAAAGATCTTCATCATCGTTGGAAAATAGCGTGGCGCGCAGCTCGACACTGCACCGGTCATGGTCGCCCAAGTGATACATAAGCGCCGGATGGTCGGTGGTGTAGGCAAAAAACGCAAAGTCATACACGCAGTCGTACAGGGCGCTTACCGTACTGGCGTGCATCGGGCGCCGTATGGCGATAATCGAAGCGCAATCGATATCGATGGTGCGCAGGTCGCTTGCGAGCTCGTTGGCAATGAGCTGAATGCGGTCGCGATCAAAACCGCTCTCACCGTGCTGTGCCAACGTGAGCGACCCTTTGCGCTTGCAATAGGCGACGAGCATCTTGGCGCGCTGCAGCATGCGGTAACGCTCGTGCGAAGACGCCTCGTCGGTCAACGGCGGCAGCGAACTCAGCAGGTCGTACATCCCTTCGAGCGCGCGGGCAA
>DXZO01000008.1:0-1692 GCA_019419625.1 Collinsella sp. | reverse complement strand
TGCTTGGTCCACGTCTTGGACCAGCAAGGTCTCGGCCTCTTGATCTGCCAAATGTGTCTTAAGGTCGTAGTCGGCGGCAAGCAGCTCATTTTGGCGTTGCAGCTCCATGCGACGATGCGCCAGTTCGCGATTGAGTTCGTTGAGCTCCGAGACGTCCTGGGCAAGGAGAGCCGATCCACCCAGCAGCGGAAAGGCGCGATACATTACATCGGGATCGGACGCCACGGCAAAGGCGTGAGCGTGCCCGTGCTCTTGGACCCGCAACTCCTCACGCACGCCTACCGGCATTGGCTTTGACACCGGCGTGACATAGACTTCCTGCAGGTCACGCGTTAGAACTTTGAGGTCAAGCGGCAAGGTGTCGAAGATGCCGGCGATGTCGTGATATGACGGAATGACACCGCAATCGAGACAGATTTCCATCGCCACCACGCACAGGACGCAATAGACGAGCGAGAAGTTGAGCCTCCATGCCCAGGGCACGCGCAGAGCATACGAGATGGCAAAGAACGCGGCACCCAACAAAACAAGCGCCGCCGTGCCCGAGAAACGTTGGATGCGAAAGGACGAGGACCGGCCCACCAGGATAAAAAAGGCCACGAAGTTAAAGGCCGTCCACACTAAGACGGCGAAATAGCCCCAGCCGTACGTATAATCGTTGCTCCAGGTGTCGCTTGCACGGTCAAAGTGGAATACCTGCCGGTGGAAATCGTTGGTGAGCACAAAACCGATAAGTAGGATGGCCACGACCCACAGGATGCTGCGATAGCGACGCCCCATACGGTGCTGTTCCACGCCCGCGAGGCGCAGGCCGCACAGCTGGTAGAGCAGCGGAATGAGCGTCATGGGCACGTAGTACAGGTACCACAGGATCGTGGCGTAGACCGGTGTGAACGACTTGTATTTGAGGATGACCTCAATCATCCAGAGGGCACAGATGGTGGCGACGGCAACAAGGCGGCGGCGCAACACATAGTCCAAACAGCGTAGATAGACCGATACACCCCAGATCGAAAATATAATTGCGGCGACAAGCAACGGGAGAGAGCTCGAGTGGACGAGCGCATCCACGACCTCTTCGGACGCCTCGCTATAGGCGGGCACGGCGTTGGAAAGCTTGGGGTCGGAGGCAAACAGCGCCGGCAAGACTGCCAAAAGCATGAGGAACAGCACGGTGATGGCGCCGGCGATAGCAAAGACGCGGTGACGGTACACCTGATGTGTTATACCAACAAGGAATCGCGGCATGGCGAAGAGCCTGCCGCCCCTGGGATCCGCCACGGGTGCGGATCGGGCGGCCGCGTGGCCGATATGTCGCTCGCGGGTACCCATAGTGCTTTTAGTGTACCGACAGGCGGGCCCAAAAAGCGGGCCACATGTCCCAAAATCCGCCGACGGCGAGGGATGTCGCCAGCGACTAGTCGTTTAAGAGCGTCCCCAATGACTACCAATGACGAGAGTGGATAATCTCCCACTTTGAGCCCACAAACAGGCTAAAAACGGGAGGTTATCCACTCTCATTCTGCGGGCACTCATTTAAGTACGTCCCCAATGAGTGCTTTCACTTCTTTTAACAAAACGCCCGGCGGGCATTAACTGCTCGCCGGGCGTTTTGGTTAGGAGGCTATGGTTGTTGGGGCTTATAGGACAAAATGTGTGTCCGCTTTAGGGGCATCGGCGCAGGTCGATGCC
>DXZO01000007.1 GCA_019419625.1 Collinsella sp. | reverse complement strand
GCCACCGCTCCCGCCGAGGCCGTTGAGGTCGAGGGCCTGGAAGAGCAGTTTGCCGGCGCTGCCGACGCGTTTAACGCCGCCATGGACGCCATGGCCGAGCGCTTCCCCGAGCGCCGCGCCTCCGCCCCCGGCGACGCCGCCGACCGCGCCCGCATCACGCCCGAGACGGAGCTCGACGTGCCCGCTACCTCCGTCTACCAGGCCGGCGCCATCAAACTCGAGGAGGAGCTCTCCCCTGCCGAGGCCTTCGAGACCGGTATGGGCGAGGCTGCCTACACCTATCTGACCGACCACGCCACCAAGCGCATCGCCATCGATGTGCCCGCATACCAGCACGCCACGGTTACCGTGCGCGTAAGCGGCGTCGACGCGACATCCGCCATCGCCGCCATCGATGTCGTCACCCGCCCGCAGGCAACGCTCGACCTGCAGATCGCCCTGGACTCCCCCGTTGCCGGCCAAGGCGTCGTGGGCTCCGTGCTGCGCGTGTGCGCTCACGAGTACGCCACCGTCAACATAACCTGCACGCAGACGCTCGATGACAGCTGGATCGCACTCGACGACACCGGTCTGTTCCTGGACGAGGGTGCGCGCGTCAACGTGCAGCACACCGTCCTGGGTGCCGGCGCCAGCGCCACAGGCCTTGCCGGCGACCTGCTGGGCGACACCGCCAAGGTGACCATCGATACCGATTACCTGGGTGCCCGCGAACAGGTGCGCGACTTTAACTACGAGCTGCGCCACCGCGGCCGCAAGACCGAGTGTGAGATCGACGCCAACGGCGTGCTGACCGGCACGTCCAAGAAGGTCTACCGCGGCACCATCGACCTCGTGCACGGCTGCAAGGGCGCAACCGGCACCGAACGCGAGACGGTGCTCTTGGCCAACAAGGGCGTCGACAACAAGACCGTCCCCGTCATCCTCTGCGACGAGGACGACGTCGCCGGCAACCACGGCGCCACCATCGGTCACGTCCGTGACGAGCAGCTGTTCTATCTCGCCTGCCGCGGCCTTGACCAAAACGCCGCCGAGGACCTGTTCATCCGCGCCAAGCTGGAGGACGCTGCGCTTTCCGCGACCGACGAGCGCACCCGCGCCGCCGTCGTCCGCCTGGGCAACAACCTGATTGACAACTTTGAGGAGGAGCTCGCATGATCGACACCGAGCACGTTAAATGCGATACCTGTACCGCACCGGAGCCTATGGAGCTCGACGCCAGCGACGAGGCCTCGCGCGGCTGGCCTACCGTAGACATCGAGACCAACCCCTACAAGGCCCAGTTCCCGCTGTTCCAGCAGCACCCCGAGATCGCCTTCCTCGATAGTGCCGCCACCGCGCAGCGTCCCGCCTGCGTGCTCGACGCCGAGCGCGACTTCTACCAGCGCATGAACGCCAACCCCCTACGCGGCCTGTACTCGCTGTCCGTCGAGGCCACCGAGGCCATCGCGAAGGTGCGCCAGCAGATCGCCGACCTCATCGGCGCCCCCCAGGCCAACGAGGTCGTCTTCACCCGCAACACGAGTGAGTCGCTCAATCTGGTCGCCAAGAGCTTTGCACCCACGGTGCTCGAGCCCGGTGACGAGGTCGTCATCACCATCATGGAGCACCACTCCAACCTGATCCCGTGGCAGCAGGTCTGCCGCGAGACCGGCGCCAAGCTAGTCTACCTCTACCCCACCAAGACCGGCCAGCTCACTACCGAGGAGGTTCTGTCAAAGGTGGGCCCCAAGACCAAGATCTTGGCAGTGGGTCAGGTCTCTAACGTCCTGGGCGTTGAGAACCCGGTCAAGAACCTCGGCAAGCTCGTGCACAAGTACGGCGGCTATCTGGTCGTCGACGGCGCGCAGTCGCTGCCGCACATGCCGGTCGATGTGGCCGTTCTGGGCGCCGACTTCTTTGCCTTTAGCGCGCACAAGGCCATGGGTCCCATGGGCATCGGCGTGCTGTGGGGCAAGATGGACCTGCTCAACGCCATGCCGCCCATGCTTACCGGTGGCGAGATGATCGACTCGGTCACCGAGCAGGACGCCCTCTGGGCTCCCGTCCCCGAGAAGTTCGAGGCCGGCACGCAGGACGCCGCCGGCATCTTCGCCACGGGCGCGGCGCTTGACTACCTGGTTAACACCGTGGGCTACGAAAACATCCAGGCACGCGAGCAGGCACTCGTTCACTACCTGATGGGCGAGCTCATGCAGCTCGACTTTGTCCAGATCATCGGCTCCATCTATTGGGACAACCACCACGGCGTTGTGAGCTTTAACGTCCGCGGCATCCACCCGCACGACGTCGCGAGCATCATGGACATGGACGGCGTCTGCATCCGCGCCGGTCACCACTGCGCGCAGCCGCTGCTCACCTGGCTGGGAGTCGAGAACCTTGCCTGCTGCCGCGCCAGCGTGGCCTTCTACAACGACAAAGCCGATATCGACAAGTTTATCGCCGGCCTGCATCACGTTTGGAGCACGTTCAATGGGTAATCTGTACACCTCCACCACGTTTATGGAGCACAACTCGCACCCCGACTACAAGTACGAGATGGATGCCCCCACGCACGAGCACGACGGTATCAACCCCAGCTGCGGCGACGAACTCACCTTGCAGCTGCGTGTCGAGAACAACGTGATCGAGGAGGCCTCCTTTACCGGTCACGGTTGTGCCATCAGCCAGGCCAGCGCCGATATCATGGCCGACCTCATCACCGGCGAGACGGTCGAAGAGGCTCGTCGTCTGGCAGGGCTTTTCCTCGCCATGATCCGTGGCGAGCGCCTCTCCGAGGAAGACCTGGAAGACCTGGACGAAGCCGCCCAGCTCCAGGACATCTCGCACATGCCCGCCCGCGTCAAATGCGCCGAGCTCGCCTGGCGCACCCTCGACGGCATGCTCACGGGACAAAATAATCAGTAGTATTTGTCCCAAATCTTAAGAATTTTGTTGGCCGAATCGCTTGACAAGAGTGGTTCGGCCATTTTCTATTCCGAGCCCTCAGCCTGAGCATTCACCCGCGCATAAGCGCGCACGATACGAGAGACGGTACTCTTGCTGATTCCCGTATACCGTTCGATCTCGCGCACCGTGTAGCCGCCATCGTGCAGGGCGAAAACGATTCCGTCTCGCCGCGAGGGTGCTACGGTCTTGAGTTCGTTGAGCGGCACACCCAGGCGCTTCGCCATCTTGTCGGCAAACGCACGCCGCTCCCACTCCGTCTCATCCATATCGTGAATCACCGGATCGGAACCATCGGGCATCGACAGAGAATAATCCAGAAACCCCTTGGCAGACTCAAAGAGCTCGAGAACACAAGAAGGGTCCGAAAATCCCCTCGTCATATCGTTGTCATACGCTCGAAGATACTCGGCAAAGCTGCTCCAGGGATAACGCTCGATCAGGGCGATACCCGCCTCCTGCGGATTAGCGTGAACATAGCGAATGGCGGCCATTAGATAACGGTCGGTATCGAGCGAGCGCCGGTCAAAACGGTTCTGGAACAGATGACCTGTGCGCCCCGTGCGTTTATTGAACCGCCGCGCGTACGTCAAAAGCAGCCGGTGCATCGCCGCGCTCATCGCGTCCTCGTAATCTGCAAGCACCAGATGCACGTGATTGCCCATAAGGCACCAGGCGACAACCGTCACGCCCGCCTCGCGGCAGCACTCGCGCATCAGCTCCAAAAACTCCCACCGGTCTTCATCGCCCTCAAAGATGAGCTGCTTGCCCGTACCGCGGGCACAGACATGGTAAAAGCCGGTAACCGTTCTCCAAACGCGCTGCATGGCGCTCCCTTCGCCGGGATCTGATTGCCATCCAATACAGCACGATTGAAGCGTGCCATCAAAACATTCACGCAAAACAATACACTCGCGCGGCCAAAGGCAGTAAACGGGCGGCGAACGGCACCGTTGCAACAGGTCAGACCCCGCAACGCATACAAGAGCTGACCAAAAGCTTGCCCAAGACGAACCCCCTCTACGGAAGTTCGCGACCACAGAACATATAGTTAAACCGTTTCAATTAAAACTTCCGGACTTCTCGCTACGAAAACTGAGCCGTTCGCCGAATATTCCGTGCATTTCGCGGTATTATAGGGGCTGCATGTCATGTCCCTTTCGAAGGGTCGCCCGGCAATCGCCAGCCACGACCCCCAGACGGGACGCCAACACGATAGAGAGGAGAGGCATGCAGTACTCACAGGAAGTGGAGAACATGTGCCCCGTTGCCAAGGGTGCATACCACGGCCCCGCACCCATCCCCGAGGAGGGCAAGTGGGTCCAGGCTAAGGAGATTTCCGACATCTCCGGTCTTACGCACGGTGTGGGTTGGTGCGCACCTCAGCAGGGCGCCTGCAAGCTCACGCTGAACGTCAAGGACGGCATCATCGAGGAGGCCCTCGTTGAGACCATCGGCTGCTCGGGCATGACCCACTCTGCCGCCATGGCTTCCGAGATCCTTCCCGGTAAGACCATCCTCGAGGCCCTCAACACCGACCTCGTCTGCGACGCCATCAACGTTGCTATGCGCGAGATCTTCCTGCAGATCGTTTACGGCCGCAGCCAGACCGCGTTCTCCGAGGGCGGCCTGCCCGTGGGCGCCTCCCTCGACGACCTCGGCAAGGGCCTTCGCTCTCAGGTCGGCACCATGTTCGGCACCAAGGCCAAGGGCGCTCGTTACCTCGAGCTCGCTCAGGGCTACGTCACCCGCATGGCTCTCAACGACAAGAACGAGATCATCGCGTTCGAGTTCCTGAACCTCGGCAAGTTCACCGACGCCGTCAAGGCCGGCAAGACCCCCGAGGAGGCCATCGCTGGCGCTATGGGCCACTATGGTCAGTGGGAGAACGCTGCCAAGTACATCGACCCGCGCACCGACGAGGAGACTCACTCCGTCGCCAGCGTGTTCCCGGTTCACGAGTAGAAAGGGAGGGAAATAACTATGACTGTTACGTTCGAAGGTTACGAGCGCCGCGCTGACAAGATCAACAAGTGCCTCGCCGACAACGGCATCGCCTCCCTCGAGGAAGCTCTGCAGATCTGCACCGACAAGGGCTTCAACCCGCGTGAGATCGTCAACAACACCCAGTCCATCGCCTTCCAGAACGCTGAGTGGGCCTACACCCTCGGCTGCGCTCTCGCTGTCAAGCGCGAGGCTAAGACCGCTTCTGAGGCTGCCGCCATCATCGGCGAGGGCATCCAGGCCTTCACCGTTCCTGGCTCCGTCGCCGAGGACCGCAAGGTCGGTCTGGGCCACGGCAACCTGGGCGCTATGCTGCTCTCCGACGACACCGAGTGCTTCGCCTTCCTGGCTGGCCACGAGTCTTTCGCTGCCGCTGAGGGCGCTATCGGCCTGGCTCTGAACGCCAACAAGGCTCGCAAGAAGCCGCTGCGCGTTATCCTCAACGGTCTGGGCAAGGACGCTGCTCAGATCATCGCCCGCATCAACGGCTTCACCTATGTGAAGACCCAGTTCGACTACTACACGGGCGAGCTCAAGGTCGTCGAGACCATCCCCTACTCCGATGGTCCCCGCGCTGCCGTTAACTGCTACGGCTCCGACGACGTCCGCGAGGGCGTTGCCATCATGTGGCACGAGAACGTCGACATCTCGATCACCGGTAACTCCACCAACCCCACGCGCTTCCAGCACCCCGTCGCTGGCACCTACAAGAAGGAGCGCCTCGAGGCTGGCAAGAAGTACTTCTCCGTCGCTTCTGGTGGCGGCACTGGCCGTACCCTGCACCCGGACAACATGGGCGCCGGCCCTGCCTCTTACGGCATGACCGACACCATGGGCCGTATGCACTCCGACGCCCAGTTCGCCGGTTCTTCCTCCGTGCCTGCGCACGTCGACATGATGGGTCTCATCGGCATGGGCAACAACCCCATGGTCGGTGCCACCGTCGCCTGCGCTGTCGCCGTCGAGGAGGCCCTCAAGGCCTAATCGCCTCCGCGCGATGCTCATATAGGTGAGCTTTAGAGCCGCTACCCACCCGGGTAGCGGCTCTTTTTGTTTGCGCTGTCGCAGGGTAGCTAATGCCGATATATCAGTTGGGGCGAAATACGAGATGTGATGAGACGGAGCGCCAGAGCGTCCATGACGCCCACCTGCCATATGTGCCCTTTACCGATTTGCCGAGTCTTTGCGGCCCCATTGCCGATCACCCGTGCGACAATGCGCCGGACGAGAAAGGAATCCGATGGAATCGACTGACGTACTGGTAATTGGATCTGGCATTGCGGGCCTTTGCGCCGCCATCGAAGCGGCACGCACGGGTGCAACCGTCACTGTGGCAAGCGCCGGAAAGACTATGAGTGGATCGAGCTTCTTCCCCGGAACCTGGGGCCTGGGGCTTATCGGACCCGTTAACGAAGACGACGAACAAGACCTCATCGATACCATCCAGACCGTTGGTGGCGGCGTCGCCGACCCCGAGCTTGTCCAGACGTTTGTCCACAGCATTCCCCAAGCAATTGAATGGCTCGAGCAAGACCTAGGCGTTGAGCTCCAGCGTCCGCAAAGCGCTGAGAGCGCCCAGCAAAAGCAATTTATCCCCTGTTTTGACCACAAGACGCGCATGTGGCGCGGCCTCACCCGTAAGCCCCTTGAGGACGCTCTGACGACCCGGATCGAGTCGCTCGGCATTCGCCTGCTCCCCCGCCATGAGCTTATCGACCTTGTTGAAGATACGGACGGAAAGATTGTCGGCGCCACGCTCTACGACCGGACAAACGAGCGTCTCGTGCCTATGGCAGTCAAGGCCACTATCATCGCTGCGGGCGGCACGGGTGGCCTGTTCGAGCGCAGCCTCACTTCCGCCGACGTGCTCAGCTCATCACAGGCTATCGCGCTGGCGCACGGTGCGTCCCTTACTAATATAGAGTTCATGCAGATGATGCCCGGCTTTATAGAGCCCAAGCGAAACCTTGTTTTTAACGAGAAGACCTGGCGCTACGTCAAGTTCGACCAGCCGGTCGATATCGCCGACGATAAGCTCGACGATCTGCTCGAGCAACGCTCCGGATATGGTCCCTTCACTTCGCGTCTGGATTCTCGCGCTATCGACCTAGCCATCGACCAAGCGGGAGCCGAAGGCCTGGCGCTCCACTACGACTTCCCCCGCGAGGACGTCCCCGAGTTTGTGCAGACCTTTGCCACCTGGCTACAAGACGAGCACGGCATCGCGCCGACCGACGAGATGCGCGTTGCGATGTATGCCCACGCCGCTAACGGCGGCATCAAGATCGATAAGACCGCGCAAACGGGCGTTGAGGGCCTCTACGCTTGCGGCGAGGCGACAGGCGGCATGCACGGCGCCGACCGCATCGGCGGCTTGTCGAGTGCCAATGGCATCGTATTCGGGCGCATCGCGGGCGCATCGGCAGCTCGAGCAGCGCTGGACGCTCCCGAGGCGGCCGCTCCGATGGATATCGCCCTCCCTCAGTATGGCATTGCCACAACAGATGCCGAACGCCTGACACACAGCCTTAAGCACACGATGAGCACCTATTGCATGATCAACAGGACCGAAGCAGGTCTATCCAAGGCCCTGCAACAGCTTGAAAGCCTGAAAGACGAGGCAACGGCGCTGAGCAAGCCGCATGCCAATGACAGCGAGATCGCAGCCCTCGCCCGCCTGCAATCGCAGAATCAGCTGGCAACGGAGATGGTCAAAGCCATGCGCAAGCGGACCGAAAGCCTGGGTTCGCACTATCGATCGAATTAAACTGGACATCTATCTAGAGCAGAGCACAACTAATCGATATCTATGGGCCCCGTGACCTCGAAATGACACGGGGCCCATTCGTGTCCGCACGGCAGCGTATCCTTATTCTGAATACAGAGCGGGCAAAGCCCGCATAGACAATAGACCAGCGAGGAGGAGATATGGACAGTAGAGATATCGAGAAGTGGCGTGTCAAACTTGATAGCTACGCCAATGTGGAAGACGGCGTTGAGTATTGGCTCGCACGCGATTTAATGGAACCCATGGGATACACTCGATGGGAGAACTTCGCCGAAGTTGTTAAGAGGGCAAAGGTCTCGTGCGAAACAAACAAAACTCCAGTTGATTCCCATTTTCGTGACACCACGAAAATGGTAACTGCCGGTGTCGCCGCTCGCGCGGTTAAAGACTACAAACTTACGCGCTATGCATGCTATTTAATCGCCCAGAACGGAGATTCAAACAAGCCAGAGATCGCGCTCGCCCAGGCATACTTTGCCGTGCAGACGCGCCGCCAAGAGCTCATAGAGCAGCGCTTCGCAGAGATTCAGCGCTTGCAGGCGCGCCACTCACTATCCGATTCAGAGAAACAGCTCTCGGGTATTGCGTTCAAACGCGGCGTGGACTCCAAAGGATTCGCGATCATCAAGTCGAAGGGCGATGAAGCGTTATTCGGCGGCAGAAGCACGGCGGAAATGAAGCAGCAGCTCGGCATACCCAAGAGCGCGGCATTGGCGGACAGGTTAGCCGATGTCCTCATCAAAGCAAAGGACCTTACGAACTCGATGACGGCCTTCAACGCCGAGGAACACGACCTGTACGGTCTGGACCAGATCAAACAAGAGCACGTCGAGAACAACACAAGCGTACGTGGCAGCCTCATCGACCGCGGAATTGTCCCCGAGAACCTACCGCCCGCCGAGGATACAAAAAAGCTCGAACGTCGCGTGAAAGCAGACGAGAAAAAGCTCAAGGAGGGTACAGACGGATTCACCGACCCCCAGGGCAGGCTCGACTTGTAAAGCGTCTGTGCCCTTACGGGTTCGGCCCCATGCGAGGTTAATAAAAAAGACGGCCAACCGAAATTGACCGTCTAAACATGCTTTGGTGGGCCGTCAGGGGGTCGAACCCTGGACCTTGGGATTAAGAGTCCCCTGCTCTACCAACTGAGCTAACGACCCAAAGCTAAAGTCCGTTGTGGCGGACTTTAGAGGAGATATCGTGTGGTGGGCCGTCAGGGGGTCGAACCCTGGACCTTGGGATTAAGAGTCCCCTGCTCTACCAACTGAGCTAACGACCCGATATCAACACGAAGCAAGAACTGGGGTGGGTAAAGGGACTCGAACCCTCGACCTACGGGACCACAACCCGTCGCTCTAGCCAACTGAGCTACACCCACCGTGTCCTGTGCGCTTCGCGCTCGACTATTATTGCAAGGAACGCCACGCGATGCAAGCCCCAATTTTCAAGAATTTTGAAAAGAGTTTTTCGAGACCATTTCGAGCAATTCCCACCGGTTTCATAGGAGTAAACTTGCCCCACTGCAAATGCTCGAAAGGACAAGCATGAAAGAACTCTCCAACCGTACGGCAACGTTTACCGATTCGGTCATCCGCCGCATGACGCGCATCTCCAATAAGTATGGCGCCGTCAACCTGTCGCAGGGCTTCCCCGACTTCGATCCCCCGGCGCAGCTGCTCAACAGCCTGAGCGCCATCGCCAGCGACCCCAAGCCGCTCTATCACCAGTACTCCATCACCTGGGGCTCCCAGGCCATGCGTGAGGCGCTTGCCGCCAAGCAGGAGCACTTTATGGGCATGCCGATCAACCCCAACGAGAACATCGTGGTCACCTGCGGCTCCACCGAGGCCATGATGGCCGCCATGATGACGGTCACAAACCCCGGCGACAAGGTCGTCATCTTCTCGCCATTCTACGAGAACTACGGCGCCGACACGATCCTCTCGGGTGCCGAGCCCATCTACGTGCCGCTTAACCCACCTGCGTTCGACTTTGACCGCGAGACACTCGAGGCGGCCTTCCGCGACAACGATCCCAAGGCCATCGTCCTGTGCAACCCTTCCAACCCCTGCGGCAAGGTCTTTACGCGCGAGGAGCTCACCTTTATCGCCGACCTCTGCAAACAGTACGACGCCTACTGCATTACCGACGAGGTATACGAGCACATCGTCTACGCGCCCCACGAGCACGTCTATATGGCCACGCTGCCCGGCATGTTCGATCGAACCATCAGCTGCAGCTCGCTGTCCAAGACCTACTCCATCACCGGCTGGCGCCTAGGCTACACCATCGCTCCCGCCGAAATCACCGAGCGCATCAAAAAGGTCCACGACTTCCTCACCGTAGGCGCCGCCGCTCCCCTGCAAGAGGCCGTCGTCACCGCCCTCAACTTCGACGACAGTTATTACCAGGAGGTCCTCGACCTCTACACCGCCAAGCGCGACCTATTCTGTCAGGGACTCGACAGCATCGGCCTCACGCACAACGTGCCGCAGGGCGCCTACTACGTGATGATGGACATCTCTGAGTTTTGCTATGACAGCGACCTCGACTTCTGCGAGGACCTGGCCTCAAAGGTGGGCGTGGGCGCCGTGCCCGGCTCGAGCTTCTTCCGCGAGCCCGTCAACCATCTGATTCGTTTCCACTTTGCCAAGCGAGACGAGACGCTTAACGCGGCGCTTGAGAACCTCAAGTCTCTGCGTGATAAAATCGAGCCGCGCGGGTAAGGACGGTCAGTAACTAAAGGCACTAAAGAAACCTCGTGAACCCGTTGGGCCATGAGGTTTCTTTTTATAGCGACCTCATTTATTTTTTAGAGCGCTATACTTTAGTCACGGAGCAACTCGTCCAGAGAGGAATACTATGGCAGAGCAGCAGCTTATCGGAGCGCTCGAGGCCGGCGGCACCAAGATGGTCTGCGCCACGGGCTATGCAGACGGCACGGTCCTGGAACGCGAGCAGATTGCGACCACGACCCCGCAGGAGACCGTTGAGGCCGTCAACGCATGGTTTGCCGACAAGGACATCGCCGCGCTGGGCATCGGCGCCTTTGGCCCCACCGCAGTCAACCCTGCCTCGTCCCAATACGGCAAGATCCTGGAGACGCCCAAAACGGCATGGCGCTACTTTGACCTGCTGGGCACCATCCAAAACGAGCTCAATATTCCCTGCGGCTACGACACCGACGTCAACGTCGCCTGCCTGGGCGAGGTCACCTTTGGTTGCGCCCAGGGCCTCACTGACGTGGTGTATCTGACCATCGGTACCGGCGTGGGCGCCGGCGTGCTCTCGGGCGGTAAGCTCGTGCACGGCATGATGCATCCCGAGGCCGGCCACATCCTGGTCACTCGCGACCCGCGCGACACCATTGGCGAGCACAGCGGCTGCCCCTTCCACGACAACTGCCTCGAGGGCCTCATCGCCGGTCCCGGCGTCAAAAAGCGCTGGGGTGGCAAGAGCGCCGGAGAGATGGCCGATGACCCGGAGGCCATGGACCTGCTCGCCGGCTATCTGGCGCAGGCGCTCATGACCTACATCCTGTGCTACGCACCGCAGAAGATCGTCATCGGTGGCGGCGTGGCCGACCACACCCCCATCGTGCCGCTCGCGCGCAAGAAGTGCGCCGAGATGCTCAACGGCTACATCGTCACGCCCGAGATGGCCGACATCGATAGCTATATCGTCAACAACAGCCTCGAGGGCAAACAGGGCATTAAGGGCTGCTTGGCCCTGGGCGCTCAGGCGCTTCAGTAGCAGACGCACCCACAGGGCGTGGCGCGCCCGGCAAATCCGACCTACGGAACGACGCCACCACGCCTCATATAAGCCCTCAAATAAAAAAGGCCGCCTAGGACCAAACAATACGTCCTAGGCGGCTTTTTTGGCGCGCATCAGCGGCCGTAAGAGATATCGGAGCACAACGCCCGTTGCCGCTCCGCAGCAGTCGATCATCACATCGGTGATCATGCCGGCGCGTCCCGGCACAAAGAGCTGAATCGTCTCGTCGATCGAAGGAATCAGCAGCAGGAACACCGCCGTGGGCAGCAGCACGTCAAAGGTGCGCCGGCCCTCAAAATCAAAGGCGTGCGTTGCCAAGATGCCGAGCACCATATACTCGGTAAAATGCGCGCATTTGCGAACAACAAAGTTGGTCACCCATTCATATGGAAGTCCCACGCTGTGCAGGAAACCGCGGATAGCTTCCATGACCGTTAGGCTCAGCGAGCCCGACCCCGAGCCGGGAACCAGCGAATTGCCCCAGATCAAGAGCGCCATCAGGCAGGTCACGACCGCCCATTTTCGATTGATCTTAACCATGCAGAAGTTATGCCTCCGCGCGGAGCGGCGCGAAGCTGGCGGTACCGCCCTCGATAACGCTCAGATAGGCACGGCCCGTACGCTTGGCGGTAGAGGACTGCAGGCGCTCGATCTCTTCCTCGAGGATCTGATTGACGCGCTCGTGACGACGATTTTCCATAATGCCGGCGGCAATAGCCTCGGCTCGCTCGATGCCCTCGCGCGAGATACGGGCGGTATCCTCGGGGAACACAGCGCTGTGACGGCCGACATAGGCGGGTGCAGCAGGCTGAGGGGCAGCGACGGGAGCGGGAGCTGCAACAGGAGCAGGCTCGTCGATCTCGTCCAGAATCGCGGTGGCAGCGGCCCACATGTCCTCGTGGCCCGAGTAATCGGCCATGGGGACATCAACCTCGAGCGAGGCATCCGGAAGGTCGCCGGTGTCGATGCGATCTTGGGCATCAATCGATGCGGTGATGGCTGCAGGCTCATCGAGGTCATCGAGATCGATGTCCGCGGCACCGGAAATGATAGGCATGCTGGCGAGGTTTGCGTTGTACGGCGCAGCCTCAGCCGCCTGCTGCTGGGCAGGAGCGCCCCAAAGCGAGCTTTCGGCGGCACGGCGGGCGGCAACGGCCTCCTCGTCCGCGGTCATGGCTTCATCAACGTACGAATTATCGGCAGAAGCGTTCGCGTCCGCCGAGGTAGCGCTGTAGGCGTTATTGACTGCCGCGTTGGCAACGAGTGCCACGAAAGCCGCCGTGCTGCCCGCAGGGGCGGCCTGGGAGCCCGACACGGCGCGTGCCGCGGCGGCGATGTCATCGCGATTGAAGGAGCCGGTCTGCCCGCCGTTGGTGAGCTCGTCGATGGCGACTTGATAGACGTCGCGCGAGCGTGCAGGGTCGCAGCTAACCGGCGAATCGTCGTCGAGCATGCTGTCGATCATGGACCAAGCCTCGGTCTCGTCCATAGCATCTGCGGCTCGAGCGATGGTAGGGACACCATCATCGGCATGACGGCGCTGGAACGCACCAGTCAGGCCGGAAAGGAATGCCGAGGTAGACTGCTCCGACTGAGCCTGAGAAACAGAAGCCGCAGCATACGGAATCGCATCCTGCTGCTGAGCTGGAATCGAGGCGGTCTTGAACTCGCTTTGATGCTGATTGAGATTGGCGGCACCGCCCATGGCATCGGGCTGGAACAGACGCTCTTCACGCTGCGCACGATACTCGGAGATACCCAGCGAGGCGGCATAGATACCCACGCCCGCCACCGCGCCCACGGCGAAGGGAACTGCACCCGCCACGACCGTCTCGTTCACCGACGAAAACGGCAGCGTCGCGGCATACATAACCACGGGAGCGGCAAGGCCGATCCCGCACGAAAGTCCGGCAAGGACTGCTCGTTGTGTTGCATCAGAAGAAGCCATGAGCTCTCCCCATCTTCCAGCACCCAAATCGCATCATTCAGTTGGCTGCGCGAGAGAAGATGAAGCGGGGCTATGCCCCAAAGCAACGGTATATGGTTCGTTTCATCTGCGTTTTCCGTCGCGAAGCTTAAAAGCTATTATGCGAAACCGCCCTGCCGATTGCAAGCGACGATGTCAGATTGAAACGGGAAACCTGCTGTTCGTCGGTCTTACAGTCAAAAATAAGCGCGGAGCGGCGCTATGGAAAAGGGCCGAGGCTCAAAGCCCCGACCCTTTATCGCATTGATGACTATCGCTGCGCGCGGATGACAACCTAGAACGTCTGCTCGTAGTCGCTGTGTTTTTTGGCCGAACGCACCAGGAACTCCTGGTTGGTGTTGGTGCCCTTAAGACCCTTGATAAACGATGCGGCTGCGCGCTCGGTGTTGTTCATGCCGGCAAGAATGCGACGCAGGCCAAAGACAAACGGACGCATCTGCTCGTCGACCAACAGGTCCTCGTTACGCGTACCGGAGGCAACGGGGTCGATAGCCGGGAAGATGCGGCGGTCGGCCAGGTCGCGGTCGAGCTTAAGCTCCATGTTGCCGGTACCCTTGAACTCCTCAAAGATGACCTCGTCCATCTTGGAACCGGTGTCGATGAGGGCAGAGGCCAGGATGGTGAGCGAGCCACCGTTCTCGATATTGCGGGCTGCACCCAGGAAGCGCTTGGGCGGATACAGGGCCGCCGAATCGACGCCGCCCGAAAGGATGCGGCCCGAGGCGGGCGCCGCCAGGTTGTAAGCGCGGGCGAGGCGCGTGATGGAGTCGAGCACCACCACGACGTCGCCACCCAGCTCTACGATGCGCTTGGCGCGCTCGATGACGAGCTCGGCCACGCGAGTGTGGTTGTCGGCAGGCATATCGAAGGTCGACGCCACAACCTCGCCCTTGATGGAACGCTGCATATCGGTGACCTCTTCGGGGCGCTCGTCGACGAGCAGGCAGATGAGGTGCACCTCGGGGTTATTAATCGAGATGGACTGGCAGATCTTCTTGAGGATCGTGGTCTTGCCGGCCTTGGGCGGGGACACGATCAGGCCGCGCTGGCCCTTGCCGATCGGCGACACGATGTCGATGGCGCGACCGGTGATGGAATCCTTGCCGTGCTCCATGCGCAGCGGCTCGTTGGGATAGACCGGGGTGAGGTCGCCGAACTTGGGGCGGTTGCGAATCTGCTCGGGGTCCAGACCGTTGACGGTCGTGATTTTGGCGAGGCCGGCGCGCTTGTCGCCGCCGCGCGAAGGACGCAACGAGCCCTCGATGACGTCGCCCGTGCGCAGGCGCGCGGAGCGGATGAGGTAGGCGGGCACGAAGGCGTCGTCGTTGGACTTCATGTAGCCATGGGCGTGGATGATGCCGGAGCTGTCCGGGCGAATCTGCAGAATGCCCTTGATGTCGCGGAAGCCCTCGGCCTTCGCGGCGGTGACGTAGATCTCCTCGACGAGCTCGGCTTTCTTCTTGCCGGTCGTCTCGATCTCGAACTCCTTGGCCTTCTCGCGAAGTTCGGCGACCTTCATGGCAGCGAGCTCCTCGCGCGAAAGCGTGGGCTCGGTGGGAGCGGCATTACGCTCCTTGTTGCGTTGCTTGCGATCGCGCTGGCGGTTGCGACGGTCGTTGTTGCGCTCGTCCTTGCGCTCGTTGCGCTCCTCGTTGCGCTTGTGCTGGCGACGGTTGGGGCGAGCGCCGTCTTCGCCCTCGGCGGGGG
>DXZO01000069.1:172174-207798 GCA_019419625.1 Collinsella sp. | reverse complement strand
GGGGTCAGCCCGTGGGAGGCCAGGGCGCCGCTGACCGGTGGACGGCACCGAGCCGTCATCGAGATTGAAGAAGGGGGAGGCCTCGCGGCCTCCCCCTTTTTTTGCGTTTACGGGCTTTTGTCTCACATAGTAGCTGTGTTTTATAACCCTCGTTTGTCGCATCTTCTGTGAACGGGCTACAATGTCTTAGTCTGTGCAGCATGGAGGTGATTATGGTCGAAGCCGGAATCGGCGTTGATATCGTCGAGATTTCCCGAATGAAATCAATCCTTGAGAAGACGCCCGCGTTTGCCCGGCGCGTGTTTACCGATGAAGAGCGTGCGTATTGCGACGCATCGTCTCGTCCTGCCGCGCATTATGCTAGTCGTTTCGCTTCTCGCGAGGCGGTGCTTAAGGCGCTTGGAACGGGTTTTAGCCAGGGTGTTGGCCGTAAAGACGTTTCCGTAACGCGCGATAAGCTCGGCAAGCCAAAAGCGCTGCTTTCGGGCCGTGCTCTTAAAATCGCCCAGGAATTGGGTGTTGTCGAGGTCGCTCTTTCTATTACTCTGACGGGTGACTTGGCTGTCGCTAATGCCATTGCGATCACCGAGGATGCTCGACCTAAACCCAAGGAAGAAAAGGTGAGCACGAAGGAGCGCGTTGCTCAGACATTTAAAGAGGCTCGTTCTGTCTTAGACGAGCTCGAACAGCTGCAACAATCTGCTTTGTCGGAACATCTGGATGATGATCCGCAAGATATGCTAGGAGCATAGATGAAACCGGTTTTGAGTACCGAGGAAGTCGTTCGCCTCGAAGATATCATCGAGCGTGAGGGCACCTCGAAGGCCGAACTCATGGAGTTGGCGGGCGAATTTGCCGCCAATGAGATTTTAAAGCTCAACCCTGATCGTGTTCTTGTATTGGTCGGTTTTGGCAACAATGGCGGAGATGGCTGGGTTGCCGCTGACATTCTGACGCATAAGGGCATTAATGTAGATATCGTCTCTCCGGTTGAGCCGGATGAGATCCCTGCCGCTCTCGCTCGTCATGTCGCCCGTCGCACTGCTGGCCGCGACGTGCACGTGTGTGTCGGTCCCTCCCGTGATGAGCTGGAGGTGCTGATCGACAAGGCTGATGTTGTGGTCGATGCCATTTTTGGTACCGGTTTTCACGGTGACCTCCGTGCGCCTTTTTCAATCTGGATTCCCACGGTCAATGAAAATGCTGATTGCGTTGTCTCCATCGATGTTCCCTCGGGTCTGAATGCCGAGACGGGTGTGGTGGATGACGACTGCATTCGTGCCGAGCGTACGGTGACGATGATTGCTCCCAAGATCGGCCTATACAGCGCTGACGGTCCCGAATATGCAGGCGATCTGGTCTGCGGTGGTCTGTATGACCGCCTTGATGAGGTTATTGACGATGTCGACCATGCTGCCGAGATCGTGGAGCCCGGCGACCTTGTGGACTATTTTGCTCCGCTGCCTACGAATATCGATAAGTACTCGCGCGGCTCGGTGCTCATTGTTGCCGGATCGGCGCAGTATCCTGGTGCGGCCATTATGGCTGCCAAGTCCGCTGCCCGCGCAGGCGCCGGCTATGTGGCGGTCGCGACTCCGGATGCGTGTGCCAACCTTATCCGCATGGCGCTCCCTTCGATTCCGGTCTTTGCTATTCCATCTGATTCCCGCGGTTCTTTTGGTGCCGCTGCGCGCATGACGGTATGTGAGATTGCCAAGAAATATAGCTGCGTGCTGTGTGGTCCCGGCATGACGACATCTGCCGGTGCCATGCAGGTGGTTTCGGGTCTGCTTGAGCTCGACGTACCGCTTATCTTGGATGCCGATGCTCTCAACTGCCTTGCCAAGATTGCAATCGATGGCATCGACAGCAATCCCGAGATGTATCGTCGTGAGCAGCCGCTCGTTATGACGCCGCATTATCGTGAGCTTTCGCGTCTCGTCGCCGGTGATGAGGTCAATGACCTTGGAACCGCGATTGCTGCCGCGCAAAAGGTTGTCTGGGCCGCCGGTTCCGATAACCTCGTTGTTATCGCTAAGGGCCCGACGACGGCCATTTGCGGTGTTGAGCGCGTGCTGCTGCCGCTCTCGGGCCCGGCGTCGTTGGCGACCGCTGGCTCGGGTGACGTCCTTGCGGGTATTCTGGCCGGCACGCTAGCCACCATGCGCGACGAGATGGACCGCTGGGAGCTGCTGTACTCCTATGCCGTCGCACTTCATAGCTATGCCGGTTTTGCTGCGGCGACGGAGTATGGCGAGAAGAGCGTTATCGCGACCGATCTTATTGACTTGATTGGTCCCGCCATGGAATTGGCGGCAAAGGATGCACTCGATGATCTGGGAATCACAGACGAAGGGCCGGATGAATAATTATGAATAAAGCCGATTTGACGCGTTGGTCCTGGGTCGAGATCGACCGCGGGGCGCTCCGCCGCAACACGAGGGCCTATAAGAATTTGCTGAATCCGCGCCAGCGCCTGTGCTGCGTGGTTAAAGCCGACGCTTATGGTCATGGAGCTGTTGGGTGCGCCAAGATTATGTATTCGGCCGGTGCCGACATGTTTGCCGTGGCGACGGTTAACGAGGGCGTTGAGCTGCGACAGGGCGGGATCACGAAACCCATCCTCATCCTTAGCGAGCCGCCTATCGAAGCCATTCCGACGTTGCTCGAGTTCGATATCATGCCCTCGGTCTATACGTCCGACTTTGCTCTTGCGTATGGCGAATGTGCCGTCGCGGCGGGCAAGGTGGGCAAGTATCATCTCGCCATCGAGACGGGCATGAACCGTATCGGCGTACATTACACGCAGGTGCTCGACTTTGTCCGCGGTATTAATTTCCATCGCGGTATTCAGTGCGACGGCGTATTTACGCACTTCGCCACGGCCGATGAACCTTCGGGCTGGGACTATAAGCTGCAGTGCCAGCGCTTTACCGAGGCAGTTCAAGCCATTAAGGATGCGGGTTTTGAGTGCGGTATCGTGCACTGCGCCAACACGCCGTCCTCGATGCTCGACCCCTCGATGCATTTTGATATGATTCGCGCCGGCGTTGGCTTGTATGGCATGCAGCCGTGCGAGCTGAGTGGCCACGTGATGCAGCTCGATCCCGTTATGAGCGTCCATGCGCGCGTGACGCGCGTGGCACACCCTGCGATGGGCGAGGGCGTGGGCTACGGTTTTACCTACCGAGTACCGCGTACGCGCGTCCAGATCTGCACGCTGCCGATCGGTTATGCCGACGGCCTATCGCGTACGCTTTCCAATCGTATGGATGTGCTGTATCGCGGAGAGCGCGTGCGTCAGGTTGGCAATATCTGTATGGATCAGTTTATGGTCGCCATTCAGTCCAACCCGGCACACGAGATTGCCGAGGCCGAGTATGGTGACGAGATGATTATTGTCGGCCGCGACGGCGATGCCGAGATCACTATGGACGAGATGGCCCGACTGCGCGGAACGATTAATTACGAGGTCGCCTGCGGCTTTGGCATGCGTCTCGACAAGGTCTACGTGTAGGAGCCGCTATGGGCGTCATGCACATCCCCGGCCATACCCATCAGGCGCCACGTGAGGTCGCACTTGAGGAAATTGAGGCCGTTCTGGGCGATTGTCACCTCTGCCAGCTCTACCAGTCGCGTCACAATATCGTGTTTGGCGTGGGAAACCCCCGCGCCCGCGTCATGTTTATCGGTGAAGCACCGGGTCGCAACGAGGATTTGCAGGGCGAACCCTTTGTGGGAGCGGCAGGTGAAGACCTCAATGGCATTTTGTCCCTGGCAGGTCTTAAGCGCGAGGACGTCTATATCGCCAACGTGCTTAAGTGTCGCCCGCCGGGAAACCGCAATCCGCGTCCCGAGGAAGTACTGGCTTGCTCACCTTTTTTGCGCGAGCAGATTCGAAGCATCTGGCCCGATATCATCGTGACGCTCGGCAACCCCGCAACGCACTTTGTGCTCAAGACCGAGATCGGCATTACCAAGCTGCGCGGCAGGTTCCATCAGATGGGCCACTTTGTGGTGATGCCGACGTTTCATCCTGCGGCGGCGCTGCGCAATCCGGCGTGGCAGGAGTTGCTGGAGGAAGACTTTAAGATGCTGGGCGACTATTTGGAGCGGCACCCCGCGCCGGAGACCGCCTCGGAATAATAAGGAGTGCATATGTCCCTGGAGCGCCTGGGGGTAGGTACCTATAGAACGGCTCGTACTGCCGATACGGAGCATTTTGGCGAGCTGGTTGCGCCGTGCCTGGAAGATGGCGATGTGCTGATTTTGACCGGCGGCTTGGGTGTAGGAAAAACCCACTTTACCAAGGGAGTCTCGCGTGCCCTGGGCGATGAGCATATGGTCACGAGCCCTACGTTTGCACTCATGGCCGTTCATGACCAAGGACGTATTCCGCTGTTCCATTTTGATCTGTACCGCCTGGAGCATGCCTACGAGCTAGAGGATACGGGCATTTTTGACGTGCTGGGCTATGAGGGTGTTTGCCTGCTGGAATGGGGCGAGCAGTTTCAGGATGAACTGACGGATGAGTATCTTTCGGTGACGCTTAAGCGCGATGAGGACGACAGCGACGTGCGAGCGATAACGCTCGAGGCACACGGCGAGCGCGCGAATGAGCTTTCCCATTTGATAGATAAGGCTGTACAAGATGAGCTTGCATAACGACAACGCGCTGGTGGTGGCGCTCGACACATCGACCGACATGCTTGCCTGCGCGGCAAGCTGGATTGATGTGCAGACAGGCGAGGCAAAGCTGGTAAGTGGGGACCATCTGTGTCGCCGCCATGCCAACGTGGAGCTCGTGAATACTGTTGATGGCATACTGAAGCAGGCCGGCCTGGATCGTAGCGATGTCGGCTGTTATGTGGTCGGCCGCGGCCCGGGTTCGTTTACGGGCGTGCGTATCGGCATCTCCACCGCAAAGGGTCTGGCACGCGGTGCCAATGTGACTCTGCTCGGCGTGTCGACACTTGACGCTTGCGCCTGGACGGCATGGAAGGCCGGCGTACGCGGCAAGCTTGGTGTTCTTGCCGATGCCATGCGCGGCGAGGTGTACCCGGCGCTGTATGTGCTGGGGGATGAGGGTCCCGAGCGTCTGTTTGAGCGCGAGCGCGTGGTCAAGGCCGCCGTGGCGCTCGATGAGTGGCGCCAGACCGCGGGCTGGGATCAGGTTCAGCTGACTGGTGACGGCCTCGTGCGTTATGGCAAGCTGCTGGGTGAGGACGAGACGGCGCGCTGCGTGGAGCGAGATCTGTGGTGGCCCTCGGGCGAGGGCCTGCTGATGACGCACGCCGCAGGCGACGGCGATCCAGCTCGCGTCTTGCCGATTTATACGCGCCTTTCGGATGCCGAGGAAAACGAGCGCAAGCGTCTGGGTCTTGCCGAGAGCGCGCAGAGTGAGGTGACAGGTGTTGCCGATGAGCTCGCCGGACGTCATCTGCAATTCCGCCCCATGGGCGCGGCGGATGCCGAGGGTGCGAGCGCGTTGGAGACCACCTGCTTTGAAGGCGCCGGACACGAGGCATGGACGCCGAGCATGTTCCTGTCCGAGCTGGGCGAGGGCGTTGCCGCCCCGCGTAGCTGGTGGGTGGCGCACGACGACGGCCGTCTACTAGGTCTTGCCGGCGGTATGGTCGTCGACGGGGACGTGCAGATTATGGACGTTGCCGTCGATCCGGCGCATCGCCGCGAGGGCATCGCCCGCAAGCTGCTGTCGCACGTGAGTTATGACGCGCAGATGCTCGGCTGCACTACGGCTTCGCTTGAGGTTGAGGACGGCAACGAGGACGCAATTGCACTCTATACCGCCCTGGGCTTTACCGAGGCGGGTCGTCGCCGTGGCTACTACGGTGCCGGCAAGGATGCCATCGTCATGACGGCGCCGCTGCCTCTGGTGCTTCCTCTCGACAATGCCTCGCCCGAGCCGACGGCAGCCGAGCAGCGCGTATGGCCCCTGCCTGCGCCCAAGCGCTCTGCCGAGGAACGTGTCGAGATTGAGCGCCGCCGCCTGGTACTCGCTATCGAGAGCTCCTGCGACGAGACGGCGGTGGCGATTATCGATGCGGATGGCAATATGCTGGCCAACCAGGTGTCGACGCAGATCGATTTCCATGCCCGTTTTGGCGGCGTGGTGCCCGAAATCGCCTCGCGCAAGCACGTTGAGGTCATCGTGAGCGTCGTGGACGCGGCGCTCGAGGACGCCGCAGCGTCGCTGGGCCTTACGGGCGGAGCCATTGCGCCAAGTGAGCTTGCCGCCGTGGGCGTGACGCAAGGTCCTGGCCTGGTGGGCGCGCTCGTGGTTGGTGTCGCCTTTGCCAAGGGCTTTGCGTATGCTGCCGGCAAACCGCTGGTGTGCGTCAATCATCTGGAGGGCCACCTGTTTGCCAACCTGTTGGCGCAGCCCGACCTCAAGCCCCCGTTTATCTTTACGCTTGTTTCGGGCGGGCACACCATGCTCGTGCACGTAAAGGCATGGGGCGACTACGAAGTGCTTGGCGAGACGCTTGACGACGCCGTGGGCGAAGCCTTCGACAAGGTGGCAAAGGCACTGGGTCTTGGCTATCCCGGAGGCCCTATCATCTCCAAGCTTGCCGAGACGGGCAACCCCAAGGCGATCGATTTCCCCCGTGCGCTTAACAGCAGGGGGGACTATCGCTTCTCGCTTTCGGGCCTCAAGACGGCGGTGACGCTCTACATCGAGCAGGAGACCAAGGCCGGGCGCACGATTCACCTGCCCGACCTAGCGGCTTCGTTTGAGGCGGCGGTTTTTGACGTGCAGTACAAGAAGGCCAAAAACGCCTTGCACGCTACTGGGTGCAAGGAGTATTGCATCGGCGGCGGCGTCTCGGCCAACCCGCATCTGCGCGAGATGATGATCAAGAAGCTCGGGCGTCAGGGGATCCGCGTGACGGTGCCGCCCTTGTCTGCCTGCACCGATAACGCCGCCATGATCGCGGAGGTCGCTCGCCGCAAATTCGACCGAGGTGAAATCTCGCCGTTCGACGTCGACGCCGATCCAAACATGACGCTGTAGTCGTACGAGTGCGGTCCCCGACCGGAGGGGCCGGATATAAGGTTTCCTGCTCTACAGTCCTGCGCAAGACGAAGGCCACATTAAGTGGCCTTCTTTGCGTGCGGAACTCGCGATAAACCTTATATCCGGCCCCTCCGGTCGGGGACCTTTCTGTATCGATGCAGCTTCTGAGCTGGTTTGGCGTCGACGACGTCCAGCAAGGTTAACAAGTCAGCGTCGAATTTTCGGCGTGCTTTAGCTGAAAGAAAAAGTTGGTGTGCGGAGTTTTGCTCCGCATTTGGGATGTGAACCCCTCGGGAGCGGGCGGGCGTATACAAGGTTTATTGCGAGTTCCGCACGAGCCGGAGAGCACTTAATGTGCTCTCCGTGCGAGCAGGACTGTAGAGCAGGAAACCTTGTATACGCCCGCCCGCTCCCGAGGGGCGTCTCTCATGCAAAAACTTTTGTCTGGTAAAGTCCGAGGTCAGTGGCGTTTTATACCGAGAAATTCAAAAAAAGTTGAAAATTCATTACATATTTGCGTTGACTTTAGGTAACTAAAGTTTCATACTCCTTTTCAACCACTGGGGGATGTGAACACGCACGGATCGTTCGCATCATGATCGAAGAGGATTTCTTAGACATGTTCACGCATCAGCTAAACATTATCAGCGTAGTAATTATCTGATGCGGGTTAGCACATACAGCTAGCCCGTACGATAACGGGCGGCTGATGAGGATGAGGGCCGTCGAGCGCAACCGACGGCCCTCATTTTTTATGTCTGGGAAGTTCTTTTTAGAGGAGGAAATGTAATGAACGGAGTTTTGCTCATGGTTGTGGCTGCGGCGGTGCTCGCCTGCGGCTATCTGGGCTATGGCCGATGGCTGGCCAACAAGTGGGGCGTTGACAAAGATGCCCTCACGCCGGCCAAGCGCATGAAGGACGGCAACAGCTTCTCGCCCGTCTCCGCCTTTACCGCGTTCTCGCACCAGTTCAGCTCGATCTGCGGTGCTGGCCCTGTCACGGGTACGATCGTCGCCATGGCCTTTGGCTGGCTGCCCGTCGTGCTCTGGGTCCTCGTCGGCGGCATCTTCTTTGGCGCCGTCCACGACTTTGGCGCCCTGTACGCCTCGATGAAGAACAACGGCAAGTCCCTGGCTCAGCTCATCGAGAAGTACATCGGCAAGACCGGCCGTCGCCTGTTCCTGCTGTTCTGCTGGCTGTTCTGCATCATCGTCATCGCCGCTTTCACCGACATGGTCTGCAAGACGTTCATGTTCACCCCGGCCGTTGACGCTTCTGGTGCTGCTACCGGTGCCATCGACTTCACCAAGTCCTATGCCGCCGGCTGCGCTGGTACCATCTCCATCCTGTTCACCTTCGTCGCTATCGCCTTTGGTTGGGCCCAGAAGAAGTTCAACCTCACCGGCGCTGCCGAGTTCGTCACCGGTGTGGTGCTCATGGTTCTCATGTTCGCCGTCGGTATGCAGTTCCCGGTCTACCTGGATAAGTTCCAGTGGTTTGCCGTCGTCATGGTCTACCTGGTCTTCGCTGGCGCTATGCCCATCCAGATGCTCAAGACCCCTCGCGACTACCTCACTTCCATCATGATGATTGTCATGATCGTCTGCGCTGTCCTCGGCATCGTCGTCCTGGGCGTTAACGGCCAGGCCACTATCACCGCTCCGGTCTTCACTGGCTTCTCCACTGCCTCCGGCATGATGTTCCCGGTCCTGTTCGTCTCCGTCGCTTGCGGTGCTCTCTCCGGTTTCCACAGCCTTGTTTCTTCCGGCACCTCTTCTAAGCAGGTCGAGAAGGAGCAGGACGCCGTCAAGGTCGGTTATGGCGCCATGGTCGTCGAGTCCTTCGTCGGCATCCTTGCCATCATCGTCGCCGGCATCATGTTCTCCGACATGAACACCGCCGGTACCGGCGCCCTCAACGCCGGCGTCGCTTCCACCCCGTTCCAGATCTTCGCCGCTGGCATCTCCCGCGGTATGCAGGCTTTCGGTGTTGACGGCACGCTCGCAACCGTCTTCATGACCATGAACGTTTCCGCTCTGGCCCTGACCTCGCTCGATGCCGTCGCCCGCATCGCTCGCACCTCGTTCTCCGAGTTCTTTGCCCAGACTAACGATGCCCTGGCCATCGAGTCCAAGGCCGGCTACATGAAGGTCCTCGGCAACCCCTGGTTCGCCACGGTCGTTACCCTGCTTCCCGGTCTCGCCCTCGCCTTTGGTGGCTATGCCAACATCTGGCCGCTCTTTGGTGCTTCCAACCAGCTGCTCGGCGGTATGACCATGATCACCCTCGCCGTGTTCTGCAAGTGCACCGGCCGCAAGGGTTGGATGCTCTACGTGCCCGTCGTCTTCCTGCTCTGCTGCACCTTCACCTCGCTGGTCCAGAGCGCCATGGGCTGCATGACCGCCGTCCAGGCTTACGGCTTCTTCGGCACCATCCCGGCTACCGCCACCACGGCCGCCGTCTCCGTTGCCGCTACCAAGGGCCTGCAACTCGTCTTTGCCGTCCTGCTGATGGTCCTGGGCCTCATCGTCGCCGTCAACTGCCTCAAGGAGTTCTTCGGCAAGGAGGCCGGTTCCATGCCCGACGAGGAGCCCGAGTGGTCCGAGATGGGCAAGGCCGAGTACGGTCGCGCCGCTGCCGCTGAGGCTCCTGCCGACGCCGAGGCCGCTAAGGCGTAATCGACCTTACGAATCGAACGTCACATCTATATGACTCGGAAAGACCGGGTCCGCAATCAAGCGGACCCGGTCTTTTTTCTTGTGAGAACAGGTGATGCAAGGGTGTTCTCGCAGATGTTTTGCGTGGACAAGGGCGTGCGTTGTACCATATAGACGTATATGTGTACATATGAAAGGGGCCCCGTGGCCAAGACGGTATATTCCGATAACCAACAAAATGTCGATGCTCTGGCTGAGCGTCTGAGCGGACAAACATCGCTTTCTACCGAGCGGGCAAAGCTGGTTGCCTACGACCTGCTCTGCCGCAAGGCACTCAAGATTAAGTCGAGCGCGCTGGCACAGATTTTCCGCTCCGTCGATAAGGAATGTGACACCAAGGCGATGCGCGATGAGCTTATCGCGGCAAATATCGTGACCAAGATCGAGGGCAGCGGCATTAACGGGCGCCCGGCGTTCTATACCATCAATGTCGAGATCCGCGATGCCCAGGAGCAGCCTGCCGAGTCCGTCGAAGATTTTGTCGTCGAGGATTCCGCTGACGTGCCTGCTGTGGAAGAAGCTGCTCCGCGTGAGCATGTCGATACCGATGAGTTGCTCGATGAGAACGTCGTGCGTGCCTTTACGGCCAAGGCAGGACGCGGCGGTTTTGGCGGGGGTGGCAAGCGCGATGCGCAGCGCCGCGCCCAGCAGGAGCGCTTCCGTCGTGCCGTTGCTCAAAAGGGTGAGACGGATGCCGAGGCTGTTGAGAACGAGGTTGCTGCCGAGTCGCAGAGGCCCGCGAAGGAGCAAAAGCCCGTGGAGGCCCAGGAGCCCCAGCGTCGCCGTGGTGCCCACTTTAAGGCTGCGCAGCAGGATGTCGCGCATGAGGTTGAAGAGCCTTCCGAGACTGCAGACGATGTTGAGGAGTCTGCCAAGAAGGCTCCGGGTTCATGCCGTCCCGGGCGTGGTTTTGCGAGGCGCGCGTATCCCGTAAGGCGTCAGGAGAAGGGCGAGCCGGCTTCGACCGCTCAGGCCGAGAAGGCCGAACAAACCGAGAAAACCGTTGAGCCGGCGGCTCGCGAACAGAAGCCTGTTGAGCCGCAGCTTGAGGTTGCTGCCGAGGCCAAGGGCGAGCAGCCTACTGATGGGCAGACGGAGCAGGGCGCGTCGAGCAGGCCTCGCCGCCGTCGCCATCGCGGGGGCCGCAGTTCCCATGCCGAGACTGCAGCCGAGAAGACCACGCCGCAGGACGAGGATGCGAAGGCCGAGGTTTCTTCGGGGCAGCCTAAGCGCCAGCCGGCGAAGGAGAGCAAGTCCGATCGTCCGCAGAAGCAGGCGTCTATGCCGAAGCGCGAGCGCAATTCCCAAGGCGATTCTAAGCGCAGGTCTCAGAAGAAGCCGGAGTCTGCCGCAGTAGATGCTGCTGCCCAGCAGCCCGAGCCGGCCGTCCACGGCGAGGTATCGGCGTTTGCCCTTGCCCGCGTTTTAGGCAGGCAGCTGCTCAAAGTTGTCCCTACGCCTACGGCGCTCTCTAAGATCAAGGAGCAGCAGACACAGATCGTAAAGGTCGAGGGCAAGGACGGCAAAAAGGCTCCGCAGCGCACTCAGCACAACGAGATGTCCAACCGCAAGATTGCCGAGGAAATCGCAATCATCCAGGCTTGGATCGAGCAAAACCGAGGTGCCGATACGCCGGTTGCCTCGCGCCGCCAGCGTGCCTACCAGATTTTTAACGACGAGAAGGCTTTTGACGGCAAGCACGGTGAGCGCCTGATAAGGCGCATGACCGAAAAGGGCATCAGCATGCAGGCGATCAAGGTCGCCCCCAACCGCCCCGTGCACTTTACGGGTTTCTTTACGCTGGGCGCCGATAAGCCGTTCATTATGGTCGAGAACCTGGACACCTATGACGAGATCGTCAGGCTGCTGCGTGGCCGCAAGCACGCCAAGCTCTTTGGCATCAAGGTGGGCGGCGTGATTTTTGGCGGCGGATGCAAGGCGAGCGTCTCGCATGCCCTGGACGATTATCTGGCTGAGATCGGCTATCGCTTTAACTACGTCTACTACGTGGGCGATATCGACCGCGAGGGCGCGCGCATCGTCGAGCAGGCTCGCAATGCCAATGTGGTTGAGATTCGCCTGCATGCCGGTATGTACCGCGCCATGCTCGCCGAACATAAGCGTCGCGTGAAGGCCGGCGGCGAGTGCGAGCGCGCGGCTGCCAACCAGGGCGTGCCGCAGAACTTGGCGGCGACGATCAAGGATCTGCCCATGGTCACGCGCGTGCAGTTCCGCAATGTGCTGCGCGAGGGCGGGCGCATTCCGCAGGAGATTCTGATGACCGCCGACTATCGGGATGGCGACTCGGGAAGCTTCGACCGCATGCTGAACAACTAAATTCCGCCGGCCCCGGGAGAGCGGGGACACCGGCTTAGGTTTCCTGCTCTACAGTCCTGCTCACGACGGAGGCCACATTAAGTGGCCTCCTGTTCGTGCGGAACTCGCGATAAACCTAAGCCGGTGTCCCCGCTCTCCCGGGGCCTGTCGTGGCTTGGCCGTTGCATGCGGCTCGCTTTTCGGAACGGGGCTGACGGACACGTTCCGAAATCTACCACCGTCGCTGTACAGGGTGTCTATAAAGAGCCGTGGCCAAAAAACGGCAAATATGAGTACTGATACTCTTTTAGTAGCAGTAATTTTGACCACATTTAAGGTGATTTGACGTGTCGATCGAGCAGATAAGCTGCCGTATCTCCTCAAGTGTTCATTAAAGGAAGACCTTGATGCGAATAAATCTCATTAAGATCTTCTTTTATTAACGAAAATAATGTAGCTACAACGGTAACAGTACTCATATTTGCCGTTTTTTGGCCACAGTCCTTCGGAGGGTCCTCGAAAATAGTCCCGAGCCGGCACTTGGGGACGTTCCTATAATGCCGGCACTTAGGAGCGTCCCCAAGTGCCGACACCGCGTCTGCCTGCGGCGGCCGCGCCCCGCTGCGTCGCTCCGCACCCTTGCGGGTTGGATCCCTCCGCTTGGCGGCGTTGGCTCGATTTGCTTGACGTGAGGGGCTCTTGGCTGGTATGGGACGGAGGGATTCCGCGTCCGCCTTTTCGGCGGCCGCGCCCCGCTGCGTCGCTTCGCTCCTTGCGTGCTGCGCTGGAAAACGCTTCGCGTTTCCTCAGCTCCGCACCCTTGCGGGTTCGAATTCCTCCGCTTGCCCACAAGAAAGCGCCCTGGGCCGTTATGGGCTTAGGGCGCTCAGTTTTAATGGCTGGGACGGAGGGATTCGAACCCCCAACAGCCGGCACCAAAAACCGGAGTTCTACCGTTGAACTACGTCCCAATGTGTGGTGTTGCCCAAAAGCAACTCGTCTAGTTTACCTAATCTGCGAGGGCATCGCAAACGCCGTCGAGTAGGCGTACGGCGAGCGTCTGCGCGTCGCTGGCCGTGAAGGTGCCGTTGTAGCGCGTCATGCCCGTGAGCTCAATGCGAATGCGAGCCGGCTTCTGCTGCGCGGCGACATTGGCGGTGCGGATGCGCTGGGCCAGGTTGTGGCACTCGGCGAGGGCAATCGTGGCGCGTGGCGCGGCGTCGGCGGGCAGCTCGTCGCTTGCGATCTCGAGCACCAGGTCAACGTCGGTTGGGACCTCGGAGGCGCAGAGCATCATGCCGCTGTTGTCGGTCGTTGCCGTGGCGATGTTCCACATGCGCGAAGCAACGCTGCGTGCGATGGGGTCCTCACCGATAACGGCGATCTGGAAGCGCTCGAGCACGTTGGCGGCGCGAGCAAAACCGATGCGGGACTCGGCTTCGGTGACCGAGGGCTTGCCCTCCCACACATGGTGCAGGCGGTTGATGTAGGCGTAGGTGTCCTGGAAGGCCATGCCGTCGGCAAACAGGCCGACATTTTCCTGGAACTGCTGCAGGGCGGCCTCGGTATGCGGACCAAAGTAGCCGTCGTCCTCGCCGCAGGCAAAGCCCAAAACGTTGAGAGCGCGCTGCAGGGCCTGCACATCGGCGCCATGGAAATTGGGCATGCGCAGATACAGGGTGCGGTCGCCCAGCTTATACGAGGCGTCGACCAGGGCGCTCCAACAGGGGATATCGACGGCATGACCGGCAGCAAGGCCGCTGTCGAGCCTGAAGGTGCTGACGGCCTGCTCGGTGGTGGTGCCAAAGCGCTTGTCGGCAACCTCGGCGTCATCGATTGTATAGCCGAGCTGCAGAAGGCGGGACTGGACGTCCTCGACGGCTGCTCCCTGCATGCCCGTGGTAATAGGTTCCATGAACGAACCCCTTTCGGCGTACCATTCGTACTATTTTGAGCGTGTGTCGGATAGACAACGCGAGACAATTTATAAACATGCACTCAATAGTGTAGCAACTTGTACCCAAACTCGCTGCCCACAGGTTTTATGACCCCCGCTAGTTAAGACGCTCCACAAAGAAATCTGCCATTGAGAGGAAGAGCTCGCGCGCATGCGGGTCGAGCTCGACGCCTTCGATAGCGGCCTTGGCCTTAGCGGTCAGGTCGAGCGCATAGGTGTGGGCGTAATCGATGGAGCCGGTCTCCTGGAAGATCTCCACGGCGCGTGCGAGCTGCGCAGGGTCCTCGGTGCCCGAGGAAAGGATTGCCTCGATCTCGTCGTGATAGCGCTCGTCTGACAGGGCATGCACGGCAACGAGGGTGCGCTTGCCCTCGGTGATATCGGTGCGGAAGTCCTTGTTGGCGGCCTCCTTGGTGCCGATCAAGTTGAGCAGGTCGTCTTGAATCTGGAAGGCAAGGCCCGTGTGCAGCCCAAAGGCGCGCAGTGCCTCAATCTGCTCTTCGCTGCCGCCGCCGATAATGGCTCCGGCGGCAAGCGGCGTCGCTCCGCTGTAGTACGCGGTCTTGTGCGTCGCCATGTCCAGATAATCGTCGACCGAGATGTCAAAGCGCCCGTCGCGGACCCAGCCCAAGTCGAGCGCCTGGCCCTCGATGGTTCGGACGATCATCTCGGTGAGCTCGTGGAGCACGCGGAGTTTCACGTCTGCCTCGAGCGTGGGGTCGTCGAGAACCGTCTTGGTGACCATGGTGAGTGCTAAATCGCCGCAGTTGATGGCAAGCCCCGTGCCCTCGGTAAGGTGCATGCAGGGCTTGCCGCGACGCAGCTGCCCGTTATCGGCGATGTCGTCATGGATAAGCGCTCCCGACTGAAAGTGCTCGATAGCTGCCGCCGCGCTGCGGGCGCTCTCAAAGCTGCCGCCTACCGCAGTGGCGGCGAGCATGCAGATGAGCGGGCGGTGGCGCTTGCCGGCGTTGGCCGTAAATGCCGAGAGCGGGGTATACAGGTAACGCTCGATATCGGCGGAGGTCGCCTGTCCGTCAAAAAACGTGGCCAGATAGTTGTTAATCTGGTCAAAGTGCTGGGCTAAAAAGCTGGTAAACGGACTGGACACGGATTCTCGCATTCTTTCTTAGGTTGCACCGTTGCATTATGCAGACAACATATTGCCACATTGGGGCGTCGAGCGTGGCGGTTGAAGACGATTGAGTTTTGCGGCAGCAAACGCGGCAAGGGGCTCGGCTAGATAAGCCCAAAGTGTTCGAGCGCGGTGACGACGCCGTCGTGGTCGAAGCTGTCGGTTACGTAGTCGGCCTTTTCCTTGAGGAAGTCCGGCGCGTTGCCCATGGCGATGCCGACATCGACCGCCTCCATGAGGGCGATGTCGTTGCTCGCGTCGCCAATGCCATATACGGTGCCGTGGTCTGGTCCCAGGGCGTCAAGCACGGCCTTGATTCCGGCCCGTTTGGTGCACTCGCGAGGCGAGATTTCTGTGACCTCGAGCTCGAGCTCATTGAGGCAGAGCAGAGGTCCAAGCTCTTCATCTTGGGCGATGCGGTTGGCAAGTGGCGTGGACATAAGAATTTTATAGGCGTTGTAGTGCTCAAGTTGCGTGACGGCGTCGCCCACGGTGCGTGCGTATCCGTACGTCTCGGGGGCATCTGCACTCATGCGCACCACGTGATCGATACCCTCAAAGCGAATGACCTCACCCGATTGCTCGAGATAGGGGGCGAGGCGCTGTAGCAGACCAGGGTTTATGGCTGCATTTCGCACAATGCGCCCCTCGAGTTCGGCGTAACCGCCCGCGAGACACACGACGCCTGCCCACGGCAGTTCGAGCAGCTTGGGATGGATGCAGCTGAGGGTGCGCCCCGTACAGATAAAGGCTTTGTTGCCATTGGCGACAAACGCGCGAATTGCCTGTGCAACCGTCTCGTTGGGATAGGGGGAAAGGTCTCGCTCGCCCTCGGGGAGCTCTTGGGCAAGTTTGGGATCTTGCCAGGCGAGCGTACCGTCGATGTCGAAGAAGCAGACATTGCCATACTTTTTGGTGCCATCGCCGGCATGAAAAGGCGAGGCGGCGAATGCAAAACCCGGCTCGAGTCCAATAATCCGATCAAAGTGCTCTTTGACGCGGGGTACCGAGATGCCGATGATTACCTGAGCGGTCTTGCCGGTGACGATGAGGCCTTTGGCACCCGCTGCGACAAAGGTCGCATTGTCCGCGACGATGGAGGGGTCCACGACTTCGACGCGCAGGCGCGTGGCGCAGTTGGTTGCGCCCACAATGTTGGAGACGCCGCCCAGAAGCATCACAACCTGCTCGGCGAGCAGATGATCTTGTGAGGCCTGGTCGCCGGAAGCGCCGGTTTTGGATGAGTGTTTTTCGTCAACGTCGTTTCCCGTTAAGCGCGAGAGCGCCGCGTTGCTGGCGATATGGTCCTCGCGTCCCGGGGTTTTAAGGTCAAAGGTCAAGATAAGACCTCGAAAGCTCAGAAAGAAGATGACGCTAAAGATGAGTCCGATTCCGAGTGCCAAAAGGTAGGAGCCGGCATGCGTCCGCATGAGCGGGATAAAGTTGAAGGCAGCCATTTCCATAAAGCCGCCCGAGAAGATGCCGACGACGCCAAAGAAGTTCATAACCATGGCGAGGCAGGAAGATAGGACGGCATAGAGCAAAAAGAGTCCGGGATAGGTGAACATAAAGAGAAACTCGAGCGGTTCGGTGACGCCGCAGACCACTGAGGCAACGATGGCGGGAACCAGGATAACCTTGAGGCCGGCGCGGCGTTCGGGCTTGGCGGTGGTGTAGAACGCTGCGGCGATGGCGGGAAGGCCAAAGAGCTTGACCCAGCCGGTGGCGGTGTAACCAGCCCAGGGCGCAAGTTCGTTGAGGGGGCGTGTGCTGTGTGAGAGGATGGGAAGCAAGTTGGTCCACGTGGCGTAGATGCCGTCGTTAATAACCAAGTTGTCGTAGTAGATAGGCATGTAGAGCAGGTGGTGCAGCCCCATAGGCTCGAGTGCTCGCTCCAAAAACACAAAGACGCCCACGCCGAAGGGGCCGACGCCCGCAAGTGCGTGGCGCAGCGTTTCGGTCGCTGCGTATGCAAAGGGCAAGATGGCGGCCGAGGTAATGGCAAGGGCGAACACGGCAAAAAAACTGATGAGGTAGACCAGCGAGGAGCCCGAGAAGGTGCCGAGCCAATCGGGAACCTTGGCATCGTAGAAGCGGTCATGGATGGCGACGACGGTTGCCGATACCGCTAGCGGGCCGATAATGCCGGTGTCGAGCGTCTTGATGCCGTCGATGACGGTGATGCCGCTAGCGGGGGTCAAAGACGACGGGTACTTAAGTCCAAGGTTGTCTCCGCTCAGCTTAATGATCTCGCTCAAAAAGAAGCAATAGGCAAAATAGGCCACGAGTGCCTCGAGGCAGCAACGTGCCGGTTGCTTTTGGGCAAGGCCGATGGGCAGCGCTACTGCAAAAAGGAGCGGAAGACGTTTAAAGACCGTCCACGAGCCGCGCTGGATGATGGTCCAAAAAACGTACCAAGGGGTTCCGTATACGGCGAGATCGCCGACGATGTCCGCAGACGTTGCGAGGGCGGAGACGCCGACCATAAGGCCCGATATGGAAAACAGCATGGCGGGCGCGAACATTGCCCCGCCAAAGCGTTGGATTTTTTGCAGCATGTTCTGCCTCTCGAATATCGAGGCGCATTGCGCGTGGTGAAACGTTTAAACAATGGATTCATTGTAGAGGACCGGACGACTGCCGTGCCGGCAGTTTTGGGCGAAACCGTTTTGGGCACGACAGAAACCGCCAACGGTTAAATCCTGTCGCTTTACCGATAATCGGTTTAAACAACTTTAAGAAATGCTATCGTGCCTAGCCATACATATTCATTAGAGGTGAAGTCATGCCAAAAGCGATTTACGAAGGAATCTACCGCGAGATCCGTTCGCGCATCATTAACGGGACCTATGCGTTTCAGGAGATGCTGCCAACCGAAGCCGAGCTGACCGCGGAGTTTGGCTGCACGCGCAATACCGTTCGACGCGCCTTGAGCATGCTGGCCGACCAGATGTTTGTGCAGCCTATACACGGCAAGGGCGTGCGTGTCATTTGGCTTAAGGGCGAGACCGACATGCTGGGCGCGCTCGAGGAAGTCGAGTCGTTTGGCGAATTTGCAAAGCGCAACAACGCCGTTGCATCGACGGATGTTAAATCCTTTGAACATTTAATTTGCACCGAGCAACTGTCTCGCCGCCTGGGCTTTAAGGTGGGCGAGGAGCTGATTCGCGTCGTGCGCGTCCGAAGCCTCAACGGCAGCGCGCGCCAGGTGGACCATGGCTACTTTTTGGAGTCGATCGCCAAGGGTCTGACTCCCGAGATCGCAGCAAAATCTATCTATGATTATCTGGAGCACAAGCGCGGCGTCAAAGTGATGGCGAGTCGGCGTACGGTGAGCGTCGAGCTCGCCAACGATGAGGACTGCAGCTACTTGGACCTTGGCAAATACAACTGCGTTGCCGTCATGGAGAGCCAGTCGTACACCTCGGACGGCATCTTATTTGAGGTGACGCATGCCCGCACGCATCCCGAGATCTTCCACTACCGCGTCAACTCCAAGCGATAGGGAACATGCGCATAAGCCTGCTCCCTCGACATGAAGCGCCTCGTTCGACCGATGGGATATCGGTCGAACGAGGCGCTTTTTCTCTATGTTGCGTGTAATTGTTTGGACAATATTTGTCAAGTACGAATGTATCAAGAACCGTTCACCGAAGGTTTTCTACCGCTCTAGTAATACTTGTTCAAACAACTAGCCAAATAGCGTATTGTACAAAACAGCAAAAGGGGCAAAGTCCCCGAGCCAATCTCCGAAGGCGGCGGCAAAGGGTGCCGCCACGGTGTGAAAGGGTGGATTGTAATGAAGAACGAAATGAGCAGAAGGCAGTTCCTGGGCTTCGCCGGCTCCGCGGCCGCAGTCTTTGGTCTGGGCCTCGTGGGCTGCGGTGGCTCCGCCGGCTCCGGCTCTGCTGCCTCTGGTGACGCTGCCGAGGTCTACTTCCTCCAGTTCAAGCCCGAGGTCGATAAGGAGTGGAAGGAGATCGCCAAGGCGTACAAGGAGGAGAAGGGCGTCGAGGTCAAGATCGTGACCGCCGCCTCCAACACCTACGAGGAGAAGCTCAAGTCCGAGATGTCCAAGAGCTCCGCTCCGACGCTGTTCCAGGTCAACGGCCCCACCGGCCTTAAGAACTGGAAGGACTACTGCGCCGATCTTTCCGACACCAAGCTCCGCGGTGAGCTCATCGACGACTCCCTGGCGCTGCAGTCCGACGGTAAGGATCTGGGTATCGACTGGGTTCAGGAGAGCTACGGCATCATCTACAACAAGCAGCTGCTCGAGAAGGCCGGCTACAAGGCCGAGGACATCAACTCCTTCGACAAGCTGAAGGCTTGCGCTGACGACATCCAGGCCCGCAAGGACGAGCTCGGCGTTGACGGTGCCTTCACTTCCGCCGGTATGGACGACTCTTCCAGCTGGCGCTACACCACCCACCTCGCCAACCTCCCGCTCTACTACGAGTTCGAGAAGGAGCACAACCAGGAGGACGACGAGATCAAGGGCGAGTATCTCGACAACTTTAAGCAGATCTTCGACCTGTATATCACCGACTCCACCTGCGATCCTTCGCAGCTTGCCTCCAAGACCGGTGACGACGCCACCAACGAGTTCGCAACCGGTAAGGCCGTTTTCTACCAGAACGGCTCTTGGGCCTACTCCGACCTCACCAAGGCCGGTATGACCGACGACCAGCTCGGCATGCTGCCGATCTACATCGGCGTCGACGGCGAGGAGAACCAGGGCCTGTGCTCCGGCGGCGAGAACTACTGGTGCGTCAGCTCCCAGGCTTCCGAGGATGCCCAGAAGGCCACCGAGGACTTCATGTATTGGTGCGTCACTTCTGACACCGCCACCAGCATCATCGCTGACAAGATGGGTCTGACCGCCCCGTTCAAGAGCGCTAAGGAGACCACCAACGTCTTCTCTCAGCAGGCCGTTGCCATGGCCAAGGACGGCAAGAAGACCGTCGCTTGGGACTTCGTCTACATCCCCTCTGAGGAGTGGAAGAAGAACCTCAAGCAGGCCCTGATTGCCTACGCTGCCGATAACAGCAAGTGGGACGGCGTCAAGAACGCCTTCGTGGATGGCTGGAAGACCGAGAAGGCTGCTTCCGAGTAAGCAGTTGCTGCCCAAGCTATCTGATTAGCGACAGGGGGCGGGCAGACGTAGGTTTGCCCGCCCCCTGCATATTGAAAGGACCCTTCTATGGGCAAAGCACTCAAGCGCTGGTGGCCGCTCTTTATGCTGCCCACGTGCCTGGCGTTTATGATCGGGTTCGTGATTCCCTTTATCCAGGGTTTCTATCTCTCGTTCTGCCAGTTTATTACCATCAATAACGCGCACTTTGTCGGTATCGAGAACTACGTGCGCGCACTGACCGACCCGCAGTTCTCCACGTCGTTCTTCTTTACCGTGGCGTTTGCCTTCCTGTCGACGGTGCTCATCAACGTGATTGCCCTCGCCATCGCGCAGGCGCTCACTCGCAAGGCGCTCAAGGGCACCAACATCTTCCGTACGATTTTCTTTATGCCTAACCTGATTGGCGGCATTGTACTGGGTTACATTTGGCAGATTCTGATCAACTGCCTGCTCTCCAACGTGGGTGCCCAGCTTATCGCCCTCAACTCCGCCGCTGGCTTCTGGGGCCTTATCATCCTGACCCTGTGGCAACAGGTCGGCTACATGATGATCATCTACATCGCCGGTCTGCAGTCCATTCCGTCTGATTACATCGAGGCCGCCAAGGTCGACGGCGCTACGGCATGGCAGACGTTTTGGAAGGTTAAGATCCCCAACCTGATGCCGACCATCACCATCTGCCTGTTCCTGTCCATCACCAACGGCTTTAAGCTGTTCGACCAGAACCTCGCCCTTACCGGTGGTGCCCCGGCGCACTCCACCGAGATGCTCGCCCTGAACATCTACAACACGTTCTATTCGCGTGCTGGCATCGCATGGCAGGGCATCGGTCAGGCCAAGGCAGTTATCTTCTGCATCCTGGTTGTCGCTATTTCTATGATCCAGCTTAAGGCCACGAGGTCCAAGGAGGTGCAGCAGTAATGAAACGCGATAAGGCTATTAACCGCGCGCTCTCGATCTTCTTTACGATTCTGTCGCTCGCGTGGATCTACCCTGTGTTCATGATTGCGCTCAATTCCTTTAAGAAGGGGACCGCAATCAGCACCACCACGGCGTTCGATCTGCTCACGCCCGAGACGTTCAACGGCCTCGCAAACTACGTGCACGCTCTTAACGAGCAGGGCTTTGCCTCGGCGTTTATGTACTCGCTCATCATCACAGTCACGTCGGTCGTGCTGATTCTGGTGTGCTGCTCCATGTGCGCTTGGTACGTGGTTCGTGTCAACAACAAGATCTCGAACTTCTTCTATTACCTGTTCGTGTTCTCGATGGTCGTACCGTTCCAGATGCTCATGTTCACGCTGTCCAATTTGGCGGACCGCATCGGCTTTAATACGCCGTTCAACATCTGCTTTATCTATCTGGGCTTTGGCGCGGGCCTGGCGGTCTTTATGTTCGCCGGCTTTGTAAAGAACATCCCGCTCGAGATTGAGGAAGCGGCCATGATTGACGGCTGCAACCCGGTTCAGGTGTTCTTTAAGATCGTTCTCCCCATCATGAAGCCCACCTATCTTTCGGTCGGCATCCTCGAGACCATGTGGGTCTGGAACGACTACCTGCTGCCCTACCTTACGCTCGACTCCACCAAGTACAAGACCATTCCTATTTTGATCCAGTACTTCCGCGGCGGCTATGGCCACGTCGAGCTCGGCCCCATGATGGCCTGCATCATGATGGTCGTTGTCCCCATCGTCATCATGTACATCTTCTGCCAGAAGTACATCATCGACGGTGTGGTGGCAGGTGCCGTCAAGGGCTGATGCCGTAACTGTTTTGCAAGTTTTGGCGGCGCCCCTCAGCGCGGCGCCGCGTATCGAAAGGTAGAGACATGGCCGAGATCGTTCTCAAACATGTTCAGAAGGTGTATCCCAACAACGAGTCAAAAAAGAAGGGCTTCTTTGGCAAAAAGAAGAAGACCGAGGAGAAGAAGCACAACCTCAAGGTTACCGAGGACGGTGTGCTCGCTGTAGAGGACTTCAACCTCACCGTTCACGACCAGGAGTTCATCGTCCTCGTTGGCCCCTCTGGCTGCGGTAAGTCCACGACGATGCGCATGGTCGCCGGCCTAGAGGACATCACCTCCGGCGACGTGCTCATCGACGGCAAGCGCGTCAACGACGTGGCGCCCAAGGACCGCGACATCGCCATGGTGTTCCAGAGCTACGCTCTGTACCCCAATATGACGGTGTACGAGAACATGGCATTTACGCTCGAGCTCAAGAAGGTCCCCAAGGACGAGATCGACCGCAAGGTTCGCTCTGCTGCCGAGATCCTGGGCATTACCGAGTATCTCGACCGTAAGCCCAAGGCGCTCTCTGGCGGCCAGCGCCAGCGTGTCGCCATCGGCCGCGCCATCGTGCGTGACCCCAAGGTCTTCCTGATGGACGAGCCCTTGTCCAACCTGGATGCCAAGCTGCGTAACCAGATGCGCGCCGAGCTCATTAAGCTGCGTCACGAGATCAAGGGCACCTTCATCTACGTTACCCACGACCAGACCGAGGCTATGACCCTCGGCGATCGTATCGTGGTCATGAAGGACGGCGTCGTCCAGCAGATCGCCACCCCGCAGGAGGTCTTCAACCATCCCGCGAACATCTTCGTCGCCGGCTTTATCGGCGTGCCGCAGATGAACTTCTTCGATGCCCAGCTGGTGCGCTCGGGCAACGGCTTTACGGTCAAGACCGAGGATATGAACGTGGCGCTCGCCCCCGAGACCTGCGCTCAGCTTGCTCTCAACTGGGACGGCGGCGACGTGAAGGAGATCACGGCCGGCGTGCGTCCCGAGCAGATCCTGCTTGCCGACAAGGACGAGGAGGGTGCGCTCCAGGGCACCGTCGAGGTGACCGAGCTCATGGGCTCGACCGAGCATGTCCACGTGACTGCTCCCGACGGCCAGTTTGTCCTGATCATTCCCGTCGTCGACCTCGAGGCCAAGGTCGCGCTCAAGGCGGGCGACCCCATCTGGTTCAAGTTTGAGAAGAACGCGACCCACCTCTTCGATAAGGTCTCTGGCAAGAACCTTATCTAGGCCCGGTGCAACCAGGCCCTTCCTTTGGGCGACTGCGGCTTTGCCATCCTTTTGCCGCGGTCACATATAAGGCTCCCCTCCCGTCCACTGGGCGAGAGGGGAGCCTTTCTTTGTGTTGGGACTGTCTGACCGGTCGTTTGTCTCGATCTGTAACGGATAGGGCCGATTTCGGACGTTAGATGTTACAGATCGAGACGGTTCCGCTGAGCTAACCATTTCATCTAAATCTGTAACACCAAAGGCGAATTACACCTGCTAGATGTTACAGATTGAGATAAACCCAAGGGGAGGGGCCGGTATGTCTCAATCTGTAACGGCTGGGACCGTTTTGGTTGAGTAATTGCTACGGATCGAGATTGTTTGGCCGAGTCGGATCACAGGGTAACGTGCGGGCACAAAAAACGGAGCCGTGTTGCCACGACTCCGTTTCTCAAGAGGATGGGTAAGGAGAATGAGCTAGCTCAGGTGCCAGATCTCGTCGTTGTACTGGGAGATCGTACGGTCGGACGAGAAGGTGCCGGCGTTGGCGATATTGATGAGCGCCTTGCGCATCCAGGCGTCCTGGTCCTCGTAGTCGGCCAGCACGCGCTCCTTGGTCTGGATGTACTCCTCAATGTCGAGCAGGGCCATAAACCAGTCCTTGCCCTTAATGTCGTCGTGCAGGCGCTGCAGGCGCTCGGCGTTGCCGGTTGCCATAAAGGCCGGGTTGGTGATGAAGTCCACCAGCAGTTTAATTCCGGGCTTGCGGTAGAGCGCGCCGGCGTTGTAGGTGCCGTCGGCGTAGAGCTGCTCGACCTGTTTGGACGAGGCACCAAAGGTATAGATGTTCTCGTCGCCCACGAGCTCGGCAATCTCCACGTTGGCACCGTCGAGCGTGCACAGGGTTAGGGCGCCGTTGAGCATGAACTTCATGTTGGAGGTGCCGCTCGCCTCCTTGGAGGCCAGGCTGATCTGCTCGGAGATGTCAGCGGCGGGGATCACGCGCTCGGCGGCGGTGACGTTGTAGTTCTCGATCATGACAACCTGCAGGTAGGAAGCCACGTCGGGGTCGTTTGCAATCCACTGCGACAGCGTCAGGATCAGATGGATGATGTCCTGCGCGATAGTGTAGGCAGGCGCCGCCTTGCCGCCAAAGATGATGGTGACAGGGTGCTTAGGCCTGTTGCCGTTCTTGATATCGAAGTACTTCCAGATGATGTAGAGCGCGAGCATCTGCTGACGCTTGTACTCGTGGATGCGCTTGACCTGGACGTCGATGATGGCGTTGGAGGGAATGGTCACGCCCTGCTCGAGCGCCATGAACTGGCGCATGATGGCCTTGGCCTCGACCTTGGTGGCGGCCAGGCGCTCAAGAACGTCCTTGTCGTCGGCGAACTTGGCGAGTTTGCTCAGATCGCCGGTGCTGCGCCAGTCGGTGCCGATTACATCGTCGAGCAGGCTGGCGAGCGCGGGGTTGGCCCCATGGATCCAGCGGCGGAAGGTGATGCCGTTGGTCTTGTTGGAGAACTTCTCGGGATAGATCTCGTAGAACGGATGAAGCTCGGTGTCCTCCAGGATCTTGGTGTGGAGGGCGGCTACGCCGTTGATGGAGAAGCCAAAGTGGATGTCCATGTGGGCCATGTGGACGGTGTCGTGCTCGTCGATGATGGCGACGCGCGGGTCATCGTGCTCGGCTTTCGCGATCTCATCGAGCTTGACGATAATGTCGGCGATGGCAGGGGAGACCTTCTGCAGGCTGGCGAGCGGCCACTTCTCGAGCGCCTCGGCAAGGATCGTGTGGTTAGTGTAGGCGACCATGGAGCGTACGATGGTCACGGCCTCGTCAAACTCGATGCCATGCTCGGTGGTGAGCAAGCGAATGAGCTCGGGGATGACCATGGTGGGGTGCGTGTCGTTAATTTGGACCACGGCGTAGTCGGCCAGATCGTGCAGGTTGCTGCCGCGCTCGACGGCCTCGTCGATCAGGAGCTGGGCGGCGTTGCTCACCATGAAGTACTCCTGATAGATGCGAAGTAGGCGGCCCTGCTCGTCGGAATCGTCGGGGTAGAGGAACAAGGTGAGGTTCTTGGCGATCTCGGTCTTGTCGAAGTCGATGGAGCAGCCGGGGACCAGGCCGTCGTCGACGCTCGCCAGGTCGAACAGGCGCAGGCGGTTTTTGGTGGGCTGGCCGTAACCGGGCACATCGATGTTGACGAGCTTGGAGGTAACGGCAAAATCGCCGAACTCGACGGTGTAGGAGCGGTCATCGTCGACTAGGATGTCCTGCTCACCGAGCCACTCGTCGGGGACGGCCTTCTGCTGGTTGTCGACAAAGCGCTGACGGAACAGACCGTAGTGATAGTTGAGGCCCACGCCATCGCCGGTCAAGCCCAGCGTGGCGATGGAATCCAGGAAGCACGCGGCCAGGCGGCCCAGGCCGCCGTTGCCGAGCGACGGCTCGACCTCGAATTCCTCGATCTTGTTGAGGTCGTGGCCTGCGGCGGTGAGCTGGTCCTTAACCTCGTCGTAGATGCCGAGGTCGATCATGTTGTTGATGAGCAGCTTGCCGATCAAAAATTCGGCGGAAATGTAATAGAGCTTTTTCTTGCCGTTGTTGAGCGGGCAGGTGGCGGAGCGCTCCTGCACGAGTTTGACCAGCAGCTTGTAAATGCGACGGTCGTCGAGCTGCTCGAGCGAGGTGCCAAAAGACTGCTCGGCGAGTTCCATGAGGTTAATTTGGGGCATGTTTCCTCCTGTAATGGGTTGATTACATGTCTGCAATTCATAAGAATCCCGCGCGAGGGGATTGGGGTGGCCTCGCGCGGGTAAGCAAGCGCGTCCGCACGGTGGGGAGGGGTCGGGCGCGGTAGCTCCTATTGAGGAAGCTCGATTTCGGCTTCCGACGGGATGCGGAAGTAGGTCTCGGTCCAGTCGGTGAGTTTGTGCTCGAGCTCGCGGGTGATGGCGCCGTCGAGCATGCGCCAGGTCCAGTTGCCGCCCAGCGTGGCAGGGGTGTTGATGCGCGCCTCGTTGCCCAAGTTGAGCAGGTCCTGCATGGTGTAGATGCACGTGTCGCTCACGCTGGCTGCGATGGTTCGGTTGAGCGCGTCGGTGATGGGTTCGCCGGCCTGCTGATGGGTGTACAGGGCTGCCTGCTCGCGCTGACGCGGGGTGGCCGTTCCTTCAAACCAGCCGCGTGCCGTCTCGTTGTCATGGGTGCCCACGTAGGCGACGGTGTTGGCAATGTAGTTGTGCGGCAGGTAGTACGAGTTAGTGCCCTCAAAGGCAAACTGCAGGATCTTCATGCCGGGGAAGCCCGAGTTGTCGCGCATATCGATGACGCCGGGGGTGAGGAAGCCCAGGTCCTCGGCGATGATGGGCAGCGTGCCGAGCTTTTCCTCGAGTGTCTTGAAGAGCTTGAGGCCGGGACCCTGCGTCCACGAACCGTAGGACGAATCAGGCGAGGAGAACGGCACCTCCCAATAGGCCTCGAAGCCGCGGAAGTGATCCAGGCGGATGACGTCGTACATGTCGAGGGCGGCGCGAATGCGGCCCTCCCACCAGGAGAAGCCGTCGGCCTCCATGGCGTCCCAGTCGTAGATGGGGTTGCCCCAGTACTGGCCGGTAGCCGAGAACTGGTCGGGCGGCGTGCCGGCGACGCTCACGGGATTGCCGGCGGCGTCGATCTTAAAGAGCTCAGGTGTCGCCCACATCTCGACGGAGTCACGCGAGACATAGATGGGCAGGTCGCCGATGATGAGAATGTCGCGCTCGTTGGCATAGGCCTTGAGGCGGCTCCACTGGCGATCGAAGAAGTACTGCGTCATCTGGTGGTAGAGCATACGCGCCGGATGGTCGGCGCAGACCTTGGCGGAAGCCTCGCCGCGGGTGCGGAGCTCCGCGGGCCACTCCCAAAACGCCTTGAGACCGCACTCCTCTTTGACGGTCATGAACTCACAGTAGGGGATGAGCCAGTCCTCGTTGGCCTGGATAAAGTCATCGAAATCGGCCGGCTTGTCGGCAGCAAAGCGCTCGGCGGCGCGGTCGAGAATCTGACGGCGGCCGCCAAAGATAGCACCGTAGTCGACATTGCTGGGGTCGGATCCCAGATACACGCCATCGATATCGCGCTGCTCCAGATACCCTGCCTCGATAAGCTCGGCAAAGTCGATAAAGTTGGGGTTGCCTGCGCGGGCCGAGAACGACTGATAGGGCGAATCGCCATAGCTGGTCGTCGTAAGGGGCAGAATCTGCCAGTAATGTTGTTTGCACGAGGCGAGAAAATCGACGAAGTCGTAGGCATTCCAGCCAAAGCCGCCGATTCCGTATGGTCCGGGCAGAGATGAGACGGGCATGAGGACGCCGCTTGCACGCTCCATGAATGCGCTCACCAACCTTCTTGTTGTGGGGTCGGCCTGCCGATGGGTGTGCAGTCCGCCTCCGATGTTCTGATTCGATACGCCTATTGTAAAACATGTTGTTTAAACATGTACAGGCAAGATAAAAAAGTTGGTCGATTTTCGGCGAATGGCTACATGCCATGAAAAAAGCCCCGACCTCACAACGTGAGATCGGGGCAAGAACGGTATGTAGGTTTTTGCTACTCGGCGTCGGCGAAGCCATTGGGGTTGTGGCTCTGCCAGTTCCAGCTATCGCGGCACATGTCCGCGATGTCGTACTGGGCCTTCCAGCCCATCATGCGCTCGGCCTTGGAGGCATCGCACCAGTTGGCAGCGATGTCGCCGGCGCGGCGCTCGCGGATCACGTAGGGCAGCTCCTTGCCACAAGCCTTGGAGAAGGCGGCGACGACCTCGAGTACCGAGGTGCCGGTGCCGGTGCCCAGGTTAAAGATCTCGACGCCGGTCTTGCCGTTCATCCAGTTAAGGGCGGCAACGTGACCAGAGGCCAGATCGCACACGTGGATGTAGTCGCGCACGCCGGTGCCGTCGGGGGTGGGGTAGTCGTTGCCAAAGACCTGAACGGCCTCGAGCTTGCCCACGGCGACCTGGGCGACATAGGGCACCAGGTTGTTGGGGATGCCCTTGGGGTCCTCGCCGATCAGGCCCGACGGATGAGCGCCGATGGGGTTGAAGTAACGGAGCAGCACGACGTCCCACTCGGGGTCGGCGGTGTGGACGTCCATAAGGATCTGCTCGATCATCCACTTGGTCCAGCCATAGGGGTTGGTTGCGGGCTTCTTGGGGTCTTCCTCGGTGACGGGCGGGTTGTCCGGGTCGCCGTAGACGGTCGAGGAGCTCGAGAAGATGATGGACTTGCAGCCATGGTTGCGCATGACGTCGATGAGCACCAGGGTGTTCTCGATGTTGTTGTGGTAGTACTCGACGGGCTTGCTCACCGACTCGCCGACGGCCTTAAAGCCGGCAAAGTGGATGACGCGGTCGATCTGGTGAGTATCGAAGATCTTGTTCATCGCATCGCGGTCGAGTACGTTGGCCTCGTAGAAGGTGAGGTTCTTGGCGGCCTCGTCGCCCACGATGGTCTTGACGCGGTCGATGGCGACGGCGCTGGAGTTGGAGAGGTCATCGACGACGACGACCTGGTAGCCGCCCTCGAGCAGCTGAACGACGGTGTGCGAGCCGATAAAGCCGGCGCCACCGGTAACGAGGACGCAGGTGTCTTTGGGGTCGAGTGCTTTGGGCATGTAGTCTCCTATCGAATCAGGAACACTTCTAGAGGGGAGTATAGCGCAGGCGGGGACGCCCAAATCGTGCGCTGAGGAAAAGCAGAGGATTATGTTAACGTACTCATAATGAGAGCTTGCTCAATTGTTGCCTCAAATTTAACAATTGCTTACGAGCCGCCGACCTTGTAGTTTCCTGCCGTTCGTGGAAATCGTTGGGACGCGCCATATGTACGCTAATATGTATGAGTTGAGCGACATATAAATAAGCATGTAACGGAGTACATATGTCACCAAACAGCGATTCCATCCTTTCCCAGGAGCTCTCGCGCCGCACTGCCCTCAAGGCCCTGTTCGGCGCCGCTTCTGCGGCAGTTCTTTTTGGCCTGCCCACTCGCGCCCATGCGGCGGAGGCTTCCAAAGAAACCACCGATAAATTGAATGCCGCCCAGGCCCAACTCGACGAGGTTCAGGCCCAGCTCGACAGCATCGCAAATGAGTATGCGGCGCTGGCCAACAAGAATGCCCAGACCCTCAACGACATCGAGAATGTCCAGGGCAAGATTGACGACACGCAGGCCCAGATCGATGAAAAGAAGGCCGAGCTCAAGAAGAAGCGCAACGACCTTTCCGATCGCGTGGCCGCCAGCTACAAGTCCGGCGGTACGAACATCCTGTCGCTGCTGCTGGCCTCTGGCTCGTTTGAGGAACTCGTCGCCAACGCGCATTACGTTGAGAAGATCAACAAGAGCGACCGCGATGCCATCGAGGATATCCAGACGATTCAGGCTGAGCTCGACGCACAGAAGACCGAGCTCGAATCACAAAAGTCCGACCTGGAGAAACTCAAGGACCAGCAGACGGCTCAGATGCAGGATATGCAGGCCAAGCAGCAAGAAGTCCAGACCGTGCTGAACGGTCTTTCCGACGACGTCAAGGAGCTCATGGCTCAGCGCGATTCCGAGATCCTCGCTGCCGCCCAGGCTGAGGAGGCCGCTAGGAAGGCCGCCGCTGCCGCGGCCGCCGCGAACAAGAACAATTCCTACTCGGGTGGTTCGAGCTCGGGCGGTGGATCGTATGCGCCCGGAACTCCGCAGCAGAATGCCGGCTCGGGCAAGCAGCAGGCCGTCGTCAACGCGTGCTACTCCACGCCTTCGCCGGGTCAGAACTGGTGCGCGGCGTGGGTTACCAATGTCTTCCGTAACGCCGGCGTGGGCTACTTTGGCGGCAACGCCTGCGACATGTTCAACGCCTGGTGCTATAGCTCCGATCGCTCGGCGCTGCAGGTGGGCATGATCGTGGCCGATTCCTCGCACAGTGGCACGGGTGCTCCGGGCCTTATCTACGGTCATGTGGGTATCTACGTTGGCGGCGGCATCGTTATGAGCAACGAGGGTGCCATTACATCGAAGTCGCTCGATTCGTTCATTAGCTTTTATGGTACTGGCTCTGGCGTGCGTTGGGGCTGGCTTGGCGGTATTGCGCTGTCGTAAAGCCGACTGGGCCGCGTGCCCGCCCGCAATATATTTGATTGCCTGCTCGGGCAGTCCTGCGCAAGACGAAGGCCACATTAAGTGGCCTTCTTTGCGTGCGGAACTCGCGATCAATCAAATATATTGCGGGCGGGCACGCGGCCCTCTCGGGTTCGGGGCGCTACGCACCGGATTGGTTGTCTGAATAAAAGAAAGTGAAGGCCCCTTTCGGGGCCTTCTTTGTTAGAGGAATTCGCCTACTCGGTGGACTTCGGGTTCTAGGTCTACGTCGAATTGGTCTTTGACGGTTGTTTGGATGTGGCGGATGAGTTCGTCGACATCGGCGGCGGTGGCGTGGTCGGCGTTGACGATGAAGCCGCAGTGCTTTTCGCTCACCTGCGCGCCGCCGATGGCGTGTCCTCGCAGGCCGGCGTCCATGATGAGCTTGCCGGCAAAGTGGCCCTCGGGGCGCTTGAAGGTGGAGCCGGCACTCGGCATGTCGAGCGGCTGCTTGTCCTCGCGGCGCTGGCGGTAGTCGTCCATGTCGGCCTTGATCATCGCGGCGTTGCCCGGGGCGAGATTGAAAGTGGCCGAAAGCACGATGAAACCGTCGTCGGCAATGCGGCTCTTGCGATAGCCCAGGTTGAGCTCATCGACATCGAACTCGATAATGCTGCCGCTACCGCGGGTGCCGTCGTCGAGCTTGCGGGCGGGCTTGTAGACGCGCACGGACTCCAGCACATCGGCCATGCAGGCGCCGTATGCTCCGGCGTTCATGTAGCAGGCACCGCCGACCGATCCGGGAATGCCCGAGATGGGCTCCATGCCGGTAAGGCCGGCCTCGGCTGCCGCGGCTGCGACATCGGAAAGCAAGGCGCCGGCTGCCGCCGTGACGTGCGTGCCGTCGACCGTAATGTCGGAGAGGCCCTCGCCCAGCGCTACGACGACGCCGCGGATGCCCTTGTCGCCGACGAGCAAGTCAGAGCCGTTGCCCACGATGGTGAGTGGTAGATCGCAGCGATAGCAGGTATCGAGCGTGGCGACGAGGCCCTGCTCGGTATCGGGCGTGACAAAGACGTCGGCCGGACCGCCGATCTTAAACGTGGTGTGCTCGCGCATGGGCTCGCTCATCAGCACGTTGTCCTCGCCGGCAACGCCAGCGAGCGCGCACAGCAGGTCCTCGTTAAAAAAGTCGTTCTCGTGCATACGAATATCCGCCTTTTGGTGGTCGTTGTCATCAATCGATTGCAATATACCCCACCCGGACGGATTTGGTGCGCTGGCGGCGATAAAACAGCCGTCCACCGGATTGGTAAAGTGTTTATCACCGAGGTAGAGGGGTAGTCGCTATACTTTCAAGAGATTGCGCGTAAACCCGGAAGGAGCGAGATGGCCAACAAAGTCACCCTCAAGCAGATCGCCCAGGAGGTGGGGCTTTCCCCCTCGTCGGTCTCGCTTGTTCTCAATAATCGGCCCTGTCGCATCTCGGAAGAAAACCGCAAGCTCATCAAAGAGGTCGCGGCGCGCAACCACTATGTTCCCAACCAGATTGCGCGCAGCCTGGTCATGCGCGAGTCGCGCACGCTGGGCCTTATCGTCCCTAACATCGAGAGCCGCTTTTTTGCCTCGCTCGCCGGTAGCCTGGAAAAGCGCTGCCGCGAGGACGGCTATGCGCTCTTCATTACCAGCTCGGGCGGAAGCGCCGATGACGATCTGGAGCTGCTGCGCCAGCTGGTGACGCGCGGCGTTGATGGCGTCTTCCTGGTGGTGGGTGACGAGTTCTCCGATGACCGCGCCCTGCGCGAAGAAGTCAGCCACCTGCCCATCCCGGCCGTAATGGTCGACCGTGCCATTGAGGGGCTCGAGTGCGACAAGGTGATGTTCGACCACGAGATGGGCGGCTATATGGCCACCCGCTATCTGATCGAGCAAGGTCATCGCCGCATCGCCTGTCTGGTTAATGCCCGCCGTTCCAATACGGGTCGCAAGCGACTTGCCGGCTATGAGCGCGCGCTGCGCGAGGTTGGCCTGCCGATCGACGCGCGTTTGGAGTTTGAGAGCGAGTACTACATTCCGAGCGCATACGAGGCCTCGGAGGCAGTGCTCGCAACTGACGCCACTGCCGTGTTCGCAAGCTCGGATAACATTGCCCTCGGTTTGCTCAAGCGCTTGCACGAGATGGGGAAGAGCATCCCGGGCGATATCTCGGTGGTGAGCTATGACAACTCGGCGGCCGACGTTCTCTTTGAGCCGGCGCTGACCGCGATTGAGCAGGACCCTGGTGTCCTTGCGGAGCATGCCTTTGGCTGCATGTCCAAGCGTCTTGCCGGTAGGGGCGGCAGGCGTGCCGAAGAGGTCGTTCTGGAGCCGGAGCTTATCGTTAAGGACAGCGTGCTCGAGCTTACTAAACACAACTAAACACGTTTACCAATTTGCAGAGACCGAATGTGGAGCACCTGTGACAATCAACGCCGCAGGTGAATGTCGCGTTTTGCTAATCGATGGGATTGATAAGGGTGGTAAAACGTTTTTTCACCATGATAAAACGTTTTAGCAAATATACTGGTCCCAACGAAAGGTTGCCGTATTGGAGGGTGACCGCACAGCGAAGGGACATAAACAATGGCTAAAACACTGGGGACGCCGTGGCAAAAGCTGGGCCACGAGGTGCCGGCTTCCGAGCTCGAGGGCGTCGACCTGTATTGGCGCGCATCGAACTATCTGTCCGTCGGTCAGATCTACCTTCGCTCTAACCCGCTAATGCGCCCCGACTTTGTCGACGAGAAAACCGGTGAGGTGCGCGACTTCGGTCGTCCGGACGTTAAGCACCGCCTGGTTGGCCACTGGGGCACCACGCCCGGCATCAACTTCCTGTTCGGTCACGTCAATCGACTGATCGCCGACCACAACCAGAATGCTATCTTCTTGATGGGCCCTGGTCACGGTGGCCCCGCCGGTACTGCTCAGTCGCTGCTCGACGGCACCTACCGCGAGATTCGCCCCGACATCACCAATGACGAGGCCGGCCTGCAGAAGTTCTTCCGCCAGTTCTCCTATCCCGGCGGCATCCCGAGCCACTTTGCGCCCGAGACGCCCGGTTCCATCCACGAGGGCGGCGAGCTCGGCTACACGCTCAGCCACGCTTACGGTGCCGTTATGGACAACCCGAGCCTGCTGGCCGTGGCCGTGGTGGGCGACGGCGAGTCCGAGACCGGTCCGCTCGCGACCTCTTGGCAGTCCAACAAGCTCGTGAACCCGGCAACCGACGGCATCGTCCTGCCGATCCTGCACCTCAACGGCTACAAGATCGCCAACCCCACCATCCTTGCCCGCGTGTCCGATGAGGAGCTCACCAAGTTCTTTGAGGGCATGGGCTATAAGCCGCACTTCTTTGTCGCCGGCTTTGACGACGAGAGCCACGCAAGCATTCATGCGCGTTTCGCTGCCCTGTTTGAGCAGGTCTTCGATGAGATTTGTGACATCAAGGCCACCGCGCAGGCCCAGGCCGCCTCAGGCGAGACCGTGGTCCGCCCGGCCTACCCCATGATTGTGTTCCGTACGCCCAAGGGCTGGACTTGCCCCAAGCACATCGACGGTAAGAAGACCGAGGACTCCTGGCGCGCGCATCAGGTGCCGCTGGCGAGTGCCAAGGACACCCACGAGCACTTCCGCGTGCTGCGCGAGTGGCTGCGTTCCTACAAGCCCGAGGAGCTCTTTACGCCCGAGGGCCAGGTGCGCCCCGAGGTGACGGCCTTTATGCCGACCGGCGAGTTGCGCATCGGCGCCAACCCCAACGCGAACGGCGGTAAGGTGCGTCGCGAGCTCGAGCTGCCCGATATTCATGCCCACGAGGTCCCCGTCGCAACTAAGGGTCATGGCTGGGGCTCCACCGAGGCCGCCCGCGTCTTTGGTGAGTACACTGCCGACGTTCTGGCCAAGAACATGGATGACTTCCGCATCTTTGGTCCCGACGAGACCGCGTCCAACCGTCTGCAGGCTGCCTACAAGGTGACCAAGAAGCAGTGGGACGCCGGCTTCTACGAGGACGAGGCCAACGACGAGCTGCTGGCAGGCTCCGGTAAGGTCGTCGAGCAGCTGTCCGAGCACCAATGCGAGGGCTTCCTCGAGGCCTACGTGCTCACTGGCCGTTCCGGCGTGTGGAGCTCCTACGAGAGCTTTGTCCATGTGGTCGACTCCATGGTCAACCAGCACTGCAAGTGGCTCGAGGCTACCAAGCGCGAGATTCCGTGGCGTGCCCCCATCAGCGGCCTTAACATTTTGCTGTCGAGCCACGTCTGGCGTCAGGACCACAACGGCTTCTCGCATCAGGACCCCGGCTTTATCGACCTGCTGCTCAACAAGGCCAACGACACGCACATCGTAAACGCCTACTATCCGGCCGACGCCAACATGGCTCTCGCCGTGGCCGAGCGCGTCTACCAGTCCACCGACTGCGTCAACGCCATCTTCTGCGGCAAGCAGCCTGCTCCGACCTTCCAGACGGTCGACGAGGCCAAGGCGGAGCTCGCCGAGGGCGTTGCGACCTGGGAGTGGGCATCGACCGCCGATTCGCTCGCCGAGGCCGATGTCGTGGTCGCCACCTGCGGCGACGTGCCGACGCTTGAGGCTCTGGCTGCAACCGACATGCTGCGCGAGCTGGGCATCAAGGTATGGTTCGTCAACGTGGTCGACCTGCTCAAGATTCAGAACGTCTGCGAGAACGACCAGGCTCTCAGTGACGAGCGCTGGGCTGAGCTATTCGGCTGCGGCGATAAGCCTGTCCTCTTCGCGTTCCACGCTTATGCCGGCACGATTCGCCGTCTGATTTGGAACCGCCCCGGCCACGATGCCTTCCGCGTCCACGGCTACGAGGAGAAAGGTTCCACGACAACGCCGTTCGACATGCTGCGCCTGAACAGCATGGACCGCTGGGCACTGGCCGCCGACGTGCTGCGCATGGTCGACGCCGATAAGTTTGCCGAGCAGATTGATAAGTGGGAGGCATTCCGCACCGAGGCCTTCGAGTTCGCGTGCGATGAGGGCTACGATCACCCGGCCTTCACCGACTGGGTCTGGCCCGACGCAGCAGCTGCAACCGCTGCCGATGGCGCACTCTCCGCAACGCAGCTAACTGCCGGCGACAACGAGTAGGTAGGCATCCGGGACGGTCTCGCGCTGGGGCCTTGCCCGGCGGGGTGGCTT
>DXZO01000069.1:147777-172164 GCA_019419625.1 Collinsella sp. | reverse complement strand
GAAATGCATTGCCGGGGCCGGGGCGCCTGCTTTGTTTTGAGAAGTTCGCGGAGCCCACTTCTCAAAACAAAGCAGGCGCCCCGGCCCTCGTGGAATAGATAAGGGGGAAGCATGAGCTTTACGAGTGTGGCGCTTCAGATGTTGACGGTTTCGCTGCCTATTTTGTTGGGGTGGTGTATCGCCAAGCTGGGGTTTATGAAAGCGGAGTTCGAGCGCGAGCTGTCGCATCTGCTGTTGCAGGTGGCGCTACCGTGCTTGGTGCTTTCGTCAGCGCTGGGCGATGATGTGAAGCTTCCGAGCATTGCCGAGACGTTTTCGCTCATGGGTCTGTCCTTTGTGATGTATGCGGTGGCGACCGTTATCGCGTTTGCTGTTACCGCTGCTCTTCGCGTTCCCAGGGGGACGGAATGCTCGTATCGCTTCGCCGTGCTTTTCGGTAATGCCGGGTTTATTGGTTTTCCGGTTATTTCGGCGGTGTTGGGAAAACAAGCGCTGTTGTATGCATCGATTGCGCTTATCCCCCTAAACCTTCTTATGTTTACCGTTGGCGCCATGTTATTTAGCGGAATGGATGGCGGCCTTAAAAAGCAGATGCGCAATATTGCCGCCTGCTGCAAGAGTCCTGGTCTCATTGCAAGTGCTGTTGTGCTTGGGATCGTGCTAACCGGATGGACCGATTGGGGCGTGTTGGGCGACTCGATTTCCATCGTTGGCACCATGACCACTCCAGCGGCATTGTTGCTCATGGGATCGTCTATCGCCAAGTACCGTCCGCTCGAGATGCTTACCAACTGGCGTGCCTATGTCGCCGTGGCGTTTCGCCTGGTTGTCGTGCCGGTGGCATGTCTTGCCGTCGCGCGCTTGTGGCCCGGCATGACACCCATGTTTATCGCGACGCTTGTGCTCGAGATGGCAATGCCGGTGGGCAGCAACGGTACGCTGTACTGCCTACAATACGGCAAGGATGCACGCCCCATGATTCAGTGCACGTTTTTGTCGATCATCTGCTCCATTTTGACCATCCCACTCGTAGCCACACTGTGCGGGTAGGCATTCGGGACGGTCTCGCGCTGGGGCCTTGCCCGGCTGGGCGGCCTTGCTCCGGGAAGTGGGCTTCGCGAACTTCCCGGAGCAAGGCCGCCCAGCCGGGCAAGGCCCTCTCGACCGTTTCGATATGCGGGGGCTGATATTTTTTTAATGTAATGGGGACTTTGCCGTTGCGGCCTTGGGGCTGCGCATCTTCCTTTGGTCAGCAAAAATTACATTGCCGGGGCCGGGGAGGCATGCTTTGTTTTGAGAAGTTCGCGGAGCCCACTTCTCAAAACAAAGCATGCCTCCCCGGCCCTCGTCTGTAAACTCTTCCGCTGAGCGAGCGGGAGCTCGGACGTTTTTTCGGATGGACTGTCGATGCCCTTCGCTGTAGAGGCGGGCCGCGGGCAATCCGTTCCAATGTTTCCAAATGAATACGCTGTGAGCCGAGAGAGACGATTTTCCCCGCAAGCACTCTAGTATGCTAAAGTACCCAGAAGACCGGCGGAGCTATGCCGGTCTTCTGCTCTATATGAAACACAGCATGAGGAGGCTCACCAGATGACGGCCACACCGTGGGGATTCCGGGACATATTGCCCGAGGAGGCTCAGGCGCGCGAGGAGATTGCGCTGACGGTGAAGGGCTGCTTCAGGGAGCATCATTACCTTCCGGTCGAAACGCCGCTGCTCGAGGACAAGGGTTCACTCGAGGAAGGCGGCCGCATCGCGGACACGCCGTTTAAGCTTTTTGACGATGATGGCCGTCTGCTGGTGGTCCGTCCCGACAACACATTGCCGATCGTGCGTCTGGTCTCGACCCGCATGCGCGCGGCCGACCTGCCCCTGCGCCTGCGCTATGAGGCGCCGGTGGTTCGCGAGTGCCAGCGCAATGCCGGTGGCTCGCGTCAGTTTACGCAGCTGGGCTTTGAGCTTATCGGTGCGGGCGATACCGCGGGCGATGTCGAGATTGTTTCGCTGGTGGCGGAGGCCGTGCGTGAGCTGGCACTTCCCGATGCGCGCATCATCGCAGGCAGCGTGCGTCCTTTTAAGGAATTGCTCGCGGTATGCGAGGATCGTGAGCTGGCTGCCGAGGCCCTGCGCTGCGTGCACGCCAACGACTTTGTGGGCCTCGATGCCCGCGTGGCGGCAAGCGCCGAGTCCGATGCCGTCAAGGCCGCCATTAGCGAGTTGCCGCGTCTGCACGGCGGTGCCGAGGTACTCGACCGCGTGGACGCGCTGCTGGAGGCCGCCGGTATCGTCGCGCCGCTGACGCGCGAGCTGCGTGCCCTGGTCGAGGGCCTGGCACCCGAGGACGCCCAGGTGCTGTCGTTCGACTTCTCCATCATGAACTCTTTCGATTACTACACGGGCCTGGTCTTTAAGGCCTATGCCGGCGGCTTGCCCGATCCGGTCGGTTCGGGCGGACGCTATGACTCCATCTTTACCGGCGCATTTGGCGCCGGTATCGAGGTGCCGGCGGCAGGCTTCGCCTTTTCGCTCGAGCGCCTGGAGGCCGCGCGCACCTCGGCCGAGGATGCCGCTTCCGATGGCGACCATGCCGCGGGCCGCGGCGCCGAGGGCCCGCTGCGCATTGCCGTGCCCAAGGGCTCGCTTAAGGCCGACACGCTCGACGTGCTCGAGGCCGCGGGCTTGGACGTCTCTGAGCTGCGCGACCCCGGCCGTCACCTGATCGTGCGCGGCCGCGACACACGTGCCGGCGAGGGCGCGGTCGGCGATATCGAGTTTGTCATCGTGCGTCCCAGCGATGCGCCTGCCTTTGTGGGCTGCGGTGGTGCCGATTGCGGCATCTGCGGTTGGGACTCGCTCATCGAGGCCGACCTCAACCTGCTGCAGCTGGTCGATTTGGGCTACGGCCTGTGCACCTTTATCGAGGCGGAGCCCGCGTGGCGTGCTGGCCAGGCCGAGCGCAACTATGCCCGCCGCGGGTCGCTTCGCGTGGCCACCAAATACCCGCGCATCGCGAGTGCCTGGTATGCCGAGCGTGGCGTGAATGCCGACATCGTCTCGCTGCACGGCAACATCGAGCTGGGCCCCATCGTCGGCATGACCGATCGCATCGTGGACATTACCGCCACGGGTGCCACGCTGCGTGACAACGACTTGGTCATCACCGGCCGCATCATGGACTGCACGGCCCGCTTCTTTGTCAATCCGGGTGCCGCGCGCCTGGATCCGCGCGTACGCAATCTGGCAGATCGCCTGGCCGCGGCCGTTAAGGACAAGCATTTTGAGCCCGTCGCGGGCTCGGCACAATAGCGCGAGCGCGCACGGGCGCCCCAACGTACGGGCTGCGGGTCGATTGGCGCCGCCGCCCGGCCTCTCGTTTTTCGAACACAACCTCGACCGATAGGGGATACCGATATGAAGACCATCAAGCTTGCTCCCGGTGAGTGCCTCGTTACCAACCAGCTCAACCGCAAGGGTGTGCTGCCGCAAAACATCGTCGACGCCGCCCGCGATATCGTGGCCAACGTGCGCGCCAACGGCGATGCCGCGGTGCGCGATTACTGCCAGCGTTTTGACGGTGTCGAGCTGGAGAGCTTCCGTCTGCCGCAGGAGCAGATCGATGCCGCGCTCGAAGGCCTCGACCCGGCTTTTGTCGCCGCGCTCGAGAAGGCCGCGCGTCAGATTCGCGAGTTCCACCAGCGCGAGGTCGAGCAGAGCTGGTTTACCACGCGTGCGGACGGCACGATGCTCGGCGTCAAGGTGACCCCGCTCGCTGCCGCCGGCATCTATGTGCCGGGCGGCCGCGCGCAGTATCCCTCCACGGTGCTCATGAACGCCATCCCTGCCAAGGTGGCCGGCGTTAAGCGTGTGGTCATGGTGACCCCGCCGCAAAAGGACGGCCTTATCAGCCCCTACACGCTCGCCGCGGCAAAGCTCGGCGGAGTGGACGAAATCTATATGGTGGGCGGCGCCCAGGCCGTGGCCGCGCTGGCGTACGGCACCGAGACCATTCCGCGCGTCGACAAAATTACCGGCCCGGGCAACGCCTTTGTTGCCGCCGCCAAGCAGATTGTCTCGGGCGATGTGGGCATCGACATGGTCGCCGGTCCCTCCGAGGTCTGCGTGCTGGCCGATGCCACGGCCAAGCCCATGGTGGTCGCGGCAGACCTGATGGCCCAGGCCGAGCACGATCCGCTGGCAGCCTGCTATCTGGTGACTTGCGACGAGCAGTTTGCGCGCGAGGTCGAGGCCGGCATCGACATCCTGGTGGCACAGTCGCCGCGTGCCGAGATCACGCGCGCCTCGTTCGATAACGAAGGCACTATCGTGGTGGCCGCCGACATGACTGCCGCCGTCGAGGCGGTGAACACCGTGGCGCCCGAGCACCTGGAGCTGCACTGCAAGGATGCGATGGGCCTGCTCGGCGGCATTCGCAACGCCGGCGCCATCTTTGTGGGCGCTTGGAGCTCCGAACCGCTTGGCGATTACGTTGCCGGTCCCAACCACACGCTGCCGACCGGTGGTACGGCCATGTTCTCCAACCCGCTTTCGGTCGAAGAGTTCGTCAAGCGCTCGAGCGTCATTTGCTATACGCCCGAGGGGCTGCTCTCCGACGCTCCCGCTACGCAGCGTCTGGCCGAGGCCGAGGGCCTGTGGGCGCACGCGCTTTCGGCAGCACTGCGCCGCCGCGTGCTGGAGCAGGGCGAGGATGCCGTGAGTGCCGCGTCGCTGGCTGCGGCCGACCTGACTAAGGTTGCCTGGCCGGGCGACGCCGTGGCGACGGTTGCCGAGGGCGTGGACCTGACGGCGGCTGCAAGCGCGGATGGCGCCGGCGCGACCGGCGGGGAGGCCTAATATGGCCGAACTCACGCCGCGCATGAAGGAGCTCGTCCAGCCCTATCTGGCAGGCATCGAGCCCTACGATCCCAACTTTACGCCCACGCGCATCAACCTTTCGGCAAACGAGAACACCTACCCCGTGCCGGCCGACGTGCGCGAGGCGGTTGATGCGGCGCTTGCCGCCACGCCGCTCAACCGCTATCCCGACCCCATGTCCAACGACCTGCGCGACGAGCTTGCCGCTTGGCATGGCGTGACGCGCGAGAATATCTGCGTGGGCAACGGCGGTGACGAGCTGCTCTATAACTGCCTGCTGGCGTTTGGCGGCGCGGGGAGGACCCTGCTCAACTGCCCGCCGTGCTTTAGCGAGTATGCGTTCTTTGCGTCTCTGTGCCAGACTGAAGTGCGCGATGTGTGGCGCGACCCGGCGACCTTTGAGCTCGACCAAGCGGCTGTGCTCGCAGCGGCGCCCGAGTGCAACCTGGCAATCGTGACCTCGCCCAATAACCCCACGGGCGACGTGGCACCGCTCGACTTTGTCGCGGCGCTGTGCGATGCGTGCCCCGGCATGGTCATGGTCGACGAGGCCTACGTTGAGTTTGCCGACGATTCGTTTGGCGCGGCCACCACGGCGCAGGGACTTATCGCCGAGCATCCCAACCTGGTGATTCTGCATACGTTGTCCAAGGCGTTTGGCGCTGCCGGTACGCGTCTGGGTTACGTGATCGCGGCACCCGAAGTCATCGACGTGTTCGCGGCGATTCGCCAGATCTATTCGGTCAATGTGCTGAGCCAGGCGGCGGCGCTTGCCTGCGTGCGTGCCCGCGATGCGTACGCGCCCGTGGTGGCACAGGTCGCATCCGAGCGCGAGCGCGAGCTGTGCGCCCTGCGCGCAATGGCTGCCGAGGGCCTGCCCGTGGAGGTATGGCCGAGCGCGGCGAACTTTGTGCTCGTGCGCACGCCGCATGCCACGCGCGTGCGCGAGCGTCTGCGCGACGAGTATTCAATTTTGGTGCGCGACTTTAGCTACGCGCCGGGGCTCGCGGACTGCCTGCGCATTACCGTGGGTACCCCGCAAGAAAACGACGAGGTGCTGGCCGCGTTTGCCGCGCTGGTGAAGGAGGAGATGTAGATGGACCGCTATGCCGAGGTAACCCGCAAGACGGGCGAGACCGACATTGTCGTAAAGCTCGACCTGGACGGATCTGGCGTGTGCGATATCTCGACCGGCGTGCCGTTTTTCGACCACATGCTCAACGCCTTTGGCCGCCATGGTCTGTTCGATCTGACGGTGCACGCGGTGGGCGACGTTGAGGTCGACGCGCACCACACCGTCGAGGACACGGGCATTGTGCTGGGCGAGGCGTTCTGCCAGGCGCTGGGCGACAAGGCGGGTATTACGCGCTTTGCCGACGCGGCGATTGCCATGGACGAGACGCTCGTGATGGCCGCCGTGGACATTTCAGGTCGCGGCCAGGCCTATTGCGAGCTGCCCGTGCCGACCGAGCGCGTGGGTAGCTTTGATACTGAGCTAGCCGTCGAGTTCTTCTATGCCTTCGCGCGTGACGCCAAGCTTACGTTGCACGTGCGCGAGCTGGCGGGCGGTAACTCGCATCACATTATCGAGGCCGCCTTTAAGGCCGTGGGCCGCACGATGCGCCACGCCTGCGAGCTCGATCCCCGCGTGCAGGGCATCCCCAGCACTAAGGGCTCGCTGTAACCGCTGCAACCGCCGTAAGGGCAAAAACCACCACAAAGGGGACAGGCACCTTCGTGGTGGTTTTGGATGATGAGAAGTGGAGGGGTCGCGTGGGCGAACCGAAGATCGTGGTGGTCGACTACCACAAGGGTAACTTGTCGAGCGTCGTGCGCGGGCTTGCGCGCGCCGGTGCCGCCGCCTGCACGTCGGACGATCCGGAGCAGATCCGCAACGCGGACGGCCTGGTCATCCCGGGCGTGGGCGCGTTCTATGACGCGATCGCCTTTATGCGTCAGAGCGGCGAGGCGGACGCGGTGCTCGATGCCGTTGCCGCCGGAACTCCGCTGCTCGGCATCTGCCTGGGCCTTCAGCTGTTTTTTGAGCGCGGCAACGAGGGCGTGCCTGCGGACGAGGACGCGGACGCGGACGACGATGCCTCCGAGCAGGCCGGTGGTCCCTGGGTCGATGGCCTGGGCATCATGCGTGGCTCGTGCACGCACCTGGAGTCGAGCCGTCTGAAGGTCCCGCACGTGGGCTGGGACCAGGTGCACATGACGCCCGCCGGTGCGGCCGATCCGTTGCTTGCCGGTTTTGCCGAGGGCGCCAACATGTATTTCACTCACAGCTACGCGGTGGCCGACGACGTCGATGCCGCCGATGTGTTGGCGCGCACGCACTATACACGGAGCTTCCCGTGCATCGTGCGCCACGGCAACGTGTGGGGCTGCCAGTTCCATCCCGAGAAATCCTCCGCGCTGGGTCAGCGCATCCTTAAGAACTTCGTCAGCATCGCCGAGGAGGTTAGCCGATGATTCTGTTTCCCGCAATCGATCTGATCGGCGGCAAGGTTGTGCGCCTGGAACGCGGCGACCGCAGCCGCTGCAAGGTATATTCCGACGACCCCGTGGCTGTCGCCCGCTCGTTTGCCGAGCAGGGCGCGAGCTGGGTGCACGTCGTCGACCTGTCCGCTGCCTTTGGCGAGGACGAGGACACGTGCGCTGCCAACTCGGCGACGATTAAGGGCATCTGCGGCATCGACGGTCTATCCGTGGACGTGGGCGGCGGCGTCCGCTCGCTCGCGCGCATCGACGAGCTGGCCGGCTACGGTGCTCGTCGTATTGCGCTGGGCACCGTGCTGGTGACCGAGCCGGGTTTTGCCGAGGTGGCGGCCCAAGGCTTTGGCGAGCTGCTGGTCGCCGATATTGCCGCGCGCGACGGCCAGGTTAAGGTGAATGGCTGGCGCGACGGCGCGGGCGTGGCGCTCGACGATGCCGTGGCGCAGCTTACCGAGCTGGGCTTTAAGCATCTGGTGTATACCGACATCGCGCGCGATGGCATGCAGACGGGCATCGATGTGGCGACGTATCGCCATGTGGCCGAGGTCGCGGGCTTTCCCGTTGTGGCTTCGGGCGGTATCTCGACGCTCGACGACATCCGCGCGCTGGCCGCGGTGGGCGAGGGCGCGATTGAAGGCGCCATTACCGGCCGTGCGCTCTACGAAGACAACTTTACGCTGGCGCAGGCGCTGGCCGCCGCCCGAGGGGATGAGTAGCCCATGCTTACCAAACGCGTAATTCCCTGCCTAGACGTCAAGGACGGCCGTGTGGTCAAGGGCGTCAACTTTGTGAGCCTGCGCGATGCGGGCGATCCGGTGGAGCTGGCGCGTGCCTACGACCGCGAGGGTGCGGACGAGGTCGTGTTTTTAGACATTACCGCCACAAGCGACAACCGTGCGACGACTATCGAGATGGCAGCGCATGCGGCCGAGGAGCTGGCCATTCCCTATACCGTGGGCGGCGGCTTTCGCGACCTGCCGGGCATGCGCACCATGGTTGCAGCCGGTGCCGACAAGGTGTCGCTCAACTCGGCGGCCGTGCGCGACCCGTCGCTGATTAGCCAGGCTGCCGCGGCGTTTGGCAGCCAGGCCGTGGTCGTGGCGATCGATGCCAAGCGCGTGGGGCTGCCCGGGGAACCGGGCGCCGATAAGTGGGAGGTCTTTACGGCGGGCGGCCGCAACGCTACGGGTGTCGACGCGGTGGCGTGGGCCGAGGAAGCGGCTCGTCGCGGCGCCGGCGAGATTCTGCTGACCAGTATGGATCGCGACGGCACCAAGGCCGGTTTTGACTTGGCGCTCATCCGTGCTGTGGCCCGCGCGGTGCCAATCCCCGTCATTGCGAGCGGTGGCGTGGGCACGCTCGAGCATTTTGCCGAGGGTGTGATCGAGGGCGAGGCCGATGCTGTGCTGGCGGCGAGCGTCTTTCACTTTGGAACCTTCAGCATTCGCGAAGTCAAAGAATATATGGCCTCTCAAGGCATCCCTGTCAGGTTGGACTTCTAGCGCTGCGGCTTGCCCAGGCGCCCGACCTTCCGGCTCCAACCCTCCTCGCGTACTTTAAGTACGCGTCGTCGGGCTTGTCGCTCGGAATCTCGGGCACCTGGACAACCCTCGCCGACCTGTGGGGTTTACGGTAATTACTTGGGAGAAATGATGACTGAGGTAATAGAAGCGTCTGATCTTACATATGACGCCCGCGGGCTGATTCCTTGTGTGGTTCAGCAATATGACACCGGCGAGGTGCTTATGGTTGCTTGGATGAACGAGGAGTCGGTGGGACTGACGCTCAAGGCCGGTACCACGTGGTTTTGGAGCCGCAGCCGCCAGGAGCTCTGGAACAAGGGCGCGACGAGCGGCAACATGCAGGAGGTCCGCGAGCTCTGGGCCGACTGCGATAACGATACGCTGCTGGTCAAGGTCGACTCGCCCGGCCCGGCCTGCCATACCGGCAACCGTACCTGCTTCTTTAAGCGCGTGGAAGGGGGAACGCGATGAAGGTCGTGACGCCGTTCGAAGTTGCCGACTGCAACGCCGAGCTCCTCCGCGCGGGCGTGCCGTGCCGCGTGCACCTGACCGATGCCTGCGGGGCGCAGTCGCTTTGGCTCGAGGCCGAGAAGGAAAGGCTCGATGAGGCCCATGCCGTTATCGTCGAGTTCTTTGAGAAAAAGGGCGCAAAGCCTCGGTTCGATGAGACCGGTACCTACTTTACGCTGCAGTAACGAGAGGAAATAACCATGGGAGTCAGAACAGCTAACGTGCAGCCGGGAAACATCGGCGAGACGCTGACGGGACTGGCCGAGGTGATTCACGGTCGTCGTGACGCATCGCCGCGGGAGAGCTATACCGCCCGCCTGCTGACCGATGTCGAGGACGAGCTGCTCAAGAAGCTTGCCGAGGAGGCGAGCGAGGTGATCATGGCCTGCAAGGATAACGATCACGATCACATCCGCTACGAAGCCGGCGATCTGGTCTACCACCTGCTCGTGACGCTCGAACGCTACGGCATCACCCTCGACGAGCTGGCCGGCGAGCTCAACGCCCGCCGCCACTAGTCGTTTAAGAACGTCCCTAACGGCTAGTCTTAGGCGAGGGGCGTGGATTCCCATTCGCCGGTGGGGTGGGGGATATCGAAGGTTCGGTAGCCGCAGTCGTAGGCGTGGGTCTGGGCCTCGCGGATATTCCAGCAGATGTCGCAGGCGCGGTGTGCGTCCGAGCCAAAAGTAATCGGCACCTCGGCGTGGGCGAAGCAACGCAAAAGCCCCGTCGAGGGGTAATAGTCGTCGAGGCCCTTGCGCGGCGCGGCGGTCGAGACCTCGACACGGCGATCAGTGTCGTGAGCGCACTCGGCCATCTGCCCCCAAAACGGAGCGGGGTCAAAGTCGGGCGCAAAGCCTTCCTTCGAAAAGCGCATGACCAGGTCGGGGTGGGCCATCACGTCAAAGCTGAGTGAGCTTTCGCAGGCGCGGCACCAGTCGTCGACATAGCGCTCCCACACGCCGTGTACCCCCAGGTTTTCCCAAACATGCAGGTTGGTATCGTCGTCGATCCAGCCGCAGAGCGAATCGGGTGCATCGGGGCGAGCGACGTCCTTCGTTCCCGCCGTGCCCGCAGCGCCGGCCGCAATATCGCCCGGGTTACCAATCCAGTGCACGCTGCCCAGACGTACGACGGCGCCCTGGGACCAGCGCTCTACCAAGGGCTCGCAGCCTTCGTACCAATCGCATTCAAAACCGTAGATAAAGGTGAGCTCCGGCGCAATCTGCGCGGCGAGTTTGCGGGCGTCCTCAAAGGCCAGGCGATGTGCCGGCAAGTCGCCCTCGAAGACCTGCACCTCGCAGTTGGCGTCCATGCTGGCGGGCAGGGGGAGGTGGTCAGTCGAGACCATGACGCGGCAGCCGGCCGCAGCAGCGGCGCGGACGTTGTCCTCAAACGAGGCATGGCCATCCGAAAACGAGGTGTGGGTATGGCAATCGACCAGCGGGCAGGCGGACATGGCGACTCCTTTGCATTTGGCGAATCCGCTCCATTGTAATGGCGCAGCCTCGGCGCGTCGGGAACGCTGCAAGTCGAAACCGACTGGAAAGGACAGGCGGCGCGTGCCGGCGCCGGCGACTACTTGCTTCGTGCCGCCACGCGTTTGGCCTGCACCGTTACCATCGCGTGCCGCACGGCGGTGATGGGGCGATAGCGGATCATACGCGGTCCCGACCAGCGCATGACCTCGCGGATTTTCTCGCGCATGGCAGGCCGGTAACAATGCGAAGGACAGGCCGAGCAAAATGTCTTGGTACCCATGTGGGGGCAGTGCTCAATGCGCGCGACGGCGTATTTCTGCAGCTCGGCGCATTCGGGGCAGAGCGTAATGGTTCGGAGTCCGAGCTTGACGCGCACGGGCTCATCGTCGCCAGCCTGCTCGATCGAATGCTCGCCCCCATGATGCCCACGACACCACAGCGCAATCATCTGCGACACCATCTGGGCCTCGCGTGCACGTTTGCGTGCTAGCTCCGGTGTGTCGACTGGGCGCGCCATTAGCTCAGCCTCCCGTGCTCGACCGAAAGCGAGAAATCGGCAAACGCGCAGGTGCTGGCACGGTGGCTCACGAGCACAATGGTCTTGCCGCGGCGCTTGAGCTCGTCGATTGCCTGCATCACGGACGCCTCGTTGAGAGCATCGAGCGCGCTGGTGGGTTCGTCGAGCAAGATGAAGGGTGCGTCGTTGAGGAAGATGCGCGCAAGGCCGATGCGCTGGCGCTCGCCGCCCGAAAGCGAGTCGCCCAGCTCGGCAACGGGCGTGTCGAGTCCCTGCGGCAGACGGTCGATGAGCGTGGTGAGTGAGGCGGAGCGGCAAGCGTCGAGCAGCTCGGCATCGGTGGCGTTGGCGTGCGCGACCAGCAGGTTCTCGCGTACGGTGCCGCAGAACAGATGCGTGTCCTGGGTCATATAGGCCTCGTGGCTGCGCAGGCTCGCCGTGTTGATGTGGCGGGCATCGACGCCGCTTACCGTGATGGTGCCGGCTGCGGGGTCCCAAAAGCGCATGAGCAGCTTAAGCAGCGTCGACTTGCCCGAACCCGAGCGCCCCATGATGCAGGTCATGGTACCGGGCGCAAAGGTGCAGGTCACGTCGTCGAGGATGAGACTCGCAGCGGTGTCGTTCGCGACCCGCTCTGTGGCGCCCGCACCGCCCGCGTCCACGCCGCCCACATAGCTAAAGCTCACATGCTCGGCTGCGGCGCCGGCAAACTCAGCGTCCTGTCCATCGGCGACCTCGGCGCACTGGGGCTGCTCGTCGAGCAAATCGAGCACGCGTGCGCCCGAGGCGAGCGTCTCCTGCAGTGAGGCGCCCAGGCGGCTCACGGCCATCACCGAGCCAAACGACGACACAAAGGTAAAGACGGCGACAAACGCTGCGGCAAAGTCAATCGTTCCCGCAGCCACCAGCTGCAGCGCACGCCCGAGCATCACCAGATTAGCCACAAGAATAAGCGCATCGGCTACGGCCTCGCTGACCGCCTGGCGGCGCTTGAGGCGCGCGTCCACGGCGCCGACTTGCTCGGTCAGCTTGCCCAGGGCACGGCTGCGATCGGTGCCACCGGCAAACTGGATGGTCTCGCCCGCGCCGCGCAGACTGTCGAGTACAAAGGCGCCCAGCTTACCGGCGCCCTCGCGGCTCTGGCGGCCGGTGGTGCCGCATGCCTTGGCCGAGGTCAGGGGCAGCAGCACGCCCAGGACCGCGTAGGCCACGAGCGCGATGCCCGCGAGCTCGGGGCTCACAGCCAGCAAAAAGCCCTCAAACACAACGGTGCAGACCAGAGCTATGGCAATGGGCGAGATGGTGTGCGCGTAGAAGACCTCGAGCAGCTCGATATCCGAGGTGACCAGGCTCACGAGCTCGCCCTTGCCGCGGCCCTCGAGCTTGGCGGGGGCGAGCTGGCGCAGGGCGCCAAACACCAGGTCGCGAATGTGTGCGAGCAGACGGAATGCGATGTAATGGTTGCAGAGCTGCTCGCCGTAGTGGAGCGGCCCGCGCGCGATGCCGCAGGCGGCGCAGGCCGCGCATGCTGCGATAAGACCAAGCCCCAAGGCGTTGCGGCCCAGCGCGGCCATAAGGCCAAGGGCGCCAAAGGCCGGCACGAACGCGGCGGTGAGCATGCCGATGCTGCCCAGCGCGACGGCTAGCACAAGCCAGCCGGCAAGCGGTCGGACGAGCCCCATCATGCGCCACATGATGGACGGCGCCGAGCGACGGGCGCGGCCGGAGTCAGGCGCCGCGGCAGCGGAAGACGAACTAGTACCGTTGAGGCCATCGGCACAGGCGGCGCTGCCGTCAACAGCCTCAACCGCGCCGGCATCCTCAGCATCACCCTCTGCATACGCATATGCCGAGAGCTGCTTCTGGCTGTTCCACATGCGCGCATAGGCGCCCGCGGCGGCCAAGAGCTCGCCGTGAGTCCCGTGCTCGGCAATGCGGCCGCGTTCCAGCACCAGGATCTGATCGGCGTCCACGATCGTCGACAGGCGGTGTGCCGCCACAATTACAGTGTGCCCGCCGGCAAGCGACGCGATGACCTCGCCGATCGCGGCCTCGCTTGCGGCATCGACGTTGCTCGTAGCCTCGTCAAACACATAGATCGGCGAGTCGTGCAGCAGGGCGCGGGCCATGCACACGCGCTGGCGCTGGCCGCCCGAAAGGTTGGTGCCACCCTCGTTAATCACCATGTCGAGCCCGCCGTTGGCCCGCACAAAGGCCGCCACGCGCGTGCGGTCGAGCGCGCGCAAAAGCTCGGTGTCGGTGGCGTTGGGCTGGGCGAGCAGCAGGTTGTCGCGCAGGGTGCCGGCAAACAGGTAGCCGTTGGTGGGCACCAGCGTGACGGCGCGCATGAGTGAGGTGGCCGTGGCATCGCGCAGTTCAACGCCGCCGATGCGAACGCTGCCACGGTAGGCACCCTTGCGGCCCGCGATAATCCCCGCGAGCGTGGACTTGCCGCCGCCGCTTTCGCCCACGAGTGCCACGAGCGAGCCGTGCGCAATGGTCGCGCTGGCGCTGTCCAGCACCGTGCGGTCGCCGTATGCATAGCTCACGCCCGCGAGCTCGATATTGCCGCGACCGTCAAGCTCAACATCGCCGCGCCCGGGCTCGGGCGTATCCAAAATGCCAAACATGCGGCGCGAGGCGGCCATGCCGTTCATAGCCGTGTGGAACAGCGATCCCAGGCGGCGCATGGGCAAAAAGAACTCCTGCGACAGAAAGACGATGAGGAAGGCCGCCTCAAAGCCGATCTTGCCCGTGGCGAGCTGCAGCGCGGCTACGATAATGCCGAGCGCGGCGCCCATATAGACGACCAGGTCCATAACGCAAATGGAGCGCAGCTGCATCACCAGCAGGCGCATGGTCGCCGTGCGGAAACGCTCGGACTCGGCGTTGATGCGCTCGTGCCAGCTGCGATCGGCCTGGTAGACCTTAAGGGTGGTGAGACCCTGCACGGCCTCCAGGAACATGCCGCCAAGATCGACATAGCTGCCCCAGTACTCGGCACCGATCTTTTTGGCGTTGCGCATGACCATCATGATGGAGACGGGGATGACCGGAACGCAGGCGAGCAGTAGCGCGGCGGGAAGACCCGCTTGGCCCACGAGCAGTACAAACAGCGTGATGGGTGCCAAGCCGGCAAAGAAGAGCTGCGGCAGGTAACCGCCAAAGTACACCTGGAGTTGCGTGGCGCCCTCGACGCTGGTCTGGACGGCCTCGGCGGTGGGGACGGTCTCGGTGTAGGAGGGGCCGAGTGCGGTGAGCTTGTCGTAGACGAGCGAGCGCACGCGGCGGACGGCCTCGAACGCGGCCTTGTCGCCGGCGCGTTGGGCCAGGTAGATGGAGGCGGCGCGCACGATGATGGCGCCGGCGAGCGGCAAGGCCGCCTGTGCGAGGGCATCGACGGCGAGCGCGGCGGAAAGACCGTCCGTGACGATGCCGCCCAAGATGCGCGCAAGCACCCACATCACCGTGATGTTTGCCATGAGCGCGATCCATTTAAACAGGACGCTCGCCACAATGTAGGGCGTTGCCTGCGGAACCAGGGAGAAGAGCCGCTTCTCGAACATGAAACCTCCGATGCCGTAACGGTGCCGGGTGGGGTCCTCGGCAGCCGATTAGTTAGCCAAATGCAACTAGAGTAACATCGTGCAGCAGGTAAGTATGCCGAGGGTAATTTTTTAGCCGATGAACTGCGTAGAAAGTCCAAAATTGTTGAGTGCAGCGAACTTTATGGCGGACGGAGTGCGGGCGCAATTCTGATCGTGTGCGGCCCCGCTCCAAAACGTGTACGTCAGCCTCCGAAAGCTGCAAAAAATGACATGTTTGGAGGCTGATGTACATGTTTGGATAGGGGCGAGGGCGGCGACGGACGAAAGTCACGCCTGTGCCACGTCCGATGTGCTAGCGTTTGGGTGAACAAAACGAGCCCGTGCGGAAAGGATCCGGACCGTATGCAACGTGGAAGTACATCTCCGCTGTCCCGCGAGACCGATGCGCCCGAAACCATCGTCAAGCTGGAGTGCGACATCGACGATGCATCGCCCGAGGTACTCGCCTATGCCGCCGACCGCCTGCGCGAGGCAGGTGCGCGCGAGGTGCACTGGCTGCCTCTCTACTGCAAAAAAGGTCGCCCCGGCTGGCAGCTGCAGGTGATCTGCTCGCACGAGGATATCGAGCGCCTACAGACGATTATCTTTTTGGAGACCACGACCAACGCCGTTCGTCGCCAGGTGATGGAACGCGTCTGCCTGCCGCGTCGTTTTGAGCAGGTAGCGACGCCTTGGGGCGAGGTGGCCGTCAAAGTAGCCACCCTGCCCGACGGCAGCGAGCGCGCGGCACCCGAGTACGAGGATTGTGCCCGTCTTGCCCGCGAGCACAACGCGCCGCTCCAGCGCGTGATGCAGGCGGCTCAGAGCGCGGCGCTGCGATTTGAGTGATGCGGGCGAGTGACGTGCCGCGCCAATCCAATTAACCCCACCGAAAGGACCACCCATGAAATACCTCATCGCCTCCGACATCCACGGCTCGGCATACTGGACCGAGCGCCTGGTCGCCGCTATCGAATCCGAGCAGCCCGACCGCATCGTTCTGCTGGGCGACCTGCTCTACCACGGCCCGCGCAACGACCTGCCGCGCGACTATGCCCCCAAGCGTGTGATTCCGCTGCTCAACGCTCTGGCCGACCGCATCATCGCGGTGCGCGGCAACTGCGACGCCGAGGTCGACCAGATGGTCCTCGACTTCCCCGTCATGGCCGACTACGCCACGCTGTTCGACGAGACCGGCCGCGAGCTGTTCCTGACGCATGGCCACGTCTTTGGCGCTGGCATGCATAACAGCGTTGATCACGCGCCCGCGCTGCCCGAGGGCTCCGCGCTCGTCTACGGCCATACGCACATCAAGGTTAACGAGGAAAGCGCCGCGCACCCGGGTCTGTGGCTCTTCAATCCCGGCAGCGTGAGCATCCCCAAGGACGGCACACATAGCTACGGCGTCTACGAGGGCGGCGCGTTCCGCCATGTGATCATGGGGGAGGACTAACCATGGCAGAGCAGCTGGCTCAGCAAAATGCCGAGGGCTCGCGCGATCTGTCCACGCTGGTCGACGCGTCGGCCGAGCTGCAGCATCTGGTGCAGACCATCTGGCGCCTGCGTCAGCCCGACGGCTGCCCGTGGGACCGCGAGCAGACGCACCGCAGCATTGGCAAGAACATGATCGAGGAAGCCTACGAGGCGCTCGACTGCATCGAGGCCGACGACGCGGCACACCTGCGCGAGGAGTTGGGCGACGTGCTCATGCAGGTCGTACTGCATGCGCAGATTGCGGCGGATGCCGGCGAGTTTTCGCTGGCCGATGTGGCGCGCGATATCGACGCCAAGCTCATCCGTCGTCACCCGCACGTGTTTGGCGATGCGGATGCCGACAACTCCGACGAGGTGCTCAAGATTTGGGACGAGGTCAAGCTTGCCGAGAAGGCCGCCAAAGACCAGGCCGTGGCGGCAGGCGGGGCCGCACCCGAGGGTCTGCTCGACGGTGTGCCCACGCACCTGCCGGCGCTGATGCAGGCTCAGAAGGTGTCGCGCAAGGCGGCTGCCGTGGGCTTTGAGTGGGAGACGGTCCAGGACGTGTGGGACGAGGTTGCCGAGGAGCGTGCCGAGTTTGAGGCCGAGGCTCCCGGTTCTCCCGAGCGCGAGATGGAGTTTGGCGACCTGCTCTTTGCCCTGGTCAACGTTGCGCGCAAGGAGGGAATTGACGCCGAGAGCGCCCTGCGTGCCAGTACGGCAAAGTTCCGCCGCCGCTGGGCCGCGATGGAGCAGATGGCGGCCGACGCCCACGTGGATCTGGCCGAGCTTTCGACCCACGGCCTCAATGACCTCTGGGATGCCGCAAAGGCAGAGGAGTAAGACTGCGGGGGCGACGGGACGGACTTGTCCCATCGCCCCTATTATTTTTAAAAAGATTGTATCCCTTGGCTAACTTAGGGCATAATGCAAAAAGTGCGATAAGGCTAACTTATGAACCTGCGCGCCGCTGTAGCGTGCAAGCCGTGTCGCCAAGCATTCAACCCGTTTCCAAGTGAGAGGGAGACAACATGAGCGATATTTTGGACGTCTACGGTCGCGAGGTGCTCGACAGCCGCGGCAATCCCACTGTCGAGGTCGAGGTCGTGCTCGAGGACGGTAGCTTTGGCCGCGCAATGGTGCCTTCGGGCGCTTCGACCGGTGCCTTTGAGGCCTGCGAGCTGCGCGATGGCGACAAGGGTCGCTACCTGGGCAAGGGCGTTTCGCAGGCCGTCGAGCACGTCAATAACGAGTGCGCTAACGCCGTCGTGGGCCTCGACGCCTTCGACCAGCGCGCCGTCGATGCCGCGCTGATTGCCGCGGACGGTACCCCCAACAAGACCAAGCTCGGTGCCAACGCCATTCTGGGTGTGTCGCTGGCAGTTGCCCGCGCCGCTGCCGAGTCGGCGGGTCTTTCGCTGTACCAGTATCTGGGTGGCGTCAACGCCCACCTGCTGCCCACACCTATGATGAACATTCTCAACGGCGGCGTGCATGCCGACAATAACGTCGACTTCCAGGAGTTCATGATCATGCCGGTGGGCGCCCCGAGCTTTGCCGAGGGCCTGCGTTGGTGCGCCGAGGTCTACCACACCCTCAAGGGCGTGCTGCACGAGGCCGGCCTGGGCGGCGGCGTGGGCGACGAGGGCGGCTTTGCGCCCAACCTTAAGACCAATGCCGAGCCGTTCGAGTACATTACCAAGGCCGTCGAGAAGGCTGGCTTTAAGCCCGGCGTCGACTTCATGTACGCCATGGACCCGGCCTCGACCGAGTTCTACAACGCCGAGACCGGCATGTACGAGCTCAAGGGTGAGGGCGTGGAGTACACGAGTGCTCAGATGGTTGATTACTGGGAGAAGCTCGTCGACACCTATCCCATCATCTCCATCGAGGATGGTATGGCCGAGGAGGACTGGGACGGCTGGGTTGAGCTCACCCGCCGCATTGGCAACAAGGTGCAGCTGGTGGGCGACGACCTGTTCGTCACCAACACCGAGCGCCTTAAGAAGGGCATCGAGCTGGGTGCCGCCAACGCGATCCTGGTCAAGGTCAACCAGATCGGCACACTCACCGAGTCGCTCGAGGCCATCGAGACCGCCAAGGAGGCCGGCTATGCTTGCATCGTGAGCCACCGCTCCGGCGAGACCGAGGATTCCACGATCGCCGACCTGGTCGTGGGCGTCAATGCCGGCCAGATCAAGTCGGGCGCCCCGTGCCGCAGCGACCGTATCGCCAAGTACAATCAGCTCATCCGCATCGAGGACGAGCTCGAGGGCAGCGCGCGCTACGCCGGTAAGACCGCGTTCTACAACATTCGCTAAACGGGCGAATTTGGCGAGGGGGAGGCTGACTCGGTTCCGTCCCGCCTTGACTGGATGCTGCAAAGCGCCATGGGCGCTGGGCCATACGGCTCAGCGCCTTTTTTATGTCGAGCAAAGGCTGCCGAAGGTGGTGCACGCGCTCGTGCTATAACTAGAATACTTAGCGCAAACAAACCTCAACCGCACAAGGCGCACATGGATCAGATTTACGACAACAGGTACTATTCCGCCGGTTCGCGTGAGCCGTCGCCTCGCCGTGCGCGCACGGTGCAGCTCGGTGGGTCCGCTTATGCCGGCGCCGACCGCTCCACGCAGCGCCCGGCAAGTACCTCGCGCCCCAATGCTCAATCAAATACCTTGGCAGATGGACCGGTGCGCCCGGCACGTTCGTCGCATGCGTCGCGTCCCTCGACTCAAGCACACGACAAATCGAGTAGGCCCTCGAACCGTCTTTCGGGCTCGGACTTTATGCATTACGCCAACGACAACGCGGTTGTCAAGGCGATCTATGACTTTACGCATGGCCCTCTGCGTCCGCTGTTTATCGGTATCGTGGTGGCGCTGGTGCTCGTGAGCCTGTATTTCCCCGTGCGCGATCTGTACGTGGCAAAGCGTTCGAGCGATATCTTGGCCAAGCAGGTCGAGATTCGCCAGCAATACAATGATGAGCTGCAAAAAAGCGTCGACAAGCTGCTCTCGGAGGAGGGTATCAAGGACGCGGCGTCCGAGGACCTGGGCCTGGTGATGCCCGGCGAGAAGAAGATTGACGTGCTAGGTTTGGACGACGATTCGGACTCGTCGTCGAGCAAAAAGTCCTCAAACGCCAAGAAGGCCAGCGAAGTGGCCAAGGAAATCGAAGAAGTCGGCAAGGACGCGCCGTGGTACATCCAGGCGCTCGACATGCTGTTTGGGTTTAACGGCGTCGAGGGTCAGACGGTCGTGTCCAACGGCAAATAGCGCCCGGAGGGGAGCCCGCAATGACAAATTGCAAACGCTATAAGGTAGCCGCGATCGACCTGGGAACGGTGTCGTCGCGACTGGTGTTGGCCCAGGTCGAGGGCGGAGCGATTGTGGAATCGTCCAAGCATACCGAGATTACCGACCTGGGCGAGGGCGTGGACACGACGGGGCGCTTTTGCAAGGCGGCTGTCGAGCGTGTGCTCGCTGCGTGCCGCATGTTTGTGGACGAGGCCCGTGCCTTTGGGGCCGTGTGCGTCTGCACCACGTGCACGAGTGCCGCGCGCGATGCGTCCAATGCCGCGCTGCTGCTGGACGGCCTGCGCGAGTTGGGGCTCAAACCACAGGTGATTCCGGGCGAGGTCGAGGCGCGCCTGACATTTTTTGGCGTGGCGCACGACTTTGCCGGCGAGCGCATCATCGTCGCGGATTCGGGCGGCGGCTCCACGGAGCTCGCGACGGGCGTATACGCTCCGGAGTGCAGCGTCTTTGCGCTGGAGGGAACGCGCTCGCTGGACATCGGTTGCCGTCGCATGACGGAGCGGTTTTTCTCGGCGCTGCCACCCGCGGATGGCGAGCTTTCAGCCGCCGCTGCGTGGTCGGGCGAGCAGTTCGCCGCCTATTTTGAGGGCCTGCCCAGCGACTTTGAGCATGCAGAGCGCCTGGTCGCCGTGGGCGGCACCGTCACCACGCTCGTGGCACTGGTTCACGAGCTGGAACCGTACGATTCGAGCTTTGTGCACCTATGCGAGCTGTCGCTGGAGCAGGTCTCGGCCGCTATCGAGCGCATGTCTGTGTTGGACGCGGAAGGCATCGCCACGCTACCGGGTGTACAGCCCAAACGCGCGGGCGTGATTCTGGCCGGCGCCGTGGTGATCCGCGAGCTCATGCGTGCCGGCGGCTACAAGACGCTCACCGTAAGCGAGAACAGCCTACTCGCCGGCATGGCCGCCACCATCAACGAGACCCTCGACGGCACAACCCCCACCATCGGCTGGACCCCCAGCCTCAACGCCCTTTAACCATCCCCTCATAAGTTGCGGTGAAATACGGACTAAAATCGCCCTTTCGGGCCCCAAACAGTCCCTATTCCACCGCAACTCACCATCTGTATCGGCATCCAAAAGAAACGGGCCCGCATCCCCAGGGGACACGGGCCCGTAACCAATACATGGTAGGGGCGGTGGGACTCGAACCCACAATCCTTGCGGCGAGAGATTTTAAGTCTCCTGCGTATGCCAATTCCGCCACGCCCCCGTGAGACTAGAAGTCTAGCACAAGCCGTCCGTTACGCGTTGACGGCCATCGAGTGCTGGCCTGACTTTTCCAAGTACTCGGCAAACTTGGCTTCGTCGCCCTTGTTCTGGTACTGCAGGGCCAGCAGGTACTCCAAGCGGCAGCGCTTGACCGGGTCGTCGCCGACATCCTCGAGCATGCGCTCCAGCTCGGGAATGTCGTTGTGACGCTTGAGGATCATCGTGTCGTACATCAGCTGGCACTCGTGCGCGACCGCCTCGGCCTGACCGCCCTCAAAGCCCTTGATTTCGTGCAGCAACTCCTTGGACTTTTTGCGGTCCTCCTGGCCAACGTAGTAGTTAAAGGCCTTGATCACCAGGTCGACGCGCTGCATCTTGGGCAGGTTGAGTCCCAGCAGCAGGTCGAACATCTCGCCGGCGCGCTCGTGGTCCTCGCGCAGCAGATAGGAGTTCAGACGCAGGTAGTCGCGGTTGTAGCGCGGGTACAGCATGCTGGTGAGTTTGCCGTCGAGCAAACGATCGAACTCGGCCCACTGTTTGGCGGCCATCAACTGTTGCAGGCGTTTAAACGTAGTGCGTTTTTTGACGCTAAAGAACACCGACACGGCGATACAGATGATAACGACGGCGGTCCAGAGTGTGCGGGAATCGGGCATGTTAGGATCCTTAGTCGCTCATAAAGCGAGCGGTATGACAACACGTACTAGATGTATTATACGCAGCGCACAAGCAAACTGGCATAAAAGCTCATCGAGGCTGAGTGCCATCGCTCGCTGCGGTACACTTACCTAAAGTAAACCATGAAGGGAGACATTACCTATGAAGAAGATCGTTTTGGCTTGCGGTGCTGGCGCTGCTACTTCCACGCTCGTTGCCCAGAAGGTCGCCACCATGCTCGACGCCAACGGTTACGCCGGCAAGTATGAGATCGTGCAGTGCGCCATCTCCGAGGCCAAGGACGCTTGCGACGAGGGCGCCGACCTGCTGATCGCCACCACCGTTGCCCCCGAGGGCCTCACCTGCCCGTACGTGAGCGGCGTGCCCTTCATGACCGGCATGAACCGCGTCGCTGCCGAGAAGGCCGTTCTCGACGTTATGGCTCAGTAGGCGCTGCCTGTATGAATGAGCAGAACGCCAACCCGGTAGAGCTCTTTGGCATGCGCGTCGCCCACGTGGGCATTAACGCCACCGACCCGGCCGATGCCCTGGAGATCGCGGAGCTGTTCTCGACGATGATGGGCCTACCTGTCATCGAGACCCCGGTTTCGTACTTTAACGATTCGCTGATCGAGGTCATGAAGCAGAACGGTCGTGGCACCAAGGGCCACATTGGCTTTGCCGTCAACGACATCGATGCGGCCGAGAAGTGGTTTGCCGAGCGCGGACTCGAGGTCAACGAGGAGTCGCGCGTGCTGCTGCCCGACGGCGGCACCAAACTCGTGTACTTTAAGCGCGAGTTCGCCGGCTTCGCCGTGCATCTGTGCCGCGAGTAGCGCACAAGCTGCTATAGCTAACGAAAAATGGGGTGAGGCCACGTGGCCTTACCCCATTTTTAATGCCGAGAGGGTGACTGACGGGCTGCCGTAAAACGAAGGTGAATGGTTTCCCATGAAGTGAACGAGTGAAATCGGACCTCTGGAGCATCGACACTTTGGAGGCACCGTTTCCTGCGGTTTCGTAAGGTTTTTCCTACAGTTTTGGCATCAAAAAGTGTGGATGCTTCGGGGGTCCAAAATAGGTCGTTCACTTCGCGGAAAAGCATTCACCTTCGATTCGTGAGAGACGCCCCTACCGCGGCAGGCGAATCGTAAAGCGGCTGCCGACGCCCTCGACTGAGGTCACGCCAATGACACCACCATGGCTATCGACGATCCACTTGGCAATGGCAAGCCCCAGACCCGAGCCCTGCGCGCCGGCATCGCGTGCGTTGTCGGCGCGGTAGAACCGTTCAAACGCGTGAGCTGCGGATTCCTGGTTCATGCCGATACCCTCGTCCTCAACACTTATGTCGATCGTGCCTGCGCCCGCATTGGGCGTTATGCCAAACGTGACGGTCGTTCCCGCATCCGAGTACTTGGCGGCGTTTTGCACGATCACGCGCAGAGCCTGCTTCACGAGCGCCACGTCAACGGGCGCGTCGCAGCGCGGGTCGCTGACAAGCGTGGTGTCGTACGCCAGCCGATACGTGTGCTCGGCATCGATCATCTGTGACTCCTCGCATACCTCGCCGACCAGCGCGGCCAGGTTGGTATTCGCACGCCGCAGGACCGTGCGTCCGGCGTCGCCGCGTGCCAAAAACAGCAGCTGTTCCACGAGCTCTTGCATGTGCTCGCTTTCGGCCTTGAGGGACGCGATGGATTCTGCCAGCACGTCCGGGTCGTCTTTGCCCCAGCGGTCGAGCATGTTCACGTAGCCCTGAATCACCGCGATGGGCGTGCGCAGCTCGTGGCTCGCGTCGTTGACAAAGCGCATCTGCTGCAGCTTGGCCTCTTGCATCTGGCGCAGCAGGCGGTTGAGCGCGACCTCGATGCTTGCCAGGTCGGCGTCGCCGGTGGTGACGCTCGGCGAGTCGACGCTTGCGCGCTCGATGGCCTGCTCGAGCGTTTCCATCTTGCCGCCGGAGAGCTGCATGCGGCCGAGTTCGTCCACGCGCAGGGCCAGATCGTTGAGCGGCGCCATGGTGCGGCGCACGCGGCGGGCGCCGCCGAGCATGTTGAGCACGCTGATGACCTGCCAACCCACAACTACAAGGTAGAGAGGCCATAGCGTGACGAGGTCCTGCGCGAGGGGGAAAGTCTTGGTGGTACGCGCAAGCTCGACGGTATAGGTGAGCGTTGTCAGGTCCCAGCCGCGCGCGGGCGTCAGCGACATGCTGCGAACGGTGGCGCTGGGGATCCATCCTGCGGTAAACGCGCCGTTGGGCAGCGTCTGGTTGTATCCATAGACGAGGATCGCTACCGCAATAACCAACAGCAACAGATCGAGCCAGACGTAGCTCATCAGGCGGCGCCACATATAGCTCCAGTTGATGGCGCGGGCGATGGAGGTGACGCGCTTGGCCTCGGCATTACGCGCGGCAGACATAGCCCACCCCGCGCACGGTCTGGATGATGCGGGCACCGCCGGCGTCTTCGATCTTGGCGCGCAGGTGCGCGATGTGCACGTCGACGTTGTTGGTGTCGCCTACGTATTCGTAGCCCAGCGCCTCGTGCGCGATGCGCTCGCGCGTGAGCACGGTTTCGGCATGCGTCATAAGCAGGGCGAGGACGTCGAACTCGCGGGCCGTGAGCGCGATGGGCGAGCCGCCGACCGTGACTTCGCGGCGGTCGGGATCGAGCGCGACCGAACCCACGGCGAGTGCGGCGGGGGAGGGCGCGGCAGCGGTCTGGGC
>DXZO01000069.1:143373-147767 GCA_019419625.1 Collinsella sp. | reverse complement strand
GTGTCGGTTGCCGGGGACATTGTGGCGATACCGGCGGCCGTGCCGCTCGCTACGCCAGCCCCGGCCCCGCCGCCGCCAACGCCCGAAGCCGCCCGCACGGCTTCCGAGCGCTTCATTGCCACGCGGATCCGTGCGAACAGCTCCTCAATCGCAAATGGCTTGGTCAGGTAATCGTCAGCGCCGGCATCGAGCCCGGCCACTTTGTCCATCACGGCATCGCGCGCGGTGACCATAATCACCGGCACATCCTTGTGCTTGCGGACACGCCGCAAGACCTCCATGCCGTTGAGCTGCGGCAACAGCACGTCGAGCAGAATCAGATCGTAGTCGCGCTCCAGCGCCAGGTCCACGGCAGTGCGGCCATCGGCGGCGTGTTCCACCTGGTAGCCCTCGTGCTCCAGCTCGAGCGTCACAAAGCGGGCGATTTTCTCCTCGTCCTCTACGATCAGGATCCGTGCCATGCGTGCCCCCGTCTGCGATTACTTGTCGTCGTTCAGATTTTGCTTGATGTCGTCCGCGGCGTTAGCAGCGCTATCCATAAGGTTGTTGATGCTGCCGGGCACGTCGCCGTCGCTGTCGATGCGGTAGCGCATGCCAAAGAACAGGCCAATCAGCATCAGCCATATCGTGGCGCCCCAGGCAAACAGCGCGACGATGGGAATCAGGATGGGGATGTTGAGGATGATCGCATCGCGGCGCGTGGCGATAAACTTGGTGTCCAGACTCAGGCGGAAGAGCTTTTTGAGGTACTCCCACATGCTGTCCATCTTCTTGGAGAAGTCGGTCTTTTCGCTCGACTTTTCGTAAGCGACCTGCGCGGCGACCATCTCGGCCGAGGGCTCGTCGACCGGTGCGGACTCGGTGGCGGCGTGCGCCGACGTGGTCTGGGTCTTGCCCTGCGACTCGAGCCAAATGATGGCGTCCAGAACGTTGCCGTCGGCGGCGTCGAGCGCAGCCTTGGCGTCGGTGTAGCTCACGTTGCACTTGGTGCGGATGGTTTCAACTTTTTCGAGGTCGTCCATGACCTGTCCTTTCGTTCGATGGGCGCGACGCCGGGCGAACTGCCCGGGCGCGAGCGCTGCGTTCGGCGGCCTGCGTTGCGCGGCGCCGCCCTTGGTCGAACTCTATAGTGCAGGTTATAGATTAAGCGATTCTTGAGCCAAGATTAATGTTGGATGAGTTTTTGGGTGGGATGAAGTTGATATTCAAGGAGGCGGCCGCTTGCAAACTTTCCTCGTGGAGTTCCGTATAGAATGGCTTCGACTGCGGTAAAATGACCTTAGTAAACCCGCCCGGCCTCTGCTCTCGAGCATGCACACTGGCGGGTCTTCTTTTATGCATCGAGCACAGGAGCACCATGGGGGAATACAAGAAACCCTGGCTGACCTTCGAGGAGCAGGCCGACCTGCTCATAGTCGAGCGCGGCCTGGTGGCAGACCGCGATGACCTTATCGCCCACCTCGCAAACGTTGGCTATTACCGCCTGAGCGGCTACTGGTACATCTTCAAGCGCAAGCCAGAGGCAGACAAGGAGGGCGAAAAGGACGAGCGTTTCGTCGAGGGCACGACATTCGACCAGATCTGGAAGCTCTACACCTTCGACAGGCAGTTCAGGCTCATCGTCTTGGACGCCATCGAGCGCGTCGAGGTCTACTTCCGCACGCAGCTGGCCTATGAGCTCGCGGGCAAGACCGGAGCGTTCGGCTTCTTCGACCGCGAGAATCTCCCGCGCCTTGAGGGCGATGCGTACGGCGAGTTCATCGAACGATGCACTGAGGAGCTTGACCGCTCGCGTGAACCCTTCGCTATCCACTTCAAGGAGGCCTACGGCGACGCGCATGACCTGCCGCCCTATTGGATTCTCGTGAACCTGATGGACTTCGGCACGATGCTTCGCCTCTACAACGGCGCGTCGGTTGACATCAGGAACAGAATCTCTGGGGACCTGGGCGTATCGTCGCGCGTGTTGAAGTCGTGGCTCGTGGCCATCAACACCGCTCGCAACATATGTGCACACCATGGCCGCCTGTGGAACAGAGGGCTTGGCACCAGGCCGACCATCCCCACCAAGTCGAAGTATCCAGAGTGGCACGAGCCGTACCAGGTGCGGTCGGACAACATGTTCGGCATACTCACCATCCTGAGTTACCTGCTGGAGCGCATCGCCCCCGAGACAGGCTGGCGCACACGTTTGTTTGAGCTGCTAGACAGGCTGGATGCCGACGAGCTGCGCCGCATGGGGTTCGCGGAGGGTTGGCAGGGATGCCCGCTTTGGGAGCCGTATCTGCCCGCTGCGGAGCTTGGGAAGAAGCTCGAGCGCGGGTATGAGGAGCGCGGGGGAGTGCCATTATGTGAACCATTCACCGACGAATGAGAAAAGGCAGCGAGTGCGGTCCCCCGCGGGATTATCCTGGACCTATTACGTGAGCGGTGCGCGGGCGAGGAGCAAACATGGCAGGCCGTGGAGACAAATGGTCGAGGGAAGAAACCCTTGCGGCTCTGTTTTTGTACCTCGCCCTACCATCAAAAAAGGTTGATAAAACAGGCGAGGACGTCCAGGCGTTAGCTAAGGCCATTGGCAGAACGCCGAACGCAGTCGCTCTAAAAATCTGGAATCTTGCATCTTTCGATGAGCGTCGACGCGCTCGCGGCAAGGTTGGAATGACCCATGCGAGCAAAATGGATGAGATGGTTTGGGCTGAGTATTCCTCTGCTGGCGATGAGCTCGTCGAGGAAGCGACCGAGGTGTTCCTCAATCGATTCGATTTTGAAGAACCGCTAAGCGATGAGTTGAAAGAGACGATTGGCTTTGATTTGCCAGAGGGCAAAGAGCGCGAAGCAATCGTTTCGATGCGGGTGAACCAAGAGTTCTTTCGAAATACCTTGCTCGTCAATTACGATTCAAGATGCTGCTTGACGGGGCTATCAAACAAGGCTCTGTTGGTTGCTAGCCATATCAAGCCCTGGATAGCCTCTGATCCAAAAACGGAGCGACTCGCCCCCGACAACGGATTGCTCTTGAACGCATTACACGATAAGGCGTTCGATCGGGGACTAATCACCATTACGAAGGACCTAAGGATAGTGGTGTCCGGTGTGGTCGGACATGAAACACCTGAGGATGAGTATTTGTGGCGCTACAACGGAGAGCCGATTACGCTTCCGAAGCGATTTGCCCCACGAGCTGACTTTATTGAATACCACAACGATATGGTGTTTAAGGGGTAATTGGGCTATCTCCCGACCAAACGAGGATTCGGATTGGTTTGCTGGAACGTGGCAGTGCCCTGTTCTAAGCAACGTATTTGCGATAGAGTCGCGCGGGAACGGTGCTTGGGGCCGTCGCACAGTAGCAAATTACTTATTTCGAGCGATGTGATGCTGCGATTTCGGAAATGCTCGCCTGGTTGCGGCGCCGCCTTCGAAAAGCTGGTTTTATTTCCATTACAGCTGGGAGGTGCTCAGGCTGAGGTCGTCGAACCTGTCGCTCAATGCGATCGCCGTCGCCTGGGAGGAAACGGAACGAATGAGGCCGGGGAGGTGTACACCCTCCTGTTCCCGGAGCGCGGGCAGCCTGTTTTAACAAGACTAATCCTTAGGAATTCATGGTTTATTTCTTTCGGGTCTCACGGCGTTGCCTCAACCCGCCCATCGCGGGGACGCCTGTATCCTTCCGCTACTCGTTTCCCTTCCCAAGCATGAGGGAATGGTCGAGGCACTTGCTCCCGCCGCCGAACTCAACGAGACGACCGTGGTGGATTAGACGGTTGCACACCGCGGGAGCGGAGGGTGTGCGCTGCGAGGGACGGCCCGCGGCACGACCGACCCGGCGCGGCACCCGTGGCGGACGCGGACGCGGCGCGGACGGCGCCTGATGGGTGAGCATGCGGCAGTGGTTGCCCCGCTGGGCGGCAATAAGCTCGAATCGAGTACGAGTGTTTTTGTCCGGGCGAAGCGTTAGAACTGGATTTGTTCTGTTGTCGACTGATGTTGAATCGATCCGGCAGAAGCGGAACTATAATTTTTTATTTGTCTATATCTATCGAAATGGAGACCGAGCGCGTGGAAAACGAGAGGAACATGACGGCAGTTGACCTTTTCGCTGGCTGCGGCGGAATGTCTCTCGGTTTCGAAAAGGCTGGCGTCAATGTTGTGGCTGCCTACGACAATTGGGACGCTGCCATTGATGTCTATCGCGCTAACTTCCATCATCCTGTTTTCAAAAGGGATCTTTCCGACGTTTCCGTATCCGAGGAAGTTGCCGGCTTCGCTCCGGACATCATCATCGGCGGGCCTCCTTGTCAGGATTTCTCGCAGGCCGGCAAGAGATCCGAGGATGGTGGGCGCGCAATCCTCTCTGTTAGATATGCCGAGATTATCGCGAGGTGCAAGCC
>DXZO01000069.1:119855-143363 GCA_019419625.1 Collinsella sp. | reverse complement strand
TCGTTATGGAGAACGTCCCACGCGTTCGAACGAGCAAATCTATGGAAGCGATTCGGGCCACCCTCAAAGCGCAGGGTTATGGCTTGAGTGGGCGAGTGATGGATGCAAGCCTGTGCGGGGTTCCCCAAGCTCGCAAGAGATACTTCTTGGTCGGATGCCTTGGGGCGCCCGACGGGTTTCTCGACCCATATCTTGAGAAGGGCCTTTCTGACCATCAGATGACCATTCGTGAGTATCTCGGTAACGAGCTTGGAATTGATTACTACTTCAGGATTCCGCGAAGCTACACGAGGCGGGCTATCTTCAGCATTGACGAGCCCTCGGTCACTATTCGTGGTGTGGACAGGCCGATACCGCCGAGCTACAAGCTTCACCCCAACGACGCGGCGGACCTCAGCCAAGCCCGGTGCTTGACTCCAAAGGAGCGCAGCAGGATCCAGACTTTCCCGGAGTCCTTCAAGTTCTTTGGGAGCAAGACGGATATCAACCAGATGGTGGGCAACGCCGTACCGGTAAACCTTGCAACCTACGTTGCACGAGCACTACTGGAATACAGGAGGGATGTGAGCGATGGACTGCGTTGATCTTTTCTCGGGATGCGGCGGTATGTCGCTCGGATTCCAGAATGCGGGCTTCAACATAAAGGCGGCGTTTGATAACTGGCAGGCGGCCGTCGACATCTATTCGGCGAACTTCGACCACCCAGCATTCAAATACGATCTTTACGATGTGGAAGCGGTTCCGAAAATTGAAGAGTATTCGCCGTCGATGATAATTGGTGGCCCTCCTTGCCAGGACTTCTCCATTGCGGGTGCCAGGCAGCGCGGAAAGAGGGCCAATCTCACCATCCGATATGCTGAGATAGTTCGGGACGTCAGACCCGAGTGGTTCGTCATGGAGAATGTTTACAACATCGAGCGTATGGACGTTCTTCCCGAGGCTTTAGCCATCTTTAGGGAAGCCGGCTACGGACTGACCAAGAGAATCCTGAATGCCAGTCTGTGCGGCGTGCCGCAGGCAAGGAGGCGCTTCATTCTCATCGGCCATTTGGGCGATGAGAATGACTTCCTCGGCGCGATATTGGATGCGCATCTAGCTAAAAAGCAGATGACGGTGCGGGACTATCTCGGGGATTCCCTCCATACGCAGTTTTATTACATGCATCCGCGAAACTTCAATAGGCGCGGTGTCTTCAGCATCGACGAACCTGCGGTAACTGTGCGCGGGACTAACAGGCCAATACCTCCGAGCTACAAACGTCATCATGCCGATAAGGCGGATATCAGCGAAGGCGTGAGGGCGCTCACATACAAGGAGCGTAGCTACCTCCAAACCTTCCCTGAATCATTCGACTTCGTCGGATCGAAGACTCACGTTGAGCAAGCGATTGGCAATGCGGTTCCCGTCAAGTTGGCTGAATACGTGGCAAATTGCATAAAGGAATATATCGAGACACAGGACGGCGGTAGAGAGTAGCGATGACCAACTTCTGCGAATGGAACCTGTCTTATCCGCTTGAAGACTCTGTCCTGACGGATGACACGCTCAATGTGCGCTACAGGGGAACCAGTGGCGCAGGGCAGCTTGAACTGGCAGGATCATGCAGAGGTGCGGACGGCTCAACCATCAGGTCAAGGGACGTTATCGGTTCGTCGATCCGCTTCGAGCTTTCATTCTCCGGCCGCCCTCCGATTAGGCTTGTTGAGACGTATCCCGTTCGCGAGGTCGGCGGGAAGGTTCGCATTTCCGTAAAAAGTAATGCGGCGGATGACCGGCCAAACATTGGGAACCTTTTTGCCGCCCTGTTGCTTCTTCCTGAAATAAGCCAAAAGGGGAAGTCTAACCCCCTTGAAGAGGGCAAGCTGAATTCCAAGACGTTTTGGGTCGATGATATCGATTCGTATTACCAAGGCAGCAACAACGGAGTAGTGACTCTCCGACCTGTTCATATCATTCTTGCAACGGGCAATAAAGAGCATGAGCAGCAGTTCGCTGGTGCCGCAAGCCTCGACTTCGAAGAGCGCATCAGGAAAATGCAGTACGTCCTCCGCGCAATGGTTCTCCTGTCTTCAGACGGAATGAAGACGGCGTGTGCTTACTACCTCGATGTAATCGAGGGCAGGAAGCAATTTGAATATGCCATAGGTTCGTATTTCCGCTCATACATAATGAGCCAACTTGCCGGAGAAGATTCCCTGGGCTACTCAACAGGCGAGGACCCCCTATCGGCCCTTGCGCATTACGTGCCCAAACGCCAAGAACCTGACATGTTGCCTGCTCCCACAGAGCCCCACAACCTCATCTACTTCGGTGCCCCCGGAACGGGCAAGTCCTACAGCCTGAACAAGCTCGCCGAAGAGCACTTCGACAAGGCGCACGCGCGTCGCGTCACCTTCCACCCCGACTACAGCTACGCCTCGTTCGTCGGCTGCTACAAGCCGACGATGCGTTGGCCCGAGCAGAAGGCCGACGAGTCCCTCTCCGAGAACATGGGTCGCCCCTACGTCTCCTACGAGTTCGTGCCCGGCCCGCTCGTGAAGAGCTATGTCGAGGCGATGACGCACCCCGCCGAGAACTTCCTGCTCATCGTGGAGGAGATCAACCGCGCGAACCCCGCCGCGACCTTCGGCGACGTGTTCCAGCTGCTCGACCGCGACGACGACGGAAAGAGCGAGTACGACGTGGACGTCCCCGTCGACCTCGGAGGGTACCTCTGGAAGGAGTTCTACCACGCGTCCGGTCGCGCGGATGAGGTTCCAGGGCTCTACAGCCACGAGGAGAACGCCGCATGTCGTGTGAACACGATGCGCCTCCCTTCCAACCTCTACATCTGGGCGACTATGAACAGCGCCGACCAGGGCGTGTTCCCGATGGACACCGCCTTCAAGCGCCGCTGGGAGTTCCGCTACATGGGAATCGACGAGGGCGAAGGGAAGTATGCCGGCAAGGTCGTGCGCATCGGCTCGAGGCGCGAACCCGTAGAGTGGAACGCCCTGCGCCACGCCATCAACGGCTTGCTCAAGGGCAAGGCGCGCGTCAACGAGGACAAGCTCCTGGGTCCGTTCTTCCTCAAGGAGTCCACACTGGATGACGACGAGGCCTTCGACGAGGCATTCAAGAGCAAGGTGCTGCTCTACCTCTACGAGGACGCCGCGAAAATGAAGCGCCCCAAGGTATTCCGCCACCCCGACTTCACCTACTCCGAGATTTGCGCCGAGTACGACAGCTCCGCCGACGGCGTTTTCGCGCTCGACGCTCCCGTCGAGCGCGTGGCGGAGGGCGACGGCGCCGAGGACGGCGCCGAGACGGGTGTGGAGGCGTAGTCCATGGCCTTCGACCCCGTTTACGTGCGGGAGCGGGACTTCTACTCCGTCGGTGACCTCGCGCGTCTCCTCGGGCTCGACTTGCGCGACGCCCTCGCGTGCGTGAGGGCGTGGGCCTCGCGCGGCGTGCTGACGCTCAGGAGCGACGCCGCGCCCGAGGGCGAGGGCGCCGACGAGGAGCTGGCCGCGCTCGGCAAGTACCAGTTCACGTGGGTGGGCCTTGCCCGCTGGCGCCGCGCGCTCGTCTGCGCGTACCCGAAGTACTACCCCCGGCCTTCCGCCGAGTTCCCCCATCCCCCGGAGGGCGAGCTTGCGCAGCTCTTCCGCGTGCTGCGCAAGAGCTCTGGCCGGCTCGCGGGCATAGGCGCCGTGCTGCCGGACGCCGACGAGGGCGGCGGGCCTCTCTCGCTCATGCTGGCGCTGTTGGGCTCATACGAGGAGAACGGCGTCTACACGAATTATGTGCGCGTCATCCGCGACAACGGCTCCGGCGAGATCGCCTGGGGCCGCACCATCGTGCAGAACCAGCCCTTCATGGACGGCAACACGCCGGTCTACTTCGATCTCAAGACGCGCGACACCTCCCGCGACGCCGCCGACCTGGTGACGCGCCTGCACCGCTGCGTGCTGACGCGCTGCTCGGCAGACCTGCGCCGCTGGGGCATCGACGAGCTGCTGGGACTCGCCGAGGTGGACCTCTCCGGCGAGGACCTGGAGGACCTGGGAGAGCCGGAGGCCCTGACGCGCCGGCTGGAGCTGGAGCGCTCGGTGCAGTTCGTGACGTGGAAGCAGGACGTCATCGACATGTTGCTGCGCTACCTGAACCCCTCCGAGGAGTACGAGAGCCCCGATGAGGAGTTCTGCCTGGGCACGGCGAGCTTCTACCACGCCTGGGAACTCGCCTGCAAGGCGGCATTCGGCGACAGGCTCTCCGACCGCATCGACTCGCTGGGCTTCCCGCTCGCCGGGGGGTGGCGGGCCCGCGGCGCCGAGACGCTGCTGGGCATCATCCCGAGGCCGGAGTGGGCGGACGCCGCCGGCGAGGGGTGCGGCGAGGTGCGCACGCTCATCCCCGACGTCATCGGGATCCACGGCGACGGCGCGGACGGTCTGGCCTTCTGCATCTACGACGCGAAGTACTACGCGCCGAACCTGGAGCCGGGCATTGCCAAGGACGTTCCCGGCGTGGAGTCCGTGACCAAGCAGGTGCTCTACCAGAGCGCCTACGAGGGCTTCATCCGGGACAACGGGTTCTCCTCCGTGGCGAATGTCTTCCTGGTGCCGACCCACGAGGCCGAGGCGAGGCTCATGGGCAGGGTGCGCTTCCCAGGCGTCTTCGGGAAGCCTGAGCCGCCCCTCTCGGACGGGGTGGAGATGTGGGCTCTGCCCGCGGACTACGTGTTCGACTGCTATCTGGCAGGAAGACTGGCGGACGAGGAGCTGATCCAGAGGATGTGCGAAGGGAGCCTGGATGGGGCACATTAGTTTCGGGGACGCGCTTGATTGGGATGGCACGCACTATCCCAATCCTTCAAGTGCTATTGATGGGGCCATCAACATGGTCTCGACCTCTCGATACACGGCAAAATCCGACCCCGTTGAGTTGACAGAAACAACGGACAGGGTGAGGTACCGATTCCTCGCGACCAATGTCGACAATCCGAAGGACCCCTCTCATTGTGTCGAGGGAAAATTCGTCTACGAGCGAAAGAAGAAGGGTGATCCCTCCTTTCCCTCAGACTCGACCGAATCTGAGCTGGACCCCGTTTCAAGGGGCATGCTCCAAAGAAAAGGCTTCAACGGCGATTGGCTCGAGCTCACTTTAGATACCGGTGAGACCCGCCGCCTATACGAAGCGCTTGATGCTCGCTATCGAATTCATCGGGAGACCGGTGGGGTTCAGGGGGGCAGCACGACGTATGTCCCCCTTGACCGCTCTGTAACCTCGCTCCTCAAGATGATGCGCGAAAATCCCTCGGAAACCAGGCTGCTTTCAGATGGCAATAACTTCGAACTCGTCAAAGAGATGATTCGGCTCATGACCCAGGGGACGACTCGAGAGCAACTGAGCGAGATATTCTCCGAGCTAGAAAAGGGGCATCTCGATGACTTCACGGTCAGTCTGAGTCTCGCCCAGCTCGAAAAGGCAGAAAAGGAAATCGCCGAGAACCTCGATAACAGCAATGAGGAATACTGGCAGAGATTATTTACCAACCATCAATGGATATTGTCGCAGGTATTCTCTGCCCCGTGCACGCTTCTCCAAGGTAAGGCGTATGTCGGAGGCAAGGCGATTGATAATTCCGGTGGCAATATCTGCGATTTCCTCTACCAGAATGAGCTAACCAGCAACGTCACGCTCATCGAGATTAAGACTCCGCGGACGAATCTGCTCGGCACGATATACAGGGGAAAAGAGCCCGAGAACGCCGTCTACTCCCTGACCTCACATATGAGCGGAGCAGTGAACCAGGTGCTTAACTACCGGGACACGCTCACGAAGGACTACTATATGATCAACGGGCGTTCCTCTTCGCACTTTGAATCCCTCTCCCCAAAGTGCGTCGTAGTCATAGGGAAGATTTCCGAGCTCGACACCGCCGGCAAAAAAGCCACCTTTGAGCATTATCGGAATAACCTCTGCGATGTGACTGTAGTTACTTTTGATGAGTTGCTCCAGCGAATCCGGGACCTCATTGCCGTACTCCGAACAGGCAACGAAGAGACCTCCCCGTCCTCGGGAACCCGGGAACCCGACATGGTCATTCCCTTCTAATAACGAGCTGCAGGCTCCCGCCCAAGGGCGGGTAGCTCAAGACCCTGGTGCCTATGAACGCCTTACACATACGCGCCCGGTTTGTGACTGGCCTGGACAATGCCCGCGGCAAACGGAGTATCAAACTAAGAAATGGGAGACCAAGGAGGAAATGCAGGCGCTGTCATCCGGTGATGAGTGGCGCGATGTGATCTTAGCCCAAGGTGCCACGAAAAGCCTGCCGATCCCAGCCTTACATCGTTTCCTTGCTCGCGGTGTAATGTTCCGCCTGCTTAAGGGTGTCCTCGCAGGCGCGCTGTTTTGCTTCGTACTCGTGCGCGTAGCGCTCCTGTTCCGCTTGGCTGGGAACGGGTACGGTCATGCTTCATAGGTCTTTGGGAGATAGCTGCGCAAGTGAGTCTCCGTGCGAGGAGACCATTAGTCTCTTCTGTCCTTCATCGGATGACAGGTGGGCTAAGAAGAACCGTGCTAGTAGTTCATCTTCAAGGGATGCGCAGAAGATGACATCGCAGGGGACAATGAGCTTAGGGTATAGCCGGGGTTCCCGAGGCGCTGGATCGCGTTTCGTGCTTCCAGGCACTACGAGGGCTAGCTTAAATGGTGGTCCAAAGCGTGAGATCGGTATGCAGGTTTCGTACTCGTCCAGTGGTTTGAGGCGATAGAAATAATCCGGATCCGTATCGCCCATATCGTAAATATCCGTGTCGGATACGCGCTCGGGTAGATCTTCGAGACCAATGATCGCTTCATCGACTAAGTGTTTAAGCGATAGGCAGTAGCAGTCGATTCGCCGGTCCGTTCTGCCAAGATCCATCTGCGGTATCTTTAAAAGGGTGCTACGCGGAATGCCGCGGCGTATGTTCGCTTTGGTGCCAAAGCGAACGAAGGACTCCTCTGCAAAAGAGGCGCTTTTAGCATTGGGAAGCAAAGGCCAGATTTTTTCGGCACCCTGATCGCCGAGACGCCAATGCTCAACATCGCATGTCTCGGCGTAAGCATGGCTAATCGAGTCTTTGATCTGCTGCATGAGCTCGCTTGTCATGGGCTTGTTGTCAAATGACCGTCCATCAAAGAGGAAATACGGCTCGTGGAGTTTGCGGTCGCTCAGAAACAGTAAGGCATAGGCATCGCTATTGGCGGCGATTGTATTGGGAAGCAACACGATCGCCGCCAATAGTCCAAGCTGGCAGAGCAGGCGGCGCCCGTCTGCGGCGCGCGCCAGGTTGAGCAATCGGTTGGAGACTTGTGCGACCGCAACGGAATCTGGGCGTTCGTATGCAAGGGAAGCTGCGAGAAAAACGTAATACCATTCGCTGACCGAAAGCGGGCTTGGCACGTTGACATCTGTTTGCAGTTGATGAGCTCTCGACGTAAGGAAATCCCGAACATTCGAGAGGCAAGCCTCAGAAAACGGGGCCGTTTCGTCAAGAGGTGGCCGCGCCCAGCGAGCCCCGCAGTGTAGATACCTCAAGAACGAAGGTAATCGTCGCTAAGCACGGCAAGGTTTATCACCGTTCTACGGGATGCAGTAGCTTTAATCAAAGCGTCATTAAAACGAGCGTGCCATTGGTGGCTGCGCTCAAAAGAGGCAAGACGCCCTGCCCAACATGTTGCCCACCAGTGGTTTAGACGTTCCTTTTGGGGCGTCCTGCAAGGACATGGGTCCCTGCAGACGCGTGGGTCTAAAAACGTGTCCGCACGCCATGTGACACTTAACCTGTCGCCCTGCTCTGTCGCGGTGGCACGTACCTGAACAACGACCCTCTAAGGAGTTCGATATCGATGAGTGACAACACCAAGCATCTCGCAAAGAAATGCGTTAAGGACGCAGGACCGTGCATCGCGCTGTGCGTGGCCGGCGCGACGGTCGCGCTATTGGCTGTTCTGGGGCCGTTCGACGTGCTTCGAAGCGCCAGCTCTCTGCATGTTTGCATGGCCCTTGCCGGAGCCATGATGACCGGCGGCGTGCTCGATCTGATCTTTTGGGTGTTTGACCCGTTTGGATGGAAGAACGAGGGGTAAGCCCTTAGGGACGGATGCCCCGCAGCGTTAGGAGGTCCCCTTGATTTGGTTTACCAGCGATACTCACTTTGGACACGAGAACATGCTGCGGCTCGCCGACAGGCCTTGGTCGACTGTTGCGCAGATGAACGACGCCATGGTCGCGAGCATTAATGGCAAAGTCGCTGTGGACGACGAGCTTTACATTTTGGGTGATTTCAGCTTTAAGATGACGGCCCAAGAGGCCTACGAGCTGCGCAAAAGCATTGCCTGCAAGCGCATTCATCTACTGCCCGGCAACCACGACAAAGACTGGACGCAGCCTGCGGTAGCGGATACTTTTATCGTCGAGCCGCCCATTTGCGTGCTCAGGATCGACCGCCAGAAAATCGTGCTGAGCCACTATCCCATGGTCGACTGGCAGGGCATGTCGCACGGCAGCTGGCATCTGCACGGGCATATCCATAGCTGCGGCGGCGCGTATAACAAGTTCAACCTTCGGCAGGGGCTGCTGCGCTATGACGTGGGCGTGGACGCCAACGGTTACGCCCCGGTAAGTTTGGATGAGCTCAAGTTATGGTTTGCGCAGGTAGACGAGCTGGTGCAGTGCGTTAAATGGCCGTGGTGGGTCAACGCCACGGGCGACGAGCAGATCGAGCGCGATCTCGAAACCTATAAGAGGGAAGTGGTGATCCGATGACGGTCTATGTGACGGGCGATATTCACGGCGGCCTCGACATGCAAAAGCTGCGCGATTGGGACCTTGGGGATAGCCTGACGAGTGACGACTATCTCATCGTCGCCGGCGACTTTGGCTTTCCGTGGGATTTCTCTGCCGAGGAGTGTGCCGACATCGCTTGGCTGGAGTCGCGCCCCTATACAGTGCTGTTCGTCGACGGCAACCACGAACGTTTCGACCACTGGGCTGAGCGCCCCATGGAGCTGTGGCGTGGTGGGTTGACGCAGCGTCTGTCGGACACCTCGCCCATGCGGCGCCTGACGCGCGGCGAGGTTTTTGAGCTCGACGGCTCAACGGTCTTTACCATGGGCGGCGCCACGAGTGTGGACAAGGAATACCGCATTCCGTATTCCAGCTGGTGGCCGCAGGAGCTGCCGGACGAGCGCAACTTTGAGGAGGCACGGACAAAGCTCGACAGCGTGGGCTGGAAGGTCGACTACGTAATCACCCACACCTGCTCCACGCGCATGCTTTCGTCCACGCTCTATCCGGCGTCCGGCTGGAATTGCCCCGCGGTTGATCGGCTTACAGCGTTTTTCGATGAGCTGGAAGATCGCCTGGACTACAAGCGCTGGTACTACGGCCATTTTCATCGCGACGCCAACCCGGCCGAGCGTCACACCGTGCTCTACGACTGCATCGTTCGCTTGGGCGACGAACTCCAGCCCTGGGATGTTACGTAGCGGCAAGGCGTTTGACTACTCGGCTGTTATGGTGATGTTTTCCCGGTGCGCGCGGATAATATCCCAGCTAAAGTGCTCGACCAATTGCTCGGCGGTACGCGGCGTGGTGTCCGGCGCGATGCCTGTTTGCCCGGCGAGCCAGCCCAGCAGTGCCTCGGGTGTGCCAAAGCGGGCGCGGAGCTCGCCCAGGTCCAGATCGCGATCGCGCTTGGAAAGGCGGCGGCCGTCCGGCGACATGAGCAGCGGAATGTGCGCGTAGTGCGGTGTGGGCAGTCCCAGCAGATGCTGTAGGTAGATTTGGCGGGGCGTGGAGCCCAGCAGATCGCATCCGCGTACGATCTCGGTGACTCCCATGGCGGCGTCATCGACCACCACGGCCAGCTGATAGGCAAACACGCCGTCGCTGCGGCGCACCAAAAAGTCGCCGCACTCGGTGGCTAGTGCCTCGCATTGGGCCCCGTACGTGCGGTCTACGAATTCGACCACATCGTCTGCGAGGTCGTCGACGGCGGGCACGCGCAGGCGCGTGGCCGGGGCGCGCAGGGCACTGCGGCGGGCGACCTCCTCGGCAGAAAGGCCTCTGCAGGCGCCGCGGTAGATGGGCGTGCCGTCGCTGGCATGCGGCGCGCTTGCGGTGTGGAGCTCGGCGCGCGTGCAAAAACAGGGGTAGGTGAGGCCGGCGTCCTGCAGCTGGTGTAGGGCGTCCTCGTACAGATCCAGGCGATCGTGCTGGTAGTAGGGGCCTTCGTCCCACTCCAGCCCCAGCCAGGCTAGGTCGTCGATGAGCTGGGCGGCAAGTTCCGGGCGCTTGCAGCGATCGTCCAGATCCTCGATGCGCAGCACGATGCTGCCGCCCTGGCTGCGGGCCGAAAGCCACGAGCACAGACAGCTGAACACGTTGCCCAGGTGCATGCGGCCCGATGGCGACGGGGCAAAGCGCCCCACGACGGCCGCGGGGACGGAGGCGGGCTGCGTCGTTGGCGCGTCCGCGGCGGGCGTTGCTATGTTGCGTGCGTTGATATCCATGCGGACGAGTATAGCGCGGGGCACGATGGGGAGGCGTCACTGTGGTCTGCAAGTTGTCGAGGCCCCGCATTGCGTATGGCGGGCCGCAGACTCGGTGCCTTGATTCCTGTCCATAAACTCGGCACCTTAGACGACAGAAACCCCGGCAGCTCTTCGCAACTGTCGGGGTTTCCGCGGAAAAGGGGGACATGATCCTCAAGCGAACGGCAAAGGGGCAAACCGTTTTCGCTCAACTGCTTTATGCCCTTCGACCGCAGGCTCAATCAGCGTATTCCGCGGCAACACAAAGCCGCTACACCTGTGACGGAGCTGTGGAGTGGTATCTATCGTTGGCGCAGGCCATTCCAAGGACTGTCCCAAACTGCCGGCAGATAAGGAACGTCCCTAAGTGCCAGACTCGGGTGGGACTTTTGTCCCATTTGACGTTCCGTTGGCCCAGATATTCGTCATGTGTGCCCGCAAACGTGGGACAATGGCGATGTTGGTTTTACAGACAAAAGGATGTGCCTATGAACGCCCCCGTTGCCAATGCCTGCCGGCAGCGCTGCCTGTTTGCGCGATTCGTTTCTGCCTGCGCGTTTGTCGCGTTTGTGTTGCTGCTGCTTCCCGCCGCCGCGTGCGCCGACGGCTACTCCATGACCCAAACCTATATCGGCGCCACGGTCGAGGCCGACGGCTCGCTGACCGTTGTCGAGGGGCGCCAGTTTGATTTCGACGACGACATCAACGGCGTGTTTTGGGAGATCAATACGGGCTCCAACCAGCAGGGTGGCTCGGCGGGCGTCGACGTGCTGAGTGTCGAGGAAGAGGACACCGCGTTTAACAAAGTCGATAGCGCGAATAAGGGTGACTCTGGCGTCTACACGGTCGAGCAGACTGGTGACGGCGTAAAGATTAAGGTGTTCAGCCCCCACGAGAGCGGTGACAGCGCGACCTATTACGTGAGTTATTCCATGACTGGTGCAGTTATGAACTGGGCCGATACCGCCGAGCTCTACTGGAAATTCGTCGGCGACGGCTGGTCGGCGGACTCCGATGACGTCGAGATGGAAGTCTACTTTGCAAATGCCGCTGCCGGGACGGCTGCCGTCAAGGGCGACAACTTCCGCGCATGGGGCCACGGCCCGCTGACGGGCGACGTGTCGCTCGATGCGGACGAGCCCATGGTCACCTATACCATTCCCTGCGTGCATGAGGGCGAATTCGCCGAGGCACGCATCGCCTTCCCCAGCGACTGGGTGCCGCAGCTTGCCGTCTCGGGCGAAAAGCGCATGTCGACGATTCTGAGCGAAGAGAAGGAATGGGCCGACGAGGCCAACGCTCGCCGTGAGCACGCGCGTGCGGTTGCCGGCGCGATTGCCGTGGTGTGTGTTGTCGTGGCGGTTGCCTATACTGGTGTGATCGTGATGCTTAAGCTGCGCAGGCCCAAGCCCAAGCCGCTTTTCCAGGACGAATATTTCCGCGATGTGCCCTCGGCCGACCATCCCGCTGTGCTTGCAGCTCTCATGAGCTGGAACGACGTGCCCGATCAGGCATATATCGCCACGCTTATGAAGCTCACCGAAGACCGCGTGATCAAGCTGGAAGAAGCGACCGAGACCAAGAAGAAGGGTTTGCTCCGTCGCGAAAAAGAGGAGCAGACGTATCGCATCACAGTGACCGACGAGGCCTGGAAGGCTGCCAAGAAGGACGGCATCGATCGCGATGTGCTCAAGGTCTTCTTCGCCGGCGTTAAGCCCGATAAAGACGGCGTCCGTTCACGCACGTTTAGCGAGCTGGAGGAGTATGCCAGCGAGCGTACTGAATCTGTTGGCAACAAGCTCGAGGACTATCAAAGCACGGTTAAGGGCAAGCTGGAGACGCGCGAGCTTATCGCCTCGGACGGCACCATCGCCCTGGTTGCCGGCTTGGTTCTCGGCATCATCATCGTCTTTGGCATTTTGGGCTCTCTGTTCTATACCGACTTTGCGGATGCCAATGTCGGTGCCGCTATGATCTCGATCCCCGTCACGATCGTGGGCTTTGTCCTGAGCTGCACCTTCCGTCGCTACACGCCGGAGGGCGCCGAGGTGGCGGCTCGCTGCAAGGCGCTCAAGCATTGGCTCGAGGACTTTACGCGTCTGAAGGAGGCCGTCCCCAGCGACCTGATCTTGTGGAACAAGCTGCTGGTGATGGGCGTTGCCCTGGGCGTTTCGAAAGAAGTGCTGCGACAGCTGGCCGAAGCCGTGCCTGCGGACCTGCGCAACAGTGACGATTTCTACGACAACTACCCCTGCTACTGGTGGTATTACCATCACTACGGCAACGAGTCCCCGCTCGATTCGTTCAACGATGTGTACCACGAGACCATCCGCGAGCTGGCTTCGAGCTCCGACAGCTCGAGCGGCGGCGGTGGCGGCGGCTTCTCGGGTGGCGGAGGCGGCGGCGTCGGCGGAGGCGGCGGCGGAACGTTCTAGCGAGCGCTTGCTTTGGGGTGGATCTTTCTGGGCGGTTGCCAGGGAAGATTCATCCCATTTTTGTGCATCGAAACGGGTCAAACTTTCCGCTGAGGACCTTCGCGCAAGGGGCAGTGGACAAAAAATGCCAAATATGAGTACTGTTGCTGCGTTGGCCACATATGTTTGCACATAATAATGGGCTCCTAATGAGAGTACTTCTCGTTAGGAGCCCATTTTATTGAACATTTGGGGAGTTACGTCAGCTCGTGCAGCTGGTCGTCATGCCTATAAGCATCAAAAATGCCCCGAATCGCTGCTACTAAAAAGGTAACAGTACTCATATTTGATGTATTTTGACCACGGCTATCTACAAACCCCCTAGGCCACTCATTAGGGACAGACTTAAATGACTAGTTGTTGGGGATCAGTCATTGGGGACGTTCTTAAATGACTAGGTGTGGCTGCTTGGGCTAGGCTGTTAGGTCGAGTTCGTAGAGAAAGCTTTCGCGCGGCATGTCGTGACGACGCTCTTCGCGGTTGGCGCGGTGCGTGGCCGTGCGCTTAAAGCCGTGCAACTCGTAGAACTTCCACGAGCAGTTGGAGTCGGTGTACAGGTGCGCCCTTGTTGCACCGCGCGAGGACAGGTACGAGACCGCGGCATCGAGCAACACTGAGCCTACACCCAGGCCGTGGACATCGGGATCGACGGCGAGCAGCGTGACTTCGTTGTCGTGCGGCAACGGGCTGCTCTCGAGCAGGCGGTTGTTGGTTCGGATGGTTGCACGCACAAACGAGAGATACTCGGCGCAGGCATCAGGCTCCAGCTCACGCATCTGCGATAGCAGCGCGCGTTCGGTATCCATCCAATGTTCCTTAACGGTGGCGCCGGAGCTCTGTCCCGCACGCGCGAGCGAAATGCCACGCGCCTGACCGTCGATTACGGCAACCTGCGAAAACGTCGATGACGAAAGGCAATAGGCGAGGTCGCACGCGGCCTCAAGGCGGTTGTACTCATCGTTATCCGAATTGTTATGCCAAAGCTGCTGCAGAATCAGCGCGATGGCGTCGAAGTCTTCGGTATCAAACGGTCGGTAGAGAACCCGCGAGACCATGGTGCCTCTTTCTTTTGCGGATGCATATCGAGCACAGTTCTACCACGCTATTGGCATCTAATTATGGTGCCCCTGTGTTCCATGAACTCACCGTGCCCATCCCCTCCGCGCGCAAACTTTTTCTGCACATGCGCCCGTTGCGGGGTGCATCGATGCGCTCGATGCGCTACATTGAATCAGTATTTTCAATGCCGCTGCGCGAGCGCTGCAGATCGACGTATCACCGACTCACAGAGCACGGCGGCGTACCAGACAGGAGGACTGCATGGGATCTGATGTGAAGATCGCACGCGCGTTGATCTCGGTTACCGATAAAACGGGTGTCGTCGATTTCGCACGGACGCTGGTCGATGACTTTGGCGTCGAGATCATCTCTACGGGCGGCACGGCTCGTGCCATCGAGGACGCGGGCGTTCCCGTAACCCCCATCGAGGAGTTCACGGGCTATCCCGAGATGATGGACGGCCGCGTTAAGACCCTGCACCCCAAGGTTCACGGCGCGCTGCTGGCCCGCCGCGATTCCGAGCAGCACATGCAGGAGGCCGCTCAGCACGGCATTAAGCTGATCGACTTGGTCGTCGTCAACCTGTACGAGTTCGAGAAGACCGTCGCCAACCCCGAGGTCACCTTTGCGGACGCCATCGAGCACATCGACATTGGCGGTCCCTCCATGCTGCGCTCCGCCGCTAAGAACGCTGCGAGCGTTACCGTCATCTCTGACCCGGCCGACTACGACGCTGTCCTTGCCGAGATGCGCGAGACCGGCGGCTGCACCACGCTTGCTACCCGTCGTCGCCTGCAGGTGAAGGTCTACCAGACTACCGCCGCCTACGATACGGCTATCTCCCGTTGGCTTGCCGCCCAGGCAAGCGACGTGGCGGACACCTCTGCCAAGCTCGAGATTTCGCTGGAAAAGGTCGACGACCTGCGCTATGGCGAGAACCCACAGCAGAAGGCCACGGTCTATCGTTTTGCCGAGGGCTGCGAGAACACCGCGAGCTCGCAGTTCCCGCTCGTGGGCTCCGAGCAGATCCAGGGCAAGCCGCTCAGCTACAACAACTATCTGGATGCCGACGCCGCTTGGAACCTGGTCCGCGAGTTCGACGAGCCGGCCTGCGTGATCCTCAAGCATCAGAACCCCTGCGGTTCCGCCGTTGCCGAGGACATCACGGCCGCCTACGACCGCGCTTTCGCCTGCGATCCCAAGAGCGCCTTCGGCGGCATCATCGCCTGCAACCGCGAGGTTCCCTTTGAGCTGGTTGAGCACTTCGCCGACCAGAACAAGCAGTTCGTCGAGGTCATCATCGCCCCGAGCTACACCGATGAGGCGCTCGAGCGCATGGCCAAGCGCCCCAACCTGCGCGTGCTGGCTACCGGCGGCGTGGACCACGGCGCCCAGGTGGAGCTGCGCTCCGTCGACGGCGGCATGCTGGTACAGGAAGTCGACCACGTGACTGAGGATCCCGCGACCTTTACGTTCCCCACCGACCGCAAGCCCACCGACGCCGAGATGGCCGAGCTCGAGTTTGCCTGGAAGGTCTGCAAGGGCGTTAAGTCCAACGCTATCCTGGTCTCCAAGGGTAAGGCCGGCATTGGCATGGGCCCCGGTCAGCCCAACCGCGTGGATTCCGCGTTGCTGGCCTGCGAGCGTGCTGAGGACTTCTGCGAGCGCGAGGGCGTGGAGAAGGGCGGCTTTGCCTGTGCAAGCGACGCGTTCTTCCCGTTCCGCGACAACGTCGACGTGCTTGCCGCGCACGGCGTGACCTGCATCATCCAGCCCGGCGGCTCCAAGCGTGACGATGAGAGCATCCAGGCCTGCAACGAGCATGGCATTGCGATGGTCTTCACGGGTGCCAGGCATTTTAGGCACTAGGGCTTTCCCAAGCACCCGACCTTGCCCCTCAAACCGTCGCTTGCGTACATTTAGTACGCGGCGCTCCTCTTTCGGGGCAATCTCGGGCACTTGGAAAACCCTTAATGGGATGTTGTTCTATCCCATTAAGTTGATCGGTCGCCTGGCCATATCGTCAAAATAATCTCTGCAAAAGACGGTCGCTCCGTTTGGAGGGCCGTCTTTTTGGTATAAGAGGACGGAATGACTAACACGAAAGGTACAACCATGCCCCAGATTGATGATGCCGAGCTGTTTGGCAATGCCGAGGATCAGCGTGCGTACGAGGACTTTTGCGCCAATCAGGAGGCGGTCGAGAAGTTTACGCTCGACAAGCCCGCGCTTATCTGCCGTTGGCGCATGTCCAACAAAAAGGTGCCCATGCTCAACCGCCACATCCGCGCGCTGTCCGAGCGCCTGGTGCAGGGCGAACCGCTTACCCATAACATGCTCAGCTGGGCCAAACAGCACGTTGAGTGGTCGCTAGCCGAGGGCGACTATACCGCGCACGACGGCGTGCTCATGCTGGTGATCGACATCAACGGCAACGCCGCCATGACGGTGGGGGAGTACGAGCCGCTCACCGATACGTCAGCCAAGGCGCTGCGTGCCCGTTCCGCCGAGGCCCGCTCCGAGGCCGACGAAACCGGCGTGGCGCCCGAGCTACTTGCCGCCGTCAACGACGGGAGGCTTGCCTTTGTGGCGCCGGCGGACGAGTGCCTGTGCGGCACGGCGACCCTTATTGAGCAGCTGGCCCAGACCAAGGGCATCCCGGTCACGCGCGTGGACATTCCCGCTCAGCTCAAGGGCGCGCTGTTCCTAGTGAGCGACGAGCACGGCGTGGTCCCCGCCGACGATACCGATGCCGCCGAGTCCGACGCCGCCACGGTCGCCTTCTTCGCCGAAGGCTACGAAAAGCTCCGCGCCCGCCGCTAAATGATTTTTCTGGGACGGGGATTATTTAATCATTTGATCCCCGCGCCCGCTGCGAGCGAGGGGCGATTCGAGCGCTTTCGTTCGCGAACAGTTCTGTCACCTTAATGCCGCGCGAGGCGCGCACCGGCGACTTCGCGGCAATAATGGCAGTAAGACAACCAAGAGGGGGGAACGGAATCCATGGCGCTGATCTATATCGTTGAGGACGACGAGCCCATTCGTCGCGAGCTTGCCGACATCCTTGCCCGTGCCGGTTTTGAGGTCGAGGCCTGCGAATCGTTCGAGCACGTCTCGCGCGATATTCTCGCTGCCGCGCCCGATCTGGTACTGCTCGACCTCACGCTTCCTGTCAAAGACGGCCAACACATCTGCCACGAAGTCCGTCGCGAATCCGAGGTCCCCATCATCGTCCTCACTTCGCGCACGACCGAGATCGACGAGGTCATGGCCATGACGCTCGGCGCGGACGATTTTATTTCCAAGCCCTATAGCGCCCGCGTCCTCGTGGCGCGCATCAACGCGCTGATGCGCCGCACCACGGCGGCAGGCGAGCGTAGCACCATGGTCCACAAGGGGCTGGAACTCGACCTCGCCCGCTCCGCGGTCACCAACACGGCAACCGGCGACAGCACCGAGCTCACCAAAAACGAGCTGCGCATCCTCTCTCTGCTCCTGAGCCGCGCGGGCAAGATTGTCTCGCGCTCGGCCATCATGCAGGACCTGTGGGACTCCGATGCCTTCGTGGACGACAACACGCTCACCGTCAACATCAACCGCCTGCGCACCACGCTCGACAAGATCGGCGTCAAGGGGTATCTGACCACGCATCGCGGCCAGGGCTATTCGGTCTAGGTGCCAGCTATGTCGTTTGGCAAGTTCTTTAAAGATGCGCTGTTGCCCGTCGCCGTGTGGACGTGCGGCGTGCTGCTGAGCTGCTTTGTGCTGACGGTTGCCGGGGCCCCGGCATCTATCGTGGTCGTGGCGGTCGGTGTGTCCTTTATCTTTGGCATGCTCGGCATCGTGATCGAGTACGCGCGCCGTCGTCGTTTTCTGCACCAGTTGGAGCGTGCAGCCGAGGAGCTGGAAAGTCCCGCGTGGGTACAGGAGATGGTGCAATGCCCAACCTATGCCGAGGGCGAGCTCGAGTACGAGGTCCTGCGCCGGGTGGGCAAGGCTGCCTGCGACGAGGTTGCGGAAGGCCGACGTCAGACCGATGACTATCGCGACTATATCGAGAGCTGGGTCCACGAGGCCAAGCTGCCCCTGGCGGCAGCTCATCTGATTTTGGAAAACCTGGACGGCAGCGAAGGTGACCTCTCGCGCGTGGATGACCTGGGTCGCGAGCTGGCCCGCGTGGAGCGCTATATCGATCAGGCGCTGTACTATGCGCGCTCGGAAGTCGTGGAGCGCGATTACCTGATTCGCCGCTGGGATCTTAAGACCTTGGTGACGGGTGCGATTAAAGCCAACGCGCGCGAGCTCATTGCGGCGCATGTGGCTCCGGTGTGCGAGAACCTTGACTTCGAGGTCTTTACCGACGAAAAATGGCTCGAATTTATCCTGGGCCAGCTCATTCAGAACAGCATTAAATATGCGCGCGAGGACGGCGCGAAGATCGTGTTTTCGGGTGCGTTGCTGGACGAGGGCCTGGCAAGCGAGCGCATCGAGCTCACCGTCGCGGACAACGGCTGCGGCGTGAGCGCGGCCGACCTGCCGCGCGTGTTCGAGAAGGGCTTTACCGGCGACAACGGCCGCACCACCAAGCGCGCAACGGGCATCGGCCTCTACCTGGTGGCGCGCCTGTGCTCCAAGATGGGCATCGACGTCACCGCGTCATCCGACTCCGGCGAAGGCTTCGTCGTAACATTCGCGTTTTCAACGAATAAGTTTCAATATTTCGAGTAACGCACGCGGCAAACGCCCACCCAAACAAAAACGTGCCGTCCCAAACGGGGCGGCACGCCATCTTTTATCAGCCAACTCGCTGAAGTAAGGCTGCGAAGGCCGCGAGGCCGGGAGGGGTTTCCTAAGGGCACATCCCGCAGCCGCAACGCGGCGAGGACGTGCCTGTGGAAACCCCGCAGGCCCCGCGGCCGGTGGGAGCAACGCTACTTTACGACCAAAATGTCGCAGTCGGTGTTGCGCAGCAAAAACGTCGAAATCGAGCCCAGGAGCGCATACTTGATCGAGGACAGGCCACGGGCGCCGCAGAGCACCAGGTCGGGCTTGACCACGTCGAGCATCTCGTCTTTGAGCGTCTCGCGAATACGACCGGCGCGAATCATGACCTCGACCTCGGGAATGTCGGGATTGGCCTTGGCCTCTTCGAGCTGCTTGGCGATGGAGTTCTTAAATGCCTCCTCTAGGCCGTTGACCAGGTCGACCGGATAGGAGCCGGCGCTCTCGAGTGCCGTGGAATCGATAACGTGGCCGATGATCAGCTTAGCGCCGTTGTTCGCGGCGACTTTGATGGCGCGTGCGAGCACAAAATCCTGCTGTTCAGTACCGTCGAGTGAAACAAATACCTTGGTGTAGCCCTCGTTCATGGTTTCCTCCTTGGTCTATCGCACGGGCGCGGGGCTCGTGCGTCGGGCGGGCGCGGGTGCGTTGACCGCCGGACACTTTATCTTGTTGCAGTTATACCCAAGGATTTCGGTTTAACTGCTCGCAATTCTGTGAACGGGCGAGTTTTTTGGTAAGGGTAGGCGCGGTCGCACCGCCAACGGTTGATAATGGGACATCGCCCGCATCGTCCGCAGAACATCTACCGGCGGGTGTCTAACGAGGGGGTCCCTTTGGATATTATCGAGCTTCTAAAGTCTGCCTTCATGGGCCTGGTCGAGGGCATCACCGAATGGCTGCCCGTTTCGTCGACGGGTCACATGATCTTGGTGGATGAGTTCGTCAAGATGAACGTGAGCGAGACGTTCTGGAACATGTTCCTGGTCGTGATTCAGCTCGGCGCCATTCTGGCCGTCTGCGTGCTGTTTTTCCACGAGCTCAACCCGTTCTCGCTCAGCAAGGGCAAGGAGGGCCGTCGCGACACCTGGGTGCTGTGGGGCAAGATTGTGCTCGGTTGCATTCCTGCGGCGGCGATCGGCCTGCCGCTCAACGACTGGATGGAGGAGCATTTCTACAATGCTCCCGTCGTGGCGCTGGCGCTCATTGTGTACGGCGTGCTGTTTATCGTGATCGAGAACTGGCGCGCAAGCAAGCGCGAGGAAATGGCCGTTGCCGGTTCGTTTGGTTCGCGTGCTGTGGTGTCGGGTGGACGTCCCGCCGGTGCGCACTTTGCGGCGCCCGCCGCGGCTACCGCTGAGGATGAGGACGATGACGAGAATCTGGACTTTGGTTCCATCGCCACGCTCGAGGATCTAAGCTGGAAGACTGCGCTGGGTATCGGCTGCTTCCAGGTGCTTTCGCTGGTGCCTGGTACGTCTCGCTCCGGTTCTACCATCATCGGCGGCCTGCTGCTGGGCTGCACGCGTTCGGTGGCGTCCAAGTTCACGTTCTTCCTGGCCATCCCTGTCATGTTTGGCGCGAGTGCGCTCAAGCTGGTCAAGTACTTCATCAAGGGCGGCACGTTCGGCACCAACGAGATCGCTATCTTGGGCGTGGGCTGCGTTGTTGCCTTTGTGGTTTCGCTCATCGCCATCAAGTGGCTCATGGGCTTCGTCCGCCGTCACGACTTTAAGTGCTTCGGTGTTTACCGCATCATCCTGGGCATCGTAGTGCTCGCATACTTCTTCGTTCTGGAGCCGATGCTCGGCCTCTAACTTAGTCGACGCTGCGCGGCGGCTAGAGCGACAACTTGTCATTCAAAGAGGGTGGTACGACCAAAAGGTCTATGCCGTCCTCTTTTTTGGGCGATGGGGTGGGCCTGACGGTGACGAACGGAGTCGTGGTGTGATTTGCGTCGGTGTCCGCGCGGCTCGGTATACTGGTACGGCTCAAACTATGGCGCTGCCCGCAGGCGCGCCGTCCGTCAGATGAGGAGTCGCCCATGACCCAGCCCCTGCCCTGGGAAAAGAACACTGCTGCGCCCGTGCCGCCCGCGCCGGAACCCGTGCCGCTCGATGCGTACACCGCCCCCGCCGCGCCGGAACCCGAGCTCGTTCCGCTCGACATCTACGACGCCCCGGCTCCGGCACCCAAGCCCGCCAAGCCGCTCGTCGATATCGATAGCCTGAACCCCGCCCAGCGCGAGGCAGTCCTGACCACCGAGGGCCCGCTGCTGGTCCTTGCCGGCGCCGGCTCGGGCAAGACCCGCGTCCTGACCTTCCGCATCGCGCATATGCTTGGCGACCTGGGCGTTAAGCCCTGGCAGGTCCTGGCCATCACGTTTACCAACAAGGCCGCGGCCGAGATGCGCGAGCGTCTGGCAGCACTCATCCCCAGCGGCACCCGCGGCATGTGGGTGTGCACCTTCCACGCCATGTGCGTGCGCATGCTGCGCGAGGATGCCGACCTGCTGGGCTACACCGGTCAGTTCACCATCTACGATGATGACGACTCAAAGCGCATGGTGCGCGACATTATGCAGGCGCTCGGCATCGAGCAAAAGCAGTTCCCCATCAACATGATCCGCAGCAAGATCAGCTCGGCCAAAAACGCCATGATCGGGCCCGAGGACATGCTCAAATCCGCTGACAGCCCCAATGACAAAAAGGCCGCGCAGGTCTACCTGGAGCTGGAGCGCCGCCTGCGCGCCGCCAACGCGATGGACTTCGACGACCTGCTCGTGCGCACGCTCGAGCTGCTGCGTACCCGCCCCGAGGTGCTCGACAAGTACCAGGAGCGCTTCCGCTACATTAGCGTCGACGAGTATCAGGACACCAACCACGTCCAGTACGAGATCGCCAACCTGCTGGCCGCCAAGTACCAAAACCTCATGGTCGTAGGCGACGACGACCAGTCCATTTATAGCTGGCGTGGCGCCGACATCACCAACATCCTGGACTTTGAGAAGGACTTTAAAAACTGCAAGACCGTCAAGCTGGAGCAGAACTACCGCTCCACGGGCCATATCCTGAGCGCCGCCAACGCCGTGGTGCGTCACAACTCGCAGCGCAAGGACAAGCGCCTGTTTACGGCCGAGGGCGATGGCGAGAAGATCCAGGCTTTCCAGGCAAGCGACGAGCGCGACGAGGGTCGCTGGATTGCCGGCGAGATCGAGAAGCTGCATGCCAAGGGTACGAGCTACGACGATATCGCCGTGTTCTACCGCACCAACGCCCAGTCGCGTATCCTCGAAGATATGTTCCTGCGCGCGGGCGTGCCCTACAAGATCGTCGGCGGCACGCGATTCTTCGACCGCGCCGAGATCCGCGACGTCATGGCCTACCTCAAGATGATCGTGAACCCGGCCGACGAGATGAGCGTCAAGCGCGTCATCAACACGCCGCGCCGCGGCATCGGCTCCACCTCGATCCAAAAGATCGAGCAGCTGGCGCGCGACAACCGCTGCTCATTCTTCCAGGCCTGCGAGATCGCAACAGCCGAGACGGGCATGTTTAGTGCCAAGGTGCGCAACGGCCTGTCGAGCTTTGTGTCGCTGGTGCGCGAGGGCCGTCGCATGGACGGCGAGCTCAAGGATGTCGTCGAGATGATTGTCGATAAGACAGGCCTGCTGCAGGCGTTTCGCGCCGAGGGCACCATGGAGTCCGAGAGCCGCGCCGAGAACATCCAGGAATTCCTGGGCGTCGCCGCCGAATTTGAGGAGACGCACGAGGATATCGAGGGTACGCTCGAGAGCTTGGAAGAGCTGCGCGCGGCCGGTGTTGCCGATGTGCCGGCTGGCGTCGAGTCCGAGCCCGTCGTGGTGAGTGCGCCCGCGCCCGAGTCGGGACCGTCCGCTCCGGCATCCTCGTTTGAGGCACTTGTCGGCGCTCGTGACGCCGCGGGCTCCAATCCGCTCGATAGCCTAGCCGCCCCGGCGCTCTCGCCGCAGGATGCCCTGGCTGCCGCCATCGCGGGCAACGCGTATGCCGTGCCAACAGAGCTACCGGCGGGCGCCGTGCATGCCGACGAGATTGAGCGCACCTACGGTCCGCTCACCTGTAAGGCACTGCCGGCACTCATGGAGTGGCTGGCCCTGCGCTCCGACTTGGATTCCCTGGCCGGCGAGACGCATGCCATTACCATGATGACCATCCACTCCGCCAAGGGCCTGGAGTTCCCGGCGGTGTTCGTGGCCGGCATGGAGGAGGGCATCTTCCCGCACGTGCACGACTTTGGCGGCAGCGATGATCCGGGCAAGCTCGAGGAGGAACGTCGCCTGGCCTACGTTGCCATCACGCGTGCCCGTAAGCGCCTGTTCCTGACCTATGCGGCCACGCGTCGCACCTACGGCTCGACTTCTGCCAACCCGCGCTCGCGCTTCCTCAACGAGATTCCGTTTGAGGATATCGAGTTTAGCGGTATCGGTTCTGCCGGTTTTGAGGGCACGGGCTGGGAGAAGCGCGGCGACCGTCACGGCACCTTTGGCTCGGGCATGGGCTCGGATATGTATGGCGGCAAGGTGTTCGGTTCGCATACGCGCTCGACCGGCGGTTCCGGTTCGCGCGGCGGATCGAGCTTCGAC
>DXZO01000069.1:106070-119845 GCA_019419625.1 Collinsella sp. | reverse complement strand
TTTCTTTGGTGGCAGCACCTATGGCACCGAGCGCCATCGCGGGGTTTCGCCCGACGCCGGCCGTGTTGCCTCGACCTTTGGTTCGGGCGCGCCGCGAGCCAAAAAGCCGTCATCTAAGGTGTCGCCGACGGTTGAGCGCAAGGTCGATCGCGCCAGTGCATCGCAGGACTTTGCCGCGGGCGATACCGTGAGCCACAAGACCTTTGGTACCGGTACCGTGATCTCGGTCGTCGGAGACATGATCGAGGTTCAATTCGAAAAGACCGGCCAGACTAAAAAGCTAATGAAGGGCTTTGCGCCTATAGTGAAACTGACCTAGGCGGCTTTCCCAGGCACGGCACCTCGGCTTTCAATCGTCGGGCATGACCTCAAGGTCTATGCCCTCCTCTTTCAGGCCGATCTGCCGCACCTGGAAAACCCGTACATCTTGCTAGGTGGGCACGCCGGGGGCTTTGGTCGCCTGCTCGGGCAGTCCTGCGCAAGACGGAGAGCACATTAAGTGCTCTCCTTTGCGTGCGGAACTCGCGATCGATGTTGCCCTATACGCCCGCCCAGGTCCTTAGATAACGCTGCTTGCGAACGTTGCTCTGCTCGTTCGCTTTTTAATCTGGAGAGCCGGGTGGGCTGATAAATAGATACGAGTAGGGGCTCTCCCGTACATAGACGGGGGAGCCCCTTGTTGCGTCTTAGATTGTTGTTCCAACCCCGCGCCCATCCCGGCGAGCGTTCGGGGATCGGTAGCTTACAGGTGGCTGATGATCAGTTCCATCTTGCCTTCGAGGTCGATGGAGCTGACGGTGCTCGGAGCCAGCAGGTGGCTGCCCTTGTGAACGGGCTCGCCGCAGACGGTGCCTTCGCCGTCGATGACTGACAGGCACATGAAGGGCCAGCGCTGGTCGAGGGTCTTGCTGCCGTCGACGCGCACGCGATCGACGGTGTAGCAGGAGTTAGACTCGAGCTCGGTCACGCCATCGACCTCGGGCGCGGTCACCGTGCCGTCGGTCGGAGCCTGAACGTCGAAATCGATGCAGTCGAGGCTCTGCTCAATGTGCAGGGGACGCAGTTTGCCGTCGGTACCGGGACGGTCGTAGTCGTACAGGCGATACGTCACGTCGCTCGACTGCTGCGTCTCCAAAATGAGCGTGCCGGTCTTGATGGCGTGGACGGTACCGGAATCAATCTGGAAAAAGTCGCCCTTGTGGATCGGCAACACGTTGAGCATCTCGTTCCAACGGCCCTCCTCGATCATCTGCGCAGCCTCGGTGCGGTCGTGCGCGCGCTGGCCGACGATGATCGTGGCACCGGGCTCGCAGTCCAGTACATACCAGCACTCGGTTTTGCCCAGGCTGCCGTTCTCGTGCTCGGCGGCGTACTCGTCGTTGGGGTGAATCTGGATCGAAAGGTCGTCCTTGGCGTCCAGAATCTTAATGAGCAGCGGGAACTCCTTGCCCTCGCAATTGCCAAAGAGCTCGCGGTGCTCGGCCCACAGCCACGAAAGCGTGTGGCCTGTATACGGGCCCTCCGCAATCTGGCAGTCGCCGTTGGGATGGGCCGAGATGGCCCAGCACTCACCGATGGGACCCTCGGGAATGTCATAGCCAAACACGGTCTCCAGCTGGCGGCCGCCCCAGATCTTCTCGTGGAAGATCGGCGTGAGTTTAATCAAATCGGACATGTGCATACTCCCATAAGGTTGTGCGGGTGCCGCGTAAGACAGCTCAAAACGAGCACCCACCGGATTACAAAACTAGGCCAGCGTTACGTTGTGCAGCTCAAAGCGGTCGCCTACGTTGTGCGAGACAGAATATTCAAACGCGGTGCCGCTATCCAAGAAGCCAATCTGGTTGAGTTCGAGCAGGGGAGAGCCGGGTTTGGTATCCAGGCGCTCAGCCTCTTCTTCAGTTGCCGCGACAGCGCGAATGGTGCGGTGGAAACTCGAGATCTTGAGTCCGCACTGCTCGCGGATGAAGCTGTAGATCGATGCGTACAGGTCTTTTTTCTTAAGACCCGGAATCAGCTCGAGTGGCATATAGGTGTACTCAATAACGATGGGCTGACCATCGACCTCGCGTACGCGCACGATGTGATAGGCAAAGTCGTCTTCGGCCATTCCCAGCTGGGTCGCAACCTCTGCCGGCGGATTGACGATCGAGAAATCGTAGACCACCGAGGTCACTTTCTCCCCGCGATGCTCGTACGAAAAGCCTTGGGCACGGTCGTTCTTGCCTTGGAAAAACACCTGGCCGGGAAGCCCCGCCGTGTCCTTGACGTAGGTGCCCGATCCGCGCCGGCTAGTAATAAGGCCTTCCTCGGTGATCTGCTCAATCGCTCGTTTGACGGTGATTTTGGAAACGCTATAGAGCTCACAGAACTCAACGACGGTGGGCAACTTATCGCCCGGCTTAAGGGCGCCGTCCTCGATGCTTCGACGGATATCTGCAGCTATCGCCTCGTATTTGGGAATCATGCAATCCTCCCTTCATATTTGCGTCGATATAAAGAGAGTATACCTACTTAAAAAGCATCCATATGGCTTTCATGAAAGAAGTTCGATAAAGAAAAATGAAAAAGACGCTTTACACAGAAAATTAGAGCGCTATAGTTACAGACAACAAGCGAGATGCATTGGCGTTTGCTTGTGCTGTTTGGAGACGGATTTGTTTTGGTAGGTCGGATATCCGGAAAACCGGTGCGCGCCCGCGCCGGATAACCTGCCAAAGCAAACCCGTCTCCAACCGAAAGCTCTAGAACACGAAAGCGAGGACTTTGATGGCTCAGTATCAGCTGCCCAGCGACTTCTTCTTTGGCGCTGCAATGTCCGGCCCACAGACTGAGGGTCAGTGGAACCAGGGCGGCAAGCTCGAGAACCTGTGGGACACCTGGTCCATCCAGGATCTGGGTTCGTTCTACAACTGCGTTGGCTCTTATGCCGGCAATGACTTTATGGCCAAGTACCAGGAAGACTTTCGCATTTTGAAGGACTTGGGCCTGAATACCTATCGCACTTCCATCCAGTGGAGCCGTCTGCTCGATGCCGACGGCAACCTCAACGAGGAGGGTGCTGCGTGGTATCACGAGCTGTTCCGCGCCTCTCGCGAGGCCGGCTTGGAGCCGTTTGTCAACTTGTACCACTTTGACATGCCCACCTACCTCTTTAACCGTGGCGGCTGGGAGAGCCGCGAGGTCGTTGAGGCTTACGCGCATTACGCCGACGTCGCCTTCCACGAGTTTGGCCAGGAGATTAAGTACTGGTTCACCTTTAACGAGCCCATCGTCGAGCCCGAACAGCGCTATCAGGAGGGCGTGTGGTTCCCGCAGCTCCACGACTTTAGCCGCGCCCGCACCGTGCAGTATCACATTTCGCTGGCGCACGCTCTGGCCGTGGCCAACTACCGTAAGGCCTATGACGAGGGCGTTATTCGCGCCGATGCCAAGATCGGCATGATCAACTGCTTTACCCCGGTCTATACCAAGGAGAACCCCAGCGAGGCAGACCTCGAGGCCGTGCGTATGACCAGCGGCATCAACAATCGCTGGTGGCTCGACCTTATTACCAAGGGCGAGCTTCCTGCCGACGTGCTCGACACCTTGGCCGAGGGCGGCGTTAAGCTCCCGCTCCGTGCCGGCGACCAAGAGATTCTCAAGCAGGGTGTTGTCGACTGGCTCGGCTGCAACTACTACCACCCCACGCGCGTCCAGGCGCCGGCGAGCAAGGTCGACCAGTACGGCCTGCCGCACTTTGCCGACGAGTACGTATGGCCCGACGCCGTTATGAACGAGAGCCGTGGCTGGGAGATCTACCCGCAGGGCCTCTACGACTTTGGCATGGACTGCGCTAAAAACTACCCCGACCTTGAGTGGTTCGTTTCCGAGAACGGCATCGGCATCATGGACGAATACAAGAACCGTGACGCCGAAGGAACCATCCAGGATGACTACCGCGTCGACTTTGTACGTCAGCACCTGGAGTGGGTGGCCAAGGCAATTGCCGAGGGCGCCAAGTGCCGCGGATACCATTATTGGGCCGTTATCGATAATTGGTCTTGGGCGAATGCCTTTAAGAACCGTTACGGTTTTGTCGAGGTCGACCTTATGGACGGCTACAAGCGCCGCCTTAAGAAGTCGGCAGCCTGGCTCAAACAGGTCGCCACGACCCACGTGGTTGATTAGCGACCGGGCGAACGCCCGGACCGCGCGCCGCCGCGCGCAACACATGGCACATCTGGTGGCAGAGGGCGACAGACCACCGTGCGCATAGGAAAAGGCCGGATTTGAAAGTTAGGAGCAATCATGGCCAGTGACAATGGAAAGAGCTTCCTCGACAAGTTTGCCGAGGTCTCTGCGAAGGTGGGAAACCAGGTTCACCTGCGTTCCCTGCGTGATGCCTTCGCGACCATCACGCCGCTCTATATCCTTGCGGGTATCGCGGTTCTTATTAACAACGTCGTGTTCCCCCTGTTCCCGCTCGATGCGGCGGGCCTTGCCAACCTTCAGACGTGGGGTTCGGCGATTACGCTGGGCACCCTCAACGTCTCTGCCATTATCTTGGCCGGATTGATTGGCTACAGCCTCGCTAAGAACAAGCGTTTCGATAACCCGCTCGCTTGCGTGGTCGTCGCTATCTCTGCTTTCGTCATCATGATGCCGCAACAGATCACCGCCACGCTTGCCGCCACGAGCCCGCTGCTCACCGACAAGATCACCTCCGCCGAGGTCACGGGCGCCCTTTCGACTACCAACACCGGCACCAACGGTCTGTTCTCGGCTATTATCATCGCCCTGCTCTCCGTCTCGCTCTTCATCAAGATTTCTGGCGTCGAGAAGCTCAAGGTTAAACTGGGCGAGGGCGTGCCCCCCGCGGTCTCCAACTCCTTCAACGTCATGATCCCGATGCTGCTCAACCTCGCGATTTTCGCTCTTGCCGCAGCCCTGCTCGCCGTGTGCGCCGGCACCGATCTGTGCGCCATCATCTCCACGTGCATCTCCAACCCGCTCAAGAGCATCATGAACGCCGGTCCGTGGGCTGTTATCCTCATCTACACCCTTGCCAACCTGCTGTTCTGCGTCGGTATTCACCAGTCCACCATCTCTGGCGCTACCGTCGAGCCGATCCTGACCATGCTCATCGTCGACAACATGGCTACCTTTGCCGCCGGTGGCACCATCCAGCCCGATCACTACATGAACATGCAGATCGTTAACAGCTTCGCCCTCATCGGTGGCTCGGGCTGCACCCTCATGCTCCTGCTCGACACGCTCCTGTTCTCCAAGAACAAGGCTTCCGAGACCGTTTCCAAGATGGCTATCCTGCCTGGTCTGTTCAACATCAACGAGCCGGTTATCTACGGTTACCCCATCGTGTACAACCTGCCGCTCATGATCCCGTTCGTTCTTCTTCCCGACCTGTTCATCGGCATCACCTATGGCCTTACCTGCGCAGGCATCATCAGCCCCTGCATCGCCCAGGTGCCCTGGACTATGCCTCCCGTCGTCAATGCCCTGCTCGCTACGGGCTTTGACTGGCGCGCTGGCGTGTGGCAGGCTCTCGAGATTGTCATTGGCATGGCCGTCTACCTGCCCTTTATGAAGATTTCCGAGAAGGCAATCGCCAAGCAGGAGGCTCTCGCTGAGTAGAACGCCAAACGTTCGTCCCTTTCACCGTTGCGGGCACCGGTACGCGGTGCCGGTGCCCGCGGCTCTCTCCCTTGTGCAAAGATGCAGGGGGTGGGCACAATAACCGCGAGGAATACAGCCAGTCGTCGTCTGCGCGCCGCGCAGTTATAAGGAGGAAACCATGAAGAAGATCATGCTCTGCTGCAATGCCGGTATGTCCACGAGCCTGCTGGTCCAGAAGATGCAGGCCGAGGTTGCAAACCGTGGTCTGGATATTGAGGTCGAGGCTCGTCCCATGAACGAGGCCCACGATCACCTGGACGAGTGCGACATGTTGCTGCTTGGCCCGCAGATCGGCTACACCAAGGGCGATTTTGAGAAGGAGGCCGCCGGTCGTTTCCCGGTCGAGGTCATCAACATGGTCGACTACGGCCGCATGAACGCTGCCGGCATCATCGACCACTGCGTCAGCGTGATGGGCTAGGTGCTCCGCATGGAGGATATGAACGAACTGCAGATGACCTGCTTTGAGATCATCAGCTACGTCGGTACCGCCAAGAGCATGTACATCAATGCCGTGCAAAAGGCCAAGGAAGGCGATTTTGACGCCGCCGAGGAGCTTATCAAGCAGGGCGACGAGGCCTATAACGGCGGTCACGATGTCCATATGGGGCTCCTCAAAAAGGAGGCCAACGGCGAGCGTAACGGCGAGGCCCCGCTGATTCTGCTGCATGCCGAGGACCAGATGGCCGGCACCGAGACCATGCGCGTCATGGCGACGGAGCTCATCGAGATCCACAAGCAGCTGCAGGCACTTAAGGCCTAGTCGGCGTTATTGCCGCCACGGACCGTGCGGTCCAACAGACAACACAGTCCCTTTGACGGGCGCCGGGAGTCTCCGCCTCCCGGCGCCCTTATATTTGGCGAAGGCCCTGCGTGACCTTTTGAGCGGTCGTTTGCGTTTTCACAGATAAAACCTGCCAAAACAAACCTGTCCCTTTTTGGTAGGTTTCTGCCTTGGGAGCGGTACCATACAGGCAATGTTTAAACGAGAAAGGCGGGCTCCTATGGAACCTAAGCAGTATTACATCGGCATCGACGTCGGCGGCACTTCGGTTAAGGAGGGCCTGTTCGACGAGGACGGTAACCTGCTGGCCAAGGCCAGCGTGCCCACGCCGCCTATTGTTGACGCTGCGGGCTTTGCCGCGGTGACCGAGGCTATCGACCAGGTGGTCGCCAAGGCCCAGATTCCGCGCGCCTTTGTGGCGGGTATTGGCCTGGCCGTTCCGTGCCCCATCCCGGCATCGGGCGATGCCAAGGTCAAGGCCAACATTGCCATTAACCTGCCCGAGCTGAGAGTCGCCATTCAGGAGCACTGCCCCGACGCGGTCGTTAAGTACGAGAACGATGCCAACGCCGCTGCCATGGGCGAGGCCTGGCTCGGCTCTGCCAAGGGCGTACAGAACGTGGTGATGGTCACCATTGGTACCGGCGTGGGCGGCGGCGTTATCGTTAACGGCGACGTGGTATCGGGCGTTGTGGGCGCCGGCGGCGAGATTGGCCACATGTGCCTGAACCCGGCTGAGGAACGCACCTGCGGCTGCGGCGGCCATGGCCATCTGGAGCAGTATTCCAGCGCCACCGGCGTGGTGAGCAACTACCTTGCCGAGTGCGAAAAGGCGGGCGTCGAGCCCATCGAGCTGACCGGCCCCTCCGATTCCAAGGACGTGTTCCAGGCCTGCCGCGAGGGCGACAAGCTCGCGCTGGCCGCGGCCGATACCATGGCCGACTATCTCGGCCGCGCACTGGCGCTTATTGCCAACGTGGTTGATCCCGAGATGTTCCTCATCGGCGGCGGCGCCTCCGCCTCGGCCGATGTCTACCTCGACAAGGTTCGCGAGCACTTTAAGCAGTACGCGCTTTCCGCCTCGCGCGAGACGCCCATTAAGGTCGCTTCGCTCGGCAACGACGCCGGCATCATCGGTGCCGCCTACGTAGCCCTGCGCGCCGCCGGTAAATAGCTGGTGCAATGTAACCTGTCCCCCGTGCCTGCCCCAAAATATGCCGTGCTCCTTCCGTCTGCGAAGGCTCGGCATCGGCGTGCTACCATAGCTACGTCCAAGTACACATATCAAGTGGAGGATATCCATGGCAAACGTTCTTGTCTTTGGTCACCAGAACCCCGATAACGACGCCATCATGAGCGCCGTCGTCCTGTCCCAGCTGCTCAACCAGGTTGAGTATGCCGGCAACACCTACGAGGCCTGCGCCCTTGGTCAGCTTCCGGCAGAGTCCGCCAAGCTGCTTGCCGACGCCGGCATCGCCGAGCCCCGCGTGATTGAGTCCGTCGAGGCCGGTCAGCTCGTCGTCCTCACCGACCACAACGAGTCTGCCCAGTCCGTCGCCGGCCTTAAGGACGCCACGGTCTTTGGCGTTGTCGATCATCACCGCATCGGCGACTTCGAGACCGCCGGCCCGCTGCACTACATCTGCCTGCCCTGGGGCTCCAGCTGCACCATCGTCACCAAGCTCGCCGACGTGCTCGGCGTTGAGCTTTCCGACGTCCAGGCCAAGCTGCTGCTCTCGGCCATGATGACCGACACGCTCATGCTCAAGAGCCCCACCACCACCGATGTCGACCGCGCCGTTGCCGCCAAGCTCGGCGAGCAGGTGGGCGTCGACCCGGTCAAGTTTGGCATGGAGGTCTTCCTCACCCGTCCGTCCGGCTCCTTCACCGCAGCCGAGATGGTCGGCAACGACATCAAGATGTTCGAGCCCGCTGGCAAGAAGCTGCTCATTGGCCAGTACGAGACCGTCGACAAGAGCCGCGCACTCGGCATGATCGACGAGATCCGCGAGGCCATGCGCGCCTACGCCGCCGAGAAGGGCGCCGACGGCATTGTCCTGTGCATCACCGACATCATGGAGGAGGGCTCGCAGGTCCTGCTCGAGGGCGAGACCGAGGCTGCTCAGAAGGGCCTGGGCATTGCCGACGAGCACGACGGCGTCTGGATGCCGGGCGTCCTCTCCCGTAAGAAGCAGGTCGCTGCCCCCATCATGGCCGCCTGCTAGGTTTAGTTGACCAAACGCCCCGACCGGATCGCGGACGCCCCGCGCTCCGGTCGTTTTTTGTGCACGGCGCCGCGTCGTCTCCCGGACAGGCACGCCCGTGCCGTTGAGCAAATAATGTTCAACCTGTGGTTCCGCTTTTCGGCCACGCCTGCGTGCTTGTCGTGCAGGGTAGGCTAGATGCAAGCGTAATACGATAGAGCGCGGCGCCGCCACTTGGGCGGGCCGTGCTTTTTTAAGACGGGAACTTTCCCGTGAAAGGAGCCGCCCATGGCAGCAACTGAGCAGCTGTTCAACGTTCGTGAGCGCAAGCGCTTTGAACGTCACGACATTTGGGAGCGCATTGCCGAGAACGGCACCATTTCTGCCGCCGTCATGGTCTTCGCCGCTATCGCCGCCGTTATCTGCGCCAACACCGATGCCTACGAGGCCATCCATCACTTTTTGGAGACCCCGCTGTATGTGGGCCTGGGCAACCTTACGGCCGGTCTCACCGTTGAGCTTTTCGTCAACGACTTCCTCATGGCGATTTTCTTTTTGTTGGTGGGCATTGAGCTTAAGTACGAGATGACGGTCGGCGAGCTCAAGAATCCGCGTCAGGCCATGCTTCCCATGCTGGCGGCCGTGGGCGGTGTCGTCGTTCCCGCCTGCATCTACCTGATCTTTAACCATGCCGGCGCGCACAACGGCTGGGCCATTCCCATGGCAACCGATATTGCCTTTGCGCTGGGCGTGCTGTCGCTTTTGGGCAATCGCGTGCCCAACGGCGTGCGCGTGTTCTTCTCGACGCTCGCCATCGCCGACGACCTGATCTCCATCGCCGCCATCGCCATCTTCTACGGTCAGAGCCCCAATCCGTTTTGGTTGGGCGCCGCCGCGCTTGTGACCTGCGCGCTCGTGTGGCTCAACAAGACGCAGCATTACCGCCTTGCCCCGTATTCGGTACTGGGGCTGCTGCTGTGGTTCTGCATGTTCAAGAGCGGCGTACATGCCACGCTTGCTGGCGTCATCTTGGCCTTTACCATCCCGGCCAAGTGTGGCGTCAAGCTCGATAGCCTCACCGATTGGCTGGGCGAGTGCCTGCCGCTGCTCGATGACCGCTACGATGATGAGGCACACATCCTGGGCCAGCATGACTTTACCGTCTCGACAACCAAGGTCGAGCGCGTCATGCACCGCGTGACCCCGCCGCTTATCCGCATGGAGCGTCTGATCTCCACGCCGGTCAACTTTGTGATCCTGCCGATCTTTGCGTTCGTAAACGCTCAGGTTCGCTTAGTGGGCGTGGACATGAGCACGCTGCTCACCGATCCGGTGACGCTCGGCGTGTACTTTGGCATGCTGCTGGGCAAGCCGATCGGCATCTTTGGTATGACGTTTGCCCTGGTTAAGCTTAAGGCCTGCGAGCTGCCGCACAATGTCAACTGGCACATGATTGCCGGCGTGGGCATTCTGGGCGGTATCGGCTTTACCATGTCGATTCTCATCAGCGGCCTTGCCTTCCCGACGGCCCAGTTTGAGGTTCTTGCAGCCAAGGCCGCTATTCTCGCCGGTTCGGTCACCGCAGCCGTGCTCGGCATGATCTACATGAGCGTGGTCTGCAAGCATCCCGCGCCCAAAGACGAGTAAGAGCACATACAAGTTTGAAAACGCCGCCTGTGAACACCATCACAGGCGGCGTTTTAGTCATTCGGGACGTTCTTAAATGACTAGGTTTATTCCACCGTTCCGTAGACGGCGCCCCAGCCGTGGGCGGCCAAGGCGGAGTTGAGCTGGTCGCAAAGTGACTGGCGGTCGTAGTAGCCGGGCGGCAAAAGGTTCACGATTTCCATAAGGTCGGGTGCCAGGTCCAAGATTTCGGCCTGTACGATCAAATCGAGGCAGTCGATGGCGTGGCGGTCGTAAAACAGTCCGTCGACCAGGCGCTGCAGGTCGCCGAATTCCTCGGCCTGAAACGATCCGTACTCCATAGTGCCTCCTTGGGCGCCCCACGCCGGCATGCGCGGCGATTCGTAATTCATTGCGATGAACTTAATCTATCACGGCTTCATAACGTTGCGGCGGTGGCGGTCTATACTTAGACGAACTGCAACGTACCGCTTCGCGAAAGGTCGCACCCATGCAGACGATCTACCAGAAGATGGAAACCACCGAACTCGATGCCGCCATCGAGGCACTCAAAGCCGAGGTCGCCGAGGTCAAGGCCAAGGGCCTGGCGCTCGACATGGCCCGCGGCAAGCCGTCGCCCTCCCAGGTGGACATCTCGCGCCCCATGCTCGATATCCTCAACGCCGATGCCGATCTGCACGACGGCAGCGTCGACTGCTCCAACTACGGCTGCTTCGAGGGCATTCCCTCGGCACGCAAGCTGGCGGGGGAGTTCCTGGGGTGCCCTGCCGAGCAGACGCTCGTGCTGGGCTCGTCGAGTTTGCTGATTGAGCACGACATCGCCGGCATGTTCTGGCGCTGTGGCTCGTGCGGCAGCGAGCCCTGGGATGCCTACGAGGCCGCGCACGACGGCAAGAAGGTCAAGTTCCTGTGCCCCGTTCCCGGCTACGATCGCCATTTTGGCATCACCGCCGACTTGGGCATCGAGAACATCCCCGTCGCGATGACCGACAACGGCCCCGACATGGACGAGATCGAGCGCCTCGTTGCCGCCGACGATTCCATCAAGGGTATCTGGTGCGTGCCCAAGTATTCCAACCCCACGGGCATTACCTTTAGCGAGGACACCGTGCGCCGCCTGGTCGAGATGCCCACGGCCGCGCCCGATTTCCGCATCTTCTGGGACAACGCCTACTGCGTGCACGACCTGTACGACGAGACCGACGAGCTCGCAAACATCTTTGACCTCGCTCGCGCGGCGGGCACCGAGGATCGCGTGGTGGCCTTTGCCTCGACGTCAAAGATCACCTTCCCGGGCGCCGGCATCGGCTTTATCGGTGCGAGCCCCGCGGTTATCGCCGAGTTCTCCAAGCGCCTGAAGGCCGGCCTCATCAGCGCCGACAAGCTCAACCAGCTGCGTCACGTGCGCTTCCTTCCCACCATCGAGGCGGTCAAGGAGCACATGAAAAAGCACGCCGAGTTCCTGCGCCCGCGCTTTGAGGCCGTTGAGCGCAAGCTCACCGAGGGTCTGGGCGATACGGGTTGCGCCACTTGGACGCATCCCCGCGGCGGCTACTTTGTGAGCTTCGATGGTCCCGAGGGCTCGGCCCAAAAGGTCGCCGCGCTTTGTGCCGACCTGGGCGTCAAGCTTACGCCGGCTGGTGCCACCTGGCCCTATGGCAAGGATCCGCGCGACACCAACATCCGCATCGCGCCGAGCTATCCCACGGTCGAGGACCTGGAGGCCGCGCTCGATGTGCTGGTGCTGGCCGTCAAGCTCGTCGCTGCCGAGCTTGCGCGTGCCGAGCGCGCCTAACGCGCGGCTTCCCGTACTATCCGCACTTTCGATACGTAAAGGAGCGTATACATGGATTTGGGTATTTCCACCAACCCCACGCCAGAGCTCTACACCATTAAGGTAACCGGCGAGATCGATATCTCTAACGCCGATAGCCTGCGCAATGCCATCGACCTGGCGCTCGAGCAGCCCACCGAGGCCGTTGAGCTCGATTTTGCCCAGGTGAGCTACATCGATTCGACGGGCATTGGCGTGCTTGTGGGCGCCGCACACCACGCAGCTGATCATGGTAAGCGTTTTAGCTGCGTCAACGTGCAGCCCCCGGTGATGCGCGTGGTTCAGCTGTTGGGCGTCGACCAGGAGATTTCGATCACCGCTGCATAATCTTTGCCCCCAAAAGGGCGTGCCGTTTGGCATATGTTTGTGATGCGCTCGGACGTTTTGGCGTCCGGGCGCTATACTTGACCGAATGAATAGACGAGTTCCGGCCGAATGGCGCGGTGCGGGCTCGACTCACATCGAGCCTTGGAGGTATGTGTGTTTGGTATTGGAGAGGGTGAGCTCGCGATCATCGTGGTCTTCGGCTTTTTGCTGTTTGGCCCGGATAAGCTCCCGCAGATGGGCCGCACGATCGGCCGTGCCATCCGTCAGTTCCGCGAGACGCAGGAAAAGATGACGGCCGTTGTTCAGTCCGAGATTATCGATCCGGTGAGCGAGGCCGCGTCGGCCCCGGTCAAGCCCAAGAAGGCCGCTGCGACCGACGACGATTCCGATGCGGACGAGGATGCCGCCGAGACGGCAGCGCCCGCCAAAAAGGAGACCTTTGCCGAGCGTCGCGCTCGTCTTGCTGCCGAGAAGGCCGCGAGCGAGGGTGCTGCTGAGGGCGAAGGTGCTGCTGAGGAGCCTGCGACCGAGAGCGCCGACGCCGGGTCCGCCGATGTCGCTGTCGAGCCCGAGCCTGCTGCAGAGCCCGAGCCCGAGCCGGCAGAGCCCACGACGGCTGACCTCTACGCCCGTCGTCCCCGCAAGCGCAAGGCCGTCGTCGACCAGCTCGCTCGCGAGCTCGAGGCCGAGGACGACGCTGCTGCCGCCGACGCCCCGAAGGGAGGCGATGAGTAATGCCTATCGGACCTGCGCGTATGCCGCTCTTCGATCACCTGGGAGAGCTTCGTCGCCGCCTGACCATCGTGGTCGTGTCGGTGTTTGCCGCCGCTATCGTGCTGTATTTCGCCACGCCCGTGGTGCTCGACATCCTGGAAGACCCCATCCGCTCCTTTGTGCCGGACGGTAAGTTCTACATCACCACCACGCTCGGCGGCTTTGGCCTGCGCTTCTCGCTGGCCATCAAGATGGCCGTGGTCATGTGCACGCCCATGATCATCTGGCAGATTCTGGCATTTTTCCTGCCGGCGCTGCGCCCCAACGAGCGCAAGTGGGTCGTACCCACGGTGCTCGCCTCGACGGTGCTGTTCTTCCTGGGCGCCATCTTCTGCTACTTCATCATCATCCCGGCGGGCTTTGAGTGGCTCATCGGCGAGACCTCGGCTGTCGCTACGGCGCTGCCCGATCTGGAGAACTACGTCAACATGGAGCTGCTCTTTATGATCGGCTTTGGTGTGGCGTTTGAGCTGCCGCTCATCATCTTCTACCTGTCCGTTTTCCACATCGTGTCCTATGCGGCCTTCCG
>DXZO01000069.1:88684-106060 GCA_019419625.1 Collinsella sp. | reverse complement strand
ATACGTTGGCCTGCTTGTGGGCTCGGCTGTGATCACGCCCGACGGCTCGCCCGTTACGCTGGGTCTCATGTATGGCGCCCTGCTCTCGCTCTACGAGATTTCGCTCGCCATCGCTCGCGTGGTCATTACCGCGCGCGAGGGCAAGGAGGGCCTGTTCGTGAGCCGTCTGGACCTGTTCTCGGACGACGAGGACGACGAGGAGTAAATCGGTATGCACGAGGTTGGCATTGTCAACGGCATACTCGATACAGTGATTCGCGCGGCGCGTGGGGCGGGGGCCTCGCGCGCCGTTTTGGTAACGCTGCGTATCGGGGATATGACCGAGGTCGTGCGCGAGGCGCTCGACTTTGCGTGGGAGACATTTCGCGACGAGGACCCGCTCACGCGAGGCTGCGAGCTTGCCGTGGAGGAGGTCCATCCACAAAGCGAGTGTCTGGACTGCGGCGAGGTTTTCGACCACGATCGCTTCCACTGTCGCTGTCCCCAGTGCGGTGGTGCCAACGTGCGCCTACTGCACGGCCGCGAGCTCGATATCGCAAGTATCGAAATCGAAACCCCCGACGATTAGCCCGCTAGCCATCTGGTGATGGGGTATAAAGGGGCCAAAGTAAGGAGCGCTAAGTATGGCCGAGAAAACGATTGATATTGCATCGCCGATTCTGTCGCGCAACGAGCGCCTGGCAGATCAGCTGCGTCAGCGATTTAATGAGACAAACACCTACGTGATCAATGTGCTGTCGAGCCCCGGCTCGGGTAAGACCACCACGATTCTGGGCACCAACGAGCGCCTGCGTGACAAAGCCGGCCTGCGCTGTGCCGTCATCGAGGGCGATATCGCCTCGGATGTCGACGCCATCACCATGAAGGAAGCCGGCATGCCCGCCATCCAGATCAACACGGGCGGCCTGTGCCACCTCGAGGGCAACATGATCATGGAGGCCGTCGACGCCTTCGACCAGGCCGTCGGTCTGGAGAACATCGATGTCATCTTTATCGAAAACGTGGGTAACCTGGTCTGCCCGGTCGACTTTGACCTGGGCGAGAACCTGTCCATCATGATTCTCTCGGTGCCCGAGGGCGACGACAAGCCCATCAAGTACCCGGGCATCTTCCAACACGCCGGCGCGCAGCTGCTCAACAAGGTCGACGTGGCTCCGGCTTTCGATTTTGACATGGATAGGTATACTAAGACACTCGATGACCTCAATCCGCAAGCGCCGCGGTTTGCCGTGAGCGCGCGCAAGGGCGAGGGCATGGATGCCTGGTGCGATTGGCTCATCGGGCAGATTGAGCAAGCAAGGGCGTAAGTCGGCCGCCATACGGGCGGGCGTAGCCGCAGAGATACGAGATAGGAGCCTCTTTTGAAGCTCATCATCGCCGAGAAAAACGACGCCGCGCGTCAGATCGCCGAGCGTCTGTCCACGGGCAAACCCAAAAAGGACAAGGTGTACAACACTGCCATCTACCGTTTTGAGTGGAAGGGCGAGGAGTGCGTGACCATCGGCCTTGCCGGTCACATCCTGGCGCCCGATTTTTGCGACAGCGTGCTGTTCGATAAAAAGCTGGGCTGGTATTCGGTCACGGAGGACGGCGAAATGCTGCCGGCCGACATGCCCGATGGCCTGGCTCGTCCGCCCTACGACACCAAGCGCAAGCCGTTTCTTGCCGACGGTATCTCCATCAAGGGCTGGAAGCTCGAGAGCCTGCCCTATCTCACCTGGGCGCCCGTCATTAAGCTGCCGGCCGAGAAAGAACTCATTCGTTCGCTCAAGAACCTCGCTAAAAAGTCCGACAGCGTCATCATTGCCACGGACTTCGATCGCGAGGGCGAGCTGATCGGTTCGGACGCCCTCAACAAGGTGCGCGAGGTTGCGCCCGACTTGCCGGTCGCCCGCGCCCAGTATTCTTCGTTTACCAAGGCCGAGATCACGCAGGCCTTCGATAATCTTGTCTCGCTCGACCAGAATCTGGCCGACGCCGGCGAGAGCCGCCAGCACATCGACCTCATTTGGGGCGCGGTGCTCACGCGTTACCTGACGCTCGCCAAGTTTGGCGGCTTTGGCAACGTGCGCTCCGCCGGCCGCGTGCAGACGCCGACGCTCGCCCTGGTGGTCGAGCGCGAACGCGAGCGCATGGCGTTTGTGCCCGAGGACTATTGGCAGATTCGCGGCATGGGTGCCGCGCAGGGTGCTGCCGAGGACGACCGCTTTAAAATTGCGCACAAGACGGCGCGTTTTACCGATAAAGATGCTGCCGAGACGGCGTACGGCCACATCGACGGCGCTACGACGGCAACCGTCGCCGCGGTGACCAAGCGCTCCCGCAAGCAGCAGCCGCCCACGCCGTTTGCGACGACCTCGCTGCAGGCTGCCGCCGCGGCCGAGGGCATCTCACCTGCACGTACCATGCGCATCGCCGAGTCCCTCTACATGGCGGGCCTCATCAGCTATCCGCGTGTCGACAACACCGTGTACCCTGCGACGCTCGATCTGGGCGCCGTGGTGAGCGACCTGGCAAAGATCAACCCGGCGCTGGCGCCCGTGTGCAAAAAGGTACTCGCCGGCCCCATGAAGCCCACGCGCGGCAAAGTCGAGACCACCGACCACCCGCCCATCTACCCCACGGGCGAAGGCGATCCGTCCACGCTCGATGGCGGCCAGCGCAAGCTCTACGACCTCATCGCCCGTCGCTTCCTGGCGACGCTCATGGGTCCCGCGACTATCGAGAACACCAAGCTCGAGCTCGATGTGAACGGTGAGCCGTTCGTGGCTTCGGGCGATGTGCTCGTGACCCCGGGTTTCCGCGAGGCGTACCCGTACGGACTCAAGCGCGACGAGCAGATGCCTCCGCTGGAGCAGGGCGACACGGTCGACGTGTTCGACATTAAGCTCGAGGCAAAGCAGACCGAGCCGCCCGCGCGCTACAGCCAGGGCAAGCTCGTGCAGGAGATGGAAAAGCGCGGCCTGGGCACCAAGTCCACGCGCGCGAGCATCATCGAGCGCCTGTACGCCGTGCGCTACCTCAAAAACGATCCCGTGGAGCCGAGCCAGCTGGGCATCGCCATCATCGACGCGCTGACGCAGTTTGCCCCGCGCATCACGAGCCCCGATATGACCAGCGAGCTCGACGGCGACATGACCCGTGTGGAGCGCGGCGAGGACACCGAAGAGCATGTCGTGACGCACTCGCGCGCGCTGCTGGCCGGCGTGCTCGACGAGCTGCTCAAGCACACGCAGGAGCTGGGCGACGCCATCAGCGACGCCGTCACGGCCGATGCGCGCGTGGGCGCCTGCCCCAAGTGCGGCAAGGACCTGGTTATGAAGACGAGCGCCAAGACCCGCGGCAGCTTTATCGGCTGCATGGGCTGGCCCGACTGCGACGTGACCTATCCGGTGCCGAGCGGCGTCAAGGTGAGCCCGCTCGAGGGCGAGGCCGCCGTGTGCCCCGAATGCGGTGCGCCGCGCATTAAGTGTCAGCCGTTCCGCCAGAAGGCTTTCGAGATCTGCGTGAACCCGACGTGCCCCACCAACTACGAGCCCGACCTTAAGGTGGGCGAGTGCAAGGTGTGTGCCGAGGCCGGACGCCATGGCGACCTGATCGCGCACAAGAGCGAGAAGAGCGGCAAGCGCTTTATCCGCTGCACCAACTACGATGACTGCGGCGTGAGCTATCCGCTGCCGGCGCGTGGCAAGCTCGAGGCGACGGGCGAGACCTGTCCCGAGTGCGGCGCCCCCATCGTGGTGGTCAACACGGCGCGCGGTCCGTGGCGTATCTGCGTCAACATGGACTGCCCGACCAAGGAGAAGAAGCCCGCCCGCGGCCGCAAGACCACAACCAAGGCGAGCACGGCAAAGAAGACGACCGCTGCGAAGAAGACTTCGACGGCGAAAAAGTCGACTGCCAAGAAGTCGACCACCAAGAAGACGACGGCCAAGAAGGCCGCCGACAAGTAACGGCGCAGTCGAAACATTGCCCAAAAAAACGAGCGAGGACCCCGCGATCCTCGCTCGTTTTTTTGACCGGCAGTTAGGGACGTTCTTTTTCTGCCGGCAGTTTAGGAACGTCCCTAACTGCCGGCTCGGGAACGACAAAGCGCTAGTTCACCTCGACAGGCTTGGCGCCGGGATAACGCTCCTCAAAGTCTAGGCGGTACTTATTGTCATTGGTGCCCGCCACGTTGTCGCGCGACAGCGGCGCCACGATCTCATTCTTGTGGTCCGCAGGCTTGGCGTATTTCAGACTGATCTCCCAGGCATCACAGATTGCGTCAATGCGGTGATCCAGGTCGTCGTACAGGGCGATGATGTCCTTCCAGGAGCTGTAGTTTTTGGAGCTCGTCGGGACGTCCAGGTCCTCGACGATGTCGTAATACTGCTCGATGGTGTCCTCCGTGCGCTCGGCGACGTCGGCGAGATTTTGACGGGTGGTTCGATCCTCTTCCAGATAGTTGCCGTTGAAGTTCTGCGCGCAGCCACGGACCTGGCTGTCGAGATCTTCGAGCAGGTCGTAGTATTCGCTCAGGCGACGGTAGAGGTTCTGCTCAGAGAGCGTTGCTTCGCCGCCATCCTCGTCGTCATCGTCATCATCGTCGTACAGGCTGTTGGGATCGCCGAGAGGCTTTAGGCCATCGTCGTCGACGTCATGGTGCAGCTTAGCTACCTCGGCAGTCGTCTGCGTGGCGGCGTTGTCGAACGGTCTGATTGCAAAGAAGATGACCAGGGCGATGATGATCGCCACCAGCACAACGATAACGGCGATAAGCGGCCCGGTGCCGCTCTTTTTGGAAGCGGGGGTCTGTGGCGAAGCGGGCACGTATGCGGGAACCGGCTGCTGTTGGGGCGAGCCGCTCGCGACGGGTATGCGCTGCGTGGTCTCGACGGCCTCGGTCCTTGCGGCGGGGCCGGGGCTATAGGCGAGGGAGTCGTCCGCCTTGGCTTGCGGCGTATCAAGGGAGCCGGTCTGCTCAAAAGCGGGCTGGCTATCGCTCGCGGCTGTTTGCTCAACGGGTGCACCGCACGAGGTGCAGAACTTGGCATCATCTGCAAGACGCTTGCCGCACGAGGCGCAATACCGAGACATTGCCACTCCTTTCGCCACATTTCAATGCAATACGACGATTATACCCAGCATCCAAAATTCCCCATCATAAGTTGCGGTGAAATAGGGACTGTTTGGCGGTCTCAGAGCTTCAATCAGTCCCTATTTCACCGCAACTTTGGAAAGGCGCCTTTAGCCATTGGGGACGTGCCGAGCACTGGGGTATCATGGCTTGGTTGCTGTAACTCGCATTTACGCGCCTTGTAGGAAGGGGCTGCGCCCATGGCTTTTGAGCCTGCTCAACATAGCTTTATCACGCTCGAGGGCGTCGACGGTGCCGGCAAGTCCACGCAGGCGCACCTGCTCGCCCGTGCGCTCGAGCTCGCTGGCCACCAGGTTGTGAGCCTGCGCGAACCGGGCGGCACTGCCATCAGCGAAAAGATCCGTGCTCTGTTGCGCGACCCCGCCAATACGGCGATGGGCGACACCTGCGAGTTGCTGCTCTACGAGGCAGCGCGCGCCCAGTTGGTGCACGAGGTCATCGCACCCGCCCTTGCTGTCGGCAAGGTGGTACTGTGTGACCGCTTCTACGATTCCACAACCTGCTACCAGGCGTTTGCCGACGGCCTCGATCGCCAGATGGTGCGCGATGCCAACAACCTGGCCGTCGCCGGTACGCACCCGGCGCTCACACTCGTCTACCACATCACGCCCGAGCAGGCGGCGTTGCGCATGGCCGCCCGTGGCGCGGCAGATCGCATGGAGGCAAAAGGCATGGCATTCCAGGAGCGTGTCTACCAGGGCTTTTGCGCAATTGCTGCCGAGGAACCCGCCCGCGTAAAGCTCATCGACGCCACCGCGACCATCGAGGAAGTCTTCGAGAAGACGGTCGAACAGGTTCGCGCGTACGGTCTCGACATTCCGCAAGATGCCGTCGCCGCCGCGCTTGCCAAGGAGGCCGAGTAACATGGCCCCCGCTCAGACAAGCCTGCTGGCCAAGCTCGACACCCAACAGCGCGTGCGCGATTTTTTGACCAACGCCGTTGCTAGCGGCCGCGCATCGCACGCCTACCTGTTTTTGGGCGCTCCCGGCGCCGGCAAGCTCGACGCCGCGTGGGCGCTCGCTCAAGCCTTCCTGTGCGAGCAGGACGGCTGCGGCGCATGCGACAGCTGCGTGCGCGTCGCCCGCCATACGCACCCCGACGTGCACTATTACACGCCCGAGAGCGCCACGGGTTACCTCATTGCCCAGACCCGCGAGCTGCTCGATGACGTGCCGCTGGCGCCCATCCGCGCCAAGGCAAAGGTCTACATCATCGACCGTGCCGAGCAACTGCGCGCCAACACCGCCAACGCACTACTCAAGACACTCGAGGAGCCGCCCGAGGGCGTTATGTTCATCTTGCTGGGCACCTCGGCCGACGTGATGCTGCCCACTATCGTGAGTCGTTGCCAGTGCGTGCCGTTTCGGCTGGTATCGCCCGCCGTCGCCGCGCAGGCCGTGAGCCGCGCCACCGGTCAGGACCCTGCGCGTTGCCGCATGGCGGTCGCCGTGGCGGGAAGCCCCACACGCGGCATCGAGTTTCTTAAGAGCGCCGAGCGCCAGGACGCCCGCCGTCAGATGGTCCGTGCCATCGACTCACTCATTGCCGCCGACGAGGCCGACGTGCTCAGTCGCGCCAAGTCGCTCATTGTCGCCGTTAAGGCGCCGCTCGCCGAGGTCAAGTCCACGCAGGAAAAGGTACTCGAGCAAAACGCCGACTACCTGTCGCGTGGAGCATTGAAGCAGCTTGAGGACCGCAACAAGCGCGAACTCAACGCGCGCGAGCGTTCGGGTATCATGGAAGCGCTGGCGAGCGCGCGGACGCTCATGCGCGACGTGCTGCTGACACTTCAGGACGAGGCAGCCGACGTGGTGAACGAGGATGTGCGCGACACGATCGGTCGGCTTGCCGCCGCGACCAATGTTGCGGGTGCCACCCAGGCGCTCGAGGCGGTCGCGACCGCCGAGCGCAACATCGCCAGAAACGTTACTCCCCAGCTGGCCATCGAGGTCATGCTGTTCGATATCAGGAAGGCACTGAAATGCCGTTAGTCGTACCCGTTAAGTTTACCTACGCCTCGCGCGACCTGTGGTTCGATCCGCAGGATCTGGATATCCTCGAGGCCGATTATGCCATTTGCTCCACCGAGCGCGGAACCGAGATCGGCTTGGTCACGGCCGATCCCTTCGAGGTGCCGCAAGACGAGATCGGTCAGCCGCTCAAGCCCGTGCTGCGCGTGGCGAGCGACATCGACCTGCAGCTTGCCGACGACCTGGCCATCCAAGGCGACGAGGCGATGGTCGATTTCCGCCGTCTGGTCAAAGAGCTCGACCTCGAGATGAAGCCGGTCGGCGTCGAGTACCTGTTTGGCGGCGAGAAGGCCGTGTTCTACTTTGCGGCCGAGGAGCGCGTCGATTTTCGTCAGCTCGTCAAGGATCTGTCCTCGACGCTGCACATTCGCGTCGACATGCGCCAGATCGGCGTGCGCGACGAGACCCGCCTGGTGGGCGGCTATGCCCAGTGCGGACAGGAGCTCTGCTGCACGCGCTTTGGCGGACAGTTTGAGCCCGTCTCGATCCGCATGGCAAAAGAGCAGGACCTGCCGCTCAACTCGTCCAAGATTAGCGGCGTTTGCGGCCGCCTGATGTGCTGCCTGCGCTATGAGTTCGAGGCGTACAAGGACTTTAAGAGCCGCGCGCCCAAAAAGAAGACGCTCATCGATACGCCGCTCGGCAAGGCGCGTATTCAGGAATATGACACGCCGCGCGAGCAGCTGGTGCTGCGCCTGGAGAACGGCAAGGTCTTTAAGGTCAACCTGGCCGATATGACCTGCTCGGAGGGCTGCAAAAAGAAGGCCGCCGAGCAGGGCTGCAACTGCCGCCCCGACTGCGTGACGCGCGACGTGCTCGAGCGCATCGAGTCGCCCGAGATGCGCCTGGCGCTTATGGAGCTCGACCGCGAGAACGGCGTCGACGTGGGCGATGGCCTGTCGAGCGCCGACCGTCTGGCCGGTACGTCGATGCCCAAGCGCCGTCGTCGCGATGCCGATTCCGATGCTCGCGCCGGTCAGGGGCAGGGCGAGGGCCGTGGCCGCGGAAAGGGCCGCAGCAAGGCCGAGGCGCCTGAGGTCGAGGATACCGCCGGTGGCCGTCGCCGCCGCAAGCGTGCGGGCTCTGCCGATGCCGGCGAGGCCGCAGCCGCCGGCAAGAACGGAGCTCGCGAGCGCGAGGTTCAACAGCCCCAGCAGCAAAACCGCGGCGGTGGCATGAACCCCACGCGCCGTCGTCGCCGTCATCTGTCGAGCGAGGAGCGCGAGGACGCCTTCCGCGCCGCAGTTGCTCGCGAGGCTGGTGCCGCTTCCAAGGGCGCCTCGGCCTCCGACGCGCCTGCCGACAAGGGCGGCAAGTCACGTGGCGAGGAGGAGCGCGCACCGCGTCCGCGTCGTCGCCATTCCTCGGGCGCGCAGCAGAAGCCCTCAGTGCCCTCCGTTGCCGATCAGGTCTCGGATGGCGAGGTCAAGGTCACGCGCCGTCGTCCCGGAGATGGCGGGGGAGCGGCTGCCAAGGCTTCGCGTGGCGCCGCTCGCGACGAGCGCGAGCCGCGCGAGGATCGCGGTGGCGAGGGCTCGGCCGACCAGGGTCAAAAGCGCCGTCGCCGTCGCCGTTCCCGCAAGCCGCGCCAGGATGGTGGCGAGGGCTCGGCCCCGTCTTCGTCTGCACCACAACCGCCTGCCGGCGAATAACGCCCGCGAGCGGATTTAACCAGCCTTGCCCCAATCGCGTCGGGGTACCATAGCGCTGAATCAACAACCCTCCCTGCGACCGAGCGTAGGGAGGGTTGTGTCGTGAAGAGACATTTGAATGTGTTGGGATGCCTGCAAGGTGCCGGCATCCTACCGTTTGCGGACGAATTGCTGCCGTTTGCCGAGCGGGCGGCACGCGAGGCACTCGAGGCATTGTCGCCAACACGATGTGCCGGCTGCGAGCGCGCCGGTGCGCTTATTTGCCAAGACTGCCTGGCCGCGCTCACGCTCATCGACCCACGTCATAGCTGCACCCGATGCGGCGCCCCGTTTGGGGATTTGCTGTGCACTGAGTGTTCGGTCGAGGGCACGTCCTCGGCAATGGCGGAGGCGCTCGACCGCTGCCTGGCGTGCGCCGTCTATGCGCATCCGCTGCCGCGCATCATTAAAGCATACAAGGATGCGGGCGAGCGACGTCTGGCTCCGTATCTGGCGGAGCTGCTTTACGACACCGCCCTGCATGCCCAGGTCGTAGCGCCCGATCGCTTAGGAGGTGTGCTGTCCGGTGCGGATGCGGTGGTGTTTGTGCCTGCGACGGCGGCAGCGTTTCGGCGGCGTGGCTTTGATCATATGGAGGCCATTGCGCGCCCATTTTGCGAGCTGTCGGGTGTTCCCCTGCTCGATGCCCTCGTCAAGTACGGGCATGGCGACCAGCGCGAACTCGGTCGTGAGGAGCGTCGCGAGCGTGCCCAAGGCATGTACGAGACGGTTGAGGACGTGCACGGCCGCCGCCTACTGCTTATCGATGATGTCATTACCACGGGCGCGACCATGGCAGCAGCCTCGGCGGAGCTCATGCGTGCCGGCGCTGCGGCAGTCGATGGCCTTGCTATCGCACGTGTTTGGTAGGGGTGGTTTTGTGGCAGTGAAGATTGAGCGGCGCAACGAGCCGACAGGCGAACAGCTAGCGGCTTCCGTAATCCTAACAGGTGCCTCGGCGCTGCGCATGATGCGCGCCGAGCGCCGGCAGATGGGCTATATCAGCTGGAAGGACCTTAATCCCGATGAAGAGCGCCGTGTGCTGCGCACGTCGTCGCCCTCGACCGAGGATATCTATCTTCCTGACTTGGTGCGAATTGGAGCCAAAAGTGGCGAGGTGCAAGAAGATCTGTGCTTGCTGGTGGGATCTGCGGCGCAGCGCCGCCGCATGCCTGGCGTAGACTGGTCCGTGTGTTCCGGGTTGCCCGCCGGCTCGATTCTAGAGGTGGAACCGGGGGTGTACAGCCTATCTCCCGAGGCTCTTTGTGTTGCCGTTGCGCGCGAGGTCGGCTGCATCCAGGCGTTTGCCCTGGCCCAGGAGCTGTGCTCTAAGATTTCACTGAGCGACCGCGGGAAGTATCTGCCTCCCTACACCTCGCCTGTTGCGAATAGGCTTGCAAAGGACAAGGACCAGCCAGCAGACGTGGGCTACTTTGAAGTCGAGCCGGTGCTGATGCCCGATCGTCTGGCAGATTACCTTGCGGCATGCAAGGGGAATGTGGCCAAACAGCTGCTGCGTCTGTGTCCCTATCTTTCGGAAAACCTGCTCTCGCCCATGGAGTGCATCATGCTCGCTCTGTTTTCGCTTCCGTTTCCCTATGGCGGATTTGCTTGCGGTCCCTTTAAGACCGACTACAAGATCGAGTTCGATGACCGTGCGCAGGCAATCTCGGGGATGCCTCATGCAGTTTGCGATGCGTATCAAGAAGCGGCCCGGTTTGACCTGGAATACAACGGTGAGCTGGGCCATTCCTCTCGGAGGGGACGTATCCATGATGAAAAGCGCAACACGGGCTTGATTACTATGGGAATCGAGGTCGCGACGGTCAATAACGAAATGCTCTGTGACATGGAAGCGATGGAAGCGCTCGCATGGCGCATGCACCAGCGTATGCGAAAGCGGTACCGGAATCGTGTCGATGCCCGCAGGAAGAAGCAAGAGGCGTTGCTTAACACGCTGCGGGCGTGTTTTGGGCTTAAGCCGGTCTAATTCACGTCGAAAATAGGGGGTTAATCATATGCCCTGGCCAAAATATGGCAAATATGAGTACTGTCACTAAATCAATAACAGCAAAATCAAGGAATTTAGGACTCGGAGGCGGCATAAAGTAAGAAGATAATAAACAAATGTGGAATAACTAAGCATCAGGTTGGCGACACTGAGCGCAAAATCTGTCCGAGAGGCCAAAATTGCCTGCTACTAAATTGGTGACAGTACTCATATTTGCCATTTTTTGGCCACGGCACCCTAGGAGGGGTGCCCCGGAGCTCCCCATAGGGGAGCTCCGGGCTTTACAGGGGCACGAATAGCCCACTTCGACCTGCGAAATCTGTACTCGCGATGCGAATGACGCCCCTAACCTTAAACTTTAGCTTGAACTTAGCTATAATGCGCTACGTTCCTACCAGGCTGTGGTTGCGGACGGGCGAAATGCCCGTCCTAGTCCAAGACAGACGCGGTCAAAGGGATCCACGTAAGCGACCGCGTGCGCGCGGCGCGATCATGGCGCGTCCTAGATGTAAGCCGCACCGTCCGTTCTACTTTCTTTGGGGCAATACCGCCTCGCGGGCGAGCGGGCCAGTCGTGAAGGTGGCTGCGGCCTCCCGAGCAAACACCCCGGTGCGCAAGTGTGGGGTCAAATACCAGGTCAGCTGGTGGGAACAATCTGATATTCCGCGCAACGCACGGATCGTATACGACACAGAAGGCAGGGTAGTGGACATGGTGAGGGGCAGCTTGATGCACGCGGCTCGGTTAGGTGCTGGGACCGCAGCGGTCATCGCCGTTTTGGGCCTGAGCGGATGCGCGTTCAACCCGCTGTCTACGTTCACGACTCCCACGATCGACCAGATCGAGTACGAGACCGTCACGCCCGCGGTGTCGGATGATGCCCTGGTCACCCCCGGTACCCTGACGGTTGCCCTCGATACCTCCGATGCGCCGCAGGCCATGCAGGGCGCTGACGGCGAGCTCACGGGGTATGCAGTCGACGCTGCCCGCGCCCTCGCAAGCCGCATGGGCCTTAAGGTCGCCTTTGTCGATGCGTCCTCGGCAGGTTCCGCGCTCGGTGACAAAAAGGCTGATATCTTTATCGGCGAGATCAACTCCACGGATGGGGACGTTAGCTCGCTCGGCACGTGCCTGTACGATGCCGCTTCCGTGTTCGGTAAAACCAGCGATGGTGGGTCGCTGAGCGTTTCCACCGATACCCTTAACACGTCTACTCTGGGTATCCAGATGTCCTCGGCCTCGCAGGAGGCGCTTGCTAAGCAGAGCATCACCGCCAACCAAAAGACTTACTCCAACATCAACGAGTGCTTTGAGGCGCTCGAGTCCGGCGAGGTCGACTATGTGATCTGCGACTCCACGGCTGGCGGTTACCTTGCGCGACTGATGAGCGAGATCTCCTATGTCGGTGCGCTCGAGGCGCCCTCGACGCTTGGTGTTGCAGGCCTTTCGTCCAATGACGAACTGTGTCGTGCCGTGAGCGATGCCCTCGACGGTATTACGGCCGACGGCACGCTCGAGGCGGTCCACTGCGTCTGGTACGGCACGATGCCCTACGACCTCACCACTAAGACAGTATCTGGTGTCAACCTTCAGTCGTCTGGCTCCGCATCCTCCGGCAGCGAGTCCTCCGATTCCAACAATGAGACCGCATCCTCCGAGGACAAATCGTCCAGCCAGGAAGGCACCATCACCGACGACGACATTAACAAGCTTAATAGCTAGTTATTGCTAGGGGTGGTGTCTTCTATACGTTGGAAAGGACACCTCTTCACGGTTTCAACACGCACTGCCGGACTTCCCCAATAGGGGAGCCCGGCTTTTTCATCTCTATAAAACCAGCAGTTCAAAGCCAATTTTCGGGACCAAATACAAAGTCGCCGGCTCCCTCCTATAGCGCACTTTGCCACAGAAAAGTGCGAGACTTCGGTATGCGGTATCAAGCAATCGTTATTCGGGTCTTTGGGAATCCGCGTGATTAAATGCACGGCAATGGGTACATAGCCAGTACAGTAAGTCCCCGAGGCAGATTGGAGCCACGTATGGATATCAAGGTTTCTGGACGCAAGACGACGGTAACCGATGCTCTGCGTGCGCATGTGGATGAGAAGATCGGCGAGGCGCTCAAGGTTTTCGATATCGAGCCCATGACGGTCGACGTTGTACTTCGCTATGAGAAGAACCCCTCGAACCCCAACCCGGCAATCGTCGAGGTTACGGTTCGCGCCCGCGGTTCGGTGATTCGCGTTGCCGAGCACGGTGCAGATATGTACGCCGCCATCGACCTCTCCGCCGATAAGGTCACCCGCCAGCTGCGTAAGTTCAAGACCAAGGTCGTGGACAACCGCCAGGGCGGTGCCAGCGCCGCGGATGTCGCGCCGGTCGAGCGCGTCGAGGATCTGGCCGACCTGCTGCTGCCCGAGGAGGAGGACGACCTGCTCGTCCGCGAGAAGGTTATCGACGTCACCCCGATGACTGAGGAGCAGGCGCTGGTGCAGACCGATCTGCTGGGCCACGACTTCTACGTGTTCGAGAACGCGACGACCGGTCTCATCAATGTGGTGTATCACCGTAAGAATGGTGGATATGGCATCATCAAGCCCCGCATCGAAACACTTGACGAGTAAAATACGTTAACTTGCATGAGTTAACGGTTGGCGGCCATCCCATGCGGGTGGCCGCCTTTTTACGTAAGGAGTCGCTTTGATGGACAAGGCCGCATCCGCCGGTCATTCGGACCGTTGCCGCATCGTCGTCGATACCTGCTGCGACTTTAGCCCCGAGGTCGCCGCGAACCTCGATGTCGATATCTTGGGTTTCCCCTTCATTATCGATGGCGAGGAGCGCACGGATGACATCTGGTCGAGCATCACACCCAAGGAGTTCTACGACCGCATGCGCGCCGGTGCCCGCGTGTCCACCTCGGCTGTGTCGCTCGGTCGCTATATCGAGTTCTTTACCGAGTGCGCCAAAGAGGGTACGCCCACGGTCTACCTGTGCTTTACCTCGGCGCTGTCGTCGAGCTACAACTCCGCGTGCCAGGCGGCGGACGCCGTGCGCGCCGAGTATCCCAACTTTGAGCTGTACGTGGTCGACAACGCTCTGCCCTGCGCGACCGGCGAGCTCCTGGCGCTCGAGGCCGTGCGCCAGCGCTCGGCGGGACTGACTGCTAAGCAGCTGGTCGATTGGGCAAACGAGGCCAAGACCTACGTGCACGGTTACTTTACGCTCGAGAGCTTCGATGCGCTGGCTGCCGGCGGCCGCATTCCGCCCGCGGCGGCGCAGCTCACGGCAAAGCTCGACGTCAAGCCCGAGCTCTCCTACGACCTGGCCGGCTCGCTGTCGCTGATCGGCGTCAACCGCGGTCGCAAGAAGGCGCTCAAGTCCATTCTCAAGTCGTTCCGCGAGAACTATGTGCCCGATCGCACCATGCCCATCGCCATTATGACGGCCGATGCCGAAAAGGACGGCGACTGGCTCGAAGCCGCCATCCGCAAGGAGGAGGGCTGCGCCGACGCCACGATCATTCGCAGCTCCGTCGGTCCTACCATCGGCTCGCACGTGGGCCCCGGCATGGTGGCCTGCGCGTTTTGGGGTAAGAACCGCGCCGACAAGGCGTCGCTTTCCGACCGCATCGCCCGCCGCGTGCGCGGTCAGTAGGCAAGTAACGCGGCCGTAATCGATCCCAACTCACAGCCCAAACGCTGGCACCGAGTATTCAACCTGGTAATAACACCCAACCCAAAAGGAAAGGCTTCATGGCAAACAAGCTCTCTGTCGCATTTATCGGCACCGGAATCATGGGTGCCCCCATCGCCGGCCACATTCTGGACGCCGGCTATCCCGTCACGGTCAACAACCGCACTAAGTCCAAGGCGGCGGCGCTTATCGAGCGCGGTGCCGTCTGGGCCGATATGCCGGCAGATGCTGTGGCGAACGCCGACGTCGTCTTTACCATGGTGGGTTATCCCTCCGAGGTCGAGGAGCTCTACCTGGCGGGCGACGGCCTGCTGGCCTGCACTAAGCCCGGCGCGGTGCTGATCGACCTCACCACGAGCTCGCCCGAGCTCGCCCGTGACATTGCCGAGGCCGCCCAGGTTTCCGGCCGCATGGCGTTTGACTGTCCCGTCACCGGCGGCGAGTCGGGTGCTATCGCCGGCACGCTTACGGCTATCGTTGGCGCTACCGAGAACGACATCGCTCCGGTCCGCGATATCCTTTCCACCTTTGCGGCAACCATCTGCTGCTTCGATGGTGCCGGCAAGGGCCAGGCTGCCAAGCTCGCCAACCAGGTGTCGCTGGGCGCCTGCATGGTCGGCATGGCAGACGCCATGGCATTTGCCGAGCTGAGCGGCCTTGACCTGGAGAAGACCCGCCAGATGATCCTGGGCGGCACCGGCAAGTCCGGTGCCATGGAGAGCCTGGCCCCCAAGGCGCTCGACGGCGACTACAAGCCCGGCTTTATGGTCGAGCACTTCATTAAGGACCTGCGCTTGGCGCTCGCTTACGCCGATGACCGCGAGCTCGCGCTGCCCGGTGCCGACGTCGCCTTTACGCTCTACGACATGCTCGACGCCATCGGTGGCGCCAAGCTGGGCACCCAGGCCATCACGGTTCTCTACAAGGAGGAGGCCGACGCCATCGCCGCCGGTCTGGACTGGTCGCAGTATCGCCCCGAGGAGCATGGCGCTCACGAGGAAGGTTGCGGTTGCGGCGAGCACGGCGAGGACCATGAGTGCGGCTGTGGCCATCACCATGGCGAGGACCACGAGTGCTGCGGCGGCCACGGCCATGACGACGGCCACGAGTGCTGCTGCGGCCACGGCCATGACGACGGCCACGAGTGCTGCTGCGGCCACCATCACGGGGAGTAGCGCCCATGAGCTGGACGTTCGTGGTGCTTGCGCTGGTACTCTTTCTCTTTGCGATCTACATCGGCTTTCTGTGCGGCCAGTGGGCGTGCGAAAAGCGTGTCATCACCAAGCGCGACTACTGGATTGCCAACTTTGCAGGAGCGGCGGCGGTCGTCCTACTGACCTGGGTGTTCTCGCTGTTCCCGCTGGTGCAGTTTGCGCCGATCGGCTGGCTCGGCGGCTTTATCGCCGGCCTTAAGATGAGCTTTGGCGAGTCCGTCGGTCCATGGCGCAAGCACGACGAGGTTTTTAACGTCAACAAGGCTCATCGCGCCGCCGCCGACGCGGGCGACGCCGAGGAGCGCCGCCGTGCACGTCGCAATGGCGCGGCCGACCGGCAGCTCATCTCGGTCACCGATGACAGCAAGGGCGCTGGCAAGCACGCCAAGAAATAAAAAGAAGAGGTAACTATGGCAGAAAACAAAGACGAACAGCTCACCGACGAGGAGCTGGCACAGCTCCAGCTGGCAGAGGAGAACGAGAACGCCGTCGATCGACTGGTCCAGGAGCTCGGCTGCCCCACGCGCCGCATCCGCCAGTTTGCCGCCCGCGTGCTGCACCTGCTTGCCGAGCGCGATCCGCAGCGCGTCGTGCCCTGCGTGCCCGCGTTGATCGAGGCGCTCGACCGCCCCGAGGCGCAGACCCGCTGGGAGGCCCTCGATGCCCTGACGGCGCTCGCCACCACCTGCCCCGAGCAGCTGGGCGATGCCTTTGAGGGCGCCGAGACTGCACTGTTCGACGAGATCTCCTCCACGCTGCGCTATGCCGCCTTCCGCCTGCTGTGCGTGTGGGGTGCCACGGGCGTCGAGCGTTCGCGCGAGGCTTGGCCCATCCTGGACGAGGCCATCCAGTGCTACCACGGCGACCTTGAGTATCGCGACATGCTCGGTTGCCTGTACGAGTTTTGCCAGGGCGAGATTGACGCCGAGGTTGCCGAGAAGCTTGCGCTGCGCCTTAAGTTCGATGCCGAGAACGGTAAGGGCAGCTATCTCAAGGCCCGTTCGAGCGAGATTTGCGAAATGCTTGTTAAACGTTTTGGCCTGGATCTCTCCAAAAAGAAGAAGCGTGCTAGCGTTAAAAAATCTGACGACGCCGAAGACGAGGAGTAACAGATTATGGCGCACGATGTAGTCCTGATTCCCGGTGACGGTATCGGTCCCGAGATTACGCAGGCCATGCGCCGCGTGGTCGAGGCCACCGGTGTCCAGATCAACTGGAACGTCCAGGAGGCCGGTGCCGGCGTCATGGACGAGTTTGGCACGCCGCTGCCCCAGCACGTCCTCGATGCGGTCGCCGAGACCAAGGTTGCCATCAAGGGCCCCATTACCACGCCGGTTGGCACGGGTTTCCGCAGCGTCAACGTGGCCCTGCGCAAGCATTTCGACCTGTACGCCTGCGTGCGCCCCTGTCTGTCGCAGCCGGGTGACGGCTCGCGTTTCCGCGATGTCGACCTGGTCATCGTGCGCGAGAACACCGAGGACCTCTACGCCGGCATCGAGTTCGATGAGGGCGCTGCCGAGGTCGAGGAGCTCTCGCAGCTCGTCGAGCGTTCGGGCCAAAAGACCTTCGCCGCCGATTCCGCGATCTCGATCA
>DXZO01000069.1:68453-88674 GCA_019419625.1 Collinsella sp. | reverse complement strand
ATTGTGGAGTATGCCTTTGAGTATGCCCGCCGCTGCGGCCGCAAAAAGGTGACGGCCGTGCACAAGGCCAACATCATGAAGGCGACTGACGGTCTGTTCCTGCGCGTTGCGCGCGAGGTGGCCGCTAACTATCCCGATATCGAGTTCAACGACAAGATCGTCGACGCCACCTGCATGGGCCTGGTCCAGAACCCCAATGACTTCGATGTCCTGGTGCTGCCCAACTTGTACGGCGATATCGTCAGCGACCTGTGCGCTGGCCTGGTGGGCGGCCTGGGTATGGCCCCCGGCTCCAACATCGGTGCCGACTGTGCCATCTTCGAGGCTACGCACGGCTCCGCACCCGATATCGCGGGCCAGGATATCGCCAACCCCACGGCCGAGATTCTGTCTGCTGCGATGATGCTCGATCACCTGGGCGAGAACGATGCGGCCAATCGTATCCGCGCCGCCGTATCTGCCACGCTCGACGAGGGTGAGCAGGTTACCGGTGACGTGCGTCGTGCCCAGACCGGCTCCGTTGAGGGCGCGGTGGGTACGCAGGCCTTCGCCGATGCCGTTATCGCGCACCTGGCCTAAGGTATGCACGCTGCAAACGCCTAAATAGTACTTAAGTGTTTGCGTATAACCTAAGAATCAATACGCCCGGCGCTCCGTCGGGCGTATTCTATTGGGGACTATGTTTCCTAACAAGGAGTAATTGATATGGGTCTGATTCAAAAGAAGGACGAGAAGGACGAGATCGACGGCATCCAGATCATCGAGCGCGGCGAAGGCCCCGACGGTGATGAGGGCGAGAAGATCGACCTGGTCGCCGGCACGTCTGCCGAACATATTGCCGCCGGCACGACCGCCGAGGAGGAGGACGCTCGCCTGGAGGCAAAGATCGCCGCGGACGCCGCCGACGAGAACCTTATGCCTGAGGAGCAGGACGAGGACGACGACTCCGACGCGGACGACCGCGCATCCAAGCACAAGAAGACGATGATTGCCGCCTTTGTGGTCGCCATCGTGATCGCTGCGGTGGTCGGCTTCTTTATCGGCAACGGTGGTTTTGGCGGCAAGGGTGTCGGTTCGGCGACCCTGACCGAGGACCAGCTCGATTCGACCGTGGCAAGCTATAGCTACAACGGCAAGAAGAGCGACATCACCGCGCGCGAGGCCATCGAGAGCCAGTACAGCCTCGACACCGTCAAGGGCGACGACGGCAACTACACCGCTCCGTCTGCCGACGTTATCCTGTCCTACGTGCGCAACCAGATTCTGCTGGACGCTGCCGAGGACGAGGGCATTACCGTTTCTTCCAAGGAAATGAAGCAGTACGCCGAGGATTCCATCGGCACTTCGGACTACAAGACCATGGCCACGCAGTACGGCGTGTCCAAGGACCAGGCCAAGCAGATCGTCCGCCAGTCTGCGACGCTGCAGAAGCTCTACAAGAAGAAGGTGGGCGATAGCTCTGCAAGCATGCCGACCGCCCCGACCGAGCCTGCTGACGGCAACGAGGAGACCGCGAGCAAGGACTACGCCGACTACATCATCAACCTTGTCGGCGATGAGTGGGATAGCTCAAAGGGCACTTGGAAGGATGCCGACAGCACCTATGCCAAGGCCTTCGCTGACGATGCCTTTACGGCCGATAGCGCCACCTACAAGCAGGCCATGACCGCCTATTACACCGCCTACCAGCAGTATTCCTCGCAGGCTTCGAGCGCCAGCTCCAAGTGGACCGAGTATGCTAACGGCCTCTACGCCAAGGCCAACATCAGCATCTACGGTCTGTTTGCGTAAGATCTGCCTGCACTACTGCGCGCTAACCGATCTATCTGATTAAGCCCGCTAGAACGATATCCGTTCTAGCGGGCTTTTTGCGTTTAGGCCTACCCATTGAGATTGGCAGGGCGGACTGCGCAACCGCGCAAGCGTTTCATCGGGTCTCCCCAATTCATCTAGGAAAACGGCCGTAAACGATTGCAAATAACCGCTGAACGGTCAAAACCTACCGTTCACCGAGAATTACAAAACTGGTTCTAACTGGTATTAAGTCAAAAAGACCAATTCACATATCTTCACAATGACCTGCAATTTTTCTTTACGCTATTTTTAGCCGCCCTGCGTTGTATTGGCACGAAAAGAGTTCCGATCTTTCGCCAAAACATTTCGAAACGGTTTCAAAACCGCAGGTAGAAGTGTTAACGAGCGGTAAACGGTCGATTTTTTACCGTGAGCGGTGCAAAAACGTTTTACTGTATGAATCAACGAAAGCAACCTCTTCTGTGGTGATATAGTGACAACAACACGTCACGTGGTTACTACCAGTTGAGAGACCACTGGTTCTCAAAGAACGCTTTCCAAGAAGCTTTAAGGGCGAACGCCCGCTGGCTTCCGAAAAACATCGGACTCGTATTGCACATACCTTCGGAAGGGAAATTTGAATGGTTGGCTTTATTCTTACCGGTCATGGACAGTTCGCACCCGGCCTTGCAAGCGCTATTGCTATGGTTGCTGGTGACCAGCCCGCTTTTACCGTCGTTCCTTTTGAGGGCGACCAGGCTGCTTCCTACGGTGAGGATCTCCGCGCCGCTATTACTGCCATGCGCGAGGAGTGCGATGGCGTGCTCGTCTTTACCGACCTGCTTGGCGGTACCCCGTTCAACCAGTCGATGATGATCGCCCAGGATGTCGACAATGTCGAGGTTCTGACCGGCACCAACCTTCCCATGGTTATTGAGCTTCTGTTCCTCCGCGGCAATGCCACGCTCGCCGAGCTTGGCGAGCAGGCCGTGACCGTTGGCCAGACGGGCATCACCGCCCAGACGGTCGCATCCGTTGCCGGCTCCGAGGATGAGGATATCTTCGGCGACGAGGACGGCATCTAATGGCCGATTTCGGAGCCAGTGTTCTGAGTTCCTCGGTCGCTCTTTTGGGCCTGCTTGTCATCATGGGTGTGATTTACACCATTTGGTCTCAGATCAACATGAAGAAGAAGCAGAAGTACTTCAAAGAGCTGCACACGGAGCTCAAGCCGGGTCAGGAGGTTCTTTTCGCCGGCGGTATCTACGGAACCGTCAAAGGCATCGAAGGCGAAAAGGTCCAGATCAAAGTCCGATCCGGTGCCGTCGTAGATGTCTCGCGTTACGCGATTCAAGAGATCAAGTAACTGTCGTCAGCAATCAACGAAAGGAAGCTGATCAACATGGCAGAACCCAACATTCTTCTTACCCGCATCGATAACCGACTGGTCCATGGTCAGGTCGCTACCCAGTGGAACTCCACCCTGGGTTCCAACCTCATCCTCGTCGCCAACGACGACGTGTCGACCAACACCATGCGCCAGAACCTCATGAAGATGGCTGCTCCCACCGGCGTCGCTACGCGTTTCTTCTCCCTGCAGAAGACCATCGACGTCATTGGCAAGGCGAGCCCGCGCCAGAAGATCTTCATCGTGGCCGAAACACCGGAAGACGTGCTTACGCTCGTCAAGGGCGGTGTGCCTATAAAGAAGGTAAACATCGGCAACATGCACATGTCGGAAGGAAAGCGCCAAGTCGCCACCTCCGTCGCAGTTAACGACGAGGATGTCGCTGCGTTTAAAGAGCTGCAGGAATTGGGGGTGGAGTTGGAGATCAGGCGCGTTCCGAGCACGCCTGTTGAGGACACGAGCAAGCTCTTCTCGTAATCCTCGTGATCCACGTTGTCAGGAGTGAAACCCTGACATTCTGTACGTGAAATCCAAAGTGCGTACATACATTTTGAAAGGAGGAGCAAGATGGAATACACGATCTTCCAGGTCGCTCTGGTCTTCATCGTCACGTTTGTCGCGGCAATCGACCAGTTTAACTTCCTCGAGTCTCTCTATCAGCCCATCGTCACCGGCGCCGTCATCGGTCTTATCCTTGGCGACCTCAACACCGGTCTTCTCGTGGGTGGTACTTATCAGCTCATGACGATCGGCAACATGCCGATCGGAGGTGCTCAGCCGCCTAACGCTGTTATCGGCGGCATCATGGCAGCCATTCTCGCTATTGCTACGGGCCTCGAGCCCAACGCGGCAGTCGGCCTTGCCATTCCGTTCGCTCTGCTTGGTCAGCTCGGCGTTACCCTGGTCTTCACGCTTATGTCGCCGCTCATGTCCTCCGCGGACAACATGGCTCACAACGCTGACACCAAGGGTATCGAGCGTCTGAACTACTTCGCCATGGCTCTGCTCGGCCTGATCTTCGCCGTCGTCGTCACCCTGTTCTTCATCGCTGGCGCCACCATCGGTCAGACCATCGCTTCCGCCATCCCGACTTGGCTGCAGACCGGTCTCTCCGCTGCAGGCGGCATGATGCGCTTCGTCGGCTTCGCCGTCCTGCTCAAGGTTATGATGAACCGCGATATGTGGGGCTTCTTCCTCATGGGCTTTGGCCTCGCGCTCATCACCGTTGCCAACGATTCTCTGGCAACCCCTGCTCTGCTCATCCTCGCTCTCATCGGCTTCGGCATCGCTTTCTGGGACTTCCAGCAGCAGACCGAGCTGAAGGGTGCAGCTGTTTCTGACGGAGGTGACTTCGAAGATGGCATCTAATGAGTATGTGATCCCGGAGCACTACGAGGATCTCACTCCTGCTCCGCAGCTCGACCAGAAGACCCTCAACAAGATGGCTTGGCGCTCCTGCTTCCTGCAGGCATCGTTCAACTACGAGCGCATGCAGGCCGCCGGCTGGCTCTACTCCATCATCCCCGGTCTGGAGAAGATCCACACCAACAAGAACGACCTCGCGGCTTCCATGAGCCACAACCTGGAGTTCTTCAACACCCACCCGTTCCTCGTCACCTTTGTTATGGGTATCGTGCTTTCGCTCGAGCAGAACAAGGTTGACATCCCCACGATCCGCGCCGTCCGCGTCGCCGCAATGGGCCCGCTCGGTGGTATCGGTGACGCCCTGTTCTGGCTGACGCTCGTGCCTATCACGGCCGGCATCACCTCCAACATGGCCATCAACGGCAACGCCGCTGCGCCGATCATCTTCCTGGTGATTTTCAACGCCGTCCAGTTCGCTCTGCGCTTCTGGCTCATGAACTGGTCCTACAAGCTTGGCACCAGCGCTATTGACGCTCTGACCGCCAACATGCAGGCCTTCACGCGTGCTGCTTCCATCATGGGCGTCTTTGTCGTCGGTTGCCTGGTCGTCACCATGGGTGGCACCCAGATCAACCTCCAGATCCCCAATGGCACCACCCGTGGCCTCTCCGCCAATACCGTGATCGTCTCCGAGAAGGAGGCCAAGAACTTCACCGGTATGGAGGGCATCGATACCGAGACCGCTGAGGCCGGTACCATCGCCATGACCGATAAGGACGGCAACGCCCTTACCGCCTCCGATGCCGACGGCAACGCTGTCGAGTGCGGCGTCACCGATCTGGGCAACGGCATGGAGTCCGTTACCTACGGTACCGTCACCGAGGATCCGGTCAACTTCTCTGTTGCCGACACCCTCAACACCATCGTCCCGAAGCTTGTCCCGCTTATGCTTACGCTGCTGCTTTACTACATGTTCGCTAAGCACAGCTGGACCCCGACCAAGGGCATTCTGCTGCTCTTCGTCCTGGGCATCCTGGGCGCTGGCCCGCTTGGTCTCTGGCCGAGCATCTGGTAAGGCTCTAGCTTGAGGGGTGTGTCCCTACGCGGCTCACACCCCGACCCCTTAAGCCATGTGTATGTTAAAAGCCGCGTGCTCGAAAGAGCGCGCGGCTTTTGTTTTCTTGATGATTCGGGTGTTACAGACCGATAATGCTTAACACCCTAGGTAGAAGCCGAGTTTGAGAAAATGGGAGGATAGGATGGCGATCGGAGCGCGTAAGCAACCGCTGTACGATCAGCTGGTCGATATTCTGACCGAAAAGATTGACCATGAATATCGCGCCGGTGACATGATTCCTTCCGAGCGCGAACTTTCGGAGCGCTATGGTCTCTCGCGCACTACGGTACGCCTGGCTCTGCAGGAACTGGAGCGTTTAGGACTGGTGGTTCGGCAGCACGGTCGCGGTACCTTTGTGACCGACCGTTCGGCAAAAGCAACCAATCTTATGCAGTCCTACAGCTTTACCGAGCAGATGCGCGCGATGGGTCGCGACCCCGAGACCACGATTCTCGAGTTTTGCGAGATGGAGGCCGATAAGAATCTGGCCGAGCATATGGGATTGCGTATCGGCGATCGCATTTTTAAGCTCAAGCGCCTTCGTTCTGCCGATAACATGCCCATGATGGTCGAACGCAGCTATCTACCGGTTCGTCAATTTATGTCCTTAAAGCGACCGCTGCTGGAGCGTAAGCCGCTTTACGATGTGATTGAGCAAGACTTTCAGCAAAAAATACGCGTGGCCGAAGAGGAGTTCTATGCGAGCATAGCCCGTCCCACCGATGCCCACCTTTTGGAAATTGTCGAGGGCTCGCCTGTGCTCGATTTGGTCAGAACCACGTATAACGAGTCAAACGAGGTTGTGGAGTATACGCTCTCGGTTGCTCGTGCCGATCAGTTTAAATACAAGGTTTACCACCAGCGTAGCGACTAGTGTTCGCACCGTTTCCATATGATGATTCTCTGTATTTAACTGGTTACTACCAGATAACCAACCGAAGTGTATAATTGCACGTCAGAGGATTACTTCTAGAGAGAGGTATTAGAAATGTTCGAGAAGAGTGTCGAGGAGCTCACCGAGCTCGGCGCCCAGATCACCACGGCCGAGATTGCTCAGCAGCCCGAGCTTTGGCGTGATACGCTCAACATCTATCGCGAGAACAAGGAGGCCATCGAGGCCTTTCTGGCCGAGGCTCGCGCTATGGGCGAGGGCCGTCTGTCCGTTGTCTTCACCGGTGCCGGTACGTCCGACTATGTTGGCGATACCTGCGCCCCGTACCTGCGTCACGCTGGCAACACTGATCTCTACGACTTTAAGCCCATCGCCACGACCGATATCGTGAGCGCCCCGCGCGACTTCCTGCGCGCCGAGGATCCCACGCTCGTGGTTTCCTTTGCCCGCTCTGGCAACAGCCCCGAGAGCCTTGCCGCCGTTGCCGTTGCCAAGGAGCTCGTCCACAACGTCAAGTTCCTCAACATCACCTGCGCGCCCGAGGGCAAGCTCGCCGTCGAGTCCGCCGATGATCCCAATGCGCTGACGCTGCTCATTCCGCGCGCCAACGACAAGGGCTTCGCCATGACCGGCTCCTACACCTGCATGACCCTGCTCTCTACCCTCATCTTTGACGAGGCTTCCGACGAGCAGAAGGCCGAGTGGGTCGAGACCATCGCCAAGATGGGCGAGGAGGTCATCGCTCGTGAGCCTGAGATCGCCGATTACCTGGCTGGCGACTTCAACCGCGTGACGTACTTGGGTTCCGGCTCCTTCGGTGGCCTTGCCCAGGAGAGCCAGCTCAAGATCCTCGAGCTTGCTCACGGTCTGGTTGCTACTTCCTACGACACCTCCATGGGCTATCGTCACGGACCCAAGTCCTTCGTCGACGACAAGACCCTCGTGTTCGTGTTCGTCAACAACGACGCCTACACCCGTCAGTACGACATCGACATCCTCAACGAGATCGGTGGCGACAAGATCGCTCAGCACACCGTTGCCGTTCAGCAGGATGGCGCTACCGTCTACGAGGGCGAGTCCTTCACCTTTAAGGGCTACGAGGCGCTTCCCGAGGGCTACCTTGCTCTGCCGTTCGTGATGTTTGCTCAGGCTATCAGCCTGCTCAACTCCGTGCGCGTGGGCAACACGCCCGACACGCCGAGCCCCACCGGTACGGTCAACCGCGTGGTTAAGGGCGTGACGATTCACCCCTTCACCGCTTAATCGCGTCCCCCTGTAAGGGCGCCCGTCCGCTCATAACGGCGGGCGGGCGCTTTTTGTTATTACGTGGGCTGGGTATAAGCATCACCACAGTCAACTGCTTTAGAAGCAAGGAGTGCATATGAGCACGTACGCAATTAAGGCTGACAAGTTCTTCTTGCCGGCAGGCCCGCAACTGGGCGGCTATCTTATGGTCGAGGATGGCGTCTTTGGCGCCTGGCAGGCCGACGAGCCCTCTTGCGAGATTAAGGACTACACGGGATCGTGGATCGCACCGGGTATGGTCGATACTCACATCCATGGCTTCTACAACCACTCAACTACCGATAACGATCCCGAGGGCATCGATATCAGCTCGACCGAGCTCGCCCGTCGCGGTACCACCAGCTGGCTGCCCACGACGTTCACCGATGGCGTCGAGCAGATCAAGGACGCTTGCGCTGCCATCGCCCAGGCGGACGAGGGTCGCGGCCCCGACTTCTGCGGTGCTCGCATTCAGGGCATCTACCTGGAGGGCCCCTTCTTTACCATGAAGCACGTGGGCGCGCAGAACCCCGCTTATCTTATCGACCCCTCCGAGGAGGTCTTCGATCAGTGGCAGGAGGCTGCGGGTGGTCGCATCGTTAAGAGCGCCATGGCGGCCGAGCGCGACGGTGCCGCTGCTTATGCGGCTGCTCTGAACGCCAAGGGTGTGGTGACCAGCATTGGTCACTCCGACGCCACCTACGATGAGTGCATCGCCGCCATCAACGCCGGTGCCAGCTGCTTTACGCATACCTATAACGGCCAGCGCGGGCTGCATCACCGCGAGCCCGGTGTCGTGGGTGCAGCCATGTCCACGCCCGATACCTACGCCGAGATCATCTGTGACGGCAAGCACGTAAACCCTGCCGCCATCAAGGCACTGCTGCAGGCAAAGGGCTGGCAGCACACGGTGCTCATCACCGACTGCCTGGGTTGCGGCGGCATGCCCGAGGGCAGCTACACCAGTGGTGGCATGGACGTCATCATGAAGGACAACCTGTGCTGGCTCGCTGACGGCAAGAGCATTGCCGGCTCGGTGCTCACGCTTGCCCAGGGCGTCAAGAACATTGTCGATTGGGGCATCGCCAGCGCCGATATCGCCATTCGCATGGCAACCGAGGTGCCGGCTCGCTCTGCACACATCGAGGATAAGTGCGGCAGCATCATGCCGGGTCGCGACGCCGACTTTGTCGTGTTCGACCATGAGCTCACCCTCGTCGAGACGTATGTTGGCGGCCAGAGCGTCGGCAACGCCTTTACCGAGTAACGATAGAAAAAGACGGCGGGCCCGAAATTGTTCGGACCCGCCGTATGGGTTAAACGCTCAAAAGCACCTTAACAGTTACAGCTTGTTAGCAATCTTCTTTGCCGTGCGCTTAACGCCGGCCACAAGACCTCCCGCAGGATGCTCCTTCTCGTATGCTAGACGCTTCTCGCGCTTGGCGTACTCTTCGACGATGATGTCGCCATACTCGTCTTCGATCTTGTCGAAGAAGTCGACGGCGCCCTTAATTTCCTCAGCGGTCGGGTGTCCCTTTTGGACACCGCCGGCGAGCTTGAACGGTCCCCACGTATCAAAGCCGGGGCAGCCGTAGACACCCATAAAGATGGCCTGCCTCATGCGGCAGATGCCATCGATATCCTTGCCGTACCACTTGTTTTTGCCACCGTAGGTCATAAGGCCAAACACTTTGTCCTGCGGTTGCAGCACGTTAGTGAGCACGCGTGCCATATCTTTGTCGATCTCGGAGTAATAGATGCCCGTGGCGACACCGATCAGATGATATTCGTGCAGGTTGGGATACTCGTTTTTGCCGAGCGCTTTGACGTCGAGGGTATCGATCTCGGGGTGTGCCTCAACGATGGCGTCCACGAGCTTTTTCGTATTGCCGTGATGGCGCGAGGCGTAGAGGATGATGGTTCGCATAAGAAGGCCTTTCAGCTGTAATTGCATCAATGTCTGTATGGTACCCCGTTGCACGGCTGGGATACCGGACGCATCGATGAACGTGCGGGTTTGTCCTTTGGTTAGGGCCGAGACGGGTACTTGCGAGCAAAAAGCAGTTGTTCGAAAGGATGGGCAATGGAATACGCTCTCTCCAACGATTCGATTTCTATTAAGGTGTCCACAGCTGGTGGTTCGTTTACCTCGATTGAGGCTGGAGGTCGCGAGTATTTGTGGCAGGGCGATCCCGCCGTGTGGTCCGGCCAGGCACCGATTTGCTTCCCGATTTGCGGAGGCTTGCGCGATGGTAGCGCCATGACGTTTGCCGGGCATCATGTAAAGCTCGCTCGCCACGGCTTTGCGCGCAAGCAGGAGTGGAAGCTGCAGAGCCAAGGCGAGAACGAGCTGGCGATGTGCCTGGCTTCGGAGGATAACGCCGCGCTGCTGAGCGATTATCCGTACCCGTTTAAGCTCGTCGCCCGTTATACGCTCGAGGACGCCGCCGTGCGCGTTTCCTATGAGGTGACCAACGAGGGCACCGAGGACATGCCGTTCTTTATTGGTGGACACCCCGGCTTTAGGTGCCCGCTCGACGAGGGCGAGGCCTATACGGACTACGAGTTGCGCTTCGAGAAAGACGAGGCTGCGGAGCTTTGCACCGCCGTGCCCTCGACCGGATTGATTGATGTAGCTAATCGTTCAAAGAACCCCATGGTGGGAAAGACGCTGCCCCTGTCGCATGAGCTCTTCGATTTTGCGGAGACCATCTTTGACGTGCTTGAGAGCCGTCAGGTCACGCTTTCCAAGAAGGGCGAGGACAAGGGCGTTCGCCTGAGCTTTAAGGGTTTCCCGTATCTCATTGTGTGGAGTAAGCCCGAGGGCGATTTTGTGGCAGTTGAGCCCTGGGGCGGCCTTTCGACCTGTTCCGATGAGGATGACGTGCTTGAGCACAAGCGCGGCTGCCTTGTCGCCAAGCCTAAGGAGACCGTCGTTCGCTCGTTCACGATTGAGATTCTGTAATTCCGTTTTGTCGACTCGTATCGCGAGGCACAAGGAGCCTGCGAGATAAGGAGCTAAAAATGATCCTCACCGTTACGATGAACCCGTCTGTCGATACGCGCTATCAGCTCGATGAGCTCATTATCGACGACGTCAACCGTGTGACGCCCGAAAAGACCGCCGGCGGCAAGGGCCTCAACGTGGCTCGCGTCCTGGGTCAGCTGGGCGACGACGTTGTGGCAACCGGTCTGCTCGGCGGCCACATGGGCGCCTACATGGCCGAGCTCATGGACGCCAACGGTATTAACAACGACTTTGTGCCCATCAAGGGCGAGACCCGTATTTGCCTTAACATCCTCCACGCCGGCAACCAGACCGAGTTGCTCGAGAGCGGCCCGACAATTGCCCCTGAGGAGCTCGATGCCTTTACCGCCAAGTTTACTGAGCTTGCGGGCAAGGCCGACGTCGTCACCATTTCGGGTTCGCTGCCCCGCGGTGTCGAGGCAGACTACTATGCCAAGATCACGGGCATTGCCGAGAACGCCGGTGCCAAGGTGCTGCTCGATACCTCGGGTGCTTCGCTCGAGGCAGCCCTTAAGTCCGAGGTCAAGCCCGAGCTGGTCAAGCCTAACCTGACCGAGATCAACGGCCTTCTGGGCACGAGCTTTACCACCGACGATGTGGACGAGCTCCGCGCCGCGCTCGCCTCTGACGCCCGCTTCTCCGATATCCCCTGGGTCGTCGTTTCCATGGGCGCTGCCGGTTCCGTGGGCTTCCACAATGGCCGTGCGTTCCGCGCGAAGACGCCCGATATCCCTGCCGTTAACGCCACGGGCTCTGGCGATTCGACCATTGCCGGCTTCGCACATGCGATTGCTGCCGGCGCCGACGACGAGACGGTGCTGCGTACCGCCAACACCTGCGGCAAGCTCAATGCCATGGATCCCATGACCGGTCATCTGGTCATGGACCGTTGGGACGAGGTCTACAACGGCGTTGTCGTGACCGAGCTGTAGGAGCTTGGGCGTCGGCCCCGGCATCGGTTGCTTGCTTGTGGTTAGAGATGATGCCAAGTGCGGTAGCATTATGCCGGGGCGCGACGCCGACTTTGTCGTGTTCAATCCCGACCTTAGCCTGGTCGAGACGTATGTGGGTGGCAACAGCGTCGGTAACGCGTTTGCCGAGTAGCCGCCAAAGAAACGATCCGAGAGGGGATTTAGATGATTTACGGTGCACTGGGCGATATCGAGGAATACCGCGGAATGCTCAAGGGCCTCGATGTGCTGATCGATTGGCTTGAGGAGAACGATCCGGCGAAGCTCGAGGTCGGCAGCCATCCGATTCTGGGCGACAAGGTCTTTGCAAACGTTATGGCTCCCACGACGCGTCCCGAGGCCGAGGCTCACTACGAGACGCATCAGCGCTATCACGATCTGCAGATCGACGTCGAGGGTCGTGAGGCCTTTAAGGTCGCTACGGGCAGCCTGACGCTGGTCCAGGAGTTTGACGAGAAGGACGACTACGACCTGGTCGATTCCGACGCTTCGATCGCCGGCGATCTTGCTGACGACAAGTTCGCGCTGTTCGTTGCCGGTGAGCCTCACATGCCCACGCTCGAGTTCCCGGGCGATGGCGCACAGCCGGTCAAGAAGATCTGCTTTAAGTTGCTTGCCGACGCCTACTGGGAGGAGTAGCGAGCTGCTCGGCTGAGTCGTTCGTCTGATGGCGTGATTCCCTTTGGGAAATCACGCCACGACCCCGTTAATCGTGTTTCCTCTTGGGGGAATCACGTTTGGCGGGGTTTTCTGTTTTGAATAGGGGAGCTGAAGCCGTGGCGACGCTTGGGTTGGCGCACACGCACTCAAAATCGGCAACAAGATAGCCGCCCGAAGGCGGCTATCTTGTGCAATGGAGCCAGCGACCGGGCTCGAACCGGTGACCCCCGCTTTACGAGTACGTGAATTCGGCATTTGACGAGATGAGGCCAATTTCACTGAATTTAAAAGAAGCGCAGGTAAAAATAGGTAATTAGCAATTATCGAGCTAGCTATTAGAATCATATTTCCCACTCTTTTCACACTTAGTGAGACTTGAAAGTGTGAAAAGTTTCGATTAGGCTTGCTGGCAAAGCCTTTAAAGCTTTGCCAGCAAGCCTAATCGAAAATCTAACGAGGGATATGATTGCAGGGATTGATAAAAAAGACCGCTCGCGGCACATCGGAATGCATCGATAAGAGCAAAGGCGTCTATCGGATTTATTTCTCCCTGGGAAAAGATCCGGAGACAGGACGGTACCGCCGTAGTCCGTCGCGCAGGGTTCACTGCAGAAGCAAGAACCCGAAAAACTGGCCGAGCGAAGTCGCCAAGGCGCTGGAAGCCTATAGAGCTGAGCTCGAGGGTGCTTCCAGCCGGGACAATGCTCCTCTGGGCCTATCGGATTATGCGGACAGGTTTCACGCAAATAGAGAGTCGACCATGGGATCACCGCTTGCCTATGAGCGCGAAGGTCTGGATATCCGTCACATACGCGAGCTGTTTGGCAATCCTGATCTCGATCGGCTTAAATCGGATGACGTTCGTGCCGCATATACCAAGGCTAGAAAAGACGGTCGATTTAGCGAGAGTGAAATTCGCCGTATCCACATCAAGCTCAAACAGATAATGGAGGATGCCGTCGATAACGACCTTGTAGGCAAAAATCCTTGTAGGGGAGTGAAGCTGCCCAAGCAGAATGTCGAGGCTCGTAAGGCTCTGAGCGCCGATGAGGCGGCAAGGCTTCTTGCGGTCCTTTTGGAGGAGAAGCCATCTTCCTTTATCACATGCACAATGCTTCTGCTTCTTTGCGGTTTGAGGAAGGGGGAAGCCCTGGGTCTTTCATGGGAAGATTATGACCCTGACGCCAGGACGCTAAGGGTAGTAAAGCAGTACACGAATGACAGGACGTTGAGGCCGCCTAAATCAAAGATGAGCAGGCGTAAGATATCGGTAGGAAATGAGCTTGCCGATTATCTGGACAGATGGAAAGCCATCCAGCGGAGTGAGTTCAACTCCTTTGCGGTGAGTCAGACCGGAGAAACACCCATTGTCCATTCCATTGGGGTCGTTGACGCTGCTGACGGCAAGCGGGCTCTTGTGACACGGATGGATGGACATAACTACTCGAGGGCATTTAGGCTGTTTGCGGCGAAAAACGGCTTCGGTACTTTTGAGGAGAGCAGGGAAGTCGTTGGGAGCGACGGCGTCAGGCGAATCCGCTATACGGGCTACAACGGATTGAAGCCTCATGAGCTGAGACATACGCAGGCGACTTTGCTCGTTGGAGCCAATGCAGACATTAAGACGATCCAAGCGCGTTTGGGCCATGCCAGCCCATCGACAACGCTGTCTATCTATAGCCACTTTATCGAGGCAAACGACCAAAAGGCCGCATCAGTGCTGGATGATCTTCTAAAAAGTTAAAACGATAGGGCCCAAATTGGGGCCCTATCGTTTTAACGAATTCGATTGATTACGGCATTATACGGAGGTGCCATTTCGACCGACTGATAGTACGAAGCATCAAGTAGGTTAAAGTAGCAAATAATCGGTGCGGCGAGATGCTCCTTCATGTTGAGGTACTTGCCGTCATCGTCCGCCACGAGCTTCACTTCATCTCGACGGACGTCTTTCATTTGCGGCCATAATTTGGTCGCCTTCTCGAGCTTATCGTTCTTGTCGTACTCGCCGTTATGGAAGAAAACGAAATGAGGGGCGCAGTATTCGGCACCGCCGTGTATTTCTATAACGCTAACTTGACTGCATGCCTTTGCAGTGGTTTCAGGTTCCAGGAGGATCCAATCGGAGGGAAAGACCGCATAATCGTCACCAAGGAGATCTACTCGTCTCATGCCTGTGGCAACCTCATCGTCTTCATATAGATTGGATAGGTGTTCGTGGAGCGCAGAAAATTGCTCCTGTTGAAGCCGCTTTGATGCGACGGCCATCTTTTCAGAACCGTCATGTCGTAGGCGACTCAGTTCATCATCAATCGAGGAGATCCCCTGGACGCAGGTCTTGTCTAGAGAGCGCGCAACCTCGGGATCAAGTCTCATGATGAGCTTAAAGACGAAATCGATTGCCTCGCCAGGGGTTCTAATAGAATCCGATTTCATATTGCGAAGGAACTCGATTTCGTCAGCCGTTTGGAGCTGAACAGTTGTTCCGACTTTAACTTTTTTCATCTTCGTGCCTGATACTGGGAGACGTGGCATATTTCCTCCTGTCGTTTTCCATGATGTTAACGCAGGTAAGAAGGTATGTCCATGTTTGTTCAAAAGATAAACGAAGAAAGGTTGAAAAAAGATTGAAAACTAAGAATTAAAAGCATTAAACTGATGTACAAGTAAACGCCTGACCAGCCCGACGTTTGGAGTATTAACTTGGTCGCAATTTAATAGCCGCCCGCCCTTCCCATCAAAGTTTGCAGACCAAGGGGAGGGGCGAGCTGACCAGAAAGGATTCTACCATGCCGGTTGAATCTAATGAGCCGTACGGTGCCGTACAAGCTTCACCTGCTGTTTCTTTCAACCCTAACTTGGGCCATGAGCGCCTTTTAGGCATCGCGGAAGTGTGTAAGATAACCGGTCTCAGTCCGGTTACGGCGTCAAGGCTCATGAAAGAAAGCGGGCGCGCCATCGCGCTTCATCGCCGCATCTTCATTCTCGAATCGAGTTTCTTTTCTTACCTCCGCGAACTGGAGGTGTGCGAGCCGTGCAAACTGTAGATTCGATGAGCATCGGGCTTGATAAAACCGCACTTGACATCTTGAGGAATAAGCCTCTCGGCCATATCGAACACCAAGGCCTGGATACGATTCTCGGCGGAATTCGTCAGTACCTATGCATCGTGCCCGGAGGCCCCGGTGCCGGAAAGACCACCTTTATGCATCAGATTGCCGACGGTTGGGCTATCGGCGGACATCCTGTTGTGATCTTCGAAGGGGAGCTGACCCGCGCGAGCATGTTGGCGAAAAGCTTGACACGTTTGTCTGGCGGCGAGCTCACTTATGGCGATATGTACGGCGGTAATATGTCTCTTGAAAAGCGCGAGCTTTTCGACAGAACGCTCGATATCTATGCGGGCAGTATCGCCGAGCGTATGTTTATCTTATCTGGCGAAATAAAAAAAGAGAGCATGCATAAATGCATCGAAAAAGTCGCAGAGAAATATGGCGAACCTCCGCTCGTTATCGTCGATTATGCGCAGATAGTTGCGCTTCCTCAAGATCTGCGTACCGTGGATGAGCGGATCGGGCTCAAGCTCGTTGCATCCGAGCTGCGCCGTATCGTGGACGACATTCGTTGTCCGCTCTTTGCGATATCTTCAATCAACCGCACCAATTACGACAAACAGACAACTGGTCTCCAAGCAATTGGTGGCTGCAATATGTTCGAGTATTCTGCCGACATCGTAATGTCGCTGTCGATTCAAGGCGATAAGCCCGATGAGCGAAATGACAACATGATGCGCGAGAATCGGCCTGTGATTGCGTCGGTCACGAAGAATCGGTATGGCGCCTGCGGGCGTGTCGAGTTCGAATTCGACGCTCCGGCAGCAACGTTCATCGAAATCGGCTAATCATGGAGCCCGGGCCCTGTATCGGTGGGTATCGGGCGCCCAATCCATGTTTATCGTTCGACGAGCTCAGACGCGCCGAGAACGAGGATCTTCCCTCGTTCTCGGCGGAAGAGCTTATTTGGGAGCGAAAGCGCTTGCTCGATGCCCTCGATTTCTATGAGGAACATTGGCAACCGTCCCGCGTGTACCTCGGTGCTTTACCCGGGGTCCCTTTTGATGTCTGGGCGAGGGCAAGAATTGGGCGTATCGGTAGGATGCTCCAAGCAATGTCAACTAAATAAAGGAGACGGGGCCGTTGTGCCGGCCCCGTCCAGATTGGATGGTTATGGCTTCCATGAATGCGCATATCAACGTGCGAATGAGCGCGGTGCAGCGTAGGGCTATCGAAGAGAAGGCGGCGGCCATGAGCATGCCGGCGTCTACCTTCATGCGTGACGCCGCCCTGCTCTGCGGCGAGAAGCCGGTCAAGGTCGCCGATACAGGGGAGCTTGCCGGCATCAGGACCGAGCTGAAGAAGATCGGCACGAACCTCAACCAGGCGGTCCGTGCCCTCAATACCTATGGACCCGACCCGGTGGTCCTCAACAACCTCAACCGGGCGACTTCAATCGTTTCAACCGCGGTGGGCTGGGTCAACGACCTGCTTGCCCGTGCGAGAGAGTAGGTGGTTCTCGTGAAGGATAAGCTGATCATGGCGCTGGTTTTCGCAGTGCTGCTTACCGTCGGGTTTGCGCCTCTTGTCGCCATTCCCCTCGATTGCGTGATCCTCGGACTTCCAATCGAGCTTAGCTCGATTGGATTCACCCTGAGCGCGGATAGCATCATTTGGTGGTGGGTCAACGTGGCACCTCACTGTGTCCCGGGCTGCCTCGCCTCGTTCGCCCTGTTCCTGTTGATATTCTTGCTCATGCAGTTATCGGCCTCCTCGAAGGAGCGGGCCGCCGATGGAGGCGTGCTCGGAGAGGCTCGGGTGAAAACGGGCCCCGAGACCATCCGGGGCTCGGAGATTTGGGATGGGCGCGGACAGCCGAAAGGCAGGGGGTTCGTATACGGGTTCGAAAAAACGTTATTTGGGTCCAAGTATCTGTTCGAACCGAGGCGGCACATGTTCCTCGACGGCTCAACGGGTGCCGGAAAATCAAGATCGCTTCTGATTCCGACAATTGACCTGCTGACATATGGGGCGGATGACGGGGAATCGAGGCCGCAGACCATCATCGTGTCCGACGTGAAGAGCGAGCTCATCGAGTTGACGGGCGACGAGCTGGAGCGCCGCGGGTACCGGGTGCTTCTGCTGGATGCCCAGCATCCTGAAAGGAGCGACACGTTCAATCCCCTGGAAATGGTCGATAGGCTCGCGAACGGGGGAGATCTGCCGAGGGCGGAGCAGGCCGCGGACGCCGTCGCCCGTACGCTCATCGCCGGGGAGAGCGATGCGAAGGCGAACCACTGGACGGAATCCGCGCGGTCGCTGCTCGCGGCGACGATCCTTCTGGCCGTGCTGGACGAGGGCTGCCCGCGGAGCTGCAAGCACCTCGCGACGGTCTATCACATCATATGCTCGGGGACGGAGGGAACCGGCGAGGACCCATGCGAGCCGCTGAAAGGCCTGTTCCGCGCCCTGCCGCAGGGGCATCCTGCCCGCTCGCGTGCCTCGCAGTTCATCTCGAGTGGTGGTAACGAGTTAAGGAGCATCGTCTCCACGCTCAAGGTCAACCTGAGGATTTACGCCTCAGCGCCGATTGCGCGCATGACCTCGGGCAATGATATCGACCCGAAGGGAATCCTGAGCGAGAAGACCGCGCTGTTCCTCCATGTGATGGACGAGGGCTCCCCATACAACGCGATCGCGGCGGTCCTGTTCGAACAACTTTATGCCGCCGTGTATTCCATCGCGGACGCAACTGGCGGAAAGCTGCCGAGGCCGGTGTCGATCCTCGGTGACGAATGGGGGAACCTGCCTAAGGTTGAGTGCCTGCCGAGCCTTCTCAGCCTTGGACGCTCGTACGACCTATTCTGGATGGGCGCGGTTCAGAACATCTCTCAACTGAACAAGTACGGCGAGCGCGACGGGCGGAAGAAGATCCTGGCGAACTGCGGCATCAAAGTTGCCATGAAGCTGGGCGAGGCCGAGGACCGCCAGTATTTCACCGAATTAGTTGGGAAGACGACTCGGCACACCATGGGTACCAGCTCGAGCAGAGGACCCTCGGGCGGCACGGGGTCGACATCCTATAGCGAGCACGCCGACGACCTGATCCATCCCTGGGAGTGGACGGAGATGTCTCCCGACAAGGACGGCGTCATCGTGGTGAAGTCCGCGGAGAACGGCATGGGCAGGGAACATGCGGGGCGCTTCCGGGCCCCTGTCTGCGATTGCACGCAGATGCCGACCAAAGAGCATTTCGATCTGGGGACGCGCGAGCACGAGACGGCCAAGAGGATGGAGTACCAGGCCAGGCTGATATCAAGGCGAGTTGGACGGGCGGACAGCGTCGATCTCTGGACTCCCGAATTCGACGAAGAGGCCGCGGAGCCTCCTGTTGCCGACGGGTGGTCTGGTCTCTTCGTCGACTGACGGCGGCTTTTGAAGGGAGTTGGAAAATGACCGCAATCAAGCAGACGAGCGCCATGAGCAAGGAGCACCTCCAAAACCTCAAACGGTATTTCGATTGGGATAGGGAGAAAGTACTGGAGCACGATACCCAGCACATCATCAATGAGGACCGCTGGTTCGAGGAGATGGACGCTACCCGGGAGGCGGCCGGGCACAACCGGCCCGGGAAACAGGGCGCAAGGTGCACGTGCATGCAGCATCAGGTGATCGGCTTCAACCCGGACGAGTGCTCGTGCAACGGCGGGCCGATGACGCCCTCGCGTTGCATGGAGTATGCACGGGACTATATAGCCAGGCGCTATCCCAACCAGGAAATCGTGATTGTGCTGCATGAGGAGAAGTGCAGGTCGGATGGAACGGCCCGGTACGCCGCTCATCTCGCCATCAATAGGACGGACCTCGAGACGGGGCAGCGGCTGAACGACGGGCCGGCGAGGGCGGCGGCGAAATCCCGCGTGAGAACGGTGAAGGACCTCGATGCAGAGTACGGCCTGAGACAGCTCGAAAGGGGCCTCTCGAACTCGAGGGTGCACGCGCGCCAGCCCGGTCGCGAGGAGCGCGAGATGGCAAAGAGGGGGCGATCCGACAAATCCGAGAACGCAAGGGTCCGAGCGATTGTCGCCCGGAGGGCGGAGGAGGTCGGGAGGCTCAAGAGCTGTCCCGACCGCTTCGGGGAGTTTGCAAGGCGGTTGGAATCGGACGGGATTGAGGTCGCCCGATCCAAGCAGGGGGCACTGCAATACCGCTATCACTCGGAGTCCCTCGGCAAGACGAGGAAGATCAACGGCGCGAGGCTCGGCTACGCCGTCAACCGCTCGACCGGGCGGATCATGAGGTTCACGGCAAGGGGGATCGACCTTGCCGTGCGGGCCGCCTGGGAACTCGCCCGCGAGGGTGTGGATGACGGAAGAGGCCGGGACTGACTTCCATATCTGGGGTCCGCGCAACAGCTGGCAAGGCTGTTGCACGGTTCTGCGGGAGCGACTTCGGAGCGGTTCGCACATCCCGGCTTCGGCCGGGCAAGATATTCCGTTGCACGGAATACATATCTTGCATGTCCCGAGAAGCGTAGGCCGAGCCGGCCGGAGTGCAACGGGACAGGTGAGAGGAGGCGCAGTGATGGCGACCTAGGGGAGCCATCGAACGGAGCCGGAGCGAGAGCCGGCGGGGCGTGACACGGCGGG
>DXZO01000069.1:0-68443 GCA_019419625.1 Collinsella sp. | reverse complement strand
CCGCCGTTCACGGCCCGCCGACGGCAGTCCGGGGTTTCAAGGGGACTCGTCCCTTTGGCGCGCAGGGGTCCGGGGATGGCGCGAGGCATCCCCGGGAAACGCCGCGAGGGGCACGCCGTCGCCGGCATGCCCCTCGCGGGTGGCGGCCGTGGCTATTCCGTTCCGGCAGTGTAGACCGTCCGGCCCGTCTCGCGTCCCAGAACGAGAAAACGACCAGCTTAACATGCCAACCTTTATATCCGCACGCGCGTAATTCAACTCATAAGGACCGGCTATCCCTTACCTGTGACACAATCTCAAACGCACAGAACAGAATCATCAGTCCAATCATCGCATAAGAGGCAGCCGAACCTTCAAGCACTATTCCACAAAGAACAATCTCCGCGCCGCCAATAAGAACTGTTATCAGGCGCTCTGCCTTTTTGCTCTCGCCGCTCGCATAAAAAGGCGGCAAAGCGCACAAGATCACATATAGCCCGGGAAGGGAATACGGGATCGATAGTCCAAGTCCCCCATCAACCGCAGTGCTTTGCGCAAGAATCAACTGAACCCAAACGGCAATTATCACTGAGCAGGTTGTCGATAAAAGAAGACTAGAAATATAGCACGCAACAAAGTCCCGTCGCATTCGAGCAGAGAAATCCGCGAACTCTCTTCGCCGCGTGGAAACAATAAGGTACACAGAAATTGCAATAGAACCAATCAGAGAAAACAGCGGAACAACCAGCAATTCAAGCTTATTACCCCATCGATCAACCACACCCCCACTCCAATGAGCGGGAATTGTATCAGGGAGGACTGACCAAGCCGCCCATAGAATCAGAAATGGAAGAATAGAGAGGATGAAAGATGATAACACTGCAGTAATTTTTTGAGGTCTCATCGATTCCGCATCTCCTTGCGCGCTCACATTCCACTCCGCCTTAAATCAAGTATTAATACACAGTCTTTCAAGACAGCTATTCAACATTGGTGGTCACCGCTATGGACAATGTGAACCACCTAAACGAACTCTCAATACAGTCCCAGCTTAGCACCCTTGAAAAACTGGTCGCGGACGCGGAACAATCTACCGACGCAAGACGCGATTTCGAAGCTCAGCCTCGTGCCGTATTCTAGAAATATGGAATTACAGACCTCCAAATCAAAGCGGGAAATCGAAAAGTCTCTGTACGAACTGGTGGAGTCAACCGAAAAGGAGGCGCGTGTCCCCGTTGCACGCGCAGTATATCGTCGTATCCAGCTCCCACCGTCCAAGGCACTTGGACGGTGGGAGTTCCGCATCTCCGGGAAAGGAAAAGCGCGGCCCATCCGGACCGCGCCCGCGCCCTCCTCCCATTTCACCCCGCGACGTAAACCGTCCGGCCCGTCTCGCAGTCGATGGTCTCGGCATCCCCAAACCCAACCCGGACGGCAGCCCATCCGCCGGCGCCCGCCAACTCGTCCGCCTCGGACCTCGCGGCGGCGATGAGGCGCTCGAGCTCGGCCGAGCCCACCGGTGCGGTCCCCACCTCGAACGCGCCGCCGTCGCCGCCCGACTCGTACTCGACGACGACCGTCGAGCCGAGCGCCTCCTCGAGGGTCTCGGTCAGGCCGCCCATGCTCTCGAGGGCCTGCCCGGCGACCGTGGCCAGCGGGTAGCGGGCCATCCCGGATGCCGCCGAGCGGGCGGCCATGCGGAGCAAGCCGGCGGCCTCGAGCGCCTCGAGGAGCGCCGCGGGGACCGCAGCGTCGATGGCGATGTTGCCGCGCCCGCGGCACCACTCGGCCGCCGCCGGCACGTTCGCCGTGAGCACGCCCCACTCGGCCATGTAGCCCTCGGAGCGCGGGTCCGTGGCGTCGAGGAGGAGGACGGCCAGGCCGCCGCCCACGTACTCATCGGCCACGAGGGCGAGGCGGGCCGCCTCGCCCATGGAGTCGAACTCGACCGTGACCATGCGGCTACCTCCTCCTGACGGCGCTGAGCGGCTTCGGGGAGAAGTGCTCGTCGCGCTCGACGGCGGCGAACCCCATCTGGCGGTTCAGCTCGGCCATCTCCTTGATGCTGAAGTAGCCGAGCTCGTCGTCGTAGCCCTCGACGAGGCCGAAAGCCTCGTCCGTGCCGTCGAACTCGAGCAGCCACCAGTCCCATCCGTTCACGCACGAGAAGTAGTGGGCGTAGACCGTGGGGTCCTCCGCCCCGTCCTGCTCGTAGAGCCTAGGTACCGTCATGGCGATTTCCTCAGTCATCAGTTGTTGCATGTCTTCCTCCGTTCCGGGCGCGTGGCCCTTAGACTCTCGCCCCTGCGCGCAGAAGCGAAGCGCTGCGTCGGCGGCGCTTGCTTCTGCTCCTGCAGAAGCCGCACCGGAGCGGAGCGGGGTCAAGGGAGGTCCACGGCAATCCCCGCCATTCGTATCGAAGGGGAGAATTGTGGGCGATTCCGTGGGCCCCCTTGATGCCGTGCAGTGGAGGTGCAACCCGGTCACGGAGCCGTGGCCGCTTCCCGGCGGATGCCGAGTTTGATTTTCCGGCGAGTTTTGCCCTGAACGTAAACTATGGTTTACGTCTGCTGTGCGGGTATTCCTTCCTTCTCGGCTGGGACCGAGAAGGAAGGAAGCTTACGAACCCCGATAAGGATGTTAATAGTCCGAACCTCAGCCAAGAGGCTCGCCTGATTGCGAATGCAATCAAGGCGTTCGGCGACCTTGGCACCGCTGACCTCCTCAATCTCCTGGCGGAGCTCATGCAGATGGCGACGACATTGGCGGACTACGAGCTCTTTGCGGTGTGTGGGGCCCTGCTCGCGGCCACTCGCGTCCGCGTCGAGTGGCAGGATGCCGCCAAATCTTCCTGGCTCTAGATCGCGGATCTCAACTCTTTGCTGCGTTGCGCTCTGTGCGGCCGGCCAACCGCGACAGGCGAGGATTCTAAAAGTTCAAGAAGATTGCTAGAGGGCGTTCGGATGCTCACTCTGCATGAAGTCAGAAGCGGCGGTATCGCGAGGTTTCAAAGACATGTCCACGACGGTCCAAAAGCTATGGGATGGGCTTCATCCTTCCCATTCATGCACATGTACGCCAATATTGAACGAAAGTCCTTGCTTCTCAGCAATTTGACACGGGTGCGTTCTGATGGGGCAGCGGTGGCTGCTAATGCGTTTTAAGGCCTCTGCGTTTCGAGTATGACCATTCATAGCCGCAGTATCTGCAACGATAATGAAGCGTTGAATTCGTTGGCAGCAAGCAGCTCGATTTAATATCAGATCCCTTATATTCTGAGTTGAGAGAATTGCAACGAGGACATGCTGCGATTGGCCTGTGCCCTTTTCTGTCCCATTCTCTTTTTTTGCTTTCTGGAAGCAGTGGGCTCCAGGTTGGCTCGTCGTCTTCTTTAAAGCTATAAATAATAAATAACACTAATACGATCGCAGTTAATAACGCGATGGTGATCGTCACGTCGTTAATTGGAGCCATGTTACTCACTCTCTTTGTTGTGTAGGCCGTTGTAGAGGTCATCTACGAGTAGGTGGACGAGGTCTTTGCGAACTTCCTGATGGTTGAGCAGGAAGTTGTAGAACTCCTGGTGCTTGTCGTAATTTTCGACCAGAGCATCCTCGGTCTGATAGGTGCCACGAAGTGTCTGGGCGATGCTGAAGACGGCGGAGGTCTGTTTGGCCACCGAGACTGTTTCTGACATGGAATGCTCCAAGTGTGAGGTTTATTGCAATCGATCTAAATTGTATCAATTGGCAAGGACGTATAGCTGACTCTGGCTCACGGCGCATTGCACCACTCGCCGATTATTAGCTGGCAGCTAAGGAATGTTCCCCAAATGAGCCTATGATTGGGATGTTTTAATCCCGACCCGGAGACTGTTCCATGGCGAAAAAGATTGTTGTGAGGAATGAGAAGCGAGGGTGCCTGTGGTGGTGCGGCGTCTTCTTTCTTGGATGCTTGGCGATCGCGGTGCTTGCCTACGCGCTCTGCATTGCTGCGGGCGTTGGCCTTTGGTTCTTGACGAGGTACTGCTGGCGAAAGCTTGTTGTCCAGGCACCTGATTCGAAGTTCGTTAAAAAGATGAGCTCTGTTCCGCCCATCGTTCGACAAGTGGCGGCGGGCCTTGTTTGCGCCATGCTTTCGCTCATGCTTATGGCTGGTTTGGGCAATGCCTCGTCCAATACGACGAATGACACGACCGTCCAGACTACCCAGACTCAGAAGGAGAAAAAGGCCGAGAAGGCTAAGAAGAAGTCTGACGATAAGGCCGCAACGGTTGATGAGGCTGAACCCGACCCCGCTACGCTGACCGACCTCGTCGTTAAATTCGTTGATGTGGGTCAAGGCGACGCGACCGTCATTGAGTTCCCCGATGGCAAGACGATGCTAATCGACACCCCGACCGGCAAGAGCGATGTCGTGAAATCGACCCTGCGCGCCGATGGTCGCTCGACGATTGATTGGCTGGTGGCGACCCATCCGGACGCCGACCACATCGGTGGTCTCGACAGCATCATCTCCTCGATGGATGTCGGATCTATCTGGGCGCCCGAGGCAAACAGCTCTACGCAGACCTATACGCGCTTTTTGACGAGCATCTCGAACAAGGGCATGGGGATTGAGCCTGCCTACGCCGGTCGTCAGATCGCAACCGGCGAGAACTATTCAATCGATATCCTTTGGCCGCAGCAGGGGGCGAGCTATTCCGAGGACAATGCCTATTCGGTCGTAATCAAAGTTACCTACGGCGAGAATACGTTTCTCTTTACGGGCGACGCGCCGGTTGAGGCCCAGAACAGCTGCGTCGATGGACACGTTGACGTGCTGAAGGTCTCGCACCATGGAAGCGCGTCGGGTATGAGCAGCACGCTCGCGGCCAAGCTGACCCCCGCGATCGCCGTGCTCTCGTATGGCAAGAACTTCTATGGACATCCGACTCAGGTCGTTCTCGATGCCTTGTCCTCCGTTGGCGCGCAGGTGTACGGCACCTATGTTCATGGCACCGTTACTGTCGTCTCAAACGGCAAGGATGTTACGGCTTCGACAGCTACCGAGGGCACTATTGAGGCCGCGAGCCAGGATTCCGGTGCTGACTCCCAGGGTATTGGCTCTGGTGGCGGTGGTGGCGGATCCAGCGGCGTCTCCGAGCAGCCGGCCGCGCCGGCACAAGCGCCGGCCGCAACGGATTCTGGACAGGACGAAACGGTCGTCATCACGCCGACGGGAAGCAAGTACCATCGTCCTGGTTGCCGAACCACGAAGAAGGCCGGCAGCAACGTGACAGAAATGACGAAGTCGCAGGCGCAAGCCTCTGGATATGAGCCCTGCGGCATCTGCAATCCCTAAGGGAGGACGATATGCAGGCAATCGTTGACCGCATTGAAGGCGATATGGCGGTCCTCGAGGTCGACGGCACCAAGTTTATGGACGTGCCGCTCGCCGAGATGCCTGAGGGCTGTGCCGAGGGCGATGTTTATGAAGGCGGTCCCGGTGCATGGGTTAAGGACAGTGCCGCGAAGGCCGAACGTCTGAAGACCAACGCCGATCTAATGGCTTCGCTCTTTAAGCACTGAAAACAACACGGCCACCTTGTGACAGGCCCGTACCCTGAACGCGAATTGTTTGGGGTGCGGGCCTTTTTCTATGTCGGTTGGAGCGTTGACCCGTATTTTTCGGCATGTTGCCGGGCGTCTATCCCGTATGCAACTCGATTTAAGTTGGGGTCTTATGCGGATGATATGTAGACAAGCACGCGCATCGAATTGATTAAGAATTTTTTTCACCCCGTTTTCACTCCTCAAAGATGAGAAATACGGAGAAAAAAGAAAAAAGCTCAGAAGCGATTAAACTTCTGAGCTGCACAAATGCAATGGAGCCAGCGACCGGGCTCGAACCGGTGACCCCCGCTTTACGAGAGCGGTGCTCTACCAACTGAGCTACGCTGGCGGCCATGTGTGACGCAACTGAGGCGTCAACGGCTGTCTATGATACGGGACATCGCAAATCCGTGCAAGTGTCCTGACGGCTTTTCTCACTTTAAATGCACTAATATTGGAGATGCGATGTCTTGCTCTTACGGGTCTCAAACAGAATGGGGCTGCCATGGCTCAACCCAGGATTCTTCTTACACGTATCGATGACCGTTTCATTTACGGGCAAGACGTTGAGCAGTGGAATGAGGCGGTTGGTTCCAACCTCGTCCTAATCGTCAACGACGAGATTGCGGCGGATTCACGCAAGTGGGCACCCATGAGGGTGACGGCGCCAGAAGGCGTTTGGACACGGTATTTCTCGGTGCAAAGGACCATCGACATCATTCATGCCGCAACACCGCGTCAATGGATTCTGATCATGGTGGCCTCACCCGCCGATGCACTCGCGCTGGTTAAGGGCGGTGTACCCATTACCAAGATCAGTATCGGCCATATGCAGGCAGGGGAGGGCAGACGCTCTGCAACGCCTGCCGTTGCCGTAGACGATACGGACATCGCCGCCTTCAAAGAGCTACAAAAGCTCGGCATAGAGCTAGAAATCCGCTATCTCCCCAGTTCTGCCCCCGACCCCATCGGCAATCTGTTCAACTGATCTCTTGGGGACGGAGGAAACCGGATTATTTTGCCCTTGCGAGGGATACGCGCGATGCCGCCTGCCAAAAACTATGTCCATTTACTACGTTTGATCGGCTATCGCCGAGCATGTCGGATTTGAGAAAAACAAAACCGCAGGTAGACGGCTCGCGAATTTAACAAAAATCGGTGCATGGACGAGCATCCCGGGCTAAACGTAGTAAATGGGTATAGTTTTGATATGTCACTCATACAGTCACAGCGAAAATAAGCCCAAAAGATGAAAAAACGCCCGTCGGCGGTGTGCTGGCGGGCGCTGGTGTGCGATATGTCGCGTTGTGGGCTTAATGCCTCATAAAGTGGTACTCGATCACATTGCTGTAGGGGTGTCCCGGGCCCACGATGCCCTGCGGGAACAGCGGCTGGTGCGGCGTGTCGGGGTACATCTCTGCCTCGAGGGCAAAGCCGGCGCCCCAGCCATAGTTGGCATCGTCCTTGGCGTGCTCGTCGCCCAGCCAGTTGCCGGTGTAGAGCTGCACGCCCGGGGCGGTGGTGTAGTAGTCAAGCTCGCGGCCGGTCCACATCTCCTCAACATGCAGGGCACGGCGCAGATTACGGCCGTACTGATAGCCATCGATGCACAGGCAGTGATCGTAGCCACGTGCCTGCTTAATCTGCGGATCGTCGGCCTCCATGCCGGGAGCGACGGGGTGCAGCTCGCGAAAGTCAAACGGTGTTCCCTCGACCGGAGCAATCTCGCCGGTAGGGATGCTCTGCTCGTTAATGGGCAGGTAGTGAGTGGCGTTAGCAACAAAGAAGTGCTCACAGTCCATGCCGGCGTTATGACCGGCAAGGTTAAAGTACGTGTGGTTGGTCATGGACACGTAGGTGGCGCGGTCGCTCTCGCAGCCATACTCGATACGGAAACGTCCGGTGTGCGTCACGGTAAACACGGCCGTAAAGGTGCGGTTGCCGGGGAGACCCAGCTCGCCATCCTCAAGCGAGGTGGTCATGCGCACGGCATTGTGGACCTCGTCGAGTTCAACATCCCATACGCGCTTGTGCAGACCATGCTCAAGATCGCTGTGCAGGTTGTTGACGCCTTCGTTGGCCGGCATATGCCAGTCCGTGCCGTCGATGGTGATCGTGGCACTCGCAGTGCGGTTGGCCACGGGGCCGATGGTCGCGCCAAAGCAGGCGGGGTTGTCAAAGTAATCCTCGAGCTTATCGAAGCCCAGCACCACATCGCGCACGTTGCCGGGAATGTCGGGCACATCGATGCCCAACACGGTGGCGCCATAGTCCATAATGCGAACGCAGATCTCGGGCCCGTTGAGGGTGTAGCGATGAACGGGGGTACCGCACGGCGCGGTGCCGAAAAGCTCGGAAGTGATCATTTGGTTCCTAACATCGAGGTATTTCGGACAAACTGTAGCGCGAACAGGCGAGATTATCACTACACCCCACTAAAGCAGGGGGTATTTTTCTCAAAAAAGTGATGATTGGGGCTGTGTGGGCGCTCATTTTTTGGCGCGCGATTCTGATACAATTTGTTCGTTACTGTTTGAACGGTATGCGCGCATAGAACAGCGAGGATTCATCGTGATTAAGGCAGAGCGACAGGATAAGGTTCGTCAGCTGCTCGAAGAGCAGGGCACGGTCTCGGTTAAGGAGATTTCGGATGCGCTGGGCGTTTCGGACATGACGATTCGCCGCGACCTCGAAGAACTTGCGAGTCTGGGTGAGATCGAGCGTGTGCACGGCGGCGCCCGCAGTGCGCAGGGTCGTCCCCACGCTATGTTGCGCCATGAGTATTCGCACAGCGAAAAGCGCACCAAGCATGCCGAGGAAAAACTGCAGATCGCACGCCGTGCTGTGGAGCTTATCGAGGAGGGCTCTACTATCTTTTTGGGCACGGGTACCACGGTTGAGCAGATGGCCTCGTTGCTGCCGGCGTTTCGCCTGCGCATCGTGACCAATTCGCTTTCGGTGTTTAACCTGCTCGAGGCGCGCGAGGACTGCGACCTGTGCCTCGTGGGCGGCATGTACCGTCGCCGCACTGCCGCTTTTGTGGGGCCAACGGCCGAGGACACCCTGCGTGCGCTGGGCATCGATGCGGCGTTTATCGGCGCCAACGGTATCTTGGACGGTGACGTATCCACATCCAACATGGACGAGGGCCGTATCCAGCAGCTCGCCTTTAGCAAGGCCGACTCGCGCTATCTGATCGCCGATTCCAGCAAGATCGGCAAGCGCGACTTCTATACCTTCTGTCGCCTGGATAACTTGGACGCCGTGGTGTGTGAGCCGAGTATCGCCGCCGAGGATCGTGCCGCCATCGAGGAACACACGCGGGTCATCTGCTAGCTAGCGCTGTGGGCGATACGTTTGCCCTGCCGTGGCGAGGGATTGGCGTGTCAACGCAACGCGACATGACGCGCAAATGTGCTCGGGCCAATTATTCGGCTTGCGGGCTAGACCAGGCGGGCGTAGTCCTGTGACTGGTGAAAAACGTGGGCGATATAGATCGTTTCGCGCTCAAACTTGTATAGACACACGTAGTTGTTGACGGGAAACGATCGGTAATTACGTGCCGCCAGCTCTTGCATGTGCGAGAGGGGACGTAAAAGCGGCTGCTCGCGAAGCAGGTCAAGCTGGTATTCAAACTCAGCGACAAAATTGCCTGCTGCACGCGGATTCTTGAGGATTTGAGCAAGGTATCCGACAATACTCTCGTACTCATATCGCGCACTTTTGAGGATTACGACGTTATAGGTCATATTTGTCTCGTATTGAAGCCGCGAAGGATTCGTAGTCGCTGTAGTCGCCTTGCGATATTTCGTCTTCTGCCAACATCATGCGAGACAGCAGTTTTGCCTTGGCGATTTCTTCTTGCATGAGGCGATACTGGTCGCTGCTGATGCAGTGCATGGCCTCGTAGCCGTTCTTAGTTACGGTGACGTCGCGCTCAGACTCAACAAGCGTGGTGAATGCAGCAGTGTCCTTCATATCTCGGACGGGCACACAAACTGACATGGGTACCTCCTTTGCGTTGGGACACAATTGTACCACGATATGTCCATGCTGCCGGTGCTGTCGAATCGTCTCAACCTGTAACATCTAGGCGGCCAAAAGCGAGTCAGATGTTACAGATCTAGATATTTCGAACCGGGTGCTCCCGTTCATCTCAATCTGTAACAATTGGGGTCGAAAATCCCTGCTAGATGTTACAGATCGAGACAAACGGCCTGCTCGGGCCCACCAAAAACAAAAAGGCCGCATGCGAACCCGTGGAGGGATTCGCATGCGGCCGACAGGGAGTATGCGGCGGAAACTAGGCCATGAGCAGGCCGGTCTCCGCGACGTTCTTGTACCAGTACGCGCTGGCCTTGGGATAGCGCTTCTGGGTCTCGAAGTCGATGTAGAACAGGCCATAGCGCTTGTTATAGCCGTTGGTCCAGGAGAACTGGTCCTGCAGCGACCACACAAAGTAGCCGTCGACGTTTACGCCGCCGTCGATTGCCTTGAGGATCCACGCGAGATGCTGACGCATATAGTCGATGCGAGGGGCATCGTCGATAAAGCCGTCCTCAAAGTCGTCCTTATAGCCCATGCCGTTCTCGGTGATGTAGATCTTCTTGTAGTTGGGGTAATCGTTCTTAATGCGGAGCAGCAGGTCGTAGAGGCCCTCGGGATAGATGATCCAGTCCCAGTCGGTGGTGGGTACGCCTTCGCGTACGCATGACTCGCCCACGCCCTTGAGGAACCAGCGCGAGGAGCCCTTGTCGCCGGTACCATTGTGGTTGATGTCGTTTTCGCCCTCGGCGGCACGCAGGAACTGGCACTTGTAGGTGTTGACACCCAGGCAATCGTTGTAGGGGAGCGCGGCGGTCAGCGCGGCGATGTCCTCGTCGCGGACGTCGAGCTCGCCGCCGGCGATATGGGCCAGCTTGGTCGCAGCCTCCATGGTGTCGGCTGCATAGTGGCCGCGGAAGGTGGCGTCGAGTACCCAGCGGTTGTTGATGACGTCGGCCATGCGAGCTGCCTCGCAGTCGGCGGCGTTGTTGGGGTCGAGGGGATACTTGGGCTCCAGGTTCTGGACAATGCCGATCTCGCCCTCAAAGCCGCCCTCATGGAAGGCGACGACAGCCTTGGCGTGGGCCACCATCATGTTATGCATAAGCTGGAAGGCCTTGTCCAGGCGATACTTCTCGCCGTGCGGCCAGTTGCCGACGATAAAGCTGCCCTCGGCGGTCGCGGGAATCTCGTTAAAGGTAAACCAGTGCTTGATCTCGGTGAACTCGGCAAAGCAGAACTTGGCGTACTCGACAAAGGCGTCGATTGTCGTGCGCGTCAGGAATCCCTCGCCGCCGTTCTGGTAAAAGGCCTCGGGCGTATCGAAGTGATCGAGCGTGACATAGGGGATAACGCCAGCTTTGTTGCAGGTGGCGAAAAGCTCGTGATAGAAAGCGACGCCCTCGGGGTTGATCTCGCCAGTACCGTTGGGGAAGATGCGGCTCCAAGCGATGGAGACGCGGATACCGTTGATGCCGAAGCGCTGGCACAGGTCGATATCGACCGGGTACTTGTTGTAGAAATCGCTTGCGGGATCGGGGGAGAAGCGACCCTGGGCTGCCAGGAAATCGTCCCAGGGTACTTTGCCCTTGCCGTGCGTACGGGTCTCGCCCTCAACCTGGTAAGCGGCGGTGGCGCCGCCAAACACAAAGCCGTCGGGGAACTGCATGGGGTTGGTCATGAGTCATCCTTTCTGTGGAATACGAATAGGGAGAGGTGCCCGAACTGGGGATCCGGGCACCAACAGGGGGAGGAACTAGTCGAGGTTCTCGCGGAGCCACTTGATGGCGCCGGCGGGGTCGCGGGTAAGGTCGATATATTCCTTGCCGCGCGGGGCGAGCAGCTTAATGCCCAGACGGTCGGTATCGGCCTTCATGTCGTTGTAGTAGCTACGAACCTGCGGGGCGAGCACGATGACGTCGTACTGATCCATGATGGCAGTGTGCTGGCCATAGGCGCCTGCGGAGGAAGCGATGTTCTCTCCGGTCTGCGCGGCACCTTCCTTGATAGCGTTGGCAAGCATGGCAGAGGTGCCGGCGCCGGCGCACAGGACGAGGACCTTCAGGCCATCGACATCCTTCTTAGCGGATGCGTCGGCGGCGGGCTCGGGCTGATCGGCGACAGGCTTGCTGTCGGCGGCGGCAACAGTCGTCTCGACGGAAGCGGTAGCCTGCTCGACAGCGGGCGCAGAGGCGTTGGCGGCGATGGCAGCGGCACCATCGGACTCAAGGCCCAGCTCGGCGGCGCGCTCGGCCTCCTGGTCGCAGAGCAGCTTATCGTATGCCTTCAAGAACGGCAGGTAGATGATGGCGTCCAGCAAGATGATGATCGCGACAAATACCAGGGCAATAAGCTGGAAGTTCGTGGTGATGAAAATGCCGATGGGGGCGGGGGTGGCCCAAGGCACCACGAAGGAGAAGCCGTTCATGCCCACGTTATCGATAAAGAACTTGGCAACACTCACGTTGACGCAGCCGGCGGCAACAAAGGGGATGAGCATGTAGGGGTTAAGGATCATCGGCGCGCCAAAGAGCAGCGGTTCGTTGACGGCGAAGGCAACAGGAACAATCGAGGCCTTACCGACGGCTTTGAGCTGCTTGGACTTCATAAAGAGAATCAGCAGAAGTGGCACGATGAACGTGGCGCCGGTGCCGCCGAACTCACCCACGAGCGACATGTTAAAGGTGAGGGAGTGGGCGGGGTGGCCACCGGCAAGCAGAACCTGCAGGTTCTCGGCCTGGTTGGCAAGACGGATGGGGTCGATGCCCGGCTGGACGATCGAGGGGCCGTGGACGCCGATGAACCAGAAGAACGCGGTGGCTGCCTGGATAAGGATAAGGCCAGGATAGGTTTCTGCAGCGGTAAAGAGCGGGGAGAGCAGTTTGATAAGCAGCTCGGAGAACGGAACGCCCATGAGGTTGCGCACGACGACATCGATGATGCCGCAGATGATGACGGCGCCGCCAAAGGGGATGATGTCGCGGAAGTTCTGAGCGATGGCGCCCGGGACCTCCTTGGGCAGCTTAATGGTCAGATCGCGCGAGACGCAGAATTTGTAGACCCACACGGTAATGAACGCGGCGATATAGGCCGAGAACAGACCGCGCGTACCCATGCTGGTGCAATCGAAGACCGAAAGTTCGGAGCCGTTGAGCTTGGTGGTGAACTGCGTGACTGCGAGCAGCAGCATGCTGCACTGGGCGGCCACCATGGTGGAGCCGTCGTTGAGCACCTTGCCGGCGGGCATGCGACGGTTCATGGAAGCCGTAAAGTTCTTGGCGGTGGTGCCGGCAACCATGATGCCCATGACGCCCATGGTGAAGTTGTACAGCTTGTTGCACCAGTCGATGAGCGGCTGGGGCAGCGTGATGCCAACTACGCCAGGAAGGGTGGCAATCAACAGGAAGATCGAAGAGGTGAGGACGATGGGCATGCACCCAAGGAATCCGTCCTTGATGGCCTGGAGGTAGATGTTCCTCGAGATCTTCTCAAAGAACGGTTGATGCTTTTCGAGCATCTTTACGATGGCGTCCATAGAGCTCCTTTGCTGCTCGATGCGCGATGCATGTGGATGGAACTGGTCGTCGATGGATGGTCAGGACTGCCCGGAAACCTTCCTGCTTAAGGAAGGCATTGCGAAATGACAACGTTGTCATTTCGTTAATGACAACGTAAGACATTTTTGGAAGAGCAACAAGGATTTACGGGTGAACGGTCGATATTGTTCGATAAACGGCTGATTTGTCAGTCGGGCAGGTAGTGTATGCTAGAACGCAAAAAAAGCGATGCAAAACCGACTGGAGAAGTAGTGGCAACGATGGACAAGAAAAATGTCTCAATGAACGATGTGGCAGTTGCCGCGGGCGTTTCTCTCAAGACGGTGTCGCGCGTGATCAACGAGCCCGATAGCGTGCGCGAGTCGACACGCGATAAGGTCCATTCCGCAATGGAGACGCTCGGGTTTCGAACCAACTTTGCCGCGCGTTCGCTCAAGTTGGGCCGTTACGGGTGCATCGGCGTGGTGCTGTTCCACTTGTCGGGCGGCGCCGTGGACATGATTGACGGTATCGCCGATGCCGCCGAAGAGCGAGGCTTTGCGCTCACGATGATCAAAAAGCGGGCGGGGGAGAAGATGACCCTTGCCGATGCGGCGCGCAGGATGTCGCAGCTGCCTGTTGATGGCATGATCTTCAACCTGCGTCAGATGGTCGATGACTTTGATACCTTTGAGGCGCCGAAAGACCTCAAGACGGTGATTATTACGCCGATGGAGCATCCTACCTGCTCCACCGTCAGTGACGACCAAGAGGGCGGCGCGCGCATGGCGTGCGAGTACTTCTTGAATCACGGGCACAAGAACGTGTACTTCGTTTCTGGTAAAAAAGAGTCACTGTCGAGCCAGTGCCGTATGAAAGGTTGGCGAGCGGCACTCGAGGCGCGTGGCATTGAGCCGCCCGAGCCTCTGCAAGGCGATTGGAATGCGGATAGTGGCTATGCCGCGGGCCTTGTGCTTGCCGATAAACCCGATTGCACGGCGGTTCTCGCTGCTAACGACTGCATGGCAAACGGCGTGATGATGGCTCTACGTGACAAAGGGCTCAGCGTGCCCGACGACGTGTCCGTGATCGGCTTCGATGACGAGCTTTACAAGACGATTCCCAACTCGATTCTGACGTCGGTGAAGTTTCGCCACCGCGAGCTGGGCATCCGTGCGCTCAACGAGGTCGTTGCAGGCCTGGAAGCCCCGAGTTCCAGAAGCCGCACGCTCGTCTCGGGCGTGTTGGTCGAGCGTTCCAGCGTAAAGGACCTGCGGGCGTAGACGTGCTCGGCTCGTTCATCTTAATCTGTAACAGCTAGGACCCAAAAACTCGACTAGGTGTTACAGATCGAGATTTTGTCTACCCAGCCATCATCTTTGTCTTGATCTGTAACAGTTAGACGGTCAAAAGCGAGTCAGATGTTACAGATCGAGACAAACGAACGCGGCCCAGCTCGCCCAAAAACAAAAACGGCGGATACGACCAAGGATGCTGAAGCATCCACCGGGAAGGTCGTATCCGCCACACGGAAAGAGGTGCATGGACGCAGCGCCCATGCGATCGGGAATGGTAAGGTGCACGGCAGCGTGATGGCCACAGCGGCCGATGGCGTTAACTAGTCCAGACGACGGGTCTGCGCCACGTGCTTATACCAGTATGCGCTTGCCTTGGGCGTGCGCTTCTGGGTTTCAAAGTCAACGTAGAAGAAGCCGTAACGCTTGTTGTAACCATTGGTCCAGGAGAACTGATCCTGCAGGCTCCACAGGAAGTAGCCGCCCACGTTGACGCCTACCTCCATGGCCTTGAGCAGCCAACGCAGGTGCTGCTCGATGTAGTCGATGCGCGGCTGGTCGTCCACAAAACCGTCCTTGTAGGGGTCCTTGTAGCCCATGCCGTTCTCGGTGATGAAGATCTGCTTGTAGTTGGGGTAGCGCTGCTTAATGTAGACGAGCAGATCGAACAGGCCCTCGGGATAGATGATCCAGTCCCAGTCGGTGGTGGGGATGCCGGGCTTGTTCACATGCTCGCCAATACCCTTAACGCGCCAGCGGCCGGTGCCCTTCTCGCCCGTACCGTTGTGGTGCAGGTCGTTCTCGCCATCGTAAGCCTTGAGGAAGCGGCACTGGTAGTTGTTAACGCCCAAGTAGTCGTTGTAGAGCGCTGCTTCGCGCATAATCTCGAGGTCCTCGTCCAGGATCTCGATGGTGCCGCCCGAGATGGCGGCCAAGCGGTTGGCGCACTCGAGGGTGTCGGGCGCGTAGTCGCCGCGGAAGGTAGCGTCGAGCAAAAACTGGTTTTGCAGCACGTGCTCGTTGTTGGCGGCTTTGATGTCGGCGGGGTCGTTCTCGTTGAGCGGGTACTTAAACTCCAGCGACTGGATGACGCCGATCTTGCCCTTAAAGCCGCCGTTGTGGAAGGCCAGCACGGCCTTGGCGTGGGCGAGCATCATGTTGTGCTCGCACTGGAAGGCCTCGGCCAGATGCGCCTTGACGCCGCCGGGGAAGGTGCCCTCGATGTAGGTGTTGGAGGCGTCCGCCCAGATCTCGTTAAAGGTGAACCAATAGGTCACCTGGTCGGCGTACTCCTTAAAGCAGAAGGTGGCAAAGTCCACAAAGGCGTCGATGGTCTCGCGGTTGAGGAAATCGCCCTTCTCAAAGAGGGGGAGCGGCGTATCGAAGTGATGCAGCGTGACAAACGGCTCAACGTGGTGCTTGTGGCACTCGGCGAAAAGGTCGTGGTAGAACTGGACACCCTCGGGGTTGATCTCGCCGGTGCCGTTGGGGAAGATGCGGCTCCAAGCGATGGAGAGGCGGATGCCGTTGATGCCGAATTCCTCGCACAGCTCCAGGTCGACGGGGTACTGGTTATAGAAGTCCGAAGCGGGATCGGGGGAAAAGCGCCCCTGGGCCTCCAGGAAGTCGTCCCAGGCAACCTTGCCCTTACCGTGAGTGCGGGTCTCGCCCTCTACCTGGTAGGCAGCAGTGGCGCCGCCAAAGACAAAGTCCTCGGGAAACTGCGCAGGCGGGTTGGTGACGCTAGCAGGATTAACGGACATGATGATCCAATCGTCTAAATCGAAGGGCCAACCGGCTGTTGATGGTCGGCTGGCCCTGGGCGTTACTTACTTCGATAGTTGCTCGGAGACGAAGGCGAGAGACTTGTCGCCGTTCTGGGAGAGCTCGATGTACTGCTTGCCACGGCAGGCGACGCACTTGTTGCCCACACGCTCGCAGTCTTTCTGCAGGTCGGCCAGGTAGCTGGCTGCCTGCGGGGCCAGGACGACCAGGTCAAAGTCGGGGAGCATATCCACGTGGTTGCCATAGGCCTCGGCGGCGGTTTCAAGATCGATGCCGCGCTCCTTGGCGGCCTTGGCCAGCGCGTTGGCGAGCAGGCCTGAGGTTCCGCCACCCTGGCAGAGCACGAGCACGCGCTTGCCGTTGAGGTCGCTGGCGGTCGTTGCCTCGGCAGCGGGTGCTGCAGAAGCGGCAGGGGCGTCGGCCTTCACGGCCTCGGCTGCGGCGCCGGCGGCAACGCTCTTGGCATCGGCCTTGCCCTGGAAGGCGTCGTTGAGCTTGGCGGCCTTCTCGGCGTTCTTGGCGGTGAGCTCCTCCTGGGAGATCTCGGCCTCCTCGGCGCACTTCTGGGCGTCATATGCACGGAAGAACGGGTAGTACAGGACGAAGTCGACGACCAGGATGAGGGCGAGCATCACAAAGGCGAGCGGCTGGAAGCCCAAGCCCATGATGGTGCCGATGGGGCCGGGAACGGTCCAGGGCAGGGTGTACATAAAGCCGTTCATGCCCAAGAAGTCGATAAAGATCTTGAGGATCCAGATGTTGGCGATCGGGGCAAAGACAAACGGGACAAAGAAGACGGGGTTGAGCACGATGGGCGCGGCGAACAGCAGCGGCTCGTTGACAGCAAAGCAGACCGGGACGATGGCGGCCTTGCCGACGGCGCGCATTTCCTGAGACTTGGCCAGGAAGCAGAACATAAAGACCAGGACGAGCGTGGCACCGGTGCCGCCCATGCAGACGACGAAGTACTGGGCACCCTGGGTCAGGACAGCGGAAGCGTGCTGGCCGGCCTGGAACGCAGCCAGGTTGTCGGTCATGTTGGCAACGAGAGCGGCGGCGATGGCGGGCTCGACGATCGAGGGGCCGTGGACGCCGACGAACCAGAAGAGGCTCATGGCGCCGTAGATCACAGCGAGGCCAATGTAGCCGTCGGCAGCGGTGAACAGGGGCTGGAACACTTGGATGACGCCCTGGGCAAAGCAGAAGCCAAAGGCAGCGCGGAAGACGATGTCAAAGACCCAAAAGACGGTGATGCAGACGGAGAAGGGGATAATGTCCTTAAAGGTCTGCGAGATGTTGGGCGGAACCTGCTCGGGCATCTTGACGGTGATGTTGCGCTTGATGAAGAACTTATAGATGATGCCGGTCACAAACGCGGCGATAAAGGCGGTCAGCAGGCCTTTGGAACCAAGGTAGGTGGTGTTGAAGCCGCTGGCAGCGTCCGTGGCGATCGTGTCGCTCGAAAGGAGCAAGAAGCCGATGATGGCTGCGCACATGCACGAGATGAAGTTGATCTGGTTGTTCTTGGGTAGATCGCGGTTCTGGGCGTCGGCGAAGTGCTTGGCCGTGGTGGCGGCGCAGGCGATGGCCAGGATGCCCATGGAGTAGTTGTAGCACTTCCACAGGGCGTTGTTGATGTCATCGGGCCAGTAGAAACCCCAGATGTTGGGGACCGAGGCTACCAGGCAGAAGATGGACGAGAAGATGATGATGGGGATGACGGAGATAAAGCCGTCGCGGATCGCCTTGAGGTACTTGTTGCGGGCGATCGCGTTGAAAAAGGGCTGGCCCTTTTCGATGATGGCGATGAGTTGCTCCATGCAATGCTCCTAAGAGTCGGTGGGTTAGCAACGATGGTAGCTTTTGGCGTTCGGTTGCCAAAATGTTGACGTTGCCATTTTGCGGCACAAAAAAAGACGCGAATCGGGGGTTTCTGTGCCTGCGAACCGTCGATTCCTTACGCGTAAACGTTTGAGCCGCCCGGTGGCTCTGTGTTTGCACAATGGCAACGTTAACATTTGGTCGACAAAAGCCGTTCGGGGAAGCGGGATTGTCGGTGAACGGTAGGTTTTGGGTGGTGAGCGTATGGCGGGAGAGGCGTTGGATATACTTGGAGTCGTTCATTTTGTCTGTTGGGATGCCCGCGATGGCATCGTTGACATAGAAAGATCGACCTATGGCCGCTGTTAAAAAATCGGTTTCCGTTAAGGACGTGGCGCGTCTCGCGGGTGTCTCGGAGCAGACAGTCTCGCGTACGGTGCACGATTCGCCCAGCGTGCGCCCCGAGACCAAGGAGCGCGTGCGCGCCGCCATGCGCGAGCTGGGGTATCGCCCCAATTTTGCCGGTCGATCGCTGCGCCGCGGCAAATTTAAGACCGTCGGCGTCGCCATGTTCAACATTACCGGCACCGGCAACCTCGACCGTATGGAGGGCTTTGCCGCCGCGGCCGACAAACATGGCTATGCCATCACCCTCACTAAAGTAGACGGGCATCCGTATACCCTCGAGAGTGCATCGTCGCGCATGAGCGCACTGCCGGTGGACGGCATGGTCGTGATCATGAACCGCATGCCGGCGGACTTTGGCACCTTTGAGCCGCTGCCCGGTATGCAGACGGTGCTCGTTACCATGCTGGAGCACCCGCTGTGCTCGACGGTCGATAACGACCAGTTCGATTGCTCGCGCCAGGTTGTCGAGTACTTGCTGGGGCAGGGGCACAAGACCGTGCACTTTATCTCGTGCCCCGAGCGCTCGCTTTCGGGCATGCAACGCGAGGAGGGCTGGCGTGAGACATTGCGCGCGCATGGTGTTGAGCCGCCGCGACTCGTCCGTGGCGATTGGACGGCACAGAGCGGATATGCCGCCGGCCAGGTGCTTGCGGACGATCCGAACTGCACAGCCATTTATGCTTCCAACGATGCCATGGCCTACGGCTGCATTCGCGGGCTCGAGTCGCGCGGGAAGCGCGTGCCCCAGGACGTGAGCGTGGTGGGTGTTGACGATAGTTTGGGCGATATCGTGCCCGATCGTCGCCTGACTACGGTGCGCTTTGACAACAAGCGCGTCGGCATGTGGGCGGTCGACAAGATTGCCGGCGCCGAGGGCGTTGAGTCTGGCGTGGAGCACATGCTGTTTCCGGGCGTGCTCGTCAAGGGCGATACGGTGCGCGATGTACGCTAGGGTGCGGTCCCGTTTTGGTTTCCGCTAATTGTGTTCAAGAATGTTCGGATTGGTTTAAAAACCGTTCACGGGCGAAAAACGACCGTTCATAGCTCGAAATTACGTTTTGCGCTGTTCTTTTTTGTTTGAATGTTACTGTCTCTGTCATACACAACGCAGCGCGTATGCCCGGACGCGATGCTCTCCATTGGTTCATATGTGAAAGGAACGCAATATGGCAACCAAAGAAGAAATCTCGATGGTTGGATTCGAGATTGTCGCATACGCGGGCGACGCCCAGACCGATCTGCTTGCAGCGCTCGATGCTGCTCGCGAGGGTGATTTTGAGAAGGCCGAGCAGCTGCACAAGGATGCCAGCGATGCGCTCATCGGTGCCCACGACACGCAGACCAAGCTGCTTTCGCAGGAGGCCGGCGGCGGCGAGATGGAGATGACCTTCATCATGGCCCATGCTCAGGATACTCTCATGACCACCATGATCCTGGAGAAGCAGACCCGCTTTACCATCGATGCCTATAAGCGCATCGCCGCACTCGAGGCTAAGCTCGCCTAACGAGCCTGCACAACTCGTCCCCTTCCAAAAGCCCTGCCGCTACCTGCGGCAGAGCTTTTCTGTATCCCATCTGTCTTGGTTGCGGTGAAATAGGGACTGAATAGGGGCCGGCGGGCGCAAAACAATCCCTATTCCACCGCAACTCATCCCGAAATAGTCATTGGGGACAGTCTTGTTGCGCTCCGTTGGTCCTCCCGTTCGATTTTTGCTCGGTGGGTATACTTCCTTTCGCATTAAACGCCGGACTGAGGAGGTATCCAAATGCCGGATAACGGGTCAATACAAAAAAGAGGCGCGCACGAGATGGCTCATGGGCGTCCTGTCCAGATAACCGAGCACACGACGGTAACCGAGCTGCAGCCCAGCTTGTCCGATGTCGTGTGCGCAAACAAAAAGCTACAGATCGGCTTGATTATCGCGCTCGTGGTGCTGGCGCTCCTTTCGGGCTTTGTCGCGCGCCCGCATTTTGCCGATACCAAGACTTGGGACTCCACCATCGAGGTCATCGATCAAAAGAAAGGTAACGTACTGGCGCTCACGACCTCGTGCGTGGCGCTGTCTGCGGGCATTACCGCGCTGCCTGGTGATACGGGAACGCCGGTCGCCGAGCAGCTCGCGCAGCTTTCGGGTAACCTGGGCATCGTGCTCGCCGTGCTCTACCTCGAGAAATATTTGCTCACGATTTTGTGGTCGGTTGGCTTGGGCATCTTAATCCCGTTTGCGTTGGTGCTCTTTGCGGTGTCGCTTGGCGTTCATGGGCGCTGGAGCACGAGCGCTGTCCTGCGCCGTGTGGCGACGCGCGTGCTGGTGGTTGCCGTGATCGGCATGGCGCTTGTGCCCGCGAGCGTATGGGTATCGCAAAAGGTCGACGAGACATATCGCGTCAGCATTGAACAGGCCGAGCAAAAGGCAGCGGACGCTGCGGAAAAGACCGATACCACGGACAAGTCAGGCGAGACCAGCTCAAAATCGAACAAGAAAAAGTCCGAGACCACGGAGTCCAAAAACGTGCTCGAGCAGTTGACTGACGGGGCCTCGAGCCTGGTTACGTCGGTAACCAGCGGTGCCAAGCAGATGACCGACGAGATCGTGCAGCAGGTGACCGATCTGATCGAAGGCGTCATCGTGATGATCGTGACCTCGTGTGTGATTCCTCTACTGGTGCTCGTGGCGTTCCTATGGCTAGGACACGTGCTGCTGGGGATCGATGTCTCCGGTCCCGCGAACTATCTGACGGATCGTTTCTTGAGCGCTCCGTCCAAACATGCCAAGAAGAGTGGGCAGTCTGAGTAGGCGGCAAAGCGATCTTTGGAAGATCAACCGTAAGAAGGGCGGCCGAGACACGTTCTCGGCCGCCCTTTTGTCTGTTGAACACATGGTCGCTACGTCTGCGCCGGGCTCAAACGGTCGGCAATCAACCGTGAACGGTAGTTGTTCAAAAAAGAACAAAGATAAACAAATAGTTGTTGCAGTTGATGTTTGAATGTGTTCAAATTAACATGAACAGTGAAGAACCGCACATTCAGATGCCCGGACCTGAACGCGATTCAACACTTCCAAACAGAAACTACGCACCTGCGTATCTCTCAAGGAGGATGTCATGAGGGTTGTAATCGCTTCCGATGCCGACGGTATGTCGATGAAGGAGTCCATCAAGGAGATGCTCGTCGCCGACGGTCACGAGGTCGTCGACTATTCCGAGACCCCTGCCGCGGACTTTGTCGATTCCGCGACTGCCGTTGCCCAGGACCTGCTGGAGCACAAGGACTCCCAGGGCTTTGCATTCGATAAGTACGGCGTCGGTTCCTATATGGCCGCCGTCAAGATTAAGGGCATGGTCGTTGCCAACATTTCCGACGAGCGTTCCGCCTACATGACCCGCGAGCACAACGGTTCGCGTATGGTCACCATGGGCCCGGGCGTTGTGGGTACCGAGGTCGCCAAGAAGATCGCCCGCGAGTTCCTGCGCGCGCAGTACGCCGGCGGTCGTCACCAGATTCGTGTCGACATGCTCAACAAGATGGCCTAACGAGAGCCACCGAGAACTCGAACTTCTACCTTACCTTGTGAATTCAGACGAAAGGACGTTCTGATGAAGAAGACCATCGCAATCGGTTGCGACCATATCGTTACGGACGAGAAGATCTATCTGGCCGACCGCCTGGAGCAGGCTGGCTATCAGGTGCTCGACTGCGGCACCTACAGCCACAGCCGCACGCATTATCCCATCTACGGCAAGGCCGTGGGCGAGGCCGTCGCCAGCGGCAAGGCCGACTTTGGCGTGGCCCTGTGCGGCACCGGCATCGGCATCACCAACGCCGTCAACAAGGTTCCCGGCGCCCGTTGCGCCCTGGTCCGCGACATGACCTCTGCCCTCTATGCCCGTCGCGAGCTCAACGCCAACATCGTGGGCTTTGGTGGCAAGATCACCGGCGAGTTCCTGATGGCCGACATTATGCTCGCCTTCCTGGAGGAGCCTTACGAGAAGACTCCCGAGCACGATGCCCTGATCGCCAAGATCGACGCCTGCAACAAGGCCGACGCCGGGGCCCAGGCCGACCCGCATTTCTTTGACGAGTTTCTGGAGAAGTGGGACCGCGGCGAGTATCACGACTAATTAGGTTCCGGCGTTCTACCGAACGCCGGACCGGCCGACGCTGCGCGACGCTCAGGCACCCCATCTCGCCGCTCAAACCGTCGCTCGCGTACATGAAGTACGCGTCGCTCCTCTTTCGCGGCGACCTGGGGCACCTGAACGTCGCTCGCTGACGTTGGTGTGACCTGTGGGGTTGCCCCTGTTGTTTTGTCGCTTTAAGGTTCAATTGACGGCTCGCGTTTCTTGATGGGGCGCGGGCCGGTTTTCTAAACTGGAGTTCAATATGATTCTGACCGTTACCATGAACCCGTCGATTGATACGCGCTATCAGCTCGACAAGCTGATCATCGACGATGTTAACCGTGTGACGCCCGAAAAGACCGCTGGCGGCAAGGGCCTCAACGTGAGCCGCGTGCTGCTGCAGCTGGGCGACGATGTGCTCGCGACCGGCCTGCTCGGCGGCCACATGGGCGCCTATATGGCCGAGCTTATGGATGCCGACGGCGTCAAGAACGACTTTGTGCCCATCGCCGGTGAGACGCGCATTTGCCTGAATATTCTGCACGAGGGTAATCAGACCGAGCTGCTGGAGAGCGGCCCGCAGATCGCCCCGGCCGAGCTCGAGGCCTTTACGGCCAAGTTCGCCGAGCTTGCAGCGAAGGCGGACGTTGTGACGCTTTCGGGCTCGCTGCCGCGTGGCGTCGATGCCGGCTACTATGCCGAGCTCGTCAAGATCGCCGAGGAGGCGGGCGCCAAGGTGCTGCTCGACACCTCGGGTGCATCGCTGGAGGCCGCGCTGGAGTCCGACGCTAAGCCTGAGCTCGTAAAGCCCAACCTGACCGAGATTAACGGCCTGCTGGGTACGTCCTTTACGACTGATGATGTCGATGCCCTGCGCGAGGCGCTTGCCGCCGATGGCCGCTTTGCCGGTATCCCCTGGGTTGTCGTATCGATGGGCGCTGCCGGGTCGGTGGGCTTCCATGAGGGTCGCGCGTTCCGCGCCAAGACACCCGCGATTGCAGCTGTGAACGCGACGGGTTCCGGTGACTCGACCATCGCCGGCTTTGCGCATGCCATTGCTGCTGGTGCCGACGATGTCACGGTGCTCAAGACCGCCAATACCTGCGGCAAGCTCAACGCCATGGATCCCAAGACCGGCCACCTGGTCATGGACCGCTGGGACGAGATCTACAACAGCGTCGAAGTAACTGAGCTGTAGGGTCAGTCGGGTTTACGGGTACTCATTGGGGACAGACTTAAATGAGTGCCCGCAGAATGAGAGTGGATAATCTCCCGTTTTTGGCCTGTTTGCGGGCTCAAAGTGGGAGATTATCCACTCTCGTCATGTTGCGGCACTTTGGGACGTTCCTTCTACGCCGGCACTTGGGGACACTCCTTGTGCCATGATTCCTTTGTTTCCATTGGATCGCCTGGCGCGCCAGCTCGTTCAGAATCAAAGTCAAATACTTTTCCCAGGAAGTGAACGAGTAAAAATGGACCCCTGGAACATCAACACTTTTCGGACGCCGTTTCCTGCGGTTTCTTCACAGTTTTCCTGCGGTTTTAATGCCAAAAAATGCGGTTGTTCCGGGGGTGCAAATTAGTTCGTTCACTTCTCGGAAAAATATTTGACTTCGATTTTCGTGGAGGACGCGAGATGTCCTGAGGTAGTCATTGGGGACGTTCTTGTTTGACTAGTCGTTTAAGAACGTCCCCAATGACTACTGGCTGCGTTCGGCCGGATGCGATTCTTTTTCTTCTTCTTTAATTTCCCAGTGGATGAGGAAGGTGAGTGCGGCGCGCAGGGCGATGATGCCGCCGACGGTTGCGATTTCGTGCCAGTCGCGCACGATGACGGTGCGGAGGATCTCGCTTCCCAGTTTAAATTCCAGGCCCATTGCCAGACCTTTGGCTAACGTGAGCTTGGTGGCGGGGGAGCGCTTAAGATAGAGCGTGAATCCGCGAAGGCCGGAATAGATGATGATTCCGACGCCGATGAATTCGAAAAGCAGGATAGCGATCTCGACGATTTGTTCCATGAGCGTGTCGAGTACGAGAAGAATATCAGCCATACCTGCCGTCCTTCCGCATGTTTTAATGATGGCTCAATCATACCCCGACAATGCGGCAGATGGGGATAATCCTGATTGGTGCAAGGGGGTCAGGTTACTTTGCACCAAGTTGGTGCATCTTAACCTGACCCCCTTGCACCACCCCTTGCACCAAAAAACGGGGCCCGTCGGCGATGCTGCCGGCGGGCCCCGTTGTCGTGTAGGCGCTATTTGTTGAGCGTGTCGAGCGTAAGCGCCCGAGCTGGTATGCTACAGCGAGTCGATAAAGCGCTGCTGGGCGGCGCGTCCGGCCTCGTCCCACTTAAAGACGCCGGCGTTGTCGAGCACATGGCCAAACACCACGCCGACCTCCTCGTGCAGGATGTCGATGGCGTTGTCCGCCGTAAGCTCGTTCGCGCGGCGAGCAAAGACATCCTCGGCCCATGCGGCGTGGCTACGGCAAAGGTCGTCGCCCTCGAGCGCGCCGGCAAGGTCGTAGCTGGCATCGGCCTTGGCCGCCAGCAGGTGCTCGCGGACCGCGCCGAGCTCGGGAACCAGGCGCGGCGGCAAAATGGCCAGGCCCATGACCTCGATCAGGCCGATGTTCTCCTTCTTAATGTGGTGATACTCGGCATGCGGGTGGAACACGCCCAGCGGATGCTCGTCGGTCGTGATGTTGCAGCGAAGCGCCAGGTAGGCCTCGTAGATCTCGCCACCGGCATTGCCGCGGGAGTCGACACGGCGGATGACGGGCGTCACGGTGTTGTGCGCCACGCCGTCGGCCGTGTGCGCGATGACGCCCACCGACTCGTCAGTCCACTCGCGCCAGGCGAGGATAATCTTCTCGGCGGCGTCGAGCAGCTGAGCACGGTCGTGCGAGCGCAGACGCAGCACCGAAAGCGGCCACTGCAGCACGGCACCCGTAACGCTGTCAAAGCCGGGCACGCTGAACTGCGAGACCTCGGCGGCGTGCATCATGGGGAACTCGTGCGCGCCACCCTGGAAGTGGTCGTGCGACAGAATCGAGCCGCCCACGATGGGCAGGTCGGCGTTGGAGCCAATAAAGTAGTGCGGGAACAGGTCCACAAAGTCGAGCAAGCACGTCAGGCCCTTGCGGTCAACGTGCATCGGGCGATGCTCGGAGCTCATGGCAATGCAGTGCTCGTTAAAGTACGCGTACGGGCTGTACTGGAAGCCCCAGCGCTCGCCGTCGAGCGAGATGGGGATAATGCGCAGGTTCTGGCGAGCGGGATGAGCGCCACCGTCGGCTGCGGCGGAGCGTCCCGGGTAGCCTTCGTTTTCGATGCACAGCTGGCAGGCGGGATACTTCTCGCCCGTGTTCTTTGCAGCGCCGGCGGCGGCGATGTCGCGCGGGTCCTTCTCGGGCTTGGACAGGTTAATCGTGATCTCGAGGTCGCCCCAGTTGGTGGGGGTGCTCCATTTGATGTTGCGCGCAATGGCGGCACGGCGCACGTAGCCGGCGTCACAGCACAGACCGTAGAACCAGTCGGTCGCGGCGCGGGGCTCGTTGACGCCCATGCGGCCGGTAAACTCGTCAATCACGGCAGACGGGCGCGGCATGAGCATGCCCATGATGCGCATGGCGATGCGGTCGCGGCCCGATGCCGTGTCCTCGGCAGCACCGTTGGCAACGGCGGCCTCGGCAAGCGTGGCAAGCGTGCCCTCAAGGTCAAAGTCGGGCATGGTATCGGGGTGCAAGAGCGAGAGCTTCTCGGTCTGCAGCGCCCAGGCCATGTCGAGCGCCGGGCCCGTGGCGCCAATGCACTCCAGAATGGTGTTATAGGCCCAGATGCGATCGTCCTGGCCGACCATAGACCGATGGATGGCGTATTCGATCAGGCCTTGCGCAGCTTCGCGCACATCAGTCATTACAGCCATGCCGCGTAAGCCCCCTTGTCAGAAATGGCGTAGTGGCGGGCAGAGCCCTCGCCCAGCCAGCCGTTCATCTTGGCAATGAAGGTGTCGACCAGATCGAGCGGCACGAAGGCCTGGATGGTGCCGCCAAAGCCGCCGCCGTGGATACGCGCAGCGCCGCGGCCGTCGAGCACGTGCTCGGCCAGCGCCAGAGCATACATGGAGGGCTGCTCGGAGCCCAGCTTGGCGACGACATTCTGCAGGTACATGGCAGAGCTGGCGCCCGACTCACGCGTCAGAGCCAGGAACTGATCGATGTCGCCGGCGTTCAGGGCCGTCCAGCGCTTATCGACCAGGCCGTTCTCGTACCAGTAGTGAACGGCGCGCAGGCAGGCGCGGTCGCCCAGCTTGGCACGCAGCTCGGGGAGCTTGGCGTCAAAGTCGGCAACGTTGACCTCGCACAGGCGCGCCTTGCCAAACTCGGCAGCGACGTCTTGCATTTCGCGAGGGACAGCGGCGTAGTCGTCGGTGGCGGCCACGTGGTCGGCGCCCACCTTAACGAGTACGAGCGCATAGCCGTGATCCTCAAAGTTGAGCTCGAGCTTCTGGGTCTTAGGCTGAGCCTGGTCCTCAAAGTCCATGTAGGCAAGACCGCCCAGGCATACGGCGGCCTGGTCCATAAGGCCGCAGGGCTTACCGTAGTAGTTGTTCTCGGTGCGCTGGCTCATCTGGGCGAGCGCGACGGGCTCAATTGCGGGCGCTCCCCAGAGCGTCTCCATGGCGCGGCCGTATGCGGCCTCGACGGCAGCCGAGCTAGAAAGGCCGCCGCCCGAGGGAACGGAGCAGGTAAAGGCAAAGTCGAAGCCCTGGGGCTCAACGCCGAGAGCTGCGATCTCGTGGGCCATGCCGCGCACGAGGCTTGCGGACGTGCCCTTCTCGGACTCCTGAACATCCAGCGTGTCGAGTGTGATCTCAAACGTGGGGTAGCCCTCGTCGGCGACGCGGACCTTGTTGGAATCGGTGGCCACGGCGATACCGTCAACGGCGACGTCGAGCGAGCCGGCGATAACGTGGCCGCCCTCGTGATCGGTGTGGTTGCCGCTGATCTCGGAGCGCCCGGGCGCGTGCACGTAGAGTACCTGGCGGTCGCCGATGGGGCCAAACTCCTCCTCAAACAGCTTGGTGAGCGTGGCGAGTGTCTTTTCGTCGGAGGCAGTCATGTGGGTCCTTTCCTTGGCGCCGGAGAGATGGGTCCGTGCCGTTATGAGTACGTTAACAAATATGAGCACCACAAACGAGACGTTCACGGTACTGCACGTCAATGGCTATGTTAACGTACTCATAACACAAGGTATATCTATTTTTGAGAATCTGGTAATCGGTAGGTTTTCAGCCGCGAACGGTATAACTGTATGGACTTATGGAGCAAAAGAGCCGCTGATAGAAAAAGTAGAGTACGTTAACATGCGTCCGACGATAGCGGGCATCGGTGCGGGGTGTATTTCTGCCCGTTTCCGTCTGGGTCGACATTCACGCTATTTAGATCTCGCAAGAGCGAAGGTGATTTTGTGGCAAGGCGCCCTTCCAACGATACGGGTACGCGTCCGGTTTCCATGGCCGACGTTGCCCGTGCTGCTGGCGTTTCGCAGCAGACGGTTTCGCGCGTTGCCAACGGCCTTCCTAACGTCAACGAACAGACGCGCCAGCGCGTGCAGGCCGCTATGCAGGAGCTCGGCTTCCGTCCGAGCTATGCCGGCCGTTCGCTGCGCGATGGTCGTTACCATTCGGTCGGCCTGTGCGTCAACGACGTTACCAAGTTTGGCAACCTTACGATGATCGACGGCATTGCCAGCGCGGCGCGCGAGAGCGGCTGCGCTATCACGCTGGTCGAGATGTCCAAGACCGAGGAGTTTTCGCTTGCCGAAGCCACCCGCCGCATGGCCGCGCTGCCCGTGGACGGCATCATTATCGGCATGAGCCGTATGGCGCCCGATTTTGAGACGTTCGATCCGCTTCCGGGCATTGGCACGGTTATCGTCACCATGTATGCGCACCCGCGAGTGACCACGGTCGACTCCGATCATTACGGCTGCTCGCTGCTGCTCATGGATCATTTGTTTGAGCTGGGACACGAGCAGATTCGTTATATCGGCGGCCCGTCCTTTTCGGTTGACGAGCAGTTTCGCCGTGCTGGCTGGCAGGATGCACTCGAGCGTAAACACATTAAGCCGCAGGCACCACTCGAGGGCGACTGGTCTGCCAACAGCGGCTACGAGGCCGCTCGGTACCTGGCTGAGCACGACCGCACCATGACGGCGATTTACGCGGCAAACGACCAAATGGCAAACGGCGCTATCGCTGCGCTGCGCGACAGCGGCCTGCGCGTGCCCGAGGACGTGAGCGTGGTGGGCGTCGATGACTCGCTCGACGACTTTGTCGCGCATAACGAGCTCACGACCGTTCGATTCGATCTGCATCAGCGCGGGCGCGAGGTGTTCGAGCATGCGGTTCCCAAGGTGGGGACATCGGACAAAACCGTCGCCATTCGCATTCCCGGCCAGCTTATCGTTCGACATACCACGGCAGCGCCGCGCACATAGTTTTCGCAGGTCAACGGCTCAACGTTGCGCTTCGCTAACAATCGATAAGGATGCCGGCAGATAGTCGTGACTATAAAGGCGAGTGCTATGATAGACGGGTTCATTTGTCTATCTAGGAGGCTTTGCCTGATGGAGATCACCAAGGATATCCGCTACATTGGCGTTGACGATCATGACATCGACCTGTTCGAGGGCCAGTACGATGTGTCCGAGAACGGTATGGCATACAACAGCTACGTTATCTTGGGCGAGAAGATCGCTGTCGCCGATTCGGTCGATGGCGGATTTGTCGACGAGTGGCTCGGCAACCTCGAGACCGTACTCGACGGCCGCACGCCCGACTACCTGGTCATCCATCACATGGAGCCCGATCACTCCGCCGGCATCGCCGCCTTTATGGAGCGCTATCCCCAGGCACAGATTGTGGCAAGCATGGGCGCGTTCCGCATGATGGTCAACTACTTTGGCACCGATTACCCCGAGCGCAAGATGGTTGTCAAAGAGGGCGACGTGCTCGACCTGGGCGGCCACAGCCTGACCTTTGTCGGCGCCCCCAACGTTCACTGGCCCGAGGTACTCTTCTCCTACGAGGCTACCGACAAGGTGCTCTTTAGTGCCGACGGCTTTGGCAAGTTTGGTGCCAACGACATCGAGGATCCGGAAGGGTGGGCCTGCGAGGCGCGCCGTTACTACTTTGGCATCGTGGGCAAGTTCGGCAAGTTTGTGCAGGCCGTGCTCAAGAAGGCCGCCGATCTGGACATCCAGATCATCTGCCCGCTCCACGGTCCTGTTCTAACCGAGAACCTGGGCTATTACCTCGACACCTACAACACCTGGTCGAGCTATCAGCCCGAGGACGAGGGCATCACGATTGCCTACGCGAGCGTGTATGGCCATCTGAAGGCTGCCGTTGAGGAGCTCGCGTCTGCGCTCGAGGCCCGCGGCCAGAAGGTTTCCGTCTTTGACCTGGCTCGCGACGATATGGCCGAGGCCGTTGAGGACGCGTTCCGCTACGACCGCCTGGTGCTCGCCTCCATCACCTATCAGGGCGAGATCTTCCCGTTCATGAGCACCTTCATCCACACGCTCGCCGAGCATGCCTATCAGAACCGTACCGTGGCGCTTGTCGAGGCCGGTTCCTGGGCGCCTGCAGCTGCCAAGGTTATGACCAAGGAGCTCGAGGGTATGAAGGACATCACCCTGGCACAGAACAAGGTGACTGTCCTGGGTTCGCTCAACGACGCCTCGCGTGCTCAGATCGAGGCCCTCGCCGACGAGCTTTCCAAGTAGCGACACGTTCACGCTTGACGCTCAAACCACCACAAAGGGGACAGACGCCTTTGTGGTGGTTTTTATTTACGCGCCGGCGATGATGAGGTTCGGGCGCTCGTCGTTGTCGATCTCAGCGATTGAAGTGGCGACGGCATCGCCTGGGTCGCGGTCCATGACGATGGCGTTGACATCGACAAGCTCGGCAAAGCGGTACATACCGCGCCCATTGACCTTGCTGGCGTCCATGAGGGCCACGCTTTGACGGGCGGCGTCAATCATGGCCGTTTTTGTTTCAGCCATCTGGGGAAAGTCGGTCGTAAAGCCGCAGCGGGGAACAAAAGCGCCGGGGCACATGACGGCAAGGTCGGCGTGAACCACCTGCAGTGCCTGCATGGTGAGCGGGCCATAGAGATAGCGATGGCCTTTGCGCAGCGCCCCGCCCAGCATGACGACATCGACCGAGGGCATGCTCTCGTCAATGTAATCGGCAATGGTGATATCGGCCGTAATGACAGTGATGCCATCGCGCTGGTCGAGCAGGCGGACGAGCTCGAGTGCCGTGGTGCCGGAGTCGACAAGCACCGTGTCGCCGTCGTTAACAAGCCTGATAGCGCTTTGGGCAATGGCTTGCTTGGCGGCAACGTTGACGTTGATGCGGCGATCCTGCGTGGAGACGGTTAGGCGTTTGTGGAGCGACACGGCGCCGCCATGCGTGCGGCGCAGCTTGCCGGACTCGGCCAGCGCGGCCAGGTCGGCGCGGGCGGTGACGGAGGATACGCCAAAGGTCTGGGCGATTTCTGCCACCTGCACAGAGGCGTTATGCTCAAGCATCTCCATGATGGCGGCACGTCGCTCATCGGCGAAAGCTCGGGTTGTTGCGTGGGCCATAGCTGCTCCATCCTCAACCTAAATTTGCAGGAATTGTGTTGAGTCTATTTTCGTTCATTTTCTTTTTGAGCAAGTAAACGCCTTTCGATTACTTATCTTTTCTATAAAAGAAAGACGATTCGCTTGAAAACGGTAATGTCGGATAGGGGAATTTAGCCTGAATCCCTTCCGTTTGCTTTTTAAAAACGAGCGTTTTGGCCTGCATGCCGGCGATATCTCGTACATGCGACAGATGCGATTTTCATACAATGGGGCCAGCAAAATGCAAGGTAAAACGCCTTGCGGACACGTACGCCCGATGTCCAGATGCGGGCGATGGAGAGGAGCAAACGCTCATGGCACTTGTTACCACCGAAAAGATGCTCAAGGACGCTCAGGCCGGCCACTACGCCGTTGGCGCGTTCAACGTCGAGAACCTCGAGTTTGTTATGGCCGTTCTGGCCGCTGCCGAGGAGACCAAGTCCCCCGTCATCATGCAGACCACCCCGGGCACGATTAAGACCGCTGGTCTGGACTACTTCTACGGCATGGTCAAGGCTGCCGCTGAGCGCGCTTCCGTGCCTGTTGCCCTGCACCTTGATCACGGCGATGGCTATGACCGCTGCATGCAGGCTTTCCGCACGGGCTACACCTCCGTCATGATCGACGGTTCGCACGAGTCCTTCGAGGACAACATTGCCCTGACCAAGTCCGTCGCCGATGCTGGCCGCGCCATGGGCGTGCCCGTCGAGGCCGAGCTCGGCAAGGTTGGCGGCAAGGAGGACGACGGTCCCGCGGTTGAGGGCGAGAGCCCCTACACCGATCCGGCCGAGGCCAAGGAGTTCGTCGAGCGCACCGGCTGCACCTCGCTCGCTATTGGCGTTGGCACCAGCCACGGTGTGTACACGAGCGATCCGCACATCGAGCAGTCCGTGGTCAAGGCCATCCGCGACGCCGTCGACGTGCCGCTGGTTCTGCACGGCACCTCCGGTGTGCCCGATGAGCAGGTTGCCGAGGCTGTGAAGAACGGCATCTGCAAGGTTAACTACGCCACCGAGCTGCGTCAGGCCTACACCAAGGGCTTCATGGCCTACATGGCCGAGAACCCCGCCTGCTTCGATCCCAAGAAGCCGGCCAAGGAGGGCATGCGCGAGATCACCGAGCTGGTTAAGATCCGCATGACCAACCTCAACTCCGTGGGCAAGGCAGAGTAACAGCAAGGGTACTCTGACTCTATATAGATCCCGGGGAGGGATGAGGGCTTAGTTCCCCAATCGTCCTCGGGCATGCAAAAAGCCTCGCTGCGCACTTCGTGCGGCGAGGCTTTTTGCCCCCTGCGGAAAGATTGGGGAACTAAGCCCTCGTCCCTCCCAAGTTGACCTTCTCGAGGTCGTCGTCCTTGTGGCGTTAGGACTGCGAATTTGGGATGGGAGGGTTACTTGGTTGTTAGGGTTAACAGGTCGTTGGGGGTTTTGAGGTTGTAGGTGGCGTTTGGGATATCTTGGTGTGATCCCCATGCTGCTCGGGCAAAACTGACCCCTGCTGAAGTTGCGCATTGTTCGTCGTAGACGGTGTCGCCAACGTAGACGACGTTGCCAGGATTCGCGCCCGCACGTCGGAGATATTCGAGCATGGGTGCGGGTGCGGGTTTATGTTCGGTTGTGTCTTCGACAAGGATGATGTGCTCAAAATACTTATCGAAACCAAGGGGTGCAATTTCTTTTGCGTATTCGTCGCGCGCACGTGAGGAGACGATGCCAAGTTTGCAGCCGCTATCGGCGAGTGTTGCGATGACTTCAAGCAAACCTGGAAACACGCTGATGGTGCTTTTAAAGCTGGCGGCAACTTGGCACCAGCGATCCAGCGTTGCCTGTGAGTAGATCCCAAGTTTCTCAAGGGCGTTCTTGCCGGGTATGCCGAGGGCAAATTCAAGCTCGTGTCGGGGGAGCGTTTTGCCGGTTTCTTCTTGGATAATCTGGCCAAGCGATGACAGCACGCTTTCTTCTGTATCTGCCAATGTCCCATCAACGTCAAACACGATATAGTCAAAGTACTTCATATAGTAGCTCCTATCCGTTGTTTGCCTGCAAGTTTGATGCAGTGACAGAAGAAGGGCTAGCGGGATTTCTGCCTGGTGCTATCGAGATTCTGCCTCGCTGCTCGATAGCTCGAAGGAGTGCACCCCATTTGTTCTTTAAATACCTGGCCAAGATGGCTTGCTGTTATAAATCCGCATTGGCGCGCGACTGTCTGTACCGTTCGCGTGGTGTGTGCCAAAAGTTCGCAAGCACGGTTTATGCGGTATGCGCGTAGATATGCCGCCGGGGTCGTTCCTGCACAAGTTTCGATAATGCGGTAACACTCTCTTTCGCTTACGCCGGCTGCAGATGCCATCTGGGGCACATCTATAGCGGCTGCATAGTTTGCGCGGATAAAGTCCAGGATTGCCTTGAACTGTACGTCGCGGCTGGTCATCCAAGAGGCGCCGTCGGAAGAAAAGAGCGGTTCGGTCTTGGCGTTAATCTGAATCCAGAGCTCTGACAAACTATTTCGAAGCGCCATCTCGTTCTGCGGCCGTTGAAGGTCGTGGCTAAAGGAGCTCTTCAGCAAGTCGATAAAGGGCATATCGTCGGGATTGGTGGGCGACCATTTGAGCACATCGACGCCTCGACATTGAAGCAATGGGTTGATGTAGCGCTTTTGGAGACGTCCCGCGGGATCGCCGAGCATCGACGGCTGAAAGATATGCAGCATTTGAATGGCTGGCGCCGAATTGGGTGATTGCAGCGTGCTGTGCAAAACGCCGCCGTTGATAAAGCCGGCGGACCCTTCCTCAAAGCGTACGTGCTCATGAGCCGCGTGCGTTCGATAGTCAATCGCTCCCTGCTCCATATAGAAAAGCTCAACTTCGGAATGCCAGTGCCAGGGGACGGAATTGCCCGGATAGCGAGCGAATTCTGCGCGTTCGGCAATATAGGGCCAGTCTTCGGCGGTCTCGGGAAACGCTTCCTCGCGTCCTCCGCGGTGCAATTCTATGTGATCCATGTTTCGCATGGCATCAGTATAAAGCGCGATGGGCTTAGATTGCTCTTGCCTGTTCGGGGAACGCCTTGTCTAGGGATGCTTGGAGCTTTTCGAAGGATGCTCGTAAGTTGAGGCTCTGATCGGCTGAGCGCTTGGTTTTTGTGGTGGGGGAGTCGAGGAGGCCGTTTCTCTGTGTCGGGGGGAAGGAGAAAAGGTTTGCATGATTTAGGGATGGCCGCTGTGCTGCGTCATTGGAAGAATGCATGCTTATGCGGCCTCCTCGATGTCCACCAAAAGGTTGCGCACGGGGTGTGCTGCTAGGTCCCGTGCGTTGGCAGTATTATGCCGCGGCTGCTGAAAAGAAGCGCTAAAGAAAGGCTTAACCTGGTTTGATGTTACGATGAAACTGCAGTTCAGAGGTATCGAGTAACACTCTTGAAAGGTTTTGGGCTTAAGGACTTTCTAAGGTTTGTGACGTGGATGTGGCGCGGACGTGCGGAGCGTGTGGATGCTCGCTGTTAGCGCTGCGGCTCTGCAGCCCGCACCTGCTCGATGACCTTTTCCATCGTGGCGTCGATGCGGTCTTTTTTGAGCTCGCATTCCCAGATGGTTATGGGTGTCCAGCCCATTTGAGTGAGTGCTGCCACGGCAGCGCGGTCGCGCTCGACGTTGCGACGGAACTTTGCCTCCCAAAACTCAACGTTGCGCTTGGGCTGGCTAGGGTTGCACTTGGGGCAGCGGTGCCAAAAGCAGCCGTTGACGAAGATGGCGATCTTGCGCCCGGGAAAGGCGATGTCGGGCTTGCCGGGAACCTTCCATTCCAAGCGATAGCCGGTGAGGCCCGCTGCGCGCAGGCGCTGGCGAACGAGCAGCTCTGGCTTGGTATTGGCGCGCTTGTTGCCCTTCATGGACTTTTTGATGGCGGCGCGACGGCGCACCAGTTCGCGCTCGTCGGCGGAGAGGTCTGAGGTATCGATGCCGTCGAGCAGGCCGGGCTTGGGGCGTTTTTTGCTACGGCGCTTAGGCGTGCGCTTGGGTTTGGCGGTGGGTTTGTCGGCTGTGTTGGGCGCGGCGTCATCAGCGGAGCTTGCCTCAAGCCGATTTTCCTTCAGCTCAATCAGGGCATCAATGAGCCCCTTGTCGGCGGGCATCCATTCCACCGTGGCAAGCGAGGTGCGCGGAATCCAGCGGATATCGAGCTGACGGTCGTGCTTCTGGGGCTCGCCGGACTCTTTAGCCAGCGAGCAGTAGTAGCACTCCATGGAGAGATGGAAATCGGGGTAGTCGTACTCAACGGTATAGAAGTCGCGCAGGTTGGTGACTTTTACCTGCAGCTCTTCCATGAGCTCGCGGCGCACGGCGTCTTCGGGCGTCTCGCCACGCATGAGCTTGCCGCCTGGGAACTCCCATAGTCCCTGCATGTCGCCGTAGCCGCGCTGCACGGCAAGCAGCTCGTCGGATCCTTCCTTGCGAATGATCCCAGCGGCAACATGAACAGTCTTCAACAGGAGTCCTCTCTCAACATTAACACGTGACAGGGTAGCTACCCCTACCTTACACAACGGTAAGGCAAGCGTAAGCCATATCGATGGTAGCCGACTCGTCTTCTTGCGACTATAGATGCCGTAGACTAATCGCAAGAAAGGACTCGGTATGCAAACCACGCACATGGCGACCCCGGTACTGGAGGTCGCGCATCTCGAAAAGGTATATGGAGCGCTGGGCAACGTGACCCGCGCGCTCAACGACGTCAGCTTTACCGTCAACCGCGGCGAATTTGTTGGCATCATGGGTGCCTCGGGCTCGGGCAAGTCGACGTTGCTCAACTGCGTCTCGACCATCGATAGCGCCACGAGCGGCGCCATCCGCATCAACGGGCAGGACGTTACACGCATGAAGCAGGCCAAGCTCTCGCAGTTCCGCCGCGAGGAGCTGGGCTTTATCTTCCAGGACTCCAACCTGCTCGATACGCTCACAGCACGCGAGAACATCGCCCTGCCGCTCACCATCGCCCGCACGAACTCGGCAGAGATCTCGACCCGCGTGCAGGATGTGGCTGCGCGTCTGTCTATCAGCCAGGTGCTCGATAAGTATCCCTACCAGATGTCCGGCGGTCAGCAGCAGCGCGTTGCCGCGGCTCGCGCACTCGTCACCGACCCCACTATGATCATGGCCGACGAACCCACCGGCGCCCTCGATTCCAAGAGCGCTCGTCTGCTGCTCGAGAGCCTGGAGGCCCTTAACCGCCGCCTACGCGCCACCGTGCTCATGGTCACGCACGACAGCTTTGCCGCCAGCTACACGAGCCGTGTGCTATTTATCCGCGACGGCAAGATCTTCACCGAGCTGCGCCGCGGCGACACCGACCGCCGAGAGTTCTTCGACCGCATTATGGAGGTCGTTGCCATGATGGGCGGTGAGGGCTCCGATGCTCTGTAAACTCGCTTGGGGCAACGTCCGCCGCGCCGGCCGCGACTACCTCGTCTACCTTTTGACGCTCACCCTGGGCGTCACGGTCTTCTATGCCTTTAACACCATCTCGATGCAGGTCGACATCGCCGGAATCGATGAAGAGGGCTTGGCACAGGTTATGGGCAGCATGCTCGGCTACCTGACGTACTTTTTGGCCGGCGTCATGGCCTTTTTGATGGTGTACGCCAACAACTTCATCATGAAACGCCGCAAGAAGGAGTTTGGCCTGTACCAGGTGCTCGGCATGGGGCGCGGGCGCGTCGCCACGATCATGGCGCTCGAGACCGTGATAGTATCGGTCGTGGCCTTTGTCGCCGGCATTGTGCTGGGTGTGGGACTCTCCCAGCTCATGACGTTCTTTACGGCCTCGCTCTTTAAGACACAGATCGCCAATTTCCACTTCTTTTTCTCGGTGCATGCGTTCAACCTGACCCTTGCCTGCATGCTCGTGATGTTTGTGCTCACGCTACTGCTGAACCTTCGCGCTGTGCGTCGTACCAAACTCATCGAGCTCATGGGTGCCGAGCGTCGCAACGAGAGCATCAAGACACGCAACCCCTGGATCGCGATTGCCATCTTTGCCGTGGGCGTGGTGCTTGTGGGCGTGGCCTATTACCGTCTGCTACGTGATGGGTTCCCGCTAACCGCGACGGACAGCAAGCTACAAGAGGCCATGAACCAGTTTGGCATTACGACCGCTATGGTTACAGTGGGTACCTTTGCGCTGTTCTGGGGACTCTCGGGCATGCTCATCAAGCTGCTGCAGAGCCTGCGCGGCGTGTACTGGCGCGGCCTCAACATGTTTACCGTGCGCCAGCTTTCGGCCAAGGTCAATACGGTGTGCTTTTCGATGGGCGTCATCGCGATGATCCTGTTTTTGGCCATTACCTCGGTGACCTGCGGTATGTCGATTGCCAACGTGATGAACGAAAACCTGGAGCGCTATAACCCTGTTGACGTGTCTCAGACGTATGTCTATTACACGCCCGAAACGCTCGACTACTACAAGGAGTATGTCAATCCGTCTGAGGCCGATCGCATGGTGCTGGCCGATGCAACGGTCGATTTGTACGCTGCATGGCATGGCGAGCCATGGCATGGCGAGCGCAAGTCGGCGGACAACAACGACAAGACCGGCAAGAAGGTCAATATCGCCGATGTTGCCGGTGAGCATGTGCAGATCGATTCGTATCTGAGTTACCCGCTTGGCGGCTCGGGCCCCTCGGTGGTGGCGGGTGAGATGTGCAAGGCCATGGGAGAAAAGCTTCCCAGGGCGCTCGAGGGAAGCAATGCCGATGCGATGGGTTTGTTTGTGACGCCAGCGAGCCAGTACAACAAGCTGCGCCAGATGATGGGCGAGGAGCCGGTGAGCATTGGCCGCGACCAGTATCTGCTCACGTGTGATATGGGTGGTGAACTGGGCGACCTGTACACCAAGTATATGGCTGGCGGCCATGCCCTTACCTTGGGCGGGCATACGCTCAAGCCCGCTGGCGACAAGTCGGACGAGGATACGGCTGCCATCGCCAACTCGGCGATGGGCAGTAATCCGGGTACCGTCGTCGTTGCCGACGAGCTGTTGTCCCAACTTAATCTGCAGCCGTATTCCAGTAATCTGCTCGTTAATTACAAACAGGGGATGGATACGACCGAGGCAGACGAGAGCATTAAATACACCTTGCTCGACAATCTGCTCGTTGACGGCAAGGAGCCGGGGTCATGGGGAGTCTTCATCACGCGTACCGAGATGTATACGACGGCGGCGCAGATGAACGGCATGATTAGCTATCTGGCCATCTACATTGGCTTTGTACTGGTCGTTGCGTGCGCGGCGATACTGTCGATCCAGCAGCTCTCCAACGTGGCCGACGGTAGCCGCAGTTATCGTGTGCTGGCACAGATTGGCTGTGACGACCGTCAGATCCGGCATTCGGTGATGGCGCAGCAAGCGGTGTTCTTCCTGTTCCCGCTGGCAGTGGGCCTGGCGCACTCCTTTGTGGCGCTTAAGGTGATCATCGAGCTGGTGAGCGTATTCGGTGATATGAGCATCGGCGGCACCGTGGGCCTCACCTGTGCAATCTTCCTGGCAGCATACGGTGGCTACTTCCTGGTGACGTACCTCATGAGCACCGGCATGGTACAAGCTGCCATCGCCACCCGTTACAGCGAGTAACAGGCGGCGGTAACAAGCGGCAAAACCGCCGCAAAACCAGAGCGAACGATCGCCGCGAAGGGAGCTGGGCTCCTTTCGCGGCGGTATTTTGCGTATCTAGAGCATCTCAGATGCAAGTGAGTAGGCTTTTTTGGATCTGCCGAGCACATCGCGGGTAGCGCCCAACAAAACCGCAGGTCAGAACTGTGGCGCATTTGGTCGTGCTTCGCCTCCTGCAAAAAGCCTACTCACTCAGTTTTTCTGTTAGAAGATCGCCGCGAGGGAAAGCAGCTCTCCTACGGCTGTTGACGTTTGCCCAGATAAAACCTGCCAAAATAAACCCGTCCCTTTTTGGTCGGTGTGGGTTTTTGGACGCTTGCCCGACGAGAGTGGATAATCTCCCACTTTGAGCGCGAACATGGGCCAAAAACGGGAGATTATCCACTCTCGTGGTGAGCGGGCTCTTGTGTCGATTCATTCCCTTTTTAGTAGGCTGTGCTTGCACTTTAGCGTGCGACAGCGGATAATGCCGAGCACTCGACAATACGCTTATTGCTCTTTCTATAGATTGAGGAGGCCCCTATGGCCATGGAATTCAAACGCAAGTTGCCGATCCCCATGGAGATCCGCGAGGAAATGCCACTTTCTGCCGAGCTTACCGCCAAAAAGCAGGCATTTGACGCCGAGGTCGCCAAAGTCTTTACCGGCGAGGACGCACGCAAGGTGCTTATCATCGGTCCGTGCTCTGCCGACCGCGAGGACTCGGTGCTTGAGTACATGAACCGACTGGCCAAGACCGCCGAGGAGGTCAAGGACAAGCTCATCATCATTCCGCGCGCCTATACCAACAAGCCGCGCACCAAGGGCACCGGCTACAAGGGTCTGCTGCACAACCCCAACCCCGAGGCTCCCGACGACCTGCTCGAGGGCGTCAAGGCCATCCGCCACATGCACCTGCGCGTCATCGAGGAGACGGGCTTCTTCACCGCTGACGAGATGCTCTACCCGTCCAACTACCAGTGCCTCGTCGACTTGCTGAGCTACGTTGCCGTGGGCGCGCGCTCGGTCGAGAACCAGGAGCATCGCCTGGTGTCGAGCGGCATTTCGGTACCCGTGGGCATGAAGAACCCCACTGCCGGCTCCACCACCGTCATGCTCAACTCCATCTACGCCGCCCAGGCGCACCAGAGTTTTATCTTCCGCAACTGGGAGGTCGAGTGCGACGGCAATCCGCTCGCGCACGCCGTCATGCGCGGCTACATTGGCCTCGACGGCCGCACCTACCCTAACTACCACTACGAGCATCTGGAGCGTCTTGCCGAGCGCTACACCGAGCACGCCGGTTATGCCAACCCAGCGGCGGTCATCGACTGCAACCATGACAACTCGGGCAAGCGTCCGCTGGAGCAGTATCGCATTTGCAAGGAGGTGCTCGACAGCTGCCGCCGCAACGAAGCCATCTCCAGGCTGGTCAAGGGCTTTATGATCGAGTCCTACCTTGAGGACGGCAACCAGCCGGTCGACGGCGGCGTCTTTGGCAAGTCGATCACCGATCCGTGCCTGGGCTGGGAAAAGACCGACTACCTCATTCACGAGATCGCGGAACGTATTTAGTTACGCGGGTTTACCAACCCGCGTAACGGCGCTCGCTGTCCGCCCTCTACCTGCGGCGTTGTCTTGCTCCAGGGGCACTCATTGGGGACGTACTTAAATGAGTAGTCGTTGGGGACGTTCTTGTTTGACTAGTCGTTTAAGAACGTCCCCAATGACTACCTTTCAAACCTGGCAGTTAGGGACGTTCCTTATCTGCCGGCACTTGGGGACACTCCTTGCATCGGCTGACGCGGTTTGCTCGCTGGCATTGCTAGATTTTTTGGCGTTCTCTAAGTCCTGTGGGCAAAAAATGGCAAATATGAGTACTGTTGCTAGCGTAGTATCATATCGATCTTACAAGATAATAGACACAACAGTAAATATGTTCATTAACGTTGGCACACAGAAGCATGCTACCGGGCATTTTGATCAATTTGAAGGCATATCTAGGCCGCAATGAGGTCGTTTGGGGCAGTTTTGGCTGTTACTAAAAAGGTGACAGTACTCATATTTGCCATTTTTTGTCCACGGGGCCTTGAGGGAGGGCGTCAATCAGGTCCCAGGGGAGGCGGTTCGAGGGCCGCAGAACAAAAAACGGGGGCGCAGGCTGTCCTGCGCCCCCGTTCTCGGGCGTTATTCGTTCCCTGCGGCAGAATTTACGCCGCTTCGTCGAACTGCGAATTGTACAGGTCGGCGTAGAAGCCGCCTTGGGCGAGCAGCTCGTCGTGCGTGCCCTTCTCGACGATGTCGCCGTCGCGAATCACCAAGATCACGTCGGCGTTGCGGATCGTGGACAGGCGATGCGCGATGACAAAGCTCGTGCGGCCCTGCATCAGCGCATCCATGGCGCGCTGGATGAGCTCCTCGGTGCGGGTATCGACGTTGGAGGTCGCCTCGTCCAAAATCAGCGCCGGACGGTCGGCCAAAATGGCGCGGGCGATGGTCACGAGCTGGCGCTGACCCTGCGACAGGTTAGTGCCCTCCTCGTTGATCATAAAATCGTACCCGCCGGCGAGCGTATGGATAAAGTGGTCGCAGCGTGCGGCGCGTGCGGCGGCCTCGACCTCGGCGTCGGTCGCATCGGGGCGTCCGTAGCGGATGTTCTCGCGGATGGTGCCGTTAAACAGCCAGGTATCCTGCAGCACCATGGCAAACTCGCCGCGCAGCGCCGCGCGATCCCAGTCTCGCACGTCGACACCCTCGACGCGCAGCGAACCGCCGTCCACATCGTAGAAGCGCTGCAGCAGCTTGATGAGTGTGGTCTTGCCGGCACCGGTGGGACCGACGATGGCAATGGTCTGGCCGGGCTGCGCCTCGCAGCTAAAGTCGTGGATGATGGTCTTGTCGGGCGTGTAGCCAAACTTGACATGGTCGAACTCCACGTGGCCGGGGCGCTTTTCGGGAATCTGCGCGTCGGCCTTTTGCTCCTCCTCGGGAGCGGCCAGGAACTCAAAGACGCGCTCGGTGGCAGCGGCCATCGACTGCATCGTGTTGCTCACGTTGCCCAGCTGCTGCACGGGTTGCGTAAAGTTGCGAACGTACTGGATAAAGCTCTGAATGTCGCCGGGCGTGGCATTGCCGGTCAGCGCGAGTTGCGCGCCCACCACGACGACGCCCACGTAGCCCATGTTGCCCACCAAGCTCATAAGCGGCATCATCAGGCCCGACAGGAACTGCGAGCGCCAGCCACTAATAAAGAGGCGGTCGTTTTGACGGTCGAACTCCTCGATCGAGGCCTCGGCGCGGTCGAACACCTGAATGACGTTCTGGCCGGCAAAGTCCTCCTCGATAATGCCGTTGACGGTGCCCAAGACCTGCTGTTGCTCGCGGAAGTACGGCTGCGAGAAGTGAATCATCACGGTCAGGATAATCGCGGCTGCCGGCAGCGTGAGCACGGTGACGCCGGTAAGCGGCAAGCTGATCGACAGCATCATGACGAGCACGCCGATAATCTGCGTTACCGACGTGATGAGCTGCGTCACGCTCTGGTTGAGTGACTGACCCAGCGTGTCGACGTCGTTGGTGATGCGGCTGAGCACGTCGCCCTTGCTGTGGCCGTTGAAGTAGCTCATCGGCACGACAGCAATCTTGGCGGCGATCTCCTTGCGCATGCGGTAGCAAATCTTTTGCGTGACGCCGGTCATAAGCCAGCCTTGGATGAGGCTGCAGACAGAGCTTGCCAGGTACAGGCAGAGCAAAAAGCCGAGCGTCTTGGCGATCCAGGCAAAGTCGACATCGCCGGTGCCGTTGACCTTGGCAACCAGGCCCTCGAACAGTTTGGTAGTAACCTGGCCGAGCACCTTGGGTCCCACAATGTTAAAGATGACCGAGCATACGGCAAAGGCGACGGCGGCAAACACGGCAATCTTGTGCTGGCCGATATAGCCGAGCAGCTGCCTCATGGTGCCCTTAAAGTCCTTGGCCTTTTCGCCGCGGCCCATACCACCCATGCGGCCCATGGGACCGCGCCGGCGGGTGGGCTTGGGAATCTGAGTCTTGGTCTCGTCTGCCATTAGTGCTCGCCTCCTTCCATAACGGCTGCAATTTTTTCTTGGGTGAGCCCCAGCTCCTTGGCGGAAAGCTGCGACTGTGCGATCTCCAGGTATGCCGGGCAGCTGTGCAGCAGCTCCTCGTGCGTGCCGGTGCCCACCACGTGGCCGTCGTCGAGCACGATGATCTGGTCGGCGTGCATGATAGTTGCGATGCGCTGGGCCACGACCACGAGCGCGGCGTCGGTAACGTTTTTGGCCAGCTCTTCGCGCAGACGCGCGTCGGTCTTGTAGTCGAGGGCGCTAAACGAGTCATCGAACACCACGACCTCGGGCTTTTTGGCCAACGCGCGGGCGATGGCCAGGCGCTGGCGCTGACCGCCCGAAACATTGGAGCCGCCCTGGCTGATGGGGGAGTCGTAGCCGCCTTCGCGCTCGGCGATAAAGTCCTCGGCTTGGGCGATGCGCGCGGCCTCGTGCATGTTCTCGTCGCTTACCATGTCTCCGGCAAACTTAAGGTTGCTCTCCACGGTGCCCGAGAACAGGCGACCCTGCTGCGGGATGTAACCAATGCGGCGGCGCAGCTCGGAAAGGGTCATGTCGCGCACGTCGATGCCGTCGAGCGAAATGCTGCCGCCCGTGACGTCGTATAAGCGCGGAATCAGCTGCACGAGCGTGGACTTGCCCGAGCCCGTGGAGCCAATGATGCCGAGCATCTGACCGGCATGCGTGGTGAAGTTCACACCGCTGATGACATCGGCGCGGGCATCGGGATACTGGAAGCTCACGTCGTGGAAGGCGAGCTCACCGCGCGGCGCGTTGGCCGCGGGCAGTTTGGGCGAGACGGGGTCGTTGATGCTCGTGGGACAGGTGATGACCTCTTCCACGCGCTCGGCTGCGACCTCGGCGCGGGGCAGGATGACCGAAACCATGGTGAGGATCATAAACGCCATGACGATCTGCATGGTGTAGGAGATAAACGCCATCATGTTGCCGACCTGCATCACGCCGTCGGACACGCCCTGCGCACCAAACCAGACGATAAGCACGGTGATGCAGTTCATGACGAGCATCATGAGCGGCATCATAAAGCTCATGGCGCGGTTGGTGTAGAGCTGCGTGGTCATCAGGTCGAGGGACGCCTGGTCAAAGCGCTCGAGCTCATGCTCCTCGCGGTTAAACGAGCGGATGGGCATAAGGCCGTCGAGCAGCTCGCGGGCGGTAAGGTTCACGCGGTCCACAAAGCTCTGCATCTTTTTGAACTTGGGCATGGTGAGGCCCATAAGCACGCCGACGACGGCCGAGACCGCGATGATGGCCACGGCGATGGTCCACTCCAGGCCGGTGTGGTTGGCCAGGACGCGCATGACGGCGACGATGCCCATGACGGGCGCCATGAGGCACATGCGGATAAACAGGGTTGCGGCCATCTGAATCTGCTGAATGTCGTTGGTGCAGCGGGTGATGAGCGAGGCCTGGCTAAACTTGCCCACCTCGGCCGGCGAGAAGTGCATGACCTTGTTGAAGGTCTCGCGGCGCAGGTCGCGGGCGATGGAGCAGGCGGTGCGCGAAGCCACGGCACCGGTCAGGATGGTGGCGACCAGTGAGATCAGGCACAGACCAAACATCGTGGTCGCCATGCGGCCCAGGTAGGCGTTCTGCACGTCGGCGGGGTCGATACCCTGTGCCTTGTACTCGTCCTGCACATAGCTCACGGCGCGTTGGGTCACGATGGAGCCCGACATGGAGCCCATTTTGTCCGCCATACCGTTGGCGCCCTCGACGAGCTTGCCCTGGTCGATTAGGCCGCCTTCAACGCCTAGACGCAGGCTCTTCATGGTGATCTTGCCGCCGTCGGCATCAATCTGCTTTTGCATATTCTGCGCCGCTGCGGCCTTTTGCTGCATCTTGGCGAGCTGGTCGGGCGTCATCGCTGCCATTTGCTCGGGCGTGGGCATGGCTTGGGCGTCGCTGTTGCCTTTCTCGCTGGACGCGCCCATCATGTCGCCCATGGAGCTGGCGTCGATGCCTTGGTTGAGCGAAAGGACGACGGTCTCGGGCAGGCTCATGATATCGGCAATCTTGCCGCCGTCGGCGCGCTCATCCTCGGTTCCCCTGTACGTGCGAATGCCGTTTTTGTCTGCCTTGCCAAACGCAGCTTCTACTGTCTTGGCGTCCTTGGCGCTCATAAAGAGTTCGAGGTCGTCGAGCGATTCGGCACGAATGGTGTCGGGCACGGGCGAGGCGATGCCGCCTTGCTGCACGCCCACGTCGACGATGTCGCTCATATAGGTAGGCAGTGCCAGATCGGCGTTACAGCTGATTACGATAAGTACGATAGCTGCGAACAGTGATGGGACATGCTTTTTAAAGAGCTTGAGAATCCTCACTTGGCATTTCTCCTTTCTTGATTGCAGTCGATAATTTCGTTGAGACGCCTTAGAAGGCGCACCATCTCTTGGGTATCTGTTTCGCCGAGCTGCTCGAGGAAGGCCGCGGTGCGCTCCTCGAATTCCCGACGTTTGATTTCGAGATTCTGGAATCCCTTGTCGGTCATCGTGACGTGTACACGACGACGGTCGGTCTTTGAGTGCTCGCGCTCGACCCAGCCCTTGGCTTCGAGAGTGCGTAAGATATTGGCGATGCGGGCACTCGAGACCCAGGCGCGATTTGCGAGTTCGCTCGGCGTGAGCGAACCGCCAGCGAGCATGAGGGCGCGCATGACAGCCATCTCGCCGCCGAGAGCTTTGTCCGCAGAGCGCGAAATGCGATGATGCATGCTGCCAAACTCAGTTAAGAGCTGACGTCCAAGCTCATGGAAATCGGTATCTTCCACCGAAAACCCCTAACACTAGAAACTATTTTCGGTGAAAGATGATACCCGCATATTCGGGCCTCATGCAGTGGGCAATATAAAGAGCGCATAAAGAGTTAAAAAATTCAATTGCTGAAGCGTTTCAAAGAACTACTATGCCCGCGGTTAGGCGGGGGGTTGTCACCACCATGACGACTGGGACTCATTTATCGCCACGTGCGATGCTCCAACTTCCCGCAAGGAGACACCTGAATCAAGGGGGTTGGAGTCATGGCATTTGACTTCACGGGCAAAACCGCGATCGTTACCGGCGGCACTCAGGGCATTGGCCTCGAGATTGCCAAGGGCATCGTTGCGGGCGGCGGACACGTCGCGCTCATCGCAAGGAACGCTGCTAAGGGCGAGGCCGCGGTGGCCGAGCTTGGCGAGGGCAACAAGTTCTATCAGCTCGATGTCGCCGATGCACCCAAGGCACGCGAGACCGTCGAGCAGATTTTTACGGACCTGCCGCAAACCAACATCCTGATCAACTGCGCTGGCGTCATCAGCACCAAGAAATTCGACGAGATTGATGACACCGAGTGGCGTCGCACCATCGACATCAACCTCAACGGTACCTTCACTATGATGAACGCCGTGTATCCGCACTTTAAGGCGGCCCATGCCGGCACTATCGTCAACGTGAGTTCCGTAGCGGGCAAGATCGGTGGCGGCCTGCTCGGCACCGCTGCCTACGCCAGCTCCAAAGCCGGTGTTAACGGTCTAACCAAGGCAGTCGCCAAGGAAGGCGGCAAGTTTGGCGTCCGCTGCAACGCCGTGTGCCCGTCGCTCACCCTTACCGATATGACCTCGATTCTCTCTGACGAGAACTCTCAGCGCATCATCAACGGTATTCCTCTGGGCCGCGCCGCCCAGGCCAGCGAGCCTGCGCAGATGGTGCTCTTCTTCGCTTCCGACCTCGCTAGCTTCGTGAACGGCGAGATCGGTGACTGCGACGGTGGCATCGTTCTGGACGGGTAATACCCCGCGACGTTAATTCGGCGACGGCTCCTGCGACTCGGGACCGTCGCCTTCTTTCTGACAAAGGCGCGTGCGGCTACGATTCGCATGCATCCAAAGGAGATATATATGAGTGAATCGACTGCGGTGGAGGCGCCGGCGGCAAAGGAGCCGTTCTTTAAGATGTCCTCCATCCCGGGTGCCAATATTTTGGTGCCGCTTTTGTTGGGCTGCCTGCTCAACACGCTGTTCCCCGACCTGTTCAAAACGCTCGGCAGCTTTACGCTCGGCATGACCCAGCAGGGCGCAGGCCCGCTTGTTGGCGCTTTTTTGCTCATCGTCGGTACGACGATTTCGTTTAAGAGCGCTCCTGCCGCCGCTGCCCGCGGCGCCATCATCATCGCCGTCAAGCAGATCGTGGTCGTTGCCGTGTCGCTGCTCATCCTTTATGTGTTCAACGACAACCTGTTTGGTATCTCGGCCATGGTGATGCTGGCCGCTTGCACGGGTGCCAACAACGCTATGTACGCCGGACTGATGGGTACCATGGGCAACGAGGCCGAGCGTGGCGCTGTCGCCATCACCACGCTGGTTGTCGGCCCTCCGGTCACGATGATCGTGCTCGGCGCTGCCGGTCAGGCTCCGATCGGTTGGTCGCTCGTGGGCGCCATCCTGCCGATCGTCGTCGGCATTATCCTGGGTAACCTCTTCCCCAGCTTTAAGAAGATGATGGCACCGGCACTTTCCGCCATCATCGTGCTCGTCTTCTTTGCCATGGGCTCGACCATGACCTTTGGCCAGCTTATCAACGGTGGTCTTCCCGGCATCCTGCTCGGCGTGATCTGCTCGGTAGTCTTTGCAATTCCCGTCATCGCGGTCGATAAGCTCACGGGCGGTACGGGTGTCGCAGGTGCGGCCATTTCGAGCTGCGCCGGAGCCAATGTGGCCACGCCTGCTGCCATGGCAAGCGTCAACGGGGCCATGTACGGCGGTGCGGTGCTCGCAACGGCCACGGCACAGGTCGCTGCCTGCGCAATCGTTACGGCTATTTTGACTCCGCTGGTCACCAGCTGGTGCTACAAGCATTTTGAGGGTCAGGGCCACAGCAAGGCAACGACCGACAAGGCCGCCGCAGCCGCCTAATGCCAAGCGGCAATCAAAGCTAAATAACTAACCATGCCATAGGGCGGTCCCGGGGGAAATCCCGTGGCCGCCCTGCAGTTTCTGCGGGGTCTCTGGGACACTTTACCCTGCTAAAACTGGCATAACAGCTAGAGTGAACGTCGTACAAAGGCAAGGAAAAATACCAAACAAATCGGTGAACGGTAGTTGTTCGCGCTCGCATTTCCTGCGGATTTGTTAAAAACGCACTAATGGTATAAAAAAAGAAACATATAACAGCCCTGATGAAGGGGGTGGCTATGTTATCCTTCTCAAACGGGTGAAATCTTGGGTTTTGGGTTGCAGTTCCAAGGTGGACAAACGTTTTTCCCTGTACCAACGTGTGGTGAAGAACGGAAGAAGCCGGTAGTGCAAGCCGATAATTCAAGAATTCAATAAGCAGCGGTGTGAGAGAGCGCCGCATTACACGTAACTAGGAGCGTGGTTACACAATGCAGGAGGCATGGGAAGGCTTCAAGGAAGGCATCTGGACGGGAGAGGTTGACGTCCGAGACTTCATCCAGAAGAACTACACCCCCTACGAGGGCGACGAGTCGTTCCTCGCCGGCCCGACCGAGCGTACCAAGGAGCTGTGGGGCGAGGTTCTCGACCTGCTGCTCAAGGAGCGCGAGCAGGGCGGCGTCCTCGATATGGACACCAAGACCGTCACGGGTATCGTGAGCCACCCCGCTGGCTACATCGATAACGCCCATCGCGAGAAGGAGACCATCGTCGGTCTTCAGACTGACAAGCCGCTCAAGCGCGCGCTGCACGTCAACGGTGGTATCCGCATCGCTTGCCAGGCAGCCAGCCAGCACGGCTATAAGGTCGACGAGAACGTTGTCGAGCGCTACACCTTCGAGCGCAAGACCCACAACGCTGGCGTCTTCGATGTCTACACCCCCGAGATGCGTGCTTGCCGCTCGGCTCACATCATCACCGGTCTGCCCGATGGCTATGGCCGCGGCCGCATCATCGGCGACTACCGTCGTGTTGCCCTGTACGGCGTCGACTACCTGATCAAGGACAAGGAGGCCCAGAAGGCTTCCACCCCGACGGTCATGACCGCCGACAACATCCGCGATCGCGAGGAGCTGCAGGAGCAGATCCGCGCCCTCGGCGAGCTCAAGATGATGGCCGAGACCTATGGTTTCGATATTTCCAACCCTGCTACCAACACGCAGGAGGCCATCCAGTGGATGTACTTCGCCTACCTCGCTTCCGTCAAGGAGCAGAACGGCGCCGCTATGTCCATCGGCCGTACCTCCACGTTCATCGACATCTACGCTGAGCGCGACCTTGCCAACGGTACCTTCACCGAGGAGCAGATCCAGGAGTTCGTGGATCACTTCATCATGAAGCTCCGCATGGTCAAGTTTGCCCGTACCCCCGAGTACCAGGCCCTGTTTACCGGCGATCCGCAGTGGGTCACCGAGTCCATCGGCGGCATGGGTGTTGACGGCCGTACGCTCGTTACCAAGATGAGCTACCGCTACCTGCACACGCTCGAGAACATGGGCACCAGCCCCGAGCCCAACATGACCGTTCTGTGGTCGACCCGTCTGCCCGAGAACTTCAAGAAGTTCTGCGCCAAGACTTCCGTCGCCAGCTCCTCGATCCAGTACGAGAACGACGACCTCATGCGCGTCTATCACGGCGACGACTACGGCATCGCCTGCTGCGTGTCCTCCATGCGCATCGGCAAGGAGATGCAGTTCTTCGGCGCCCGTGCCAACCTGGCCAAGTGCCTGCTGTATGCACTCAACGGCGGTGTTGACGAGGTCTCCAAGAAGCAGGTCGGCCCCAAGTACCGCGCCGTCGAGGGCGACACGCTTGATTACGACGACGTTGTGGCCAAGTACAACGACATGATGAAGTGGCTCGCTGGCGTGTACGTCAACTCGTTGAACATCATCCACTACATGCACGACAAGTATTGCTACGAGCGCATCCAGATGGCTCTGCACGACAAGCACGTGCACCGCTGGTTCGCTACGGGCATCGCTGGCCTTTCCGTCGTGGCCGACTCCCTGTCCGCTATCAAGTACGCCAAGGTCCACCCCGTCCGTGACGAGAACGGCATCATCGTCGACTTCGAGACCGAGGGCGAGTTCCCCAAGTACGGTAACGACGACGACCGCGTCGACCAGATCGCTCACGACGTTGTGCACCAGTTCATGGAGTACATCCGCATGAACGACACCTACCGCAACTCCGTGCCCACGACCTCGGTTCTGACCATTACCTCCAACGTCGTGTACGGTAAGAAGACCGGCTCCACGCCCGACGGCCGCAAGGCTGGCCAGCCGTTCGCCCCGGGTGCTAACCCCATGCACAAGCGCGATAGCCACGGCGCCATCGCTTCGCTGTCTTCGGTTTCCAAGCTCCCGTTCCGCGATGCTCAGGACGGCATCTCCAACACCTTCTCCATCATCCCGAGTGCGCTCGGCAAGGAGGACCAGGTGTTCTTTGGCGATATCGACCTTGATCAGCTGGGCGAGTAACTATTGTTAGTGCTATACTAACAATAACGATTACTGATTAGTGCGCCGGTTTCGGCCGGCGCCTATCAATCGAAGGAGACACATTATGAAGGTTTCTGAAGTTTCCGAGACTCAGGCCGATAACCTGGTCCACATGCTCGACGCTTACGCCGAGAAGGGTGGCCACCACCTGAACATCAACGTCTTCAACCGTGAGACGCTGCTCGACGCTCAGGCTCACCCCGAGAAGTACCCGCAGCTGACCATCCGCGTTTCCGGCTATGCCGTGAACTTCCACACGCTCACCAAGGAGCAGCAGGACGAGGTCATTTCGCGTACATTCCACGACAAGTTCTAAAGGGGTTTAACTCCCGCAGGATCGCCGGGGCTGTTTGGGCTACCTCCCAAAACGTCCTCGGACATGCAAGAAGCCCTCGCTGCGCACTTCGTGCGGCGAGGGCTTCTTGCGTCCTGCGGAATATTTTGGGAGGTAGCCCAAACAGCCCCGGCGGGGTCCTGTGTAGTCACCCTTTAGGCGGAACTCTCCTAATGGGTTGAGCGTTCTGGATTCTTGCTTGCTACCGTTTATCGCGTATAGCTACCGTTTGCGGAATAAGTAACACTCCTTAATAAACCGTGTAGAATCTCAGATAAGCACGGAGTTTTCCAGGGAGACGCTGTCCTTTGTTGTGTGCAAGGGGCGGCGTCTCTTTGGCGCTTGGAGGCCGTTCTGCAGCAGGACGGCGGACGTGCGTCACATATTCAAAAGCCAACGTCGAGATGGGTTGTGATGATAATGGGCAAGTACGTAATCGTGGTTGAGTCTGGTTCGGATGTGACGCCGGAGCTCTGCGAGCGCTATGGCATCGTGCGCGTGCCCATGCATGTCACGATTGGTGACGAGACCGTCGAAGACGGATCGATCGACCCGCTTGAGATTTACTCGCGCTGCAACGAGTTTGGTGTGATGCCCAAGACCAGCGGTTGCTCGCCGGCGGATTTTGCGCATGTGTACGACCGCATCCACGCCGAGCGGCCCGATGCGACCATTTTGCATCTTGCGTATTCCGAGGTTACGACCTGCTCACATCAGTCGTCGAAGATTGCGGCAAAGGGCCACGATTACGTCTTCTCCATGGATACGCGCTTTGTGTCGGTGGGCCAGTCGCTTGTCGCCGTTGAGACCGCCAAGTATATCGAAGCCCATCCGGATGCCACCGTCGACGAGATTTTCGCCTTTACCAATTCGGTGATGGACCGCGTGCTGCTGGGCTTTGTTCCTACGGACCTTGCCTTCCTTAAGGCGGGTGGTCGCTTGTCCAACGTCGCGTTTCTTGGCGCCCATCTGCTCAAGATTAAGCCCTGCATTGAGGTAACGGGTGGCAAATTCGTGGCGACCAAGAAGCTCCGCGGCTCTATGCTCAAATGTGCCCGTGCCTTTATTGACCACATGGTTGCGAAGGGCGATATTGATTACTCGCACATTGGTTTGGCGTATTCAGTGGGCCTTTCCGAGGAGCTGCGCGACGATATGGAAGTCTATGCGCACGACCTGGGCTTTAAGGACGTTACCTGGACTCAGGTCGGCGGCGTCATCTCGAGCCACTGCGGCCCGACCGCCTTTGGCGCGGTGCTTACGCTTAAGGCGTAGGGCCTGGCGTCTATCAATTTCTATTGCTTCGGCGGCGAGCGGGTTGTGACGACCTTCCCGCCGCTTTTGCGTGGAGTCAAATAGGACGATCAAATTGACCGCTAAACCGTTTCGCCATCAGGCGTATGGGCTAGAATGGCTCTGGCATTTTAATTGACAAAAACCAAAGAGAGGCAAGGTTGCGGGAATGGCTGAGATGACGCTTGAGGGTGTGGATGCTCATCCCGAGGACTCTGCGTATGCCCTGGGTCGCGTGCATTCGATCGAGACGATGGGAACGGTCGACGGACCCGGCATCCGCTTTGTGGTGTTTGTTCAGGGCTGTCCCATGCGCTGCGCGTATTGCCACAATCCCGATACCTGGTCTGTTAACGGCGGCACGATGGTGACCGTCGAGCATCTCATGGACGAGTTCCAGAGCAACCATGAGTTCTACCGTAGCGGCGGCATTACCGTTTCGGGTGGCGAACCGCTCCTGCAGCCCGAGTTTTTGGCCGACCTGTTCCGTGCAATGCACAACAATCCCGATGGCCGTGTGCATACCTGCCTAGATAGCTGTGGCTATGCATTTGATCCCAAGCATCCGGAGAAGTTCGATGCCGTGCTCAACGAGACCGACATGGTACTGCTCGATATTAAGCATGCCGACCCGGTCGAGCATAAAAAGCTGACCGGTTGCGATCCCGCACGCATCTTGGCGTTTGGCGATGAGCTTGCACGTCGCAAGATCAAGGTTGTTATTCGCCACGTGGTGGTGCCGGGCATTACCGACACGGTGGAGGAGTGCGAGAAGCTCGGTCGCCTCATCGCTCCATGGCACAACGTGGTGGGCCTGGAAATGCTGCCGTATCACACGATGGGTGTCGTCAAGTACGAGCAACTGGGTATTCCCTATAAGCTCGAGGGCGTGCCCCAGATGGATACCGCACGCATGCCCGAGCTGCGCAACGCCGTCATGGCCGGCATGAAAAAGCGCCGTGCGGAGCTCAGGTCGGCCATTGGCTAACAAGCCCGTCCCAAATTGACTACCCTTTAAGATGTGCAACAAGGCAGGCTGGATTAGCGAGGATGGTTGCTATTCGACATGCGATGCGGGCCTTATCGACATCGATGGCCGTACCTATGTCATGAGCGTCATGACATCGATGCCGTGGAGCGACCGCTCGAGCGAGGTTACGGCCGCGATTGCAAAGGCGCTGTTTGATACGCGAGCTGCACTGGCTTAGCGTGTTCGTTTGGCGAGGTCAAACAAAATGCTGGTACCATACCGTGGTTGAGAATTTTGTATAGGTTTGGGGAATGGTATGGCTACCATCGCGATTATCGGTGCGCTCGAAAAAGAGATCATGCAGATTAAGGAAGAGCTGAGCGACGTTTGCGAGGCACGGGAGGCAGGCTTGACCGTTGTGAGCGGCGAGCTCGATGGCCTGACAGTTGTCGCCACAACGGCGGGCATGGGCACGGTGAACGCCGCCGCTGCAACACAGCACCTCATTAGCAAGTATGCTCCGCAGGCTGTTGTGTTTTCGGGCATTGCGGGCGGTTTGAACCCCAAGCTCCATATCGACGACGTGGTCATTGGCAAACGCCTGCGCTATCTGGATACCGATACCGCGCTTATCGCCGAGTCCGCACCGGGGCTTGAGGAGTTTGGTTCGACGTCCGCGCTGGTCGATATTGCCGTCGACGTGCTTGCTGAGCGTGGGTTCGTTGACGCTTCGACAAATGCAGTCGCTTCGAGCGAGGGCACCAAACAGTTCTTGGTCGGCACGATTGCCACGGGTAACCGCTTTGTGACGGGCGCCGCCATGCGTAACGACGCTATCGAAGCGACACATGCCGATTGTGTCGGCATGGAGGGCGCGGCGATTGCTCATGTCGCAACCAAAAATGGTGTCGATTGCCTGGTGTTGCGCGCTATCAGCGATAATTGTGACGAGGCGTACGATGCAATTTGCGATCGAGAGTTCGATCTGTTTGAGTACGCGCGTGTCGCAAGTAACATCACGCTCGATATCGTCCGCCGCATTGCCGCCGCGCAATAGCGCGCTCTTTTGTAAGAACCTACGACCAAGGAGTGTCCATGGCCGATTCCATTAACTACCAGCTTGCCAAGTTCGTCGCCAGCTACGGCAAGGTTTCGCAGATTCCCGAGTCCACCTGCCCCGAAGTGAGCTTTGTCGGCCGCTCCAATGTGGGCAAGTCGTCGATTATGAACAAGCTCTTTGGCCGCAAGAACCTGGTCAAGGTTTCGAGCACACCGGGCAAGACAAGCAACATCAATTTCTTCGAGGCCGACGACGTGCACTTCGTCGACCTGCCGGGCTATGGTTTCGCCCGTCGCTCCAAGGCCGAGCGCGACCGCTGGGCCGAGCTTATTGGCGACTTCTTTGACTCCGAGCGCAGCTTTAACCTGGTCGTATCGCTGGTTGACATTCGTCACGACCCCAGCAAGCTCGATCATGACATGATCGACTACCTGCAGGGCAACGAGTTCAACTTTATCGTCTGCCTCACCAAAGCCGACAAGCTCAGCCGCACCCAGCAGGCCCGCCAGGCAGCAGCCATCAAAAAGCAGCTCAACGTCCCGGCCGAAAACGTAATCATCACAAGCTCCCAAACCGGTGTGGGCATCGACGAGCTCAAGCGCCGCATTGCCGAGGCGTGCCTCTAATAAGTGCTTCAGTCTAGCAAGAGCCCCTACCAATAAAAAGCCATAATTTCAGCCCGGCGCCCCTTCAAAGTGTGGGTCCCTGTAGACATCGCTAGCCACGTTGCCATAGGGCCACCCAGGGGCATCCCCTTAAAAACATTCCGCAGCACGAGGCCCGCTTATCCGCAGCTCCGAAGGAGCAGGATAAGCGGGCCTCAAGTGCGAGGACGTTTTTAAGGGGATGCCCCTGGGTGGCCCGGACAGACCGATCGGCGATGTCTACAGGTACTCGATTTGAGCGCCCTCGGTGTCGCACGTCAAAATATGCGTCTCACACTTGGGGAACTGCTCGCGCAGCTTGACCTGCAGGAACTTTGCCACGATGGTGTCGTCGGTTACAGCCATAAGGGTCGAGCCGGAGCCACTGATCCAGATGGTCTTGGCGCCGCCGTTAAGGCAGGTGTCGCGCACGGCGTTGTAGTCGGGAATCAGACGACGGCGATACGGCTCTTGGATGCGGTCGTCATTGGCGGCGGCAATCAGATCCAGGTCGCCGGTCTCCAGGCCGCGCGTCATGCCGGCGATGCGGCCCATTTGCCATACGGCGGTGGAGAGTGGAATCTCCTGCGGCACGACCTTGCGCGCCTCACTCGTTTGTACCTCGTAGGGCGGAATCACGGTAATAAAACGCAGGCGATCGCTCACCTCGTAGCGCAGGCACTGGGGGAGCGAATCGGTCGGCGTAAAGGAACAGACGGCGCCGCCCAGGATAGCGGGGGCGACGTTGTCGGGATGGCCCTCGACCTCGGTGGCGATGCGGACGAGCTCGGCGCGGTCGACGGTGTGGCCCGTCAGCGCGGCGGCTGCCATGATGCCCGCGACGACGCAGGTGGAGCTGGAACCCAGGCCGCGGGCGACGGGCACATCGGTCTGAATGTCGATGGCAACGGGAAAAGCCGGCTCGCCCCATGCGGCCAGCGCATCCACAAAGCTCACGTAGACTAGGTTGTTCTCGTTTTGGAACTCCTCGGGGCAACCCGTGATGGTGAGCTTGTCGGCGCGCTCAAAGGTGAAGTGCGAGTAGAGGCTGACGGCCATGCCGAGGGTGTCGTAGCCAATGCCCAAGTTGGCGCTTGTTGCTGGGACGGTGATCTTGATCATGGGAATCTCCTGGGCGGTCTGCCTGTTTAGTTCGCTGCTCGGGCAGTCCTGGCTCGCTCGGAAAGCACATTAAGTGCTTTCCGGCTCGTGCGGAACTCGCGACGAACTAAACAGGCAGACCCGCTCGCATGCTCGTCATCATCCCGAAAGCTTAATAAAAAGAAGGTGCGCCGGCTTTCGCCGGCGCTTAATAAGGGGTTTAGTTGGTGCTCATTCGTTTTGCTGCAGACTCGACGTAGCTTGCCATCTCATCGACGTCGCAGACGTCTTCGAAGCGGACGGGCTTGGACTCGAGCTCGGCGAGCTGGGTCGGGGCGACCGTGTTGGTGGCCTGCTCGAGCACACGCATAGCCTCAAAATCATCATCGGGAACGTTGAGGCCCAGGGCGTCGCAGCAGGCGCGCGGGAACTTGTAGGGGCTGGCGGTCGAAAGCAGCACGCGGGCCTTGGCGCCCTCGGCGGGGGCGACCTTTTCAAAGACGTGATAGCCGCAAGCGGTGTGCGGGTCGATCACATAGCCGTTTGCATCCCAGCAGTTCTTGATGGCAGCGCGGACCTCGTCCTCGCTGGCCCAACCGCAGCCAAAGACGCTCTGAATCTTTGCCAGCAGGTCGGCGGGAACCTCGTAGCGACCAGTCTGTGCCAGCTGCTCCATAAGGCCGGCAACGAGCTCGCAGTCGCCATCGGACAGGAAATAGAGCATGCGCTCCAGGTTGGAGCTAATAAGGATGTCCATCGACGGTGAAATGGTCGTGAAGAACGGGCGGTTACGGTCGTAAACGCCGGTGGTCAGGAAGTCGGCAAGCACGTTGTTCTTGTCGCTCGCCACGACGAGCTTGGCGACGGGCAGACCCATGCGCTTGGCGTAGTAGCCGGCCAAGATATCGCCAAAGTTGCCGGTGGGAACACAGAACTCAACAGCGTCGCCAGCCTCGATAGCGCCGGCGCGCAGCAGCTGCGCATAGGCGGCAAAGTAGTAGACGACCTGCGGCACCAGACGGCCGACGTTGATGGAGTTGGCGCTCGAAAGCACGGTGCCGGCTGCCTCTAGACGCTCGGCAAGCTCCTTATCGGCAAAGATGCGCTTGACGGCGCTCTGAGCGTCGTCAAAGTTGCCGCGGATGCCGCAGACGGCGACGTTGTCGCCCTCCTGCGTGGACATCTGCAGATTCTGGACGCGGCTGACCTTGCCCTCGGGATAAAAGACGGTGATGCCCGTGCCCGGAGCGTCGGCAAAACCGGCGAGCGCGGCCTTGCCGGTGTCGCCCGACGTGGCGGTGACGATCATGATGCGCTCGGCGCCGCCGTCCTTGGCAGAGGTGCGGGCCATAAGGCGGGGGAGCATCTGCAAGGCGACGTCCTTAAAGGCGCTCGTGGGGCCGCCAAAGAGCTCCATCACATAGGTCTGAGGGGCGTCGGCGCCCGGTGCGGCGTCGAGTTTGACGAGCGGCGTGACCTCTTCGCTCGCGAACGTGCCGCGGTATGCCTCATTCACACAGGCCGAAATTTCTTCGCCCGTGTAATCGTTCAGTAACATTCCCAACACATTTTGAGCGATTTCAAAGTACGATTTATGGGCAAGCGAGCTGATATCGACCTGCTGGGTGCCAAGCTCGTCCGAGACAAACAAACCCCCGTCGGGAGCTATGCCGGTGCGGATTGCCACCTTACTTGAGCATGATAAAGTGCGTCCTCGTGTACTATGATAAGTTCCCATATAACAGTGCTCCTCGGATACCTTGGTCCCAATCGGTGAAACCATGGTATCAGAGCGTGCAAAATAGGTTCGCAGAGGCTTTTTAGAAAGGTAACCTCCAGCCCATGATTAAGATTGCCAAGTTTGGCGGCTCGTCGGTCGCCGACGCCGAACACTTCAAGAAGATCAAGGCCATCGTCGATGCCGACCCGGCTCGCCGTTTTGTGGTGGTTTCTGCCTGCGGTCGCCGCTTTAAGGGCGACACCAAGGTGACCGACCTGCTCTACCTGGTTAACGCTCACGTTAAGTATCACGTGTCATGTGAGGAGCTGCTCGAGGACATTGGCCAGCGCTATTTTGATATCGCTGACGAGCTGGAGCTCACCTATCCCATCCGCGAGGAGTTTGCGGCCTTTGCCGAGCGCGCCCGCTCGGGCGGCTACTCCACCGAGGAGCTTGTGAGCCGCGGCGAGTACTTCACCGCTCGCCTGATGTCCGAGTACCTGGGCCTGCCGTTCCTGGACGCCGCGACGGTTGTGGCGTTCCATCACGACGGTACGCTCAGCATGAACCGCACCTCCGAGCTGGTGCAGGAGTACGGCCAGCAGGGCGGCTTTGTTATGCCCGGTTTCTATGGCGCGACGCGTGAGGGCCAGATCAAGCTGCTCGATCGTGGCGGCGGCGATATCTCGGGCTCGATCCTGGCCAAGTGCCTGGGCGCCGACCTGTACGAGAACTGGACCGACGTTTCGGGTTTCTATTCTGCCGATCCGCGTATTGTTCCCGAGGCTCAGCCCATTGCGCGCGTTACCTACGAGGAGCTGCGCGAGCTTTCGTACATGGGCGCAAGCGTCCTGCACGAGGAGGCCGTGTTCCCCGTGCGCGAGGCGGGTATTCCGCTGGTCATCAAGAACACCAATGCGCCGCAGGACCCCGGTACCATCATTAGCGAGACGGCTGACGAGGGCGAGGCAGAGCCCATCATTACCGGCGTGACCGGCAAGCGCGGTTTTGTCGCCATCAACGTCGCCCGTGACCGCACCAAGCCCCGCGTCGGCTTTATGCGCCGTGCGCTTTCGGTCTTCGAGCGCTATGACGTTTCCGTCGAGCACATGCCCACCGGTGTCGACCGCTTTGGCGCCGTGGTGCAGGAGCAGGATGTGCACGATTCGCTGTACTCACTCGTGGGCGACATCCAACAGGAGGTCGAGCCGCTCGAGATCGAGGTTGTCGAGGGCTTGGCACTTATCGCGACCGTCGGCCGTAACCTGCGCGGCCGCGCAGGCATCTCGGGCCATCTGTTTGGCATGCTTGGCCAGGCCGGCGTGAGCGTGCGTATGATTTCGCAGAGCTGCGACGAGATCAACATCATTATCGGTGTCGAGGAGAAGGACTTCGACCTTGCGATTCAGACTATTTACCGTGCCTTCTCCGACGAGAACGGCATTGTGAAGGTCTCCGACTTGGAGGCTTCCGCGCCGGTCGATCCCGCCCTGGCCGCGCTCAAAAAGTAGCGACTGCTCGGTAGATTATTGGGTCATGTCTCAAAAATCTACGGTGGGGCGTTTCGTTTCGGTTTCGTTTCTACGGGGCGGGTTTCGTGCCCGCCCTGTTCTTGTATACACTGGCAACAATAATCGGCCTGCTCGGCGTGCGGGCAAAAGCCACAACCTTTAAAGGGGGAAGCATGAAACAGTACACGGTTGCTATTTTGGGCGCGACGGGAGCCGTGGGCACCCAGATGCTCGAGTGCCTCAACGAGCAGGAGTTCCCGGTTGGCAAGCTCAAGCTGCTGGCAAGTGCACGCTCCGCGGGCAAGACCGTTGAGTTCCGCGGCGAGCAGATCGTGATTGAGGAAGCTTGCCCCGAGGCCTTTGAGGGCTGCGACATTGTGCTCGGCGCCGCTGGCGACGATATCGCCAAGGAGCTGCTGCCCGAGGCCGTCAAGCGCGGCGCCGTCGTGGTCGACAACAGCCATGCCTTCCGCATGGATCCCGAGGTGCCGCTGGTCGTGCCCGAGATCAATGCCGACGATATCAAGTGGCATCACGGCCTGATCGCCAACCCCAACTGCGCGACCATCATCGGCCTGGTTCCCACGTGGCCGCTGCATCAGCTCGCCGGCGTGAAGCGCATGATCGTCTCGACGTACCAGGCGGCTTCGGGTGCTGGCGCTCCCGGTATGGCCGAGCTCGAGGCTCAGTTGGCCGCCCTGGGCCGTGGCGAGGAGATTCCCGAGCCGCGCGCATTTGCCGCCCAGCTCGCGAGCAACCTGATTCCGCAAATTGGCGGCGTCAAGGAGGAGGAGGGCTTTACCTCCGAGGAGATGAAGCTGCAGAACGAGGGCCGCAAGATCATGCACCTGCCGGAGCTGCGTGTGAACTGCACCTGCGTGCGCGTGCCTGTGCTGCGCTCTCACTCCGAGAGCATTACGCTCGAGTTTGAGCGCGACATTACGGTTGACGAGGCCCGTGCTGCGCTGGCCGCCGCTCCGGGCGTGAAGCTGGTTGACGACATGAGCGCCGAGGATGCGCACGACCGCTTCCCCATGCCGATGGACACTTCCGACCAGGACCTGATTTGGGTCGGTCGCGTACGCCGCGACATCTCGAACCCCGAGGCCGCGCGTGGCATCACCTTCTGGTGCTGCGGCGACCAAATCCGTAAGGGTGCGGCAACCAACGCCGTCCAGATCGCTAAGCTGCTCTGCGAGTAGCGGTGGACCTGTCCGGCGGGGGCCGGGCTTAGTTTTCAGAACGTCCTCGACCATGTGTGGCGCCTTGTCCTGCTCCTTCGGAGCCGCGGACAAGGCGCCACACTGGTCTGCGGAGTGTTCTGAAAACTAAGCCCGGCTCCCGCCTGCGGTGACGTTGTTGCGAGCGGCCTGCGATGGGGTCGTTGTTGGTTGGGGCCGCTGGGCTGATGTGGGGGCACGTGGTTGTTGCGGGCCCTGGTCCCGGCGGCGGCCTCGGCGCTTTGCGCCTGCCGCCTTTGGGGACTGCGGAGCGCGGCCGGCAGCTGCGGCGCGTTGCGCCTGCTGCCTGCGGGGACTTTGGGGTCGTGCGGCAGCTGCGGCGCTTCGCGCCTGCTGCCTAGGGTGACTTTGGGGTCGATTGGGGTTGTCTGCACAATTCGCGGTATTATGGAGCGGAGTTTTGAAAGGAGCCGCTGGTGGTCACGACGACGTTTGCTTCGCCTTTGGGCGAGATTCTGCTTGCCGCTGATGGCCGCGGTCTGACGGGGCTTTGGTTTGAGGGGCAGGGGCACTTTGGCTCTACGCTGCTCAAAGAAGATGCGGAGCACGTTGAAGGTGCCGATGCGGTTTCTGGTACCAGTGGGATGTCTTCGGTGAGTCCGGCAAATGGTGCGGCCTCTTCGGTGCTTGAGTGTTCCTGGGCTTGGCTGAATGCTTATTTTGCAGGGCAGGAACCTCGGTTTACGCCGCCATTGCATATGATCGGTACGGCGTTTCAGCGTGAAGTTTGGTGCGAGCTGCTTTCTATTCCGCGCGGCGAGGTTGCTACGTATGGTGAGATCGCCCAGCGTGTTGCCGCTCGACATCGTGTACCGGGAAACGAGGATCCCGTTGTGTCTCCCCGTGCTGTGGGGGCTGCGGTCGCTCGCAACCCTGTTTCGATTATCGTTCCGTGCCATCGCGTGGTGGCGGCCGACGGATCGCTCAACGGATATGCCGGCGGCCTCGACCGTAAGGAGTGGCTGCTGCGGCTTGAGGGCGCGTACGAGGCATAGCGCTCGAACACTTTGCATAACTAGGACGCCGCGAAAGGATGAGTCGCTGTCTTTTCGCGGCCGGCATGCGTCCAAGCGCTCGGCGTCTGCGTCTTAAGTTTGGCTAAGCCATATCCTGCGTATTTGAAAACGCGCAGGTTGAGCAGCTAAGGCTGCGCTAAGGCGGTTAGCGGTGCGCTATCATCGACAGTATCAAAACCCGTATAGCCGTGCGCCAAAGGAACAACTATGAAGCTGATGCTTGCCGAGGACGAACCCGGTCTCTCCCGCGCCCTTACCGCAATTCTTCAACATAGTGACTACGAGGTCGACGCCGCTCTCGACGGTCTGACGGCGCTCGAATATCTGCTCGCCAATGATTATGACGCCGCAATCCTGGACATCATGATGCCCGGCATGGATGGCATTGAGGTGCTCAAGCGCACGCGTGCCGCCGGTAAGCGACTGCCCATCATCATGCTCACGGCAAAAAGCGAGGTGTCCGATAAGGTCGAGGGCTTGGATGCCGGTGCCAACGATTATCTGACCAAGCCGTTTGCCGCCAAGGAATTGCTTGCGCGTATTCGTGCCATGACGCGCGCTGCCACGGCAATTGATGCCACGACGCTCAGCGTGGGCAATGTGCGTCTCGATACGGCGGCATGCACGCTCGTGGGCCCCTTGGGCGAGGAGCACCTGGCCAATCGCGAGTTTCAGCTTATGGAACTCTTTATGCGCAATGCCGGCACGCGCATGCCCACCGAGCGTCTGATGCTCGAGGTTTGGGGTGAGGACGCGCCCGAAGGCGCCAACGTGGTGTGGGTCTATATCTCGTACCTGCGCAAAAAGCTGACGGCGCTTGGTGCCGACGTTGCCATCCGCGCATCGCGTAACCAGGGCTATTCGCTTGAGGTTGTCAAGGAGGCCGAGCAGGCGTGAGCGTGCGCGCGTGGTGCAAACGCATAACGGAGCGGTTTCACGCCGCCTCGAGTAGTACGGGGCGGGCTAATTCTGTTGACGCATTGGGCCGCCGCCTGCGTCGCAAGTTTATCCTCGTTGCCATGGGCGCTGTGACCGTGGTACTCACGCTCATCATCGCTGGCATCAACATCGTCAATTATTCGCATGTCTGCAAGATGGCTGACACTCGCCTGGACTATATTCTGGCGGGCAAGGACGGTATCGATTGGGGGGACGAGCCTAAAGCCGATCCCGCCAATGGCAAGGATGCCGGCGATAGCCAGGCGGGCGTTCGCATCAGGCACTTCGAAGGCATGACGGCGGAGTCTCCCTTTGACACACGCTACTTTACAGTGACGATTGCCGCCGGACAGGTTGCCGATGTCAATACGGCCCGCATTGCCGCGGTGGGCGCCAAGCGCGCCGCCAGTATTGCCGCAAAGTTGCATTCCAAGGGTTGGGTCTCGGGTTTTTCTGGCAATTATCGCTATACGACTGACGTTCAAGACGATGAGACCACCTATGTATTCGTCGACTGTTCACGCGAGCTTGCAAGCTTTCATTCGTTTTTGAGTGCGAGCGTGGCAATCAGTTGCATTGGCTGGCTGGCGGTGCTGGCAATTGTGGCGGGCGCCTCGGGTGCGGTGATTCGACCGATGGTCGAGAGCTACAGCAAGCAAAAGCGCTTCATTACCGATGCAAGCCACGAGATCAAGACGCCGCTGGCCGTGATCGACGCCGCTAACGAGGTGCAGGAAATCGAGAGCGGCGAGAGCGAGTGGACACAGAGCATTCACGAACAGGTTGCACGGTTGACGGCGCTCACGGAGCGTCTGGTATTTTTAGCTCGCATGGACGAGGGCTCTGCTGGCTTTACCATGACATCGATCGATCTTTCGGAGGCAGTTGACAAGGCTGCGGCGCCGTTTGAATCGGTGGCGGTTTCGCGTGGCAAGCGTCTGTCGATGTCGATCGCGAGTGGCGTGCGGGCGCATGCCGATGCTGCCGCGGTGGCGCAGGTGGTTGAGTTGCTGCTGGATAACGCCACGCGCTATGCGAGCGAGGACAGTGTAATTGAGTTGAGCCTGCGCGCTGTCTCGCGCGGTCAGGGTAAGGGCGCCGCCGAGCTTGTCGTATCGAATGCCGTGGACGAGCTGCCCGAAGGCGACCTAGACCGATTGTTTGACCGCTTCTATCGTGCGGACGTGTCGCGCAGCTCCAAGACGGGCGGCTCGGGTGTGGGCCTATCCGTGGTGCGAGCCATCGCCGAAGCCCATGGCGGGAGCGCTTCTGTCTGCGGCTGCGGCAACCAGATCACCTTCACCGTCCGCCTCTAAAACCTGCCAAAAAGGGACAGGTTTATTTTGGCAGGTTTTATCTGGGGAAACGCCGGCGGAGGAGTCTGTGGGCTGAGGGTACGTCCCGGCGTGACGCTGCGGAGTGGGACGCACTTTCCTCTTGGGGCGCCTAGCGGAAACTGCATCCCAGTTTGAGGCTTCAGAACGGGACGCAATTTCCCCTAGGGGATATAAGATGCGACGGACCGCGTCAAGATAATTACCGGACGGCCTAGGAGGCGGCTGGTTGGCTGGCTTAAAACCTAGCGTGTGAAATGACGCCCCACGCTATTCAGCGCGCTTGATAGGATGACGAACCACAGTCTTAAGTTTCTCCGGTGCACATTTGCGTGGATCGCAGAGATAGATTTCGTGATGTAAACGGGTGTCTAAGAAGTCGGGGACATAGCCCTGCTCGGCCGTATATTCATGCATAGCGTCTACGGTTGCCGGCTCGCTGTCATAGGGCCCGGTGTGCATGCATTGAACGCAGAGACCCTCGTCAACTTTAAGCAGCTCGACGGCGGAAAAGTCCAGTTTCTTCTTGTTCGTGGCTTCCGCGACTGCCCAGTCAAAGTCATCTCGGGTGACGAAATCGGGCAGGCGGATGCACGAGATAAAGTTGAAATCGTCCTTGCGTACATAATCGATGTTGCCGCTCAGGGAGTCTTGCCACCAGAAACCCTCGAGTGGCGGTACCACAAAGTCGAAATAGCCCTCGATACTCCTTGAGCCTTTCTTCGACATCTTGATGGTATAGGCGATGCCGTAAAGCAGCGGCAGGGCGTTTTGATACTCGCCACCTTCGGTATTTGGGTCGCCCTTTCCGCGAACGGCAACGTAGCTCATAGGCGGGACAGTTACGATACTCGGCTTGCTTGCAGGTTTGTAGAGCTCCTTGCATTCCTTCTTAAAGTCGAACGCCATGTTGGCCGCCTTTCTGCGTATTGGCCTGCTTAGATAGCGGAATCATATCATAGAAACGAACAGCTGTTCGAATGATTTGGCTGACAGATAGAGATGCGTGCGTTGTGTTTGGCGGTCGGCCTGACCCCGTCGATGATGTCTCTGCCTCCCCGGCGCTTCATCTATAGCTGCCGTTTCCCCATATAAAACCTGCCAAAATAAACCTGTCCCTTTTTGGTTGGTGGGAAATGGGTAATACTAAAGAGTTATCCGACCAGATGGGAACCGATCGATGGCCTATATCGAATTCAAAGACGTCATCAAAGCATACGGCGAGGGCGACGCCCGCATTCACGCGCTCGACGGCGCGAGTTTTACGGTCGAGCGCGGCGAGCTCGCCATCATTCTGGGTGCTTCGGGTGCCGGCAAGACCACGGCGCTCAACATTCTGGGCGGCATGGATACGGCGACCTCCGGCACCGTGACGGTGGACGGGCGCGACGTGAGCTCTGCCAACGAGGCGCAGCTCGTGGAATACCGCCGCGCCGACGTCGGCTTTGTCTTTCAGTTCTACAATCTGGTCCCCAACTTGACGGCGCTCGAAAACGTTGAGCTTGCGGCGCAAATCTGCCCCGATTCGCTCGATGCCGAGCAAACGCTTTGCCAGGTTGGCCTGGGCGAGCGCCTCGCCAACTTCCCCGCGCAGCTTTCGGGCGGCGAACAGCAGCGCGTGTCCATTGCCCGCGCACTGGCCAAGAATCCCAAGCTGCTTCTGTGCGACGAGCCCACGGGTGCGCTCGACTACAAAACCGGCAAGCAGATCTTGCAGTTGCTGCAGGATACCTGCCGCAAGCAAGGCATCACGGTCATTATCATCACCCACAACTCCGCGCTGGCGCCCATGGCCGATCGCCTGATCCGCTTTAAGAGTGGCCGCGTGGAGAGCGAGACGGTCCAGCAAAATCCCGTGCCGATCGAGACGATCGAGTGGTAGCGCCCATGGACCAAGATCGCCAAAACAGCCAAAACCATGATACGGAGCACGCGGGTCGCGACCGGGAGTTCGCGACCTACCGTACTGCCCAAAGCTCAAACGATATGGTGCCGACGGTTTTTCGCCGTGGCATTTACCGTACAATCCGCGGCAGTCTTAAACGCTTCTTGTCCATCGTGGTTATCACCGCGCTCGGCGTGAGCGTGATGTGCGGTCTTAAGGCGGGCTGCGAGGATCTGTGCGATTCGGTCGACGCCTATTTTGACCAGCAGAATGTCTATGACATTAACGTGCAGTCGACCTATGGCCTTACGCGCGACGATCTTGCGGCTATCCAAGAGGTCGACGGCGTCGAGACGGCTGAGGGTATCTACACCGAGACCGCCTACACCGCCGTGGGCACAACGCGCGAGCGAGTGGTCGTGCAAAGTCTCTCTAAGGAGAACATCGATCAGCCGGTGCTCGTGAACGGCGATTTGCCCGAGAGCGCCGATGAGGTCGCGGTGACTTCGAAGTTCCTGAAGGCTTCGGGCAAAAAGCTCGGCGATACGGTGAGTTTTGCCGCCAATGACGCGAGCTCGTCGAACCAAAGCGCCAAGGATCAGTTTGCCGCGGGCGATTACACCATTACGGCCGAGGTCCTCGATCCTACCGATGTGAGCTCCGACTCGACAGTCAACGCCTTTCGCGCTGCTTCGGCGGCGGACTATAAGTTCTATGTGAGCGAGGACGCCGCGACATCTTCTTCCTACTCCGCGATCCGCGTGATCGTCGAGGGAGCCAAGAGCCTCAATTCCTATTCGGATGCCTACGTGGCAAAAATCAACGAAGTCAAGGGCAATATCGAGAAGATCCGCGAGGAGCGTGAGAAGGCGCGCGCTCAGGAGCTGACGGTCGACACGCCGGCAAGCTTGGATGCGGCCGAGCGTCAGGCGAATATGCTCTTTGGGATTGAACAGGGCAATATCGACCGTATGGCCGAGGGCAGCGAGGAGCGCGTCCAGGCTCAGGCCGACTTGGACCAGCGCCGCGCCGCCGCCGACCAGCATTTTGCCGATGCCCGCGCCGAGCTTTCCGATCTGGGCGAATGCACCTGGTACATCCAGGACCGCGGTAACATCGCAAGCTACTCGAGCGTCGAGAGCGACAGCTCTTCGATCGAGGCCATCGCCACGGTTTTCCCATTCATCTTCTTTATCGTCGCCGTACTCATCAGCCTTACCACCGCCACGCGCATGGTCGAGGAGGAGCGCACGCTCATTGGCCTGTATAAGGCGCTCGGCTATTCACGTGGGCGCATTCTGTCCAAATACGTGGACTACTCGTTGTGGGCGTGTCTGATTGGCGGCGTGCTCGGCAACATCATCGGATTTGTGGGACTACCGCTGTTCTTGTTTACTGTGTTCGACGACATGTACTCGCTGCCCCAGATGTTGCTTTCGTACGATATCGTGTCCTCAAACGTCTCGGTGGCGCTGTTTACCGTGGGTGTGGTGGGCGCCACGATTATCGCCTGCCGCTACGAGATGGCCGAGACCCCAGCCTCGCTCATGCGTCCCAAGGCGCCGCGTGCCGGCTCGCGCATTCTGCTCGAGCGCATCGGATTTATCTGGCGCCGCATGGGCTTTTTGAACAAGGTGGCAGCACGTAACCTGTTCCGCTACAAAAAGCGTGCCTTTATGACCATCTTCGGTATCGCCGGCTGCACGGCGCTCGTGATCTGCGGCATGGGCATCCGTGATACGTCGGTGGCGCTTTCGCCCAAACAGTATGGGCATATCACGCGCTATGACTTGTTGGCGGTCGCCAATCCCGACGATTTTTCGCAGACGTGCGCGGCATTGGATGAGCGCAGCGCGGCCAATGATTCCAACGTGACCGTGACCTCGACCCTGCCGATTATGACCGACAACGTCACCTTTACGTTTGGCGGTAAGAGCGAGACCGTGCAGCTCATCGTGATTCCCGACGACCGCACGGGTGACTTGGGCGATTACGTGCGCCTGGAGGATGAGTCCAAAGAACCACTGTCTTTGCGTGACGGAGACGTGTATCTGAGCAAGAGTTCACAGCTGGTACTGGGGATTCAGCCGGGCGATACGGCTCACGTCCAGGATTCGTCGCTCAACGTCGCCAAGGTCAAGGTCAGCGACATCTCGCTTAACTATCTGGGCAACACGCTTTACATGACGCAGGGCACTTATGAGCACGCGTTTGGTCGAAGCGCACGTCTTAACGGCGTCTTTGTACTGCTTAAGGGTTCGTCGGCCGACCAGATTGCGTTTAGCAAGAATCTTAAGAGTGACGGTTGGCTTACGATTTCGAGCACGGCCGAGCATTGGGAAAACTATGAGGCGAACTTTACGATTATCAATTCGGTCGTGGTGCTCGTGACCTTTATGGCGGCGTGCCTGTCGTTTGTGGTGGTGTTTACGCTGTCCAACACGAACATCTCCGAGCGCGAACGCGAGCTGGCGACCATTAAGGTGCTGGGCTTCCGCCGTGGCGAGGTGCACCATTACGTGAACAAGGAGACGTTGATCCTCACGGCGATTGGCGCCGCGCTGGGCGTGCCGCTAGGCGGCTTACTGGCCGAGAGCTTTACCTACATTTTGCAGATGCCGTCGCTGTATTTTGATGTTGAGGTCGAGCCGCTGAGCTACGTGCTATCCGTGCTGCTAGCCTTTGGCTTTACGTTTATCGTCAACCTCGCCACCAATCGTACCCTCAACAAGATCGACATGGTCGGCGCCCTCAAGAGCGCCGAGTAACCTGTCCTGGGATTCAAGTTCTAGCGAGCTGCCGACGCGCCCGCAGCAGCATTTTTGCATAAACCGCCCCGCCAAATGCATACTTTGACGGGGCGGTTGCTTTTTGCCCACAGGTACCCCAGGGGGGGCGTGCAAATTCCGGAGTATTCAGCATCCCGGGGTCCGCGGG
>DXZO01000068.1 GCA_019419625.1 Collinsella sp. | reverse complement strand
CGGTCTTTCATGCAGCAGGGGCTCTCAATGTTTTTATGTCCTGCTCATATCGTCTGTGCCGGCAGGCGGGGACACTCCTTTGCTAGAAGATCCGGCGCAGGTCTCCGCGGTTGAGGGCTTCGTTGAAGAGGTGCTTGAACACCACGCCGCCGTGTAGACCGTCGTGCTCGAACTCGTTGGTCACCCAGGCATGCGAGTTGCCCACGCGGCTGAGCGTATCGAGCTGCAGGCCCGAATCGACGTACATGTCGTCGAAATACACTGCGGCCTGCAGGGGCACCTCGTTGCACGCCAGTCGCTGCGGGTCGTAGATCTTGTCCCAGCTGGTGTCTTCCATCAGCAGATCCATCGCCGGCTTGAAGGGCTTAAGTTCGGGCATCTGCTCAAACATCCACGGGAACATGGCCTCGCCGGTAAACATGAGCGGGCGCGCTAGCGTGTCGAACTCGGCACGGTGTGCCTTCTCTTCTGCCGCGGCCCAGCGAATGGGCATGGTGTCGCCGTCGGCGTAGATGAACTCCTGAAGCGTCCAGTACAGCGGATTCGTGAGTGTGTTGGTGCGCTCGAAGGCGCGCATCAAAAAGCTGTCAGATACCGAGGCACCGCAGGTCAGCGTGCCGTCGCCGTCAACAAAAGCATGATCGATAATCCAATGCATGCGCTCAAAGCTCGGCTTCATGCCAAAGTCGCTGCCCATGAGCTGCAGGCGCTCGACCGTCATCGGCGAGCCGTCGGGCAGCACGGGCTTCTGAGCCTCGAGCGCATCGGCCAGGGCTGCCACGCGCTCGACGTCAGCGGGGTAGCGGTCGTAATACTGCTGCGTCTTGGCGGCCATGCGCGGGAAGGTGTGCGTGTAGACCTCGCTGGCGCTCGCCGGCACATGCGGAATGCCGCCGCAGGTAAAGCTTGCCGCCACGCCCTCGGGGAAGAGCGACAGGTAGCTCAGCGTCAAAAAACCGCCGTAGCTCTGCCCGAGTGTGACCCAGGGCTTGCCGCCAAAGCCCACCAGGCGCAGGTACTCAAAATCGCGCACGATGGAGCTGGCGAGGTGACGCTTGAGGAAGTCCGCCTGCGAGCGTGCAGTATCGGCGCCGGCGGCCGTTGCGCGATCACCCAGTGCCTTGATCGTGCGTCCGTCCACGCAGCTACTGCGTCCGGTGCCGCGCTGGTCGGGAAGGACCACGCGGAAGTGCTTGACGGCCTCCTCGATCCAGCCGTCGCTTGTGGGCGACAGCGGACGCGGGCTCTCGCCGCCGGGGCCGCCCTGCAAAAACAGGAGCAGTGGCAGATCGTCGTTGATGCGGTCGGGCGCGCAAACCACACGGTAGAAGAGCTTGATGCTCTCGGGCGCGCCGGCGATGGGCGCCGGCATAGCGCCGCGGCGCATGGTGCTGCCGACGGCCAGGAGCATCGGCTCCAGGCCGCGCCAGTCAAGGGGGACGTCGATGCTGTGGTCCTCGACGTAAAGGCCGGGGACGTGGTACGAAGTGATGAGGGCCATGTGAGTCTTCCGTTCGTTGCGGTGTTTCGGGTTGACCAATTCTACCGCCGCGGGCGAGGCCATGCGCAAATCGGCTACCATGGTTGCAAACTTCTAGGAGAAAGGGCCGCCCATGTCGGTCGATATAGCCACGTATGTCCACGATCTTGCCGTTGCCGCCAAGGCAGCGTCGGCCTCGCTTGCCACGGCGAGCGATGAACAGCGCCAGGAGGCCGTGCGCGCCATGGCCGCGGCGCTGCGCGACGGCGTCGACTCCATCGTCGCCGCCAACGAGCTCGATATGTCCGCTGCGCGCGATGCGGGTACCTCGGCCGGACTGCTCGATCGTCTGCTGCTGACGCCCGAGCGCGTCGAGGGCATGGCCGCCGGCCTGGAAAAGCTCGCCGAGCTGCCCGATCCCGTGGGCCGCGTGCTCGACCACCGCGTGCTTGCAAGCGGCGTGGACCTGACCCGTGTGAGTGTGCCGCTGGGCCTGGTCGCCATGGTTTACGAGGCGCGTCCCAACGTGACGGCCGACGCCGCGGGCATCTGCATCCGTACCGGCAACGCCTGCATTCTGCGCGGCGGCTCGCTGGCCTATCACTCGTGTGCCATGATTTCTGAGCTGCTGGCCGATGCGCTCGAGGCCAAGGGCTTCCCGCGCGAGGCCGTGTCGATGATCGAGTCCACCGACCGCGAGGCCACTGGCGAGCTCATGAAGCTCCGCGGTGTTGTCGACGTACTCATTCCGCGCGGCGGTGCAGGCCTGATCCAGCGCTGCGTGCGCGAGTCGCTCGTTCCGGTGATCGAGACGGGCACGGGTAACTGCCACATCTACGTGCATGAATCCGCCGACTTCGATAAAGCGCTCAATATTATCGTTAATGCCAAGACCCAGCGTGTAGGCGTGTGCAATGCCGCCGAGTCGCTGCTGGTCGACCGTGCCGTGGCCGATGCGTTTTTGCCCGCGGTCGTGGCCGTGCTGCATGACCACGGCGTGCTCATTCACGGCGACGAGGCCACGTGCGCCGCATGCGCCGACGCCGGGCTTGCCGAGGGCGATGACTACGTTGCCGCGACTGAGGAGGACTGGGGTCGCGAGTATCTGGCGCTCGAGATGAGCGTGAAGGTCGTGGCGAACGAGGACGAGGCCATCGCGCACATCAACCGCTACGGCACGATGCACTCCGAGGCCATCGTTGCGGAGGACACGGATGCTTGCGAGCGCTTCCTGGACGAGGTCGATGCCTCGGCCGTGTATGCCAACGCCAGCACGCGCTTTACCGACGGCGGCGAGTTTGGCCTGGGCGCCGAGATTGGCATCTCGACCCAAAAGCTCCACGCCCGCGGCCCCTTTGCCGCCGAGGCCCTCACCACCTACAAATACAAGCTCCGAGGCACCGGCCAGGTCCGCCCCTAACGCCCGCGCAAACAAAAACCACCACAAAGGTGCCTGTCCCCTTTGTGATGGTTTTGGAATTAAGCCTGAAAGGTGTCGCGGTCGGGGGCGAAGGACTGCATGGCCGCGATGGTACGGTCGAAGAGCTCGGGGAGCTCCCAGCCCAGCATCTCGGCACCCTGCGTAATCACGTCGCGAGAGCACCCGGCGGCAAAGCGCTTGTCCTTGAACTTTTTCTTGAGCGACTTGGTCGTAAAGTCCATGACGCTCTTACTCGGACGCATGATGACGGCAGCGCCGATCAAGCCGGTGAGCTCGTCGCAGGCAAACAGGATCTTTTCCATCTGCAGCTCGGGCTTGGGCAGCGAGGTGTTGAAGTCCGACGTGTGCGTCTGAATGGCGCGAATGAGATCGGGAGAGGCGCCCTCGCCTTCAAGGATCTCGGCCGCATAGATGGTGTGGTTCATGGGGTCGTCCTCATGCTCCTCCCAATCTAGGTCGTGCAGCAGACCGACGATGCCCCAAAACTCCTCGTTCTCGGGGTCGAACTCGCGCGCAAAGTAGCGCATGGTGCCCTCGACCGTTTCGCCGTGGGTGATGTGGAACGGGTCCTTATTGTGCTCGTTGAGCAATTCGAACGCACGGTCGCGGGTGATTCCGGCGGAAAGTGGCTCTGCCATAAAAGACTCCTTGTGCTCGCAGGTATCGCTAAGAATGAATACTACTAGAACGACTAGAACGAAAAAACCACCACAAAGGTGCCTGTCCCCTTTGTGGTGGTTTTTGGCGCGGATGGGTTAGTTGAGGGCGGCTTGGGCTAGGCGGGCTTCGGCGGCCTCCTCGGTGACGCCCAATGCCACGGCGAACTCCTCGATGGAGCGGCGCTTGGCTTCCTTGAGTACACGCATATAGTAAGAGCTGGGCTTTTTATCGGCTTCCTCGGCCTGGCGAATGCGGTGCATCATGGTCTTTGCCACGCGGACCGTCTCGGGTGCGCCCAGCTTGAGCTGCTGCTTAAAGTGTGTCTCTTCAAGCGAGCTGTTGCGCTCGGTAAAGGTGTCGCACTCCAGCTCGTCATAGTGGCTCAGCAGATGCTCGGCATCTTGCTGAGAGATGGCGGCATGTAGACGGTCGGCCTGCGCCACGGGGTACATAAGGATCGTCTGCGCATGCCCCTGCTTGGCCTCGAGCAACAACATGGGCTGCGGCGTGTCGTCCCTAAAACCGACGACGGTGCAGACTCCCTGACCCGGATGAATGACGTGTTGACCGATTGAGAACATGCTACCTCCAACTTATACGAATTTACGTATGTCTAGAATAACACGCTGACGTGCGCAAATCCTCGCTTTATGCAGGAAAAGCACACAACTCTGATAGGTAAGAGTATTCGATAAAAGACACAGCTCATTCACACCTTTATGCATTTTCAACGCGTGCATAATCTGCAGGCAGACCGGCATCTTTGAGTGAGTCCATGCAAGCTGTAGTCAATTTTGTGCATATGCAATTTCGATTGGCTTTACCCTGCGACAGTGCCCGTCGCTTGTGATAGAGTGCTACAAACTCTGGCTTTTGCCCTACGAGTGACCAAGAGCTCGGGGGCTTTAACACAAGGAGGATCTATGCCCGAGAAGATTGAAGAGCTGGTACGCGCTGCGCTTGCTGCGGCCCAGGAGGCCGGCGACCTTTCCGCATTTGAACTTGACGATTGCGCTATCGAGCGACCGGCTGACACTTCTCATGGCGAGTGGACCTCCACCATGGCCCTGAAGTCCGCCAAGCTGGCCCACTGCGCCCCGCGCAAGATCGCCGAGGCCATCGTTGCCCATATGCCCGAGGATCCCGCGATCGAGAAGGTTGAGATCGCAGGCCCCGGTTTCATCAACTTCTACCTCTCCGTTGCCGTCAAGAATGCCATCTTTGGCGAGGCTCGCGAGAAGGGCATGGACTTCGCTAAGTCCAACGTCGGTGGTGGCCTGAAGACCCAGGTCGAATTCGTTTCCGCCAACCCCGTCGGCCCCATGCACATTGGTCACGGCCGCTGGGCCGCTCTGGGCGACTCCCTTTGCCGCGTCATGGACCACGCCGGTTATGAGATCCAGCGTGAGTTCTACATCAATGACCACGGCTCTCAGATGAACACCTTCGGCAACTCCATCAGCACGCGCTATATGCAGCTTGCCGACATCATCGCCAAGCAGGGCGTTGATATCGACGAGGCTCACAAGCTGCTGATCGCCGACCGCGACGCCTTTGTTGCCGACGAGAACGACGAGCACCCCGAGACCCATCCGTATCAGGACAACTTTGCCGAGACCTTGGGCAAGGACTCTTACGGCGGCGACTACATCATCGACGAGGCCGCCGAGTTCTGGCGCACCGACGGCGACAAGTGGGTCGACGCCGATCCGCAGGAGCGCATGGAGAGCTTCCGCGAGCGCGGCTATGTAAAGATGGTCGATAACATGCGCGACCTCTGCCACGCCGTCAACTGCGACTTCGACCGTTGGTACTCCGAGCGCTCGCTGTACGTGAAGGACACCGAGGGCGAGACCGCCGGTACCTCTGCCGTCGACCGCGCTTTTGAGAAGCTCGACAAGATGGGCTACCTCTACACCAAGGACGGCGCCCTGTGGTTCCGCTCCACCGATCTGGGCGACGACAAGGACCGCGTCCTGATCAAGTCCGACGGCGAGTACACCTACTTCGCCTCCGACGTCGCCTATCACTGGGATAAGTTCCAGCGCGTCGATCACGTCATCGACATCTGGGGTGCCGACCACCACGGTTACATCGAGCGCGTCCGCTGCGTCTGCGACGCTCTGGGTTACCCCGGCAAGTTCGAGGTTCTACTGGGCCAGCTCGTCAACCTGCTGCGTAACGGTAAGCCCGTCCGTATGTCCAAGCGCAAGGGCACCATGGTGACCCTGCAGGAGCTCGTCGACGAGGTCGGCTCTGACGCCGCCCGCTACACGCTCATCTCCAAGAGCTCCAACCAGATGGTCGACTTCGATATCGAGGCCGTCAAGAAGCGCGACAACTCCAACCCGGTCTATTACGTGCAGTATGCCCACGCCCGCGTATGCTCCATCCTGCGCCGTGCCGCCGACGTTACGCCCGAGCAGGCCGACGAGATGGGCATGAAGGCCGTTGCCGCCAAGGCCATCGGTGAGAACGTCGATTACTCGCTGCTGACCGACCCGACCGAGCTCGCCCTTTCGCGCAAGCTCAATGAGCTTACCGACCTGATCGCCAGCTGCGCTCGCGATCGCGCCCCGTTCCGTCTGACGCACTTTGCCGAGGAGCTCGCCGGTGACTTCCACAGCTTCTACGCTGCCTGCCAGGTTCTGCCGAGCGAGGGCCGTCCCGTCGACCCCGAACTTTCGCGTGCCCGTCTGGCCGCTTGCGATGCCGTCCGCGTGACGCTCGCCCTGGTGCTCACCCTCGTTGGCGTTTCCGCGCCCGAGCAGATGTAACCTGCGGGTCATTTGACCGTGTAGGTTTGGTTTAACTGAGCCCTATAAGCCCGATCTCCCACGGAGGTCGGGCTTTTTTCGCAAACGCCGACGTATTGACGAATTTGGAGCTGCTAGAAATACGAAACTATGCCGGTTTACTACGATGAATTGAGGAATTCTAACCACGCCGGCTTTTTGCTAAAAAGTGCAAGGCATCTACCTGCGGTTTTAGTTCAACAAGTTTCGGAGTGGTCGCGGTTGAGCGATTCATCGTAGTAAACCGCCATAGTTTTGGCGGAGGCAGTCAGATTTGTGGGTGGCAAACAAAGAGTGTCCCTTTTGACTAGTCGTTTAAGAACGTCCCCAATGACTAAGTTGCAGGTGGCGGCGGTTGTGTTACACTAACGCTGCGTAGTTGACGCAATCATCTCGATACAGATCAATGATGTCCGTCGTTTTGAACGGAACTAGACTGTTTAGCCGCCCTGAAGGTTTATGCAGGGAGCATGTGATCACAGGGCTTGAAAAGAAAGTTGAGCAAACACTGTGTCTGATCAACAGCAAGAAAACGAAATAACGACGACGCAGGCCGCTCCCGCTGCACCGGTTGCGTCGGACCAGGCCGCGGCGTCCGCGCATGCCTCGGCTCCTGAGACGCCTAAGGCTGCTTCGACGTCTATGCCTGTAGCGGCTGAGAAGGCCGTGCCTGCAACTGGTGAGGAGGCTGCTCCGGCAAAGCCCAAGCGCACGCGCCGTATGGCCAAGCCTGCCGCTGACGGCGAGGAGGTCGCCAAGCCCAAGCGCCGTACCACGCGCACGACGCGCGCCAAGCGCACCGTTGCGGCTGACTCCTCGGCGCCGATTTCCGATGAGGTCGCGCAGGCACGTGCGTTGGCGCAGATTAGCGAGGCTCAGGTGGTGCGCGCCCGCCGTCGTGCTGCCGAGCGCGAGGCCGCGGCTCTGACCGAGCTTGCAGCTCCGTCTGTGCCCGAGACGCCTGCCGCCACCGAGACCCCTGTCGCCGACCAGCCGACCGAGAAGCCGGTACCGCGCACACGCCGTCGCACGGCTGCTAAGGCCGAGCAGGTTGCTGAACAGGTAACCCCCGAGCTCACTGAGGCTTCGGTCCGTTCCGCGGCAGGGGAGGGTGCATCGTCTGTTGAGCCCGCTGCGCCTGTCGAGGCCAGCGAAGTTCCCGTTGTCGATCCGGCTTTGCGCCCGCACCGTCGCGGTCGCAAGCCCAAGGCCTTTGTCGAGGCCGAGAAGGCCGCAGCCGCAGCCGCCGCCGCTCGGGATGCTGCGGCGACCGCCAAGTCCTCAACTGCTGCCGATGCACCCGTCCAGGATGCTACGACTTCCAAGGCCGTTTCTGCCGATGCCGAGCCCGCCGACGTCCGTCCCGGTCGCAGCCGTCGCACTGCTGCTAAGCGCACGTCCAAGGCTAAGGCTGCCAAGAAGGGTGCGTCCGAGGATTCCGCCGAGACGACCGCCGATGCATCGACTGATGCCGTCGAGCCCCAGGACGTCGAACGGCCTGCATCCGAGAAGCCCAAGCGCGGTCGCAAGAAGTCCGTTAAGGCCAAGGCCGCCGAGCAGCAGGTTGATGTCGAAGCGCAGGTTGATTCTGGCGCCGAGGCCAATGACGCCGCTGCGGCCAATGTTGACACCGCCGCA
>DXZO01000067.1:10062-43287 GCA_019419625.1 Collinsella sp. | reverse complement strand
CGGCTGTGCTCTCGGTCGCGACCGAGAGCACAGCCGAATCGCCCTCATGGACGCTCACGTCCTGCGGCTGCGCGACCACACGCGGAGCGTCCGCCTTCGCAAACTCGAACGTGACCTCCCGCGATGCGGTGACATCGCTCAGCGTGACCTCGTACGCCCCGCCCTTGTAATCAGAAATGTCGAGGTCAACGGTCGCATCCGAGCCTGCCTGCGCAACCGTCACGCGCTCGAGGTAGCAGCCCTCGTCGGGCGTCGCCAAGAGGATCGCGTCCCCGCCCTCAACAACCGAAACCGAAGCATTGTCGACCGAACCGTTGACTGCCTTCGCCGTCACCTTGTAGTGCTCGGGCTTCTTCTTGACCGTCAGCGTGCCGGGGTCGACCGCGACATCAAAGTTCGGATCGGCAACCGCCGCGTCGATCTGGTACTCACCCGCCGGCGATTTCTTATTCGCCGAGCAGAAGTACGTAACCTTAACGTCCGAGGTGTCGCAACGGCTCACCAAGCTGGAGGTAAACTCGGGATTTTCCTGGCCCTCAAAGCGTTCGGCATCGTCGACCTTCACCAGCAGCTGAGCCGGCGCAACGGAAACCGTCAACTCGACGTCCTCGGCGGCAAAATAGTTTCGAGACGCCTTGGCATGGGCGACAACACGTGCCGTACCGGCGGCCTTCACCGTCGCACAGCGTCCCTTAATCGAAACCGGGCTCGCATCGTCATCGGAATCGACCAGCTCAAAGCTCACGGGAGTCTGGGCAACGTTGTTAAACACAATGGGGTCTCCACCGTATACACCCGAATAGCTCGTCGTTCCCGTAATAACCTGGCTTGCCTTTGCAATCGAGAACTCGGCGGACTTTTTACCCTGATAGTTGGGGTCAGTCACCTTAACCGTGACGCGGTAGTTGCCACTGTCGCACGGCTCCAGCGCCGTCGGACCATAGGACGTTCCATCTATACCGCAATAGGTAACGGAATAGGCAGACGCATCAAGGCCGGCAACCGCAACCGCCGCACCGTGTCGTGCGCCATCGTATGTCACATCAGACGTCTCGATCGAAATATCGACCGGGGCCTTCTCGATCGTGAAGTCACAGGATGCATTACCGACATATCCCTTGGCATCGAGCGTCGCCACCACACGATACGTGCCGGCATCCACCGGCGCCTGATCCGACGAGTAATGCGTGTCGCCCGTGCCAACATAGGTCAGTTTGACATCGTCCTCGCAACCCTCGGGCACGCCCGAAAGCTCCGGGGCCTGCGCCGTCGCGTTGTAGGTAAAGGTCTGGCCCTCAAATGCAAGCGAGGCTTCCTTCGCCTTCACGAGCAGCGCGAAGTGTGCATCGCACTTGTCGCCCAGATCATCGGTGCACGAAATCTTAAAGCGACAAACACCCGTAGCCGCAGGCACGCCCGAGAGCACCAAGGCGCCCGATCCGTCATCTGCCAACGTCAGCTGCATGACCTCAGGAACCTCAACATCATCCAAGTTGTACGCATACGGTGCCTTGCCGCCCGTAGCGCCGGCAATCTCTGCACGGTACTCATCGTGAGCGGTCGCCACCGGCAGCACACGCCCATTAAACACAAGTGCTTCTCGGGGCACGATGGATACCTTCGCATGTTCGGTATCCGTCTTTGTCACCGTGCCCAGGTAGTTCTGCGTAATGCGGCAGAAGTACTCGCCCTCGCCGTCGCTGTCGAGCTGAACGATCGAAAGAGTCTCCCCCGTCTCGCCCTTCAGCGCCACCGCCTTGCCACCATCGTCAGACACGCGATACCACTGGTAGCTCAGCTTGACGTCTGCAGCGGATCCAGAAGACACGGCCGCATGGACGCGAACATTGCGCCCCGCCTCGGCGGCGAACGAAAGCTCAACCGGATCGCCCTCGTAAGCACTCGCATCCTGCGGCTGAGCGAGCACCTCCGGAGCCGCAGCCTTCGCGAATTCAAATGTGACCTGCTGCGGAGCACTCACGCCACTCAGTGTGACTTCGTACGCCCCACCCTTATAGTCAGAAATATCAAGGCCATAGGCATTGCCGGCCGAACCGTCATCACCTGCCTCTTCGGCAACAGTCACGCGCGTCAGATAGCAGCCCTCATCGGGCGTCGCCGAAAGCGTCACCTTGCCATCCGTAGCGACCAAAGCAGACTCCGGATCAACCGATCCGTTGACCGCTCGGGCCGTCACCTTGTACTTAGGCGCCTCCGCAAAGCGCGCCTCGACGGTCATGTTGTCCTCGGGGACAAACGTCCAGGTAGCATCCGTGCTCAGCGGCTCATCGCCCAACGACCCGTCGTCATTGCGCGCATACCACCCATCAAACACATAGCCCGCATCGGGAACGGCAGTCAGGGTCGTGGACTCACCGTTCTCGACTTCGTTGGTCACGGCATAGCCCAGAGATTCGTCCTCGGAGGAACCCTCGACGTGTCCGCCCTGACGCGAATCCACCGCCGTCACCGACATCGTCGCCCGTTCATAAACGGCCGTAAAGGTTCGGTTGCCAAACACCACGCGGTTAATGACCGGCGTAAAGCCAACGGGCATGCCGTTCTCATCGACCCAGTATTTAAACTTCCAACCCTTATGCGGCACGGTAAACATAATCGCCGCGGAGTGGTAGGAGCCACCCGTACCGAGCGCTACCATCGAAAAGCCAGCATCCTTAGGATACGTAGCGACCTGAACATCGCAGCCCGTCTCGTAGAACACGGCCGTAAGCTGCTTATTCTCCTTGGCGGTACCGATATAGAAAGCGCTGTAGCTCACCGTAACACCCGCATCGTCGACCCAATGCGAGAAGTGGTACTTCTTCCACGGGATCGCGATGGCCATAAACATGTCACCCCTGTCGTACGACCTGCTACCGGCAGGAATGCCGTCGACCAGAAGGGCCGTACCGCGGAAGATGGACGACCCCGTGACGGTAATGGTCACTTGTCCATCGGATTCGAACTGCGCGTAGTACGTTATGTCCTGCGTGGCGGTCACATCGAGGGTCGTCGCGGTCTCGACAATCGAGGTGCCCTCCTTATCGGTGCTCCAGCCCACAAAGCGATAGCCCATACCGGCAACAGCGGACAGTTCCACCTGGTCGCCCACGGCAAAGCTACCGCTGCCCGTAACACGGCAGCCCCTGTTCGAAGCCTTGTCCTTCACCACGACCTCGCCCGTAACGGTCACCTCGTACGGATCGGCAAACACGGCCTGGAGCTCCAACGTATCGTCCTCGAGCCCCTCGACCATATCCTTGTCGAGCTTAACCCAGCAATGGGCGTCGCAGCTCAGCAGCAACTTGTTGCCCTCGGCATCCAGGACATACCAACCGACAAATCGCTTGGTACCCATAGGCGTAGCGTTGAGTTCGACCGTATCACCGAATTGATAGGAGCCCTCGCCGCTCAGGGTGCTAACGCTATCGTCACTCGCGCTCAAAACGACCTGATAGGACTTAGGCGTAAAGATCGCCGTATAGGTGGCGTCACCCGCGACCTTAACGGTATAGTCGGCGTTCTCGCTGACTGTCTCGCCCTTGTCGTCCGTCCAACCCGCAAACGAATACCCGGTGTTGGCGATCGCACGAAGCGTTGCGCGGTCGCCAGCCTCATAGCCACCAAAGCCGCTCACGGCTCCGCCCTCGGCAGGCGAAGCAACGGTATGCACGACATACGAACCCGACGCAAAGACGGCATAGAGCGACGTATCCTCACGCACGGTAAATCGATAGGTTTTCTTGGAGCTCACGCATGTGCCGTTACGGAACCAGCCCACAAAAGCCGTATCCTCGGCGGCGACCGCACGCACGGTTGCGACCTGTCCAGCGGCATACGCCCCCGCGCCCTCGACCGTGCCCATGCTCTCTTCGCACGAGACGTCCACCGTATATTGTTTTGCCGAGAACACGGCCTGGAGCGTCGTGTCGGACGTTGGCATCACGTGATAGGTACTGTCACGGCTTACCACGGCGCCCGAAGCATCGGCCCAATACTCAAACGCATAGCCCGAAAGCGCATGCGCGGTCAGCGTGGCGGCATGCCCCGCCTCAACGGTACCCGTGCCCTCGGCCCAGCCGGCGACACTCGATTCGACCAGCGAACCGGTGCCGGAATCGACTACCGTCGTGGCGTCGACTTCATAGCTTTTTGCCATAAAGCGAGCGATGTGCACATGGCTGCGCTCCTGGTGGCAGGTGAACTCCGCATCGGCAGACTCAAACGTGCCGTCTGCCGTATACCAACCAGTAAAGACATAACCGGGATTGGGCGTTGCCTTAAGGGCAACCTCCGCGCCGCGGTCCGCAAGAACACGGCTCGCCTTGACGGTGCCGCCCTCCGCAGGATCAGCGAGGGGCACGCAGACGGTATCGATCGGCACAAAGGCTGCGGTAATAACGCAGTGCCCGGTTTTACCGCGAGCCTTCGCAACCAACGAGGTCTCGTGCTTAAGGCTCTTCAGGCGGCCATTGACGTACCAACCCCAGAACAAAAAGCCAGGATGGGCCTTGGCCGTCAAATGAAGGGTTTCCCCTAATTTGAACGTATCGGTCGTAGGCTTCACCACGGTCCCATTGCACGTCACGGTACCGCCGAGCCATGAATCGGCGGTGACGATGACCTCGGGCTTTGAGTCGGTAAAAATCGCGGTATAGGTATCGCTCTTGGTGACCTTGACGACCAGCTCGGCGGTGTCGTACTCCCTACCGGAGTCATCCTTCCAATGGTCAAAACGATAGCCGTCGTTGGCCTTTGCCTTGAGCATCACCGTATCGCCGTAGCCACAGGTAACAGAAGATGCGCCAGGATGCCCCTCGATCTCAACGGCACCGCGCTCCACAAAGGTCTTTTTTGCCTTCGCCGTCACGGTATACGTGTTTTCCTCAAACACCGCACGCACCGTGCATTCCACGTCCTCGGGATAGAACTCAAGGTAGCTGGGGTCGGTGCCCAAAAGCAGGTCCGTCTTAGCGTCGTACCAGCCCTTAAAGGTAAATTGTTTGCTCGCCTCGGCCGTGAGCTCAATGCTCAGCGTGGCAGGCTCGCCCTTCATGCAGTAGCCCTCGCCGTGCACCAAATATTTGCCCGCCATGGCCGCGGCCGGCTCAACGACAACGTCCACCTTGCAGGCACGCGTAAACTTTGCCTGGATTACGCAGTCGGTAATGGGCTCAAAGGTATAGGAGCGCTCGCTCGAAACCAGCGTCGAGGTGGCATCCGAGCCGCCGTTGCTCAGATACCAACCGTCGAAGATATAGCCCTCGGATGGGGTGGCCTCCGCGGTCACGCGCTCGCCTTCGGGAACCTCGAGTACCATGCCAGCAGTCTCACCGCGCTTCAGCGTAACGGTACCGCCCTCGAGCGGGTCGGCCTCGGCACGCACAGTATGCGCATCCCTGCCGTCCATTACGGCCTCAATTCGGGCATTGCCGTTAACGCGGTATTCGCAAACTTCCTGCTTGTTGGCAATCGTGATACCCTGTGCATCGGTTTCTCGCCACTCTACAAACCGGTACGTCTTCTCCGGATTGTCGGGGCGCACCTTGGGCCGCATCGTAAACGTGAGAATGTCCCCATCCTTCGCGCGAACCTTGCCATCCACGACCGGCACACCATCGCACAGCACCTCGGCGCTGTCGAAGGGATCGGTATTCACTAGGATGGTCTTATCCGCCCTGCGGAAGCGTGCAACCAGATGGCGGTCGACCTCGGCCTTAAAGATATACGTACGCTCGGGCGAAACCTCGACGCCGTCCTCAAACCATCCCACAAAGGCATAGTCAGGACCCTCGCTCGCAGTGACCATAGCCTGATCGCCACGCGTAATGCTCTGCTTTACGGGGCTTGCGGTGCAGCCTGTCGAAAAATCGGCCTGAATGCCATCGGCTTCGGCAACCGCCGTAATCTCGACTTTTTTCTCGAAAACGGCCGTCATTTTTACGACCTCGGGCGTCAGGTCCGTGATCGTCATCGTCTTGAGAGGAGATGTCGAGACCTCGACGCCGTTCTCTTTCCAACATACGAAGCGATAGCCGGGATTTGCGACAGCCTCGAGCGTGGCGACCGTCCCCTCATAGTGGATACCGCCTCCGGTAACGACGCCGCCCACCTCGGGCTGCGCGGTGGCAATAATTTCGATCTTATGGTCGCCATGAGGCTTGGGTTTCTTGTGGTCGTCGATGATGTCCTTAATCTCCTTGAGCACCTTGGTGCCCACAGCGGCAACATCCTCGATGTTGTCGGCCATACCGATCTCAATCACTGCATCGGCCGCAATGGGGTCGACGATCTCGCCCAAGCCATACATGGTAGCGAGAACGGCCGCAGCCGTAATCGCGGCGATGAGCGCGGCCTTAAGCGCCGCGAGTGACTCGTCGGGGTCAGTCGCCTCGCGGAAATGCGCGGTGTACTGCACATCCCCCTCGAGCACAAACGTGTAGGACGGACCATCGTCGCCGGTAAAGACAACGTTGCCGAGGGCATCGGTCGCGTAGTCAAAAACATAGCCAGGCATTGGCACCGCCACGACCGTTACGCGCGACCCGATACCGTACAGACCGGTAGAGAGGAACTGTCCGAGCGGCTGCCCGTTCTCATCGACCCCGTCCACACTCAGCACAACGCTCGCCTGCGGAGCGCAGTAGCGCGGAGTGATCTCGATCCTAGCGTCAGTCTTGTCCTCGGACACAATCGCATCTGCCTTGTCCACCGTATAAGTAAAGTCGAGCTGATCGCTCACGGCATACGCATCATCGCCCTCGCCCAGATACCAGCCCAGGAAGAGAGCGTTATCCGTGGCGGCGGAAAGCTCAACCGTCTCGCCGGCATTGCGATAGCAGTTTTGCGCGGTAACGCTCAGGTGCGCAAAGTCCTGCGACGAGTCGGTCGCCTGCGCATCGTTGGCATGCACCACATAGTCCTTGAGCTTAAAGCGAGCCTCCAGGGACAGGTCCTTATCTGGCGTAAACGTGCAAACCGCTTCCTTGGAGATGTACTTGCCGGACTCGGTGTCATACCAGCCCTTAAACGTGATGTTGTCATTGAGCATCCCCAAAGCACCGGCATCGAGCGTGACCTCGGCACCTGCATCGATCGTCATCGTGCCGGAAACATCGGGCAGCTCAACGCCGTCCATCAGCTTGCGTTCGCCTTTATCGATCGTTTGGGCATAGGAGATCTGGAACGATGTCGGTGTGGGTTTCTTAAGCTGTAGCGTGCCCTTGGTCTGGGTTTCAAAATGCGAATAGCCGTCGTCATACACGAGCTTTACGGGCTGTCCGTCCATCGACTCATCGAAGACGTCACCGTCGCAAGGAGTCGCCGTAAGGTACTCGCCGAGCTCTTCCTTTATGAGCGCTTCGTAGTTCCAAATCGATACCGTATGCGGATAATCGAGCTCGACGCTCATGCCCTCGAGCGAAATGGTGTCCCCCGGCTCATAGGTCATGTTGTTGGGGTCGCATGAGATCTCAACGTTCTCGAGCACCTTGCCCACCGGGACGGGCAGGCAGCCGTTGCACCTCTCCCAAACAGCCTTGGGATGCCCGTTAGCATACTTCGGAATCATCTTGGCGGGGACCATGACGGTCATGTTGTATTTGGGGAACGTGTCGGTGTTAATGAGCACCGCATGGTTGCACCCAAAGAACACGGTCTCGAGATTGGTACTGCCAAACGCCTTTTCCGGCAACTCCTCGATCTTGGAGTTATATGGCAGCGTCAGCCCGCCGCTCAAGTCGGTGCCGTAGAAGCAGGTGTGGCCAAGCGTTTCGACCGTTGTGTTGCTCTCGAGCCCTGTGGTAGCAAGGTTCGTGCAGAACCTGAACGCGCAAACGCCAATCGATGTAATGGAGGCATTCTTGTCCAGGCCGGTATCGGTCAGAGCCTTGCAGCCTTCGTAGGCTCTGTCGGGAATCGATGTGAGGCCGACAACCTTGTCGAGCCCCGTGGACACCAGCCCACTGTCGGCAAACGCGGCATAGCCCATCGAGCCAATGGTAGTAGTCTCGCTGATGTTCAGGCTCGCAAGCGACTCGCAGCCATAGAACGCCTCTTTTCCGATGGTGCCGATGGTCATACCGGAAAGGCTGATATCGGTGAGATTCGGGCAGTTATAGAAGGCGTGCAATCCGATTTTGGAAATGGAACTGCTCTCAAAGCGCACTGAGCGCAGATTGGTAGAGTCGGCGCAGAGCTGTGCGTCGACTTCATCAACCCCGTAATCGACAATCAAATTCGTTACCATTCGACCATCGACAGAGTTCTCGCGCGGGTTGTTTTCATCGATTTCTACCGTAAGATTTCCGTTTGCATCGCACGGATACAGATAGTAGTTGGGCATGAGCTTGGCATACTCGTAGGCTGCCTGCTGCAGGTTGCCCTTGCTGTACGCGACAAGGCGCGTGTAGCCATCGTCGTACACGAGCTGTATAGGTTCTCCGTCCATCGACTCGTCGAAGACATCACCATCGCAGGGGGTCGCCGTAAGGTATTCGCCGAGTTCTTCCTTTATGAGCGCTTCGTAGTCGCTATCCATCGTCGAATGAGGATATTGAAATGTGACACTCATGCCCTCGAGCGAGATCTTTTCCCCCGGCTGATAGGCCATCTTGTCGGGATCACGCGAGATCTCAATCTTTTGGAGCATCTTGCCTACGGGGACGGGCAGGCTACCATAACAGCTCTCCCAAACCTCTTTAGGGTGGCCGCTTTCGTATTGCGAAACCATCTTGGCAGGGACCATGACAGTCATGTATTGCTTGGGAAACGTGGTGGAATTAATGAGCACCACATGGTCGCACCCAAGGTACACGGTTTCGAGCTTAGAGCCATAGAACGCACGGCTCGGCAGTTCCTCGATTTTGGAATAAAGGGGCAGCGTCAGCCCGCCGCTCATATTGGTCCCGGAGAAGCAACCTTCGCGGAGCGTCTTGATCGTCGTATTGCTCTCAAGTCCGGTCGTCGCAAGGCGGGAGCAGTTTTTGAACGCATTAACGCCGATTGACGTGATGGATGTGTTCCCGCCCAGACCGGTATCGGTCAGAGCGCTGCAGGCATTATAAGCGTTCTCAGGAATCGAACTGAGACCAACGACCTTGTCGAGACCCGTAGACCGCAGCCCGCTCCAGGCAAACGCGGCATCGCCCATAGAGCCGATGGTAGCAACGTCATTAATGTTCAGGCTCGTAAGCGATCCGCACCCAGAAAACGCCTCTGTTCCGATGCCCCCAATGGTCATACCGGAAAAGCTGATATCGGCGAGATTGGAGCACCCAGAAAAGGCGTGTAGTCCAATTGAAGAAATAGAGCTGTTCTCAAAACGCACCGAACGCAAATTGGAGGAATACTCACAAATATATCCGGGGACCCCATCCACTCCGTAATCAACGATCAGATTGGTTACCAATTTACCGTCGACAGAGCTCCCGTACGGGTCGTTTCCATCGATCTCTACCGTAACGCTTCCGCTTGCATCGCACGGATACACATAGCCGTTCGGCATAAGCTTGGCATACTCGTAGACCGTTGGGTCCTCATACACGAGGGGATCGACTTCGCTGTCATCGGACGAGGGTTCCGCCGTGGCAACCAAGCTCTTTGCTGCATCAGAATCGGTCGCGGAGATCGAAAGGTCTTGGGCCAAGCTCGACGTGGAAGTGCTGGTATCCGAGCTGGACGATTCGTCCTGAGCGTTATTCGTTTGGTCGGAAGCTGTGGATGAGCTGCCCTCGCCCGAAGATGACGCGTTATCGACCGCATGGGCATCAGCGTCAGAACTCGAGTCGGTCTCTTGGGCCTCGCTCTCAACGGCAAGCGCCCCGGCGTCATCGGCATAAGCCGCGCGGGGCGCAAGCGGTATCGAGGTCACGACCATCGCGACCGAAAGATAGACAACCAAAAACCTATAGAGGGCAGCAGTGATCCTGTTCATAGGAACCTTCCCGCAATTCGCAAAGATACACTAGTCCCAGAGTGGGCCATCATTTCACATTACCCTGTATAAGCGACAATGCGGGAAGGTAGCGCAAACGGTTTATCTAAGGGCGCAAAAGGTTGGTCTAATCGCAGCTCAAATCGCGCAGAGCCTCAATCGCCATGTCGACTTCCTCGGCCGTATTGAAGTAACCAAACGAGAACCGAATCACGCCCTGGCGCTCGGTTCCCAGCGCACGGTGCATGAGTGGGGCGCAATGGGCACCGGGGCGCGTCGCAATCCCCCACCCCTGCATGAGCGCGTCCGAGATCTCGGCAGAGTCGATATCACCCACGTTGAGTGAGACGATCGCCGAGCGCGACGGCTGGTCAAAGGCGCCGTAGAGCTTGATCTCCGGGATTTCGCGCACGCCAGCGAGAAAGCGATCCGCCAGTGCTCGCTCATGCGCCGCGATCGCCTCGACCCCGCCTTGCGCCTCGATAAAGTCGAGACCTGCGGAAAGTCCCGCGATGCCGTGGCCGTTGAGCGTGCCCGCCTCAAGGCGCGTGGGCCACTCAAGCGGCTGCAGCTCATCGAAGCTGTGAACACCGGTGCCACCCATGGCCCAAGGGGCCACGTCAATGCCCTCTGCCACGGCCAGGCCGCCGGTGCCTTGAGGTCCCATGAGCGCTTTGTGGCCGGTAAAGCACACTACGTCGAGCCCCATGGCCTGCATATCGATATGCATCGCGCCGGCAGACTGCGAGGCGTCGACGATCACCAGCGCGCCGGCAGCATTGGCCATGGCCGCCACGTGCGCAATGTCGACCGCGTTGCCGGTCACATTGGAGGCGTGCGTCACCACCACAGCACGCGTACCGGGCGTGACCAGCCGCTCGAGCTCGTCGTAGTCGAGCACGCCGTTCGCGTCGCAGCCCGCATGCTCAACGGTCACGCCCCGCTCTGCCACCAGACGATTGAGCGGGCGCAGCACAGAGTTGTGCTCAAGCACCGTCGTAACCACGCGGTCGCCGGGACGCACCACGCCGTTAATCGCCGTATTAAGCGCCGCCGTGGAATTGGGCGTAAAGCACACATGGTCCGCCCTCGGGCAACCCAAGAGGCGCGCAAGCTTAGCGCGGCAGCCGTGGATGGTACGCGCCGCATCGAGCGCACCCGACGTGGCACCGCGTCCGGCATTGCCGAGCGAGCACATCGCCTGCGTCACGGCATCGATGACCGCCTGCGGCTTGAGCATGGTCGTCGCCGCGTTATCAAGGTAGGTCATCGCACGACCTCCCACATGTCGATCACGGTAAAGCCCTCGGTGGGGACGCCCGCCTCGGCAAGCTCGCCGCGCAGCAGGTCCTCATCCGAAGGCAGCGCCTTCCACGCCAGGCCGCAGCCGGCAGCGACCTCCCCGGGCACGGGAATCGTTCGCCCGGGAAGGCCACGCTCAATACACAAAGACTCGCAGCCCATGGCAGCCGCCGTAGTGGGAAACGTGATGACAAGCGCCGGGCGCTTCTCCCTCATGACAACTCCAACCAATACGCTACGGGCGCACGACGCGCACGGCCTGCTCCATCTTCTCCACGATCACGTACATGTTCGTGACCTCGCCCACCGCAAGCTGGTCCTTAATGCCAAAGTGGTCCAGGCAGGTGCCGCAGGTAAGGATCTCGACGCCCTGCTCGGCCAGCCCCTTGAGGTCGTCGAGCACCGGCGAGCCCTCGACGGTGAGCTTGGCACCGCCGTTGTAGAACAGCATGGTCGCGGGCAGCTCCTCCTGCTGCGTCACGGCAAAGATAAACGCCTTCATGAGCTTGTGGCCCAGCTCGTCGTCGCCACGGCCCATGCAGTCGGTGTAGACGGAAATGACGAGCCTACCCTTGCCGGCGCTGGCATCACAGAAGGCAGCGCCATCCTGCTCGGGATCGGCCATGGCAACGGCGCCAGAGGTCGCCACGGTCACGTGCCACTCGGCGTCAGAAACCTTCTCGACCGAGGCCGTGCAGCCCTTCTCCTGCGCCATCTTGGAGATGTTCTTGACGGCGGTCTCGTTGTCGACCGAGGTCACGACGGCGCCCTCGCCATCGAGCTGCTTCAGAGCTTTGAGCGTCTTGACGACGGGCAGCGGGCAGGCATCGCCCATGGCATTGACTTCAATCTTGGTAGACATAGTTTTTCCTTTCAAAAGGGACCGCCCAGAACAACGGACGGTCGCATAAACGGTTTTCCTTAATGAACAACACGAACGGCAGGACCGCCCGGCACCGCCTCGCACACGCGACCGATAACGGCAGCGATGCGATCCTCGGCATGCAGACGGTGCGCGAGCTCATCCACATCGGCAGCAGGCGCCGCGATGAGCAAACCACCCGAGGTCTGCGGATCGTACAGCGCATCCAACATGCCCGGCTCCAGGTCCTCGTCGGCAGCCACGCGCGGGCCAAAGAAGTCCTGGTTGCGGTAGGAGCCAGCGGGGATAATGCCCAGACGCGCCATGTCGAGCACCTGGTCAAAGAGCGGCACCGCCCCCGACGCAAGCTCAATCTGCACGCCCGAGCCCTCGGCCATCTCGCACGCATGCCCAATCAGGCCAAAGCCCGTAATGTCGGTGCAGCCGTGAAGTTCGAGCCCCTCGGCCAAACGGATCGGGGCCTCGTTGAGGGTGCGCATAGAATCAAACATCCGGCTGGCCTCGTCCTGCTCGATGAGCTCGCCCTTAATGGCCGTGGTGATAATGCCCGAGCCGATCGCCTTGGTCAGCAGTAGGACATCGCCCACGCGCGCACCGCTGTTGGCGAGCATGCGGTCGAGTGGCACAAAACCGCTCACGGACAGGCCGTACTTGGGCTCGTCGTCGTTGATGGTGTGGCCGCCCGCGATGGTGCAGCCAGCCTCGACGCACTTGTCGGCGCCACCCGCCAAAATCTGCCCGGCAACCTCAACGCCCAGGCAATTGGGAATGCACAGCAGGTTCATAGCATGACTCGGTCGTCCACCCATGGCGTATATGTCCGACAGCGAGTTTGCCGCCGCGATCTGGCCAAACAGGAACGGGTCGTCGACCATCGGCGGGAAGAAGTCGATGGACTGCACGAGGCCCAGGTTATCGCCGACGCGGAAGACGCTCGCATCGTCGGAGATATCGAACCCCACGAGCAGGTTGTCGTTATGCACATTGGGTAAGTCGCCCAAGACCTGGGCGAGGGCTCCAGGAGCCAACTTAGCGGCTCAACCGCTCGCGGCAGTCATAGACGTGAGCTTAATCTGATCGTCAGCCATCGATACCTCCTCTCGCCGGTCAATCATTTCCTCCCAGTATACGCATGAATGCGAGCCTGGGGCGGATGCATTAATTGAGCGCCTGCGCGCGAATCGCCGCACCGATGGCACCTGCAAAGCGGGCCTGGGGCGACGTAGTCACCGACGACCCCAGCAGCGCGGCCAACCGCTCCACAACGTAGGCGTTCTCGCACAGGCCTCCCGTCAGGTAGTACGGAGCACCCGCCGCCTGCCCGGCCATAGTCGCCACGCGCGACACGACGCTTTCGATCACGCCGCGCGCAATGTTCTCGCGCGGCTCGCCACGACCGATGAGGCCGATAACCTCACTTTCGGCAAACACCGTGCACATACTGCTGATCTTGGTCGGCTCGCCCGTGCGGGCAAGGTCTGCCATCTGCTGTTGCGAGATGCCCAGGCGATCGGCCATGATCTCCAAGAAGCGCCCCGTGCCGGCGGCGCACTTGTCGTTCATGGCGAACTTGGACACGCGGCCGCCCTTGATCTGAATGACCTTGGTGTCCTGACCGCCCACGTCGATCACGGTACCGTGATCGCCAAACAGGCGCACGGCACCGACACCGTGGCAGGTTATCTCGGTCACAACCTTGTGCGCGTAGGGTACGGCCACGCGGCCGTAGCCGGTCGCGACCACGCGAACATCGTCGGCCGCCACGTCGTAGCCGGCAGCGGCAAGCTCACAGCGCAGACGCTCCGCCGCATCGACCGACGAATACCCGGTTGGCTGCACGCACGTCCACGCCACCGAACCCTCCCCGTCGACCACAGCAGCCTTAGCCGCCGTAGACCCAATATCGATCCCGATCCCTATCATGGCTCTCTCCTCATCAAAACATCAAAGGTAGCGGCGCGTTCAGGCGCCTTGGCATCCTCCCTCACATGTGACAAAGGGACAGTCCCTTTGTCACATACCGTCACCTACAGGGTTTCGATGAAGGCAGCGATGCGCGTCTCGATTTGGCCCATGTCGCCGTTGCTGTAGTCGGTCTCGATCTTCATATACGGAATACCCGCACCCTCGACAGCCTCCTGCATGCGCGCACTCTCCACATTAAAGGTGTGGCAGGCCTGGAGCACGTTTTCGACCACGCCATCGACGTGATACTTCTCGCACATGGCCAGCGTGTTTTCCATACGGCCCTCGTTGGGCGTCATGACCGAGCAGTTGATGTCCAGGTAGCGGTCGGCGATGGCGCGCAGGATGTCGGGAGCCTCCGGATCAATCATCATGGCCGCCGTGCGCTCGCCTGAGCAATCGTCCATGCACACGACCACGCCGCCGTTGGACTCGATGGTGCGGCCGATCTTGTTGATCACGCCGCCCACCGGGCAACCGGTGATCAGGATGCGCTTGGTATCCGCTTCAACCGGGCGCTCGCCGGCCTCGTAGGCCTCGCGCAGCTTGGCGACCTTTTGCTCCAGCTGCTGCGTATAGGCCTCGATATCAAAGCTGAACGTACCGGCGAACATGGTGCTCATCAGGTCGACGCCGCTCATAGCCGCCGGCTGGTTGGCCTGCAGGGCGAACATCTCGAGCTGGGCCGCACGCAAGCGGTTGCGACGACGGACGGCAGCGCGCAGGTCATCGTCGGTAATCGTAATGCCGTAGAAACCCTCGAGCTCCTCCTTGAGCAGGCGACACTCCTCGTACCAGCCTTCACGCTCGTAAGCGCGATCGCGACCCTGCGGAAGATGCAGAATGTGCGTGCGCTTGAGCTCGTTGAGTAGCTCGTACATCTTCTTCTTGCCGTCGCAGGTGGTCTCACCGATGATCATGTCGCTAAAGTACGTAAACGGACACTTTTGCGAATAGGCAAAACCATACGTAGACTTGATAAGCGGGCACAGGTTTGCCGGCAGCACCTTCTCGGCCTCGGGAATCACCTCGTCGGACGTACCACACAGAGCCACGCTCGAGGCGCCCGCGGCATCGATAATCTCGAGCGGCGTATAGCTGCACAGATACCCGATCAGGCGATTACCGGCCTGCTTGTAATCCTTGACGCGAATAAACGCGGCCTTGCGCTGCTCGTTGAACTCCTCAAACGTGCTGGGCAACTTGACCTCTTCGATTGCTTCAGCCATGACGGTTCCCCTCTCGAACCAAAAACGGATAACAGCGGTATCGATGCACGACGGACGGCGATTGCCCGACCGTGCTCAAACCCGGAATTTTAGGGAACCTGCTTTGCGGTCGATTATTTAGTTGTGCGTCGTCTCTCCCGGAGCCGTGAACATACCTGCTCATATGCGACTCCGAGCCATATACAGGGCGCGCGCGGCAACGCGGCGAATATATGTCGTCTGCGGCATGTGCGCACCCTCCTTTACAAGTTGAGATCAACTATATCAACGGTCATCGACCATGCGAACACCGTTGACATTCGTACGACAGCGTCGTGTGCCGTCGTTTAATAAATAATTATCTTGGTTGATAAGAGTTTGTCATTCCTCATTCGGCGAACGGCAAAAACAAAGCCGCCGAGGCTTATATTCCCCGACGGCATTACCCGGCGCTATCGACAAACCAAATGGATCCTGCTGGCATCAAAATGCATGTGCAGCGTCTCGCCTGCTTGCGGCAGCTCGTCGACAGGCATGCCCACTTTGTTGACCTTCCACTGCAGGCGCGTCGGCGCATCGGCACGCGGCACATCCAGCAGCACCAGGCGCTCAAAGCGCGAATCGCTCACACGGGCCACGTGCAAATCATAGCTGTTGCGACCCCGCTCGGCACGGTTGTCCACATGGAAGTAGCTCGCACGAATACCCAGGTACGCCACGTTATCGGGAACCTCACGGCCCACGTTGAAGGTCATGCCCCAGTCCAGGGCCTCAACTTCCTGAAGCCCGATCTTGCGCGCGCGGCTCGTATTCTTGCAGCCCGTCAGGCGCAGCGCAGCCAAGGTTTGCGGCCGGCGGACCACGTCCTCGACGGAGCCGATCTCCTCCATATGCCCGTCGTGCATCACGCAAATGCGCTCGCACAGGCGGCACGCTTCGTCGATGTCGTGGCTCACATAGAGCACGGTGCGGCTGCATACATCGAACAGGTCAAGCATGTTCTGTTCGAGCGCGCTCTTGAGATACGCGTCGAGCGCGCTCATGGGCTCATCGAACATAAAGATGCCCGGATGCGCCGCCACCATGCGCGCAAGCGCCACGCGTTGCTGCTGACCGCCCGAGAGACGCACGGGGTAGCGGTCGACAAAATCGGCCAGACCGAAAATGCCCAGATAACGCTCGGCGAGCTTTTTGCGCGCGGCGGCGTCACCCGCATCCTTAACACCGGCGCATACGTTATCGGCCACCGTCATGTTGGGAAACAGCTGATAGTTTTGGAACAGCAGGGCGCATTTTCGCTCCTGGGGCGACAGGTTGATACCCGCCGCCGAGTCAAAAAAGGTCACGCCGTTGACGACGATCTTGCCCTCGTCGGGTGTCTCCACGCCGGCAATGCAGCGCAACGTGCAGCTCTTGCCGCAACCCGAGGCGCCCAGCAGCGCCACACGCTCCTCGCCGGCATCGAGCTGAATGTCGAGGGTAAAGCCCGGATAGCGCTTTTTGATATCCAGAACGAGCGACATGGCTTATCGACCTCCCTTTGCGACCGCGCCATCGCGCATAAGCTCGGCCAGCGCCTCGCGATCGATACGCAAGGCATCGCCGCCCACCGGGTCAAGCGAATCGCCCTGTCCGGCGAGCTCTTTGGCCTGCTTGCGCTCCGCACGGGAGAGACCGCCCTCGCGATACTTTTGAGAATGCGCCGTGTACATGTTGATGAATAGGATGACCAGGAAGCTGAACGCTATTACGACCACGACCCAAAAGAGAGCCACCGACGTATTGCCGCCCATCCACTCAAAGTAAATCGCAATGGGAATGGTCTGCGTAATGCCGGCGTAGTTGCCCGCAAAGAACAGCGTGCAGCCAAACTCGCCCATCGCGCGAGCGAAGGCGAGCACCGTGCCCGCCGCGATTGAGGGCCAGCCAAGCGGCATCATAAGCTTGGTAAAGATGCGACGCTCGGACCATCCCAGGGTTCGCGCGGCATCGAGCATCTGCGTGTCAAGGCTCTCAAAGGCTCCGAGCGCCGTGCGGTAGACCAGCGGAAACGACACAACGACGGCCGAAATGACCGCCGCGGGCCAGGTAAAGACGATCGAGATGCCGTGCGCGATGAGCCATTGGCCCACCCCGGTCGAGCGGCCAAACAGCATGAGGAGCAGAAAGCCGCAGACCGTGGGCGGCAGCACCATAGGAATCGTAAAGACCGAATCGAGCAGGCCCTTGATGCGACTCGAGGTACCCATAGTCTTCCACGCGGCAAACAGGCCCAGTGCAAAGGCAATCACCAGGGCAAGGCCGCTCGTTTTGATAGACACCCAAAACGGGCGGTAGTCGATGCCGCCTAAAAAGGAGGCCAGAGAGGTCAAGGGCCCCTGCTCATCCCGCAACACGACAGACGATGCCTCTACCATTTGAGCGCTATCAAGCCAACGCGCGCCGCCCTTGGCATCACCCGAGGCCGATGCAATCACCACATAGCGGTCCCCATCCGCACCGCGCTCGTCAAAGCCATAGGTATAACCGCCGGCATCAAACGTTGTTTCCGCCGTAACATACCAAGGAAGATCAACGTCCCCTAGCTGCGCACCTCCCATGGAGCTTGCGCTGTCGAGCTCGCAGACGAGGGCCTTGAGACCCGATACGCACTCGTTGTCCTGCGGATCCAATCCAAACTTCTCGACCGCCTTGGGCGATATCCACACCACAACGCGATCGGCAGCAGGCACCACTACAAGGTCCACATCCTCGTCAACGGGAAACCGGTAGCCCTCAGGCTGGCCCTCCATGGCACGAGCGGTCCCCTTGGCCAACCGCTCAAAACCCTCGATCCCATAGGAAAGCCCATGAGCGGTCGCAGCAACCTGGGCCCCGCCCTCAGCGTCCCCAGCAAACGCAAATCCCGGCACCCAGCAAAGCGCGAAGGTCAAAGCACAGGCGACAAGCATGCGGAATCTATTAAGCACGAAAAGCTCCAAGCGAATACAAGGACGGAGTGAAACACAAAACGATGGAATTATCGCGCCAAGCCGCACTACGCGGAAAGCTCAAAGCCGTACTTAGCCCAAATCTTCTGAGCCTTCTTGTTGGACAGGCAAAAGTCGATGAACGCCTTAGCCTCGTCGGCATGTTCGGAGCTCTCGGCAACGGCGCCCGGATACACGATGGGCTTGTGCGAGTCCTCGGGACACACGAAGGCCTCCTCGATGCCGTTGTAGCGGTAGATGTCAGAGCTGTAGACAAAACCGGCAACGCAGTCGCCTGTGGACACATAGGCGGCGGCGGTACCAACTTTGTCTGCCAGCGCGACCTTGTCGGCGATCTCGGGCGCATACTCGCCGTCGTCGCCCTCGGTGCCGGTATAGAGGCCCACAGAAGCCAGCGCCTGGTTGGCGTACTTGCCGGCGGGAACGGTCTTGGCGTCGCCAATGGCGATCTTGCCGTCCAGATTCGCGACGTCGGCGATGGCCTCGACCTTGGTGTCGGAGCCCTCGGCACGAATGATCACGAGGTCGTTGACGAACATATCCTCACGCGTGTCGGCATCGACGAGCTCGACGGTCTCAGCGTCATCCATGGTGCCCTTGGAAGCGGTGATGAGCACGTCGACCGTGGCACCGGCACGCATCTGCTCAACGAGGTCGCCGGACGCCTTAAACTGCGTGTCGGCAAAGGTGGTACCGGTCTGCTCGGTGTAGAGCTTCTGAACCTCGGGCAAAGCCTTCTCGAGCGAGTTGGCGGCAAAGACCTGCAGCTCGACGGTTTCCTTCTTGGAAGAGGCCTTGGCGGAGCCGGCATCGGAGCCGGTCGCCTCAGGCTCCTTGTTGCCGGAGCAGCCGGCAAGCCCAAGGCCGGCAGCGGCGACAGCAGAAAGCGAGACGAATCCGCGGCGAGAAACCATATCGAACATGTTCAACCCTTTCGGACCTTATGCCCGGGTACCCCACCGCGGGCTTTATTCTGTAATTAGATTATACTTCGGTGCGAATAATGATTATGAGAAATTATTCTCGTCTGAGAATATAGTTTCAGGCATGTCTACAGAATGTCGTCCCCTTGGGCGCAAATAAAAGGCGGAGCAGCCGTTCAGGTCGCTCCGCCGCAGGTAAATAGCTTAGTTGGTATGTCCGCCGCCCGCTGTCATCTGAGCCGCATGCTCCAGCTGGTCCGCTATGGCCTCCCAGCTTTCGCGAGCGGCCTTCGTAGAACCGGGAAAGTTTACGACAAGTGTATGACCTCGTTGCATGCAAATAGCGCGCGAGAGCATGGCGCGGCGCGTCTTGGTCATCGAGTACGCACGGATCGCCTCGGCAATACCCGGCACCTCGCGATCGCAGACGGCACGCGTCGCCTCGGGCGTCACATCGCGCATCGAAAGCCCCGTGCCGCCGCAGGTGAGCACGACATTGGCGTGGCACTCATCGGCGGCTTCCACAATAGCATCACCAATCTCGCTGACGTCATCGCGCGCGACCGCATGCGAGGCGACCGTCCATCCCTGCGCCTCGATAAGCTCCTCGAGTGCGGCACCGGCCTCGTCCTGGGCAAGGTCCCGCGTATCCGAACACGTCACGATCGATATCTTCAGCTCCATAGCATTCCTCCTACAACACGGCGCCCTCAGGCAGGTCGACACGCACGACATCCACGACGTCGCCCGCCTTGAGCTCGCACGGACCTTCGTCAATACGCAACAGGCAGTTGGCCCGCTGCATCGTGCCGAGCAACGCCGAATTCTGCGTCTTGGCCTCGGTCACCAACAGCTCACCGGTCTCGGAGTCGCGCAAAACCGTGGCGCGATCGAAGAAGCGGCGATGCTGTCGCTTTTTCACGCCGTGCGTGAGCGTCGCCTGCTGCACGGGACGCGCCCCCTCGGCAAAACCGCGCATCTTGCGAATCGCCGGGCGCGCGAGCATCTCAAAGCCCACATACGCCGCCGCGGGATTGCCCGAAAGCCCCAGATACGGCTTGCCGCCGAGCAAGCCAAACGTGATGGCCTTGCCCGGACGCATCGAGATGCGGTCAAACAGCACCTCGCCCTCGCGCCGGACGAGCGCCGTCACGAAATCGTAATCGCCCGCCGAGGCGCCACCGCTCGTAATGACAAAATCGCACTCCTGCACGGCACGATGCACCAGCTCGGCAATCGCCTGCTCATCATCGGGCGCAATGCCGTAGAACACGGGCTCGGCTCCTGCATCGAGCGCCTCGGCCAGCAACGCCGACGAGTTGGAATCGCGAATCTGACCGCGCGCCGGTACCTTACTCGGCGTGACCAGTTCCGTCCCCAGCGAGATAATGCCCACGCGCGGAGCGGCATGCACCTTCACGCTCGCATACCCGGCGCTCGCCAGCAAGCCGGCGCCCGCCGGTGCCACAACCTCGCCGACACGCATCACGATATCGCCGGCATGCGCCTCCTCGGCGGCAGAGCGAACGTTCTCCCCCACCTTGGCAGGCGCCGAGAACCTCACACGCGAGCCCTCGTTGCCGTCGCCATCGAGCACATCGACGATCTCGTACTTCACCACGGCATCGGCACCTTCGGGTACCGGCGCGCCCGTCATGATGCGGACCGTCTCACCCGCGCCGATTGCGCCCTCAAACACACGGCCCGCGGCCTCGTGTCCGATAACGTCGAGCGTCACCGGCGCCTCGCCAGATGCCCGCGCCAAGTCCGACGAGCGCACGGCATATCCGTCCATAGCGCTGTTGGCAAACGGCGAGATGTCGATATCGGCCACCGCGTCCTCGGCCAAGGGAAGACCGACGGCCTGCCACACGGGAATCTCGACAACTTCGGTGCGATTCACGTGCGACAAGACGATCGCCTGTGCGTCCTCCAACGGAATGAGTTTCTCAGCCATATGCACCTCTAGCATGCTGCGGCGCGCAACAAAAGCGCCGATTCTTTATGTTTATCTCAGTATAATCCCTCGCCGCCTGCTCAAGACCTGGCCCGCGGCCGCGAATACATCTGTCGGCCGCAAGCCGCGAAACAAAACCAAAACCAACCTGCCGGTTTGTCACGTATGGCACGTTCTATAATGCTCGTGTTGCAACCTAAAAGAGGAACGTATGGCTTATACCGACAAACCCGAAAGCGCAAACGAGGCGCAGGATCATTCCCAGTCGCTCGACGACGGCGGCTTTTTCTCCCTTAATGACGTCATCATGGCAGGCAGGCAACAGCTCACCCGCTCCGAGCATCTCTTGGCTGCCGACACGCGCCGCAACGCCCGCAACCTACTCGCGAGCGCCAAGTTGCTCGCGCTCGTCGTCATCGTCTCGCTCGCCATGGGCGTTGCCGCTTGGGCGTTTTTGGCCTCGCTGAATATCGCGACCGACTATCGCGAGCACCACGCGTGGGTCTACGCCTTGCTTCCTGTTGTGGGCGTTGCCACCGCATGGGTGTACAAAAACCACGGCCTTGCCGCCAAACGCGGTAACAACCTGGTCATCGACTCCGCTCTGAGCACACGTCTCATCCATATGCGCATGGCCGTCCTTACCTTCGTCTGCTCCACGCTCACGCACCTAACGGGCGGATCTGCCGGTCGCGAGGGGGCCGCGGTGCAGATTGGCGGCACCATCGCCAGCAACATCTCGAACCTCGCCCACCTCAAAAAACATGACCACCACGACCTCATGCTCGCCGGCATCTCGTCGGCCTTTGGCGCCGTATTCGGCTCGCCCCTTGCTGGAGCTTTCTTTGGCATGGAGATGTGCTTTATCGGCAAGATCGACTACACCGCGGGCATCTACTGCCTGGTCGCCTCGTTTACCGGCTACTTTACGTCGCTTGCCTTGGGAACCGAGTACGAGGCGAATGTCATCGCCAGCGTTCCCAACATGACACCACGGACGGTTGTCATCGTTGTTATCAGCGCCATTATCTTCGGCCTGACGGCACGCCTCTTTGCCTGGTCGGTTCGAACCGTCAAAAGCCTGTACGGTCGCTTTATCACCAATTACCTCGTCCGCGCACTCATAGGCGCACTCGTGGTTTTGGCCGCCTATGCCCTCCTCGATGCCTGGGACTACGCCGGCCTTTCCACGTGGCTTTCCGGCGCAGGATTTGCAGGTAACACCACCCTGGCGGACGCAGCCATCAAGTTGGTCGTCACAGCGCTTACCCTGGGCGCGGGCTTCCAAGGCGGCGAGGTCACGCCCCTGTTTGGCATCGGTGCGGCACTCGGTGGCTGGATCGGTTGCCTTACCGGGCTTGACCCCAGTTTTCTGGCGGCTCTCGGCATGCTCGGCGTGTTCTGCGCCGGCCTCAACGTGCCCATCACCACCTGCATGATGGCCATCGACCTGTTCCACGGCACGGCCGCCGGGTTCTTTGTCATCGTGGCCTTTATCAGCTACCTAACCGGCGGACACCGCGGCGTGTACCCTGCCCAGCGCATCATCTCACCCAAGCGCCGTTCGCTTATTGTGGATGAGGGCGGTACGGTAGCGGATGCTATCGAGCGCCACAACGACCTGATAGAGTAGATGTAATAATCGCCGTGCAGCCACAATCGGGGGCAATTCGACCTGAGCGCGACCGCACCGTCATGCCACACGCCGGGAGTCGCCCCATGCACGCAACTGATTTTGGCCGCACGCTCATCATCGCCAACCCCGCCGCCCAGTCGGGCGCCGCGCGCGAGGTTGCCGAGCGCCTGCAGCGCTTTTTGGATATGACCGCGCGCGCATCCCAGTTTGACCTGGTGCTAACCGAGCACATGGGACACGCCAAGGAGCTTGCCGCACAGGCTCAGGGCTATCGCACCGTTATCGCACTCGGCGGCGACGGCGTGATCCACGAAGTCGTCAACGGGCTTATGACGCAAGAGCAGGACGCCCGCCCCGCTCTTTCCGTCCTGCCCGTGGGCTCCGGCAACGATTTTGCCCAGACGCTCGATATCGAAGATTTCTCCGGCAAGGATTTTGGCGCGCTACTCACCTGTGAGCTGCAGCGTCAGGACATCGGGCGGATTCGCTCATGGAACCCCGCAAGCGGCAGCGGCGATGCGATCGTCGAGTATTACGACCAGACGCTCTCCGTCGGTATTGATGCCGCCATCGGCCTTGGCACCACCGAGCTGCGCAAAAAGACCGGCTTGACGGGTGCTCCGCTCTACACCCTTTCGGGACTTGAGCAGTTTGGCCTGCGCTATCGCAGCTACCCCATGACAGTCAGCTTTGACGGCGCGCCCGCCGAGCGCGTGAGGGCGATCATCATGGCGATTCAGCTTGGTCCTACCTATGGCTCGGGCTATCGCATCTGCCCCGATGCCGACCCCTGCGACGGCATGCTCGACGTCTGCTACGCCTGCGGCCCCGTCCCTCGCGCGGTAGCCCTGCCTATGTTCCTTTCGGCCAAGGACGGCCACCATACCAAGTTGCCACCGGTTCGCATGCGCCGCTGCCGCCATGCCGAGCTAACTTTTGAGGAGCCCGACTACCCCATCCAGGCCGACGGCGAGCCCATCGTCGCCTCGCACATCGAAGTCGACATCCTACCCGGCGCCCTCCAAGTCTGGCACCCCACCCGCTAGCAAGACCAGCGAAACAATCGGCTACTCGTCGCTCCCCGGCTTGCGACGGTTGGCCTTTTTAATCGCGTTGAAGTGCTTGTCATTGAGCCTGCGCTGGCGAGAGCGCAGAGGCACCTTAGTCTTTACGCGTCGGCGCGGTGGACGCCCGCGACGCTCCAGCTCAGCGCGCAGCTTACGCAGGCAGCTCGCGCGATTCTGAAACTGACTACGGCTCTCGCGCGCCGTCACAACAATCCCCGTGGGCCCATGCTTCATACGCACCGCCGAGTCCGTCGTGTTCACGCCCTGTCCGCCCGGACCTGTCGCGCGAAACACCTGAACCTCGCAGTCGCGTGCCAACCTCTCGACCGACATCTCGGCATAGCGCGCATACTCGCGCCATCCCATCTTGTTCTCATCCAAATCAACACCTCCCCTCATACAAAAAATGTGACAAAGGGAAAGTCCCTTTGTCACATCGCATACCAATCGCTTGTGTTACGCGCTTAAGCGAAGGTGATCTCGCCGGTGTCGCAGTCCATATCGGCGATACGGGCCAGGCTCTCAACGCGGAAGCCGCGCTCGCGGAGCTTATCGCCACCGCCTTGGAAGCCCTTCTCCACCGCGATGCCAATGCCGGCAACCTCGGCACCCGCAGCCTCGCAGATCTTGATAAGACCCTCGAGTGCGCAGCCGTTGGCCAGGAAGTCGTCGATAATCAGGACCTTGTCGCCCTCGGACAGGAAGCGCTTGCCAACGATGACCGGGTACTCCTTCTGCTTGGTAAAGGAGTAGATGGTCGTGGCATACTGCTCGCCATCGAGGTTGATGGACTGTGCCTTCTTAGCAAAGACCACCGGTACGCCGCCAAAATGCTGAGCTGCGATGCAAGCCATGCCAATGCCCGAAGCCTCAATCGTCAGGATCTTGTTGATCTCGACATCCTTGAACAGACGGGCCCACTCGGCGCCCATGTGGTCGAACAGCTCAACGTCGCACTGGTGGTTGAGGAAGGCATCAACCTTAAGGACGTTACCGGCCTTTACGATGCCGTCATGGCGAATACGATCCTCAAGCTCCTGCATGGCGCAACCCCTTCTCGCGGCAACGATACCGCGCGATTAATAAACGTTGTTCGATAGTCTACCACGGACCGACCCCCGCCCGCCCCACAAGCCGCATCGCACCACAAACGAGTCTTTTTGAGACGGCGCGAATCGTGGCAGACAGCCTCCCAACACGCTAATGGCGGGCGCGCATCCTCACCAAACGCACCATGGCGAACGCAAAGCCCACAGCGGCCACAGCCATCAACACATAGAACACCGAACGAAAACCAAACAGGAACACATCCGGACGGCCTGCAACAATACTGGTCACGGCCTCACCCATCGCCACGCTCATCTGCCCATACAGGATATGCGACGCCGCTGTAATGCCCACTGCCATACCCGCATAGCGCGCCAGACTACCCAGGCTGCCCGCAAAACCGAGCGCCTCGCGCGGGGCCGAACCCATGTACAGCGAGTTGTTGGGACTCTGGAAAATCGACGTGCCACACGACATAAACGCGACGCAACACACGATCACAGGGATGGAAGAGTGCTCGTCGAGCGTGCTTACCGCAAAAAGACCGCATACGTACACGCCTAGGCCGACCGCCGTGGGGCCCTCGCAGCCAACACGGTCCGAAACCGTACCCGAAAGCGGGCCGATAAAGGCATTCACCATCGACAACGCCAAAAAGAGTAGTCCAGAGATGTCGGAACCAAAGCCGTGGGCGTCCTGAAAATAGAACGGCAGGATAAACTCTGATGCGCCAATACCAACGAACACGATGAGCATGCAGGCGAGGTTGATGGTGAAGGCCGAATTTGCAAAGCAGCGACGAGCAGCCTCGATCAGGGACATGGGGCGCTCGCCAGCCTCCGGCTTAACATGCGGCAGCGTATAGAGCCCCACGATAAACGAGATGACGCCAATGGGCAGGTTGATGAGGAAGATGCTCTCCCAGGGAAAGCTTGCCACCAGCATGCCGCCCAGCACGGGGCCACACATCATGCCGAGGGCCACGAAGGTCGCGAGAATACCCATGGCACGACCGCGCTCGCGCGCCGGAAACGACTCGGTGATGATACCCATGTTGTTAGCCATGGCCGCCGCGCAGCCGACGCCCTGCACAATGCGTGCCAGAATAAGAACTTCGAGCGAACTCGAAAGGCCGCAAAGCAGCGAGCCGGCCGTAAAAACGATTACGCCCAGCTGGAATACGCCCACCTTGCCGCGCACGTCGCCCAAGCGGCCAAACGGCAGCATAGCCACGCATGTCGCAAGCAGGTACACCGAGCTCACCAGCTGGATGCGGTCGAGGCCCACGCCCAGCTCCTTTTGCATCACGGGCAACGCCACGGTCACGACGGTCGAATCCAGACACGACATAAACGTCATGATGAGCACGGTAAACAGAATCGCCCATTTGTTCTTGCCATGGGTTTCGCCCTCAAGGGCAATGTGCTCGCGGCGCAGCTGCTCTGCGGTTTTCTCCATATCCATCCTTTCGAGTGGCGCAACGCAAAAACGGGGCCCCAATCGCCTACAAACAGTCGCGATTGGGGTCCCGCCTACGGAATCGGAACGAAAGGTCGCCGAAGCTTTCTGCCAGCATCGGCGCCTTATGCGAACGCTAGCCTAGCACTGCTCGAGTGCCTGCTCAAGGTCGGCAATCAGATCGGCCGTATCCTCGAGGCCGCACGACAGGCGCACCATGTCGGCGGAGATGCCACAGGCGATGAGCTCCTCATCGTTCATCTGGCGGTGTGTGGCATTAGCGGGATGCAGGCAGCAGGTGCGGGCGTCAGCCACATGCGTGGCGATCTGGGCGAGCTTGAGGCTCTTCATAAAGGTCTCGGCCGCCGCGCGACCACCGTTAAAGCCAAAGCTCACCACGCCGCAGGTACCGTTAGGCATGTACTTCTGAGCGATGTCATAGTACTTATCGCCCTCCAGGCCCGGATAGCTTACAAAGCGCACCTTGGGATGGCTCTGCAGGAACTTAGCAACGGCCAGGCCGTTCTCACAATGACGCGGCATACGCACATGCAGGCTCTCGAGCGAGCTATTCAGGAAAAACGCCGCCTGCGGGTTCTGCATGGGGCCGAGGTCGCGCATGAGCTGAGCGGTTGCCTTGGTAATGAAGGCACCCTCGCGACCGAACTTCTCGGCATAGGTCACGCCGTGATAGCTCTCGTCGGGCGTGGTGAGACCCGGGAACTTGTCTGCATGGGCCATCCAGTCAAACTGGCCGTGGTCGACGATCACGCCACCCAGGTAGGCAGCATGTCCATCCATGTACTTGGTGGTGGAGTGCGTAACGATGTCGGCGCCCCACTCAAAGGGACGGCACATCACGGGCGTCGGGAAGGTGTTGTCGACCATCAGCGGCACGCCGTGGTCATGTGCGGCCTTGGCAAAGCGCTCAATATCGAGCACGGCAAGGGCGGGGTTGGCGATCGTCTCGCCAAAGACGAGCTTGGTGTTGGGCTGAAAGGCGGCCTCCAGCTCCTCATCGGTGCAGTCGGGGGCGACAAACGTGCAAGTCACGCCCATGCGGCCCATGGTGTGGGCGAGCAGGTTATACGTACCGCCGTAGATAGCAGAGCTCGCGACCACGTGATCACCGGCACCGGCCACGTTAAAGATCGCGAGGAAGTTCGCGGCCATGCCCGAACTCGTGAGCATCGCAGCGGTGCCGCCCTCCATCTCGCAGATCTTGGCGGCAACCAGATCGCACGTGGGATTCTGCAGACGGCTGTAGAAGTAGCCCGACTCCTCCAGGTCAAACAGCTTGCCCATGTGCTCGGACGTGTCGTATTTCCACGTGGTGGACTGGTAGATGGGCACCTGGCGCGGCTCCGCATCGCCCGGATGATAGCCGCCCTGAACGCACGTGGTACCGATAGTCTGCTCGCTCATATCCAACTCCCTTACTTGGGTTTTGTTTTTATTCGGTTCACGATACCGCTACCCCGCACCCCTCTCAACCCATCCCGCCGATAGGTTATGGGACAAATTAATTGGGACAAATTAATCAGGTTTATTTGTCCCAAATCTTAAGAAAGTGTTCGATGGCGAAAAACAATGAGATATGCACTGCGGTCTCGATAAGCGAATGCGCCAGCAAGGGTACCATAGGCGGGTACACCGCAATCAAGGAGACACCGATGAAGCAGATTGATACCACTCAGCTCAACACTGCCACCTGCCAGGCTCAGGCTGCCGAATACCACGCCCGCGGCTTTAACTGCGCGCAGGCCGTCGCCTGCACGCTCGCGCCCGCGGTCGGGCTCGACCCCCAGGTCGCCTTTACCCTCACCGAGGGCTTTGGCGCCGGCATGGGCGGCATGACCGAAACTTGCGGTGCCATCTCGGGCGCCGTGGCCATCATGGGCTTTGTAATGAGCGATGGCATGGAAAACCCCAAGACCAAGGGCCAGACCTACAAACTGTCGCGCGAGATTGCCAAGCGCTTTGGCGAGAAGAACACGACGACCGTCTGCGGCACGCTCAAGGGCATCGGATCGGACAAGGGTCCGCTCCGCAGCTGTCCCGGTTGCATCGACGATGCCGTCGAAATCGCCTGTGATGTACTAAAGCAGCTCGCCGAGTAAACGGCAGCGACATAAAACGACGGTCGGTGTGCTTGGGATCCGTCCAAAAGCACGCCGACCGTCGCCGTTAGAACTCGGCAAATTCGGGAGTGCTGACCTCAATCTCCTCGCGCCCCGCCATAAGCTCGCGCATCTTAGCGCAAAACGACCCCTGCTCCCCCGCCTTAAACACCAAATGAAGTGTCACGGCATCCGCGTACTCGGTATCCGAAACCTTGGCACCGGAATCCTGGGCCAAGCGAAGCACCTGCTCATACTGCGGATAGGCCACATGCACGTCAACAGGCACGACACTCGTCATCTCGACGATCTGCCCGGCCTCCTGAGCCGCGGCCACCGCCGCCTGCGTCGCCGCGGTATAGGCGCGTACCAAGCCACCGGGCCCCAACAACGTACCACCAAAATAGCGTGTCACTACGCAGCAAACATTTTTGAGCCCCGCTCCGCGCAGCACCTCGAGTGTCGGCATACCGCTCGTGCGGCTCGGCTCACCATCATCGCTCTGGCGCTCGCGTCCATCGACCAAAATCCACGCGGGAACATTGTGTCGAGCGTCGTAATGACGCTTGCGAACCATCTCGATAAAGGCATTCGCCTCGTCCTCGGACTCAATATGGACCAGCTGGGCAATAAACCGGCTCTTGCGGTCCACAAACTCGCCCGAAACCTCAATATTCGATTGCAGAGTAAAATAGCTGTCCAACAAAGCCCCTCAACAACAAGCAAAGAAACAAACAGCCTCAATAATACGGCAAAGGCCGTACCGATAACCCCGGTAAAAAGAACGGCGACGCCGATGACCAGGCAAAGGCAGCGAAACGCTAAGAACGGAACCGCCGATGATTCCGTCAACGAAAGCGAGAACCCGTCAGCGTGAGCAAGGTGCCTTGAAAGGCGAGGCCGCAACAAAAATGAGGCTATCGATGATCAGATAAAGACAGCGAGACGGCGTCAGCTGAGTCGATTTGGCCCGAAAGAGGAGGGAGCACGCCTTATGGCGGCAACCGACGAATGAGCGCCAAATCGGCCAGCTGACGCCGTCGCAGCGTCAACATAGTTGCTAAGTGGGCCGATAAGCCGGGTTCTGTCGTGAACGGTCATTTATCTTGTCTGCACGTTACCGTGCAGCTCCACGCACGCTACCCGAACGCGGACCGGGCCGGCCCATAGCGTTCCTATTCGCGCTTGCTCCGGATGGGGCTTGCCAAGCCGCCATGTTGCCACGACGCTGGTGGTCTCTTACACCACCGTTTCAGCTTTTCCCTTTACGCCTTGCGGCGCAGGTGGGAGTCTTCTTTTCTGCGGCGCTTTCCGTCGGATCACTCCGCCCGGCCGTTAGCCGGCATCCCGCCCTCTGGAGCCCGGACTTTCCTCACGCGTACTGCAAGCAGCACATCGCGCGACCGTCTGGCCCACTCAGCAGTGCAAGAGTGTAACACACCGTTACCGCAGGCAATGGCACAACGCAAACGCTCGACACGATAAACCAAGAACCGCCATGCGTTACAATGATCCTGTCGATGGGCAACGTCGTCAGTCGAGACGCGACCGCGCTCCGCACCCCTCCGTCTACTCGGTGTGTTCCCGCCTCCTCCCCGAGGCGGGATGTCGGCTTTTTTCATGCACCGACAATCCAATAGCCTGTGGACAGCCCGGCAGCATTGCGCATCTCGGTGCCAAATGCAAAAAGGGACCCGTCCATTACGGACGGATCCCTTAAAACAAGTGATCGTCAAACCGATTTACTCGGCGTCAGTCTCCTCGTCCTTCTTCTCGGAAGGCAGCGGGGTAACCTCGATCTCGACGCCCAGAGTCTCAGCAGCGGACTTCATGGACAGGGAGATACGACGACGGTCGAGGTCGATCTCCATGACCTTGACCTGAACCTTGTCGCCCACGTGGGTAACCTGAGAAGGCTGGTCGACGTGCTTGTTGGCCATCTCGGAGATGTGCACCAGGCCCTCGATGCCCTCGCCCAAGTCGACGAAAGCGCCAAACGGGACAAGCTTGGTCACAGTGCCCTCGACGATAGCGCCGACGGGGTACTTCTTGACCAGTGCGCGCCACGGATCCTCGGTGGTCTGCTTGAGACCCAGGGAGATGCGCTCGCGGTTGAGATCGACGTCGAGAACCTCGACCTCGACCTCCTGGCCGACCTTGACAACCTCGGAAGGATGGTTGACGTGGTTCCAGGAGAGCTCGGAGATGTGGATGAGGCCGTCGATACCGCCGAGGTCGACGAAGGCGCCGAAGTCGACGATGGAGGAAACGGTACCCTGGAGACGCATGCCAGACTTGAGCTTGGACAGGATCTCGGAGCGCTCGGCCTTACGGGACTCCTCGAGCACGACGCGACGGGAGAGGACGACGTTGTTGCGGTTGCGGTCCATCTCGATGACGCGGGCCTCGATGCGGGTGCCCATGTAAGAGGTGAGGTCCTTGACGCGACGGAGGTCGACGAGGGAAGCGGGCAGGAAGCCACGCAGGCCGATGTCGAGGATCAGGCCGCCCTTGACAACCTCGATAACCTCGCCCTCGACGTTCTCGCCGGAGTTGAACTTCTCCTCGATGCGGTTCCAAGCACGCTCGTACTCGGCACGCTTCTTGGACAGGACCAGACGACCGTCCTTGTCCTCCTTCTGGAGAACCAGAGCCTCGATGGGATCACCGAGTGCAACGATGTCTGCAGGGTTAGCGTCCTTGCGGATGGACAGCTCGCGGACCGGGATAACGCCCTCGGACTTGAATCCGATGTCAACGAGCACCTCGTCATGCTCGATCTTAACGACAGTGCCGTTAACGAGATCGCCCTCATCAAAGTCGGTAATCGTACCGTCGATGAGGTTGTTCATCTCCTCCTCGTTGACATCGTCAAGAGAGAAAATGGACGAGTTCTGAATCTCACTCAAAGGTGGACCCCTTTCGAACTACGGGGCCCCGATTGCTAGGACCTACAGAAGGGTGCGACAAGCACACAACGTTTAGGAACACTCGGGAGCCGACAGATACTAATGTGACGCTTATGCAATCACGTTCGTATAGGTTACGGGGAAATGAGTTCGATTTCAAGCGTGAACTGCGATTTTTTACTCGTGTGGAGACTTTTTCGTAATCTTATGAACACACGTCTCCGCAACTTGACGATAACCAGCCAGGCATTCGGCTTTGGGGTAAAGTATCCGGAGCCAACGATTCTAGATCGATTTTTCGAGAAAGGTGCCCGCGTGCTCAAAGCAGTCGTTTTCGATATGGACGAAACGCTTCTTAGCATCAACCTCAACACGTTCATCCTTCGATATTTTAAGGATGTCTCTTCGATGCTCGCGGATATCGGTCGCCGCAGCCGCGGTGGCACGATGGCACGCCTCGGCACCATTCTGGTCGACCTCAACGCCAATCGCCGCAGCAGCACGGACAATCGCACCAATCTTGAGTTTTACCAAGAAGAGGTCGAGCGCCGATGCGGCATTTGCCTCTCGGACCCACTTATCTACGAGGCGTTTACCTACTACGACCGCGAAGTTCTTCCGTACAAGAATGACGAACTCATCAACGCCCATGCCATGCCGGGCGCACACGCCGCGCTCCAGGCCGTACAGGACGCAGGGCTGCGCTGCGCGCTCTTTACCAACCCCAGCTTTCCGCAGGGGGCCATCGAGTGCCGCATGGGTTGGGGCGACCTGGCCGACGCCCCCTTTGAGCTCGTCACGCACATGGGAAACGCCACCCGCTGCAAGCCTGATGCCACCTACTATCTAGAGCAGCTTCAGGTGATGGGGCTCGAACCGCATGAGGTCCTTATGGTGGGCAACGATCCCAAACGCGACTTCCCTAGCCCCGCCTGCGGCATTCAGACTGCCTATGTAGGCCAGGGCAAGCCCAACCGAGTCACCTGGCGCGGAACCATGGAAGGCTTCGCCCGCGACTTTAACGCCGTAGTAGAAGCCTTCTACGAACACCAAGTAGCGGAAGAGTTGTCCTAACAGACTCGAGTCTTACCGATCATGATGTTGAGGATCTCGACGTCGGTGTCCTTCATGCCCACGCGGCCCACGTAGCCCATGCTAGCAATCGTCTGCTCGACGGTATCCTGGATCAAACCCTCGCCGGCACGGAAGCCACGCCCCTGCATGGCCATATCATGTCCCAGAATCGCCGCATCGACGGCAGCCGAAATCTTGGCGGCACAGCTCGCCTTGGCGCCATCGCACACGATGCCGCCAACGTTACCGAGCGTGTTCGAAACCGTCGCGCCAATCTGCTCGCGCGTGCCACCGCACAGCCAGGTAATCGCAGCACCGGCACCGCACGCAGCGCAAATAGCACCGCAAAACGCCGAGAGCGCACCAATATAGCTCTTGATATGCACGGCGATAAGATCGGACAGCATCACGGCGCGCACCAGGCGCTCGTGGTCGCAGCGCAGGTATTCGGCATACTCCATGACGGGCAGTGCGCAGGTAATGCCCTGATTGCCAGAGCCGCACACAATGGCGACCGGCAGCGCACAGCCGTTCATGCGGGCGTCGGACCCGGCGGCCGCACGGGCACGGGCCCGGCAGGCAACGTCATCGGCACGAGCACCCAGCAGCGTACGGCCAACCTCGGCACCCCAAGCGTGCGCAAGGCCCTCGGCACTGATTGCGCCATTCAGCTCAATCTGACGCTCAACGGCAGCGCGGGCGCCCTCAATGTCACCGTCCTCGATAAAGTCGATGATGGAATCAATGGACAT
>DXZO01000067.1:8876-10052 GCA_019419625.1 Collinsella sp. | reverse complement strand
GCGTTATCTGCCGCACGCTCGGCCACCACGCGCTCGGCGCAGGCGGCGCACTCCCCCGCCGATTTGCCGCATACCGGAATACCATCGAGCGTATGGCACGTGACATTAGTGTGGTGATCGGTAATCTCGACGACCGCGGTATGGCCCCCGGCCGTCGCAGTCACCTTGATGTAGAGGTTGGGCACACCCTCGACAAGCGACACATCGCAGTAGCCAGCGTCGGCGAGGAGCTCGGCCACACGAGCGCGGTCTTCATCGTTAACGCTCTCGAGCACCTCAAGCGCGCTCTTAGCGTCGCCGCCCACGGCACCCAGCACGGCCGCGGCCTCAATACCGTGCATACCGCCCGAGTTGGGCACGGTCACGCTCTTAACGTTCTTGATAATGTTGCCCGAGCAGGCAACATCCATATGATCGGGTTCGCAACCGAGCGTCCGGCTCGCCAGCGCCGCTGCATAGGCAACGGCAATGGGCTCGGTGCAGCCGAGTGCACAGACAAGCTCGCGGTTCAAAACATCGCAAAACGCGGCATCACGGATGGAATCGGTAGGCATAGGTATCTCCTGCTTGCATAACGGGCTGGGCTCTCGAAAATAATTAGCCCTTTTATTTGATAACAATGCATCAAAAACCGCAACCATGGTTCCGGCGGACGGCGCTCAAGCACAAATTGGCGGCATTATTCATGAGAGGCCGGTCTTGTTGCCTGCTAAAGCGTTTGACCAAAAAACGCCCGAGCGTTTACGCAAAAGTCGCGCTATCATGCAGTCGAACGCGGTAAACACCTTTAGCATTTGCGCCGCACAGACCAGAGAGGAACCATCCATGAAGATCGGTATCGGTAACGACCACGCCGCCGTCGAGCTCAAGAACATCATTTCCGAGCACCTGAAGGAGCGCGACTGCGAGGTCGTGAACTTTGGCACCGACACCTCCGAGAGCTTCGACTACCCCATCGCCGGTTACAAAGTGGGCAAGGCCGTTGCCAACGGCGACGTTGACCTGGGTATCCTGATCTGCGGCACCGGCGTCGGGATCAGCCTGGCTGCCAACAAGGTCGAGGGCGTACGCGCCGTCGTGTGCTCCGAGCCCTTCAGCGCCAAGCTCTCGCGCATGCACAATAACACCAACGTGCTCGCCTTTGGCGCCCGCGTCGTTGGCTCCGAGCTCGCCAAG
>DXZO01000067.1:0-8866 GCA_019419625.1 Collinsella sp. | reverse complement strand
AGTTTGAGGGCGGCCGTCACGAGCGTCGCGTCAACCTCCTCAACGAGATCGACCAGACCCGCGGTCTCAAGGTCGTCGACGAGGCCTAAAGACTTACAACGCCATACGCTAGCGACAGCCCCCGCCTGGAATGCACGCACATTCCAGGCGGGGGCTCTTTAGTAGATTTCTAGGCATGTCCCAAAAATCTACTGGAATATAAAAGGGCGCCGCGGATGGAGTTCCGCGGCGCCCAAGCCACACGCTAACAGCTTTAAGGAGTCAAAGCTGGTTTAGCCAAAGAAGCGCTTGATCTCGATCTCGGCGTTCTCCAGGCAGTCGGAGCCGTGAATCACGTTGGCGTTGACATCGACGGCGAAGTCGCCGCGGATGGTGCCAGGAGCAGCATCAAGCGGGTTGGTGGCGCCCATAAGGGTGCGCATCTTGGAGACAGCGGAAAGACCGGAAACAACCATCTTGACGACCGGACCGCTCGTCATAAAGTCGCAGAGACCGCCAAAGAAGGGCTTGTCGGCCAGATGGGCGTAGTGCTCCTCGACGGTAGCGCGCTCGAGCGTGGTCATCTCCATGCGCTCGATGACAAGGCCGCTGCGCTCAATACGAGCAACGATCTCGCCGATCTTGCGGTCGCGCACGGCGTCGGGCTTAATCATGATGAAGGTCTTCTCGATAGCCATAAGGTAGCCTTTCAAGTAGGTTCGCGCGTGCCCAAGTCCCATTCCGGCACCCGCCTGGACTGCATCGTAACAGAGTTTTAGCTGCAGTTAAACAAAAAGCTGTTTATTGAAACGCTGCAATTTATTAAAGCGCTCCATATGTGTCACTTCTGTTTCGAAGCCCGATTAGAGTACCATCCGACCGCTCATCAACCACATCGAACAGAGCGGGCGGTCGGTTGCCACCCGCGAACGTACCCCCTTCACAACCTGCGCAAATGTCCTACAAAAGTTTTCGACAAGCTCCTCCCCCATAGCAGCAAAATAGGGGCGCCCGCATCAGCAGACGCCCGTAAAGCTAAAACGATTTATCAATAAATGGACAATACGTCTTCAGCCAAACCTCTACTTTGTCCCGTGACCCATCTCGACAACCTTGGTTAGCGATCCAAACACGCCTTCGTCGGCCACGAGCTGCGCCTCGGCACGCTGCAGCTGCACGGCAACGGCGGCAGGGGCGGTACCGCCCTCGGTCGTGCGTGCGGCGACAATCGACGGGATGTCGAGCGCCTCGGTAATATCGCGCTCAAAGAGCGGGCTTGCCTCCTGAAACACCTCAAACGGCAGGTCCTCAAGATTGCAGCCGCGCTTCTCACACATCAGGACCAGATGGCCCACCACGGCATGCGCCTCACGGAACGGCAGGCCGCGCTTTGCCAGGTAATCGGCAACATCAGTGGCTGCCAAGTGGCCCACGCCACACTCGCGCGCCATGGCGACCTCGTTGACAGTCCAGGTCGAGATCATGCCCGCCATAACGGACAGGCACTGCATGAGCGTGTGAGCGGTATCGAGCGCGCCCTCCTTGTCCTCCTGCAAGTCCTTGTTATAAGCGAGCGGCAGGCCCTTCATGGTTACCAGCAGCTGCACCAGGTTGCCGTACACGCGACCGCTCTTACCGCGGATAAGCTCGGCAAAGTCGGGATTCTTCTTCTGCGGCATGATGGACGAGCCGGTGGAGTAGGAGTCTGAAAGCGTGATAAAGCCAAATTCGGAGCTCGACCACAGCACGATCTCCTCGGAAAGACGCGACAGGTGCATCGCCATGACGGATCCGGCGTAATGCAGATCGAGCAAGAAATCACGGTCGGAAACCGCATCGAGCGAGTTGGGAATCACGCCCGCAAAGCCAAGTTCGGCAGCCGTCATCTGGCGATCGAGCGGATAGCTCGTACCGGCAAGCGCGGCAGCACCCAGCGGGCAGTTGTCGGCGGCATCAAAGGCGGCCTTCAGGCGCGTAAAGTCGCGCGCGAACATCCAGGAATACGCCAGCAGATGATGCGAGAGCAGCACGGGCTGAGCGTGCTGCATATGCGTGTAGCCCGGCAGAATCACCTTGTCGTACTTCTTGGCCGCATCCACCAGCACATGGCGCAGCTCAAGATTGGCCTCCATGAGCTCCTTGGCCAGCGCCTTGACGCCCAGGCGCGTATCGGTCGCCACCTGGTCGTTGCGCGAACGCCCAGTATGCAAGCGCTTGCCAGCCTCGCCGATGCGGCGCGTCAGCTCGCTCTCGATGGACATATGAATGTCCTCATCGTTGATATCGAAGGTGAAGTTGCCGGCATCGATATCCTGTTCGATTCCGGTCAGGCCCTCGGCAATCGCCTGCTCGTCCTCGGCACTGATGATGCCTTGGGCCGCCAGCATCTTGGCATGCGCCATAGAACCGGCGATATCCTGCTTATAGAGATGTTTGTCGACAGGCAGCGACGCGCCAAACTCCTGCGTGACCTCGGCCACTCCCGCCTCAAAACGACCGCCCCAAAGAGCCATGGAACCGTCCCCTTTCTCCAAATACCAAAACAAGCGCCCAAAGCAATGAGCCATGTCGCTAAAGCGATTTCTCAACCGCTAGTTTTGCATATTCCCCACCATGTGCGAGTCCCTATAGCTAATTTGCAAAGAAGTGACGCGCCATGCACTTGGCGCCCAACGTCTCCCTCCGAATGTTGCCCTGCGAACCATCGATCCAGGCCTTTAGGCTCATAGGAACGTCCTCGACCTTTGCAGCATCGAACTCGGGCGCGAGGGCAAGTAAAGCATGCGCGATAGCATTGAACATAATGGATACTCCCCATATATATAGGCGCAGGGCCGTCAAATTGATAGGAGGAGCCCCGCCGGACAACCCCGGCGGGGCTCGGACTCAGCCGCAGACGCGGCATCATATATGCGGGCGGAACGTAGGGGCCACCGATGTTAAGAAGTGTCAGCAAGCATAACGAAAGGCAGGGACCCCATGCGCCCGTTATGTATCACGCGGATGGGCCGCGCGGATACCAAAGGAAGGAGGCACTAGGCCTGGGCGGCAGCAGAGCTGGGGCCCTGGACCTTGGCCCACGTCTTGAGCGACAGCGTATCGATCTCGATAAAGCCGGCGCTGGCCTTCTCGTCAAACGTAGTGTCGCGGTCGTAGGTAGCCAGACCGTAGTCATACAGGCTAAACGGGCTCTTGCGGCCGACGACATGGCAGTTGCCCTTAAAGAACTTCAGACGGACGGTGCCGGTCACGAACTTCTGGGTGTCGGCCATAAAGGCGTCGAGCGCGTTCTTGAGCGGGCTGTACCACTGGCCGTTGTACACGGCAGTGGCCCAATCCTGCTCGAGCTTAATCTTGGTCTTGAGCAGGTCGCCCTCGACGCAGATATCCTCGAGTGCCTTGTGGGCGGTGATGAGCGTCAGGGCGCCGGGAACCTCATAGCACTCGCGGCTCTTAAGGCCCACCAGACGGTCCTCGACCAGGTCGAGACGGCCAAAGCCGTTGTCGCCCGAGATCTTGTTGAGTGCGATGATGATCTCGGAGAGCTTCATCTTCTTGCCGTCGACGGCGACGGGCTTGCCGGCCTCAAACTCAATCTCGGTATACGTCGGGGTGTCGGGCGTGTCCTCGGGATTCTTGGTCATAACCCAGGCGTCGTCGAGCGGCTCGTTCCAGGGATCCTCCAAGTGGCCGCACTCAATGGCACGACCCCACAGGTTGTCGTCGATGGAATAGGGGTTGTCGTTGGCACCCTCGGGAACCGGCACGTTGTGGGCATGTGCGTAGGCGACCTCGTCGGGACGGCACTTCAGGTCCCACTCGCGAACCGGGGCGATAACCTTGAGCTCGGGGTCGAGGGCCTTGACGGCAGCCTCAAAACGAACCTGGTCGTTACCCTTGCCGGTGCAGCCGTGAGCGACGTAGGTCGCGCCAAACTCGTGAGCGACCTCGACAAGCTTCTTGGCGAGCAACGGGCGGGACAGGGCGGAGAGCAGCGGATACTTGTTCTCGTACATAGAGTTTGCGGCGATAGCCTTAGTCAGGAACTCATCGGAGAACTCGTCGCGCAGATCGAGCACCTGGCAATCCAGAACGCCCAGGTCGAGGGCCTTCTGCTTCTTGGCGTCCAGACCGGTCTCCTCCTGGCCCACGTTGCCGCAGACACAAACAACATCGAGATTCTTCTCGTCCTGGAGCCACTTGACACATACGGATGTATCAAGACCACCGGAATATGCGAGAACGACTTTTTCCTTGCTCATGGCTGTTTCCTTTCGCCCTTGGTAGCTAGTTAGAACATCGGTCAGTTGCAAGTCATTTCGAGGTCAAAAACCGTGCAATATCAGGTTAAATAGCAAAAAGCAGCACAACATGCCCTAGAAACATGCAGCAATGTCGTGCTAAAACCCAACGACCTCAAAATGACTCTGTTGAGGCAATTCGCCCCATACGGACAGAGACGATTGTTATCGTCGTCGGGAAATTGCGCGCTGGCGTCGGATGGCATTGTCTGCAGTAGTGATGATCTTTACGAACTGCATCTGCCTCTCCTTTCACCTATCGCCGGGCGCAATTCTAATATCGTAAACGGTACCTTTTCTTCGGTAAGCGGTTGTATTTCCGTCTCCGTTTTCGATGGTCGCTATATTACGCTAAAGTGCCCGCAGCACAAGCGACAAATTCAAATTTCTGAAAAGTTTTTTCATTACTTTGTGAAGCGTGGTGCAAATACGCTCCGTTCCTGCGACAATACGCTCAGTTACTGGTTGATGGTTATAACGTCTGAAACAATTTCGAAACGAAAGGCGCGCTTTTATGCAAACTTACGAATCGGACACCAATATCGGAAGCATTAAGATTCTCGCCGTCGACATGGACAAGACGCTGCTCACCGACAAGCGCGTGTTGCCGCAGGGTCTTGATGAGCGCCTGGACAAGCTCGCCGACGCAGGCATTGTATTCTGCCCCGCCAGCGGACGCCCCGCCCCCAAACTCGAGGAAATGTTCGAGAGCATTAAGAACCGACTTGCTTTTTGTCCCGACAACGGAGCCTGCGTCATCTATCGCGGCAGCTATATCTATAAGAGCAACATCGATGTGGCGCTGTATCAGCAGGTGCTCGCCCGTGCCTCGGAGGACCCGCGTGCCGTTCCCGTCTTGTGCTGCTACGACGAGTTCTATGTGCTCGCCCGCGACCATCAGTACCACGACGAGATCAGCGTGTACTACAACACGATCAACTACGTCGATAGCTTTGAGGGCCTTGATATCGAGTCCAACAAGATTTCGATCTTCTTCCCCGCCTACGATGCCGAGCCCGCGTTTCGCGAGAACTACAGCCCCGAGTTCTCGGACAAGCTCTACGTCACCAACGCCGGGCGCGAGTGGATAGACTTTATGAACCTGGGCGTCGACAAGGGGTCGGGCGTCGCGCACCTGTGCGAGCAGCTGGGCATTGATATCGCTGATGCCGCCGCCGTGGGCGATACGTACAACGACATCCCCATGCTGGAGCGCGTCGGGCATAGCTTTATCGTGGACAATGCCGAGGAGCACATGAACGCGCATGCCAAATGGCGCATTCCGAGCAACAACGACGGGGGCGTACTGACGCTCATCGACGCCATCTTGGCGGCTCACTAAACTCGCCGCCATGCCCGGGGCCGGCCGTTTGATTTTTGCTCGGTCAGGTCCTGGGCTCGCTCGAAGAACACATTAAGTGTTCTTCGGCTCGTGCGGAATCTACAAAAATCAAACGGCCGGCCCCGGGCATGGCTACGTTAATTTGCTTGCCGCCTAGATGGTGTCTTGGGTGTCTAGATACTTGGCTGACATTTTGGAATGAAGGACGCTCCTTGTTGATAAGGGGCGTCCTTCTGTTTTGGTTACTTTGGTGTTGTGAGGGCGGCTTTACTTGGCGTCGGCCCAGGTTATGCCGGTGCTGGCTTCGGCGATTAACGGTACGCGGAGCTCGACCACGTGCTCCATGACGTCTTGGACCATGGCGGTCAGGCGTTCCACTTCGTCGATGGGGCACTCAAAGTCCAGTTCGTCGTGCACTTGCAAGATCATGTGGGCGGCAAAGCCTTCTTCTTCCAAACGGCGGCTCACGCGGGCCATCGCGATCTTGATGATGTCGGCGGCGGTACCCTGCATGGGATGGTTCATCGCCGTACGCTCGCCAAAGCCGCGGAGCTGCGGGTTTTTGGCCTTGAGCTCCGGGATATGACGGCGGCGGCCGTACATGGTCTCGGCGTAGCCCGTCTGCTTGGCTCGCGCCACCACATTGTCGAGGAACGTGCGCACGCCCGGGTAGGCCTCGTAGTAGCGATCAATCATGTCGCGCGCCTCGGCCATCGAGATGTGCAGCGACTGCGACAGTCCATAGGCCTGCTGGCCGTACACGATGCCAAAGTTCACGGCCTTGGCGCGGCTACGCAGGTCGGGTGTCACCTCGGACACCGGCACGCCAAATACGCGCGCGGCCGTCTCGGCATGGAAGTCCTCGCCCTCGTTGAAGGCGCGCACCAGGTGCTCGTCACCCGAAAGATGCGCGAGCAGGCGCAGCTCGATCTGGGAGTAGTCCACCGCCAAAAAGACGCTGCCCTCGCCCGCCGAGAACGCCGTCTTGACGGTACGCCCAAGCTCCGAGCGCGTCGGAATGTTTTGCAGATTGGGGTCGCTCGAAGACAAACGCCCCGTCGCGGTGATGGTCTGGTTGTACGTGGTGTGCACACGCCCGTCACCACGGCGCAGCGGGCCCAGCGTGTCCAGATAGGTCGACTTAATCTTGGACTTCTCACGCCAGTCCAAAATCAGGCGCACGATCTCGTGGTCGCGGGCAAGGTCGCTCAGCACCTTGGCGTTGGTCGAATAGTAGCCGCGCTTGGTCTTTTTGAGGCCCTTGGTCGGAAGTCCCATAACATCAAACAGCACGTGCGAGAGTTGCATGGGGCTGCCGATGTTAAAGGTCTCGTCGCCGGCCAGGTCGCGAATGCTGCGCTCGACATCGGCAATCTGGGTCGCCAGGCCCTCGGACAGACTGTGCAGGCGGTCGGGGTCCACGAGCATGCCCGCGCGCTCCATCTTGGCAAGCACCGGCACGAGCGGCATCTCGATCCCATCGAACACGTTGGCGGCGTTCTCGCGGGCCATGCGGTCACGCAGCGGTGCAACCAGCGCCAGCGTCAAGGCCGCCGTGCGAGCGGCGGGCGCAGGAGCGTCCTCGCCAGCACCCTCTGCGCCGCGCGCCGCAGGCAGCGCCATCTGCAGATACGTATCGGCCAGATACACCTCGTCAAACTCGGAGCGGTCGGAATCCAACAGGTAGGCGGCAACAACGGTATCGAAGATGCGCGTGGAATCGACTGCCAGCGGATCCATGAGCTCGAGCTCAGAAGAATCGATGGGCGAAAGCTCATGCAGAAGCGCCTTCATATCCGGGCTCGCCACACGGCCTTCCATAAACAGACGCGCGAGCACGCCGGCAATCACGCCGTGGGCGAAGTTGAAGCCCTCAACCTCAGCCGCCGCACCGCTGTCGCCCTCCTCGAGCGCAAACAGGCCCTTGGACGTCGCCAACCACAGCGTGCGCGTCAGCCCAAAGAGCGCGCCCTCTTCCTTGTCATCGTCCACCACGGCGGCGACCCACTCGCCGGCATCAATCACGCGGGAGACCTCAGCCGCAACGGCACCAAGCGCGCCAGCATCGCCGGCGGCTGCGCGCAAAACGGCGGGAATCTCAAACGTGCTGGCAGCTGCCCCGCCCTCGCCGCCGATCAGCGCCAAGAAACGGTTCTGCATGGCGGTGATACCAAGCGTGCCCAGCGCCGCGGAAACCTCATAGGCGGAAAACGCCGGGAAGGACGTCGCCTCAAAATCGAGCTCAACGGGTGCATCGGTGCGGATGGTCGCCACCTTGCGGCTCAGCAGCGCATCGTCGATATGAGCACGCAAGTTCTCGCCCATCTTGCCCTTGACCTCGTCGGCATGCGCGATGACCTCGTCCAGGCTGCCGTACTGCGCGATGAGCGCGCTCGCCTTTTTGGGGCCGATGCCCGGCACGCCGGGAATGTTGTCCGACGTATCGCCCTTCAGGCCGTAAAAATCGGGCACGAGCGCCGGCGTAATGCCGTGATACAGGTCGTCCACGCTCTCGGGCGTCATAATCGCCACGTCGGACAGGCCCTTGCGGGTCGAGACCACGTTGACGTGCTCGGTCACGAGCTGATACATGTCGCGGTCGCCGGTCACCAGCAGCATGTCGCAGCCGGCTTCCTCACCCAGGCGCGCCATGGTGCCCAGGATATCGTCGCCCTCCCAGCCCTCGGACTGCAAAATCGGCACGTTGAGTGCGGCGAGCAGCTCCTTAATCATGGGGAACTGCGCGTGCAGGTCGGGGTCCATGGGCGGGCGCTGCGCCTTATACTGCGGCAGCATCTCCATGCGCACGCGCGGCTTGCCCTTATCAAATGCCACGACCACACCATCGGGGTTAAAGGCGTCGATCATCTTGAGAAACATGTTCAGAAAGCCAAAAATCGCGTTGGTGGGGCGACCGTCCGGCGCATTCATGGTCGGCGGCACGGCGTGGAAGGCGCGATGCATGAGCGAGTTGCCGTCGATAACGGCAAAGGTGCGGCGCTTTTCAGACATATTGAATACCTCGCTTTAGGCTGGGCACGGTTTGCTCACTCCAGTTTACACGCTCCCCGCCCCGCGGCCACCTCACATCAAGCTCCCCCGCCACCGTGAGCCCGCGCGTGATACGATGGCTCACGGTACATCAACCAGCACGATCGATCCGAAAGGAGCCTGCGTCATGGAGCGTCCCTGCGCATGGAAAAAGTACACGCCACAGCAAATCGAGGAGCTCGAGGAGCTTTGC
>DXZO01000066.1:5609-14417 GCA_019419625.1 Collinsella sp. | reverse complement strand
CCGTCGTTGCCTGGGACACCCTTGTGTTTAACGGCGACCTGCTGCCGGCAGCGAGCGCCCACAGCACGTACATCGCCACGATTGCCGGGGCCGCGGGCGGCAAGGCTCCGTACGAGTACGCATGGGATGAGACGAAGCTCCCCGACGGGCTCAAGCTCTCCCGTACTTCGGGCGGTCTGACGCTCTCTGGTGTTCCGTCCAAGACGGGCGTTTCCGCCTTCGATATTACGTGCACGGATGCCCGTGGCGAGGCCATGACCGCCCGCTTTGCGCTCGCTGTTCAGGCAAAGCGCGTAAAGCTTACGTTTACGGATGGCGACTTTACCTTTAATGGCGCGTCGCAGGCCCCCGAAGTTTCCGGTGCTCCCAAGGTCTGCAAGGGTGACCTGAAGGTCTGGTACTACGGATGCGGAAGTACGCAATATTTCTCGACGGATGCCCCGACCGATGCCGGCACATACCGCGCTGTCGCCACGCTGCGCAGCCACGGCTACATCGGTGCCGCTGCCTGCCAGTTCGAGATCGCTCCGGCAAAGCTCAAGGTGAAGGTTGACGACGCCGAGCGCTTCGAGGGCGAGGCGAACCCAGCGTTTACCTCGAGCCTGGAGAGTTCGGTTGACACTTCGGGTGTGAAGGTCGAGTACTCCTGCGATGCCGATGAGAGCTCTCCTGCTGGCAAGTACCAGATCGGCGCGACGGTCACCGATCCGAATTTCGATGTCGAGGTCGTGCCCGGAACGCTGACGGTGAAAAAGAAGCAGGAGCCCGTCGGTCCCGACCCGGTGGTTCCGGACCCGGACAATCCGGATAAGCCCGACCCGGACAACCCGGACCCCGATCAGCCTGATCCTGGTCCCAATCCCGGCCCGGATAATCCGGAGCCCGATAATCCTGATCCGGGCCCCAAGCCGGATCCCGATAATCCCGACCCTGATAACCCCGAGCCCGATAACCCGGACAAGCCCGAGCGCTTTGAGGTGACGGCAAAGGCGGTCAACGGTTCGGTCGACAACGCTTCCGTCACCGTTGATGCGGGCGGCGACGTGGCGCTCTCGGCGACGCCCGACAAGGGCTGCTACCTCGAGCGGGTGACGGTCACGGAAGCCGGCTCGGACAAGGCCATCGATCTCGATATTTCCGGCTATGAGGGCGGAGCGTACGAGGTCACGCTGAGTGGCGTCACCGCGTCGCACGAGATTGCGTTCGAGTTCGCGAAGGCGGACGCTCCAAAGGTGATTGCGCAGCCGCAGGACGCGAGTGCCCACGAGGGCGATGCTGTTGTGCTCTCGGTTGCTGCCGAGGCGGGGAAGAGCGTTGCCGACCACGCATCTTCGTCCACGGGTTCCGCCACCGATGTCGGACTTTCCTATCAGTGGTTCCACATGGTGGGCGGCGAGGCCGTGACGCTCGAGGGCGAGACAGGGGAGACGCTCCTCATCGAGGGCCTTGATGACGATTGCGCCGGCGAGTATTTCTGCCGTGTCACTCAGCGCTACCTTGGTACCGAGGCGCAGGTGGAAAGCGATCGTGCCGTCGTTTCCGTTGTGCCCCGGGATGCCCTCGTGTTCAACGGCGGTCTGCTGCCGGTCGCACGTGCGCATAGTACGTATCGAGCGACGATTGCGGGTGCCGCGGGTGGCGAAGCTCCATATGAGTACACGTGGGACGTAGTTAAGCTCCCCGACGGGTTTAAGCTCACCCGCACAGCGGGCGGCCTGACGCTCTCGGGCACCCCGTCCAAGGCCGGAGTGTCTAGCTTTGACATCACGTGCAAGGACGCTCGGGGTGAGACCGGGACCGCGCACTTTGTTCTGGTCGTTCAGGCGAAGCGGGTCAAGCTTGCATTTGAGAGCGGCAACTTCGTCTATAGCGGTGACGCCCAGGCGCCCGAGGTCACGGGGGTTCCCAAGGCCTGCGAAGGTGACCTGAGGGTTAGGTATTACGGGACGGGCGGCACGCATTATTCGTCGAGTGAGGCCCCGACCGATGCGGGCACGTATCGCGCCGTTGCCACGCTGCGAAGCAACGGGTATATCGGCGCCGCCTCGCGTAAGTTCAAGATTGCTCCGGCGAAGCTTAAGGTAAAGGTCGACGATGTTGAACGCTTCGAGGGAGAGATGAATCCCGCCTTTACCTCGAGCCTAAAGAGCTCGGCCGATACCTCGGGCGTGAAGGTCGAGTACTCCTGCGTCGCCGATGAGAGCTCCCCGGCGGGCGAGTACCAGATCGAGGCGACGGTCACCGACCCGAACTTCGATGTCACGGTTGAGCCTGGTACGCTGACGGTGAAGAAGCGGGAGCCTGTCGGCCCGGACCCGGTGGTTCCCGATCCGGACAAGCCCGATGGACCCGATCCGGACAAGCCGGATAAGCCTGAGCCTGGCAACCCGAGTAAGCCGGACCCGGATAAGCCCGGGACGCCCGATTCCAACCAGTCGGATTCTGGGGATCCGGCAAAACCAGGTAGTTCGGCTGACTCCGCAGCCGATAAGGCAAGGGGCGATGGTGCGGAAAACCCCGGACAGAAGGCTTCGTCCAAGACGAGCGCTCAGCAGCTCGCCGATACGGGCGATAACGCGCCATTGGCCGTCGCCGTGGCTGCGGGCGCCGTTGCGCTTATCGCAATAGCGCTCGAGCTGCTGCATCGTCGTCGATCGGACGCGTAACGGCTCAGAAGGGGTGGCTAGATTGAAGCTTTGCGCGATTTAGTCTGCTAAAGCGTATATACTTGCGGGACGGGTCTTTTGCCCGTCCCGTTTTTGTTTTGACTCGAAAGGTGGTCCCATGGCTTCATCCGCTCCGCGCGGTCTGCGCTCCGACCATGTCGTCACCGTCGGCATCGCTCTGTTCTCGATGCTCTTTGGCGCCGGCAACCTCATTATTCCGCCGCTGCTGGCGCTGCAGGCAGGTTCCGCCACGCCGGTCGCCATGTTCGGCTTTCTGATTGCCGCCATCGGCCTGCCCGTCATGGGCTTTATCGCCGTGGCGCTTGCCGGAACGGCGCGCGAGCTTGCTGGCCGCGTGCACCCCAAGTTTGGCGAGTTCTTTGTCGCGGCGGTGTATCTGGCCATTGGCCCGTGCCTGGCCATTCCGCGTACGAGTTCCACGGCCTTCGAGATGCTGGTGCCGCTGTTGCCCGAGGGCGTCTCGCTCGGCACGGCGCGCCTGGTGTTTGCCGTCGGCTTCTTCGTCGTCGCGTTTGCGCTCACGCTGCGCCCGGGCGTCATCACACGCGTGCTCGGCCGCATTACGGGCCCCGCGCTCATTGCCCTTATCGTATTGGTCGTGGGTGCCGCCATGGTCTCGCCGCTAGGCCCCGCCGCCGCGCCGCAGGCTCCCTATGATGCCGGTGCTGCCGTGCAGGGCTTTTTGACTGGCTACCAGACCATGGACCTGCTCGCGTCGCTCGCCTTTGGCATCATCATCGCCGAGACCATCCACGAGCTGGGCGTTACTGATGACAAGCGCGTGGCCTTCGAGATTTCGCGCTCCGGCGTGATCGCCGGCGTGCTCATGGCCATCATCTACTGCGGCTTGGGACTTGCCGGTATGCAGCTCGGCACCGTGATGCCCGACGCTACCAACGGCGCCGCCATCCTCGCCCGTTCGGCCTCCATGCATTTTGGGCTTGCCGGCACGGTCGTGGTCTTCGCCATCTTCTTCCTCGCCTGCATGAACGTGTGCATCGGCCTCATCAGCTGCTGCTCGCGTTACTTCTGCGAGACGTATGTGGTCGAAGGGGGAGCGGAGGCCTCTGAGGAGGCCATGCGCCGTCCCTTTGCGGTTCTCGCCTTTGTGTTCGCAGCGTTTTCGTGCGTGCTCTCCAACGTGGGCCTCGACGTGATTCTTATGTTCTCGGTGCCCATGCTCAATGCCCTGTACCCCGTCGCCATCGTGCTGGTGCTTATGGGTCTGGTGCACGGTTTTTGCGACGCGCATCCGCAGGTGTGGGTCTGGGTCGGCGGCGTTGTCGCAGTGCAGAGCGTGATTACCTCGGTCCGCGATGCGTTCTTTACGGGCGCGTGGCTGCCGTTCGATGCGCTGCCGCTGGCAGACATTGGAGCCGCGTGGGCGCCGGTTGCCGTGGTGGCGTTTGTGATCGGCCTGCTCCACAGTCGGTTTGTCGTACATTCGAGGAGCTAGGGTATCGTCGCTTGCACAGGTGGGGAGTCTCCCCTATAATTTCCTTCGCTTTGGGACACGCAAGGTTTAGACCTTAGCTGCTCAACACCTTCGGGACGTGGCGCAGTTTGGTAGCGCGCCTGCTTTGGGAGCAGGATGTCGCAGGTTCAAATCCTGTCGTCCCGACCATATCTTGCGGGCGTAGTTCAATGGTAGAACCCCAGCCTTCCAAGCTGATGACGCGGGTTCGATTCCCGTCGCCCGCTCCATAAGAATTGTTTTAACGGCTTTGGTTTCCTTTGGGGATCAGAGCTGTTTTCGTTTACGCGCCGGGCGACGGGAATCGAACCCGCCAGGGTGCGGAGCTGAGAAAATGCGTGAGCATTTTCCAGCGCAGCACGCAAGGGCCGAAGGCCCGCAGCGAAGCAAATCCTTGGACTTCCCGTCGCCCGCTCCAAGCTATATAATCGCAGGCCAATATGCTAATTTGGCTCGCGTTTATTTTTATACCGTCCGACCTCGCAGGGCAAATGAACCAGGAGCGTTTGTCCCGAATCGTAAGAAAGAAGTGATTTCCATGGCACAGAGTAAGGCAGAATGCCCCACCTCCGATTGCCTGGCGCCCGCCGCGATCGAGGCGAAGACCGAGGCCGCAGGCGTTACCAAGGCCAACCTGCCGGTCTCGAAGGCCTTTTTGCTCGCCATGTTCGCCGGCGCGTTCATCGCCTTCGGCGGCCTGTTCTTCACGGTCTTTCTGAGCGATCCCACGCTTTGCTGGGGCGCCCAGCGCTTCGTGGGCGGTCTTGCTTTTTGCCTGGGACTGGTGCTCGTGCTCATTTGCGGCGCGGAACTGTTTACCGGCAACTCGCTTATGGTCTGCGCGCTTAAGAGCAAAAAGATCACGCTCGTCCAGATGCTCAAGGCTTGGGCTATTGTGTGGATCGGCAACTTTGCCGGCGCCCTGTTCGTTGTCTTTTTGATTTACATGGCAGCCATTTACAAACTCAACGGCGAGGCCGTCGCCAACACCATGGTGAGTGTCGCCGCCGGTAAGGTTACGATCGGCGCCGTCACCATCTTCTTCCGCGGCATTCTGTGCAACATCTTTGTGTGCCTGGCCGTATGGATCGGTACCGCCGGCAAGACCGTGGTCGATAAGGTCGTGGGCATTCTGCTGCCCATTGCCGCCTTTGTGGCCTGCGGTTTTGAGCACTGCGTTGCCAACATGTACTTTTTGCCTATGGGCATTTTGATGCACTCCTGCGGCTATGGAGCCGATGTCGCCGGCGCCGATGCCCTCAATGCTGCCGGGTTGGCGCTCAACCTTACGGTCGCCACGCTGGGCAATATCGTGGGTGGCGCCCTGATCGTGGCGCTGGGCTACTGGTTTATCTACGCCAACAGGGAGGCCTAAGGACCCAAGCCATAACCGACCAAAGAGGGACAGGTTTATTTGGCAGGTTTTGGACGAGGCGCTTCGACGTCTTGTCACGAGCTGCCATAATAGACCTGTCCCTTTTGCGTGCGCGCCGGTATTTTTTTGCCCGATGACGATCGCGGGGGACCAGCTTTTTATTGAACATGTCGAAAGGCTTTTCATGAGCGACTGCGAATCCATGTCTGCCGAGGTGCGCGGCCGCCTGCGTTCCATTCCCGCCGTTCACGAGTTGCTTGCCGAGTGGCCGGTCATGAAGGCTGCTGGCGATGCAGGCGACACGATGGTACGCGAGGCGATTGACGCCGAGCTCGATGCCGAGCGCGCGGCGATTCGCTCCGGCGCCCCTGCAAGGAACAAGCGCGAGCTCGCCTTGGCAATTGAGCAGCGGACCCATCGCCTGTCGCTGCCGACCCTGCGCCCTGCTGTCAACGCGACGGGCGTTGTGATTCACACCAATCTGGGCCGCGCTCCGCTCGCTCCCGCGGCGGTGCAGGCGGTGACCGATGTCGCCCGAGGCTACAGCACGCTTGAGTATGACGTCTCAATCTGCGCTCGCGGGGGCCGCAAGGAGCATGCCGCACGCCTGCTGCGCACGCTCACGGGGGCGCAGGACGCCTTGGTTGTCAACAACAATGCCGCCGCGGTGCTGCTGGTGCTTGCCGCGCACGCGGCTGGCAAAGAGGTCATCGTGAGCCGCGGCGAGCTTGTCGAGGTGGGCGGCAGCTTCCGCATCCCCGACATCATGGCGGCTTCGGGTGCCAAGCTTGTCGAGGTTGGCTCTACCAACCGCACACATCTGGACGATTATCGAAGCGCCATTACGCCCAACACGGCGATGATCTTGAAAGTTCATCCTTCTAATTACCGTATCGAGGGCTTCCACGAGGAGGTTTCCGCGGCGGAGCTTTCCGCGCTGGCGCATGAGCACGGGCTGTTGCTGTACGAGGATCAGGGCTCGGGCGCTTTGCTTGCAGACGGGGTGCTCGCCGATGCGGGGGAGAAGCCCACGTCCGCCTCGCTTTGCGCCGGCGTTGACGTCGTCTCGTGCTCGGGTGACAAGCTGCTCGGCGCCTCGCAGGCAGGCATTATTCTCGGCAGCGCCCAGGCAATCGCCGCCTGTGCCTCGCATCCTCTTATGCGCGCGCTTCGCCCTGGCAAGCTCACGCTTGCGGCGCTCGAGGCCACTTTGCGACTGTATGTGACCGGTCCCGATGCGGCGCATCGGGAGATCCCGGTACTCAACATGCTTTCCGGCGCGCCGGCTCCGCTCGAGCGCCAGGCCAAGCGCCTGCACGACCGCATGCTGCGCAAGCTTCGCGAGGCTCAGTGCGAGGAGGCCGTGGAGCTGCAGGTTGTCGAGGGCGCCTCTACTCCCGGCGGCGGTTCGCTGCCGACCGTCGAGCTCCCAACTTTTTGCGTTGCCGTTTGCCCCGCCGATGGGCGCCTGTCCGCCGATGGCCTAAAGCGCGCTATGGTACAGGAGCCCGATACGCCGGTCGTGACGCGCGTGCGGCATGGCCAGGTACTGTTTGACGTTCGCACGCTTCTGCACGATACCGACCTTGATCTGTGCGCGTCCGCGTTGGCCGATGCCGTGCGGGCGGGTTTGCATCGATGAGTGCGCGCGAGCTTGTCGAGTGTCCCGTTGTCGTTGGAACAGCAGGTCACGTCGACCACGGAAAGTCGGCCCTTATCGAGGCGCTGACTGGCAAAAATCCCGACCGTCTGGAGGTCGAGCGCCGCCGAGGCATGACCACGGAGCTCGGTTTTGGCGAGCTCGAGCTTCCCGGCGGCAAGCTTGTCGGCTTGGTCGATGTGCCCGGGCACGCGCACTATCTGCGCGCCATGGTGCAGGGCGCCACCGGCGTGGACGTTGCGTTGCTGGTTGTTTCTGCCGTTGAGGGCGTGATGCCGCAGACGCGAGAGCACGTGTACGTGTTGGAGCTGTTGGGCGTGAGGCACCTCGTGGTGGCGCTCACGATGCGCGATCTGGCCGATGACGAGACGGCGGAGCTCGCCGAGCTCGACGTGATGGACTTCCTCGGCGATACCGTCTTTGCCGATGCGCCCGTGGTGCCTGTTTCCTCGCGCACGGGCGTGGGCATCGAGGACGTTCGCCTTGCCCTCGATGCAGCCATCGACTCTTTCCTGGCCGATGCCGCATCCCGCCCGGTGCGCCCCGGTCTGGCCCCGCGCCTGCCCATCGACCGCTGCTTCACCATCAAGGGATCCGGGACGGTCGTCACGGGCACGCTTCACGATGCCCCCGTAGCGGTGGGCGACGAGCTCGTCTCATGTCCCGCGGGCGTGCGCTGCCGCGTGCGTGCGATTCAGGTGCACGGCGATACCCCTCGGGCGTTGCCCGGGCAGCGCGCGGCGCTCAACATCGTGGGAGATGGTGCGGGCGACCTTCCGCGCGGCGAGGTCCTCTGCGGGTCAGGTGCCGAGGGCTTGACGCTCAGACTCATCGCCCGCTTCACGTATCTGGGGCGCGAGGGCACCAAGCCCGCGCCCTTCGAGTCCGGTACGCGCGTGCATGTGATGGCGGGTACGGCGGAGGTCCTTGGCCGTATCATGCTCATGGAGGGTGAGGGACCCATTGAGGCTGGCGAGACCCGCATCGTGCAGGTCCGTCTGGAGGAGCGCCTTCCCGTGCGATCGGGCGACGGCCTCATTGTGCTCGCGTTCTCGCCGGTGGTGCTTATCGGCGGCGGTCGTGTTCTTCTTTCGCGGTGTCGCCGCTCGCGCGTCCTCTCCGCGGGCGAGTGCGCACTGCTCGGGGCCCTGGATGCCGACGACCGCGCCGCCGCCGTTGCCGCATGGTTGGGGCTGCAGCGCCTGCCCGTGCCTGCCGCGGCCGCAGCCCGTGCTCTCGATCTTTCGGGTGCCGAGGCGGCTGCGCTCCTGCACGGGGCGGTTTCCTCGGGTGACGCCGTGGCGCTTCGTGCCGAGCGCTCGACCGAGGAGCTCTATGCCGCCCCCGCTGTGCTCGATGCCGCCCTCGCCACGCTCTCCCTCACGCTGGCCGCCATGCACGGGGCCGCGCCCAAGCAGACGGGTTTCACGCCGGGCGAGGTCGCGCATGCCGCCTGGCCGACAGCGGGCGAAGACGTCGCGTCCGCGCTCGTTCTCGAGGGCTGTGCGCGCGGCGTGTGCACCGTCGACGGTGCCGAGGTGTTCGACCCGCACTCTGCCGCTGCGGCGATACGTGTGGTGCGCGAGGCGAGCCAGCGCATCGTGGCCGCCCT
>DXZO01000066.1:0-5599 GCA_019419625.1 Collinsella sp. | reverse complement strand
CGGCGACGCTGCCCGAGGTGGGTGAGCGTCTGCAGCTCGATCGCGACACCATGACGCGTGCCCTGCGCGAGCTTTCGCTCAACCGCGCGATCGTTAAGATCGAACGCGACGTTGCCTTGTCTGCCGCCGCCGAGGCCCATGCACGTGAGGTCGTCGCCGCGGCTATCGAGGCTGCTGGCGGCGTTGCCACGACGAGTGTGCTGCGCGAGGCCTTAGGCGTGTCACGCAAACGAGCCATTAGCATCTTGGAGCACCTGGATGCGGTGCGTTTTACGACGCTCAACAAGGAGGCCGGCGGTCTCAGATCCCTGCGCTAGGGCTCCGAATCGCCGCTCGCCACAAAACCGGCCTATCTACTACGTTTAAGTGACTACCCTCGACCATTTCAAAAACCGCAAAAACAAAACCGCAGGTAGATGACTTGCCGATGTTACGAAAAAGTGGGTATGGTTTACCCTTGCTGGTTAAACGTAGTAGATGGGTCGTTTTCGTGGCGCGACACTGCGCGTTTGGTAAAATACCGCCACGTTTGGGAACGGATGGGCTCCGGTGGGCCCCGCGGTCCTCAAAACCGTTGTGAGGCGTGCAAAACGTCTTGGATGTGTTCGATTCACATACGTTCCCGCCAACGCATCCTGCCAACCGCCACAAAGGTGCCTGTCCTCTTTGTGGTGGTATGGACCACGTGGACGAAACAGCTTCGAAACACGCGATTTGTACGTCGGGTGCTCAAAAACGCTTCTACCTGCATCGTAATCAAAACGAAACATCTGCTCGTCGGCTTATGCGAAATTTTCCCGCAACAGTGCGATATTATCCATAAACGATAAAGTTCGCGGCGCATGGGGTGCCGTGATCAACATTTTTCGTTTCCCATCATTGGAGGAAGCATGAGCTACACGCAGAAAGTTCTCGACGAGCTCAAGGCCCGCTATCCCGAGCAGCCTGAGTTCATCCAGGCCGCGACCGAGATCCTCGGCACCATCCAGCCGGCGCTCGACGCCCATCCCGAGTACGAGGAGGCCGCCCTGCTTGAGCGCCTCGTCGAGCCCGAGCGCATCGTTATGTTCCGTGTCCCCTGGGTCGATGACCAGGGCAAGGTTCAGGTCAACCGCGGCTATCGTGTCGAGTTCAACTCTGCCATTGGACCCTACAAGGGCGGCCTGCGCTTTAACCCGACGGTCACCCTGGGCATGCTCAAGTTCCTGGGCCTGGAGCAGATCCTCAAGAACAGCCTGACCACCCTTCCCATGGGCGGCGGCAAGGGCGGCTCCGACTTTGACCCCAAGGGCAAGTCCAACAACGAGATCATGCACTTCTGCCAGTCCTTCATGACCGAACTCTATCGCCACATTGGCCCCAACACCGACGTTCCCGCCGGCGACCTGGGCGTTGGTGGCCGCGAGGTTGCCTACATGTTCGGTCAGTACAAGCGCCTGACCAACGAGTGGACCGGCGTCCTCACCGGCAAGGGCCTCTCCTTTGGAGGCTCGCTCGCCCGTACCGAGGCCACCGGCTACGGCCTGGTCTACTTTGTGGATGAGTACCTCAAGAGCCGCGGCGACTCCTTCGAGGGCAAGAACGTCGTCGTTCACGGTTCCGGCAACGTTGCTATCTATGCCGTCCAGAAGGTCTCCCAGCTCGGCGGCAAGGTGCTTGCCTGCTCCGATACCCACGGCTGGGTCGAGGATCCCGACGGCATCGACTACTCCGTGCTCGAGCACGTCTACAACCAGAAGCGCTCCGGCCACGACAAGGGCGTCACGCTCGCCATGTACGTTGACGAGAAGCCCAACGCCGTGTGGCACGAGGGCGACGGCCGCGGCGTGTGGGAGCTGCCCTGCGACATCGCGCTGCCCTGCGCTCGCGAGAACACGCTGCTGCTCGAGGACGCCCAGGCGCTCGTCGCCAACGGCTGCAAGGTGGTCGGCGAGGGCGCAAACATGCCCACGACCATCGAGGCCACGACTTACTTCCAGGAGAACGGCGTCGCCTTTATGCCTGGTAAGGCTGCCAACGCCGGTGGCGTGCTCGTGTCCGGCCTGGAAATGAGCCAGAACGCCGAGCACCTGTCCTGGACCTTCGAGGAGGTCGACGGCAAGCTCGAGCAGCTCATGCGCGGCATGTTCCACAACGTGGACGACACCGCCAAGGAGTACGGCGAGGAGGGCAACTTCGTCATGGGCGCCAACATCGCCGGCTTCCTGAAGGTCGCCGACGCCATGCTCGCCCAGGGCGTCTGCTAAATCCAGCTCGACATAGCAACTGATGAGGCTCCCAGCATTTGTGCCGGGAGCCTTTTTCTATGGTGGTGAGGGCCCTGCGCCCTCGTTTGGTACACTAGAGGACACTGGACAAGTGAAGAGATGGGGGAGAACGTGCTCAAGTTCGGTACCTACGTCCGTGTTGGAAACGCGGCCGAAGCCTATGAGCTCTTACAGAAGAACCGCAACAACAAGATTGTGGGCGGCGGCATCTGGATGCGTCTGGGTTCGCGTCGCGTGGCGACGGCGATTGACCTTTCGGCCTGCGGACTCGATCAGATCGAGGAGACCGAGACCGAGTTTCGCATCGGTGCCATGTGCACCCTGCGCCAGCTCGAGCGTCATGCCGGGCTCAACGCGCTTGTCAACAATGTCTTTGAGTTCGCCGTCCACGACATCGTGGGCGTGCAGCTGCGCAATACCGCCACGGTGGGCGGCAGCATCTACGGCCGCTTTGGCTTCTCGGACGTTCTCTCGGCGTTCCTGGCGCTCGATTCGTATGTTGAGCTGACGGGCGCCGGCCGCGTGCCGCTCGCCGAGTTCGTGCGGATGGGTTACGTGCGCGACGTGATCGAGCACATCGTGGTCGTTAAACACGATTACCGTGCGAGCTACGAGGCCGTGCGCAAGGCCGCGACCGACTTCCCCTCGTTGAACGTCACCGCCGCCTGGTGGAACAACACTTGGCACGTCACCGTGGGCGCCCGCCCGCTGCGCGCGACCCTGCTGCAGGGCGTGGCGTGCGGCCTTACCAACGAGCAGCCTTCCGAGGACGAGCTTCGCGCCCTTGCTGCATCCGTGCGTGCCCTGAGCTACGGAACCAACCTGTGGGGCTCGGCCGACTACCGCCGCCGCATCTCGGCCCCGCTCGCCATCCAGGCCGTGCGCCGTGCCGCCGGCATCGAGCTTTCTGCCGCGCTTGCCCGCGAGCTCGAGACCGTGCAGATCCCCAAGTTCGCCACGGACGAGTATTCCTGCCGCCGCGTGCCCGGCGTCGATTCTAGCGAGGTGCGCTAATGGCTGCCAAACTCATCGATCTTTCCTTTACGCTCAACGGCCGCAAGGTAAAGGTTCAGATTGCCCCCGATACCATGCTCTTTTCGCTTTTGCGTGAGCAGGGTTGCGCGTCGGTGCGCTGCGCCTGCGAGACCACCAACTGCGGCCTTTGCACGGTGTGGCTCGACGGCGACCCGGTGCTGAGCTGCTCTGTTCCCGCCGCGCGCGTCGAGGGCCATACCATCACCACGCTCGAGGGTCTCAAGGCTGAGTCCGAGGCGCTTGCCCGCGCGATGGCTGCCGAAGGCGCCGAGCAGTGCGGTTTTTGCGCCCCCGGCCTTATCATGAACGTGCTGGCGCTTGCCCGCGCCGCCAAGGAGGACCCGAGCCTCGTCGCCACGCGCGAGGAGCTGTCGCGCCAGCTCGCCGGCAACCTCTGCCGTTGCAGCGGCTACGAGAGCCAGCTGCGCGCCATTGTCCGCTTCCTCAACGAGTCCGGCGTGCAGGTGGGCTTTGAGCTGCCCGAGCTGCCGGTCAACGACACGAGCTGCGACGGCGTCACCTACAGGCAGATCACCCATAAGCAGCCCAAGAAGGACTCGAAGGCGCGGCTCGAGGGCCGTCCCGTCTACACGGGCGATATGGTGCCCGCCGGCGCCCTGATCGTCAAACTCAAGCGCAGCCCCTATGCCCGCGCCAAGATCCGCTCCATCGATACATCGCGCGCCCTGAAGGTGCCCGGCGTCGTGGGCGTCTACACCTACGAGGACGTGCCCAAGCGCCGCTTTACTATCGCCGGTCAGAGCTATCCGCAGCCGAGTCCCTACGACCGCCTGATCCTCGAGAACCTCGTCCGTTACCAAAACGAGGAGGTGGCGATCGTCGCTGCCGAGACCGAGGAGGCTGCCGACAAAGCACTCAAGCTCATCAAGGTCGACTACGAGGTGCTCGAGCCGCTGCTCGACTTTACCAAGGCACTCGATAACGACATCGTGGTCCACCCCGAGGGCGACGTGACCTTTATGTTCCCGCAGGGCGGCGATGTCCCGCGCAACCTGGTGTGCAGCGGTACCAGCGATTTTGGCGACCTGGACGAGGCCTTCGCCCAGAGCGACATCGTCTTTGAGCGCACCTACACCAGCCAGGCCACGCAGACTGCGCCCATGGAGACCTTCCGCGCCTTCGCGACGACCGACGCGTTCGGCCGCATCTCGGTGACCACCTCCACGCAGGTGCCCTTTCACGTGCGCCGCATGGTCGCGCAGTCGCTCGACATTCCGCAGTCGCAGGTGCAGGTCATTAAGCCGCGCATCGGCGGCGGCTTTGGCTCCAAGCAGACGGGCTGCTGCGAGATCTTCGTGGCGTTCGTTACCCAGCAGACCGGCCGTCCGAGCTACTGCTGCTACACCCGCGAGGAGACCATCACCGCGGGCAACTCGCGCCACCAGATGCAGATGACCGTTAAGCTGGGCGCCATGAACGACGGCACCATTACGGCCATCGATCTGCACACGCTGTCCAACGCCGGCGCGTACGGCGAGCACGCTACCACGACGATCGGCCTTTCGGGCCACAAGAGCCTGCCCATCTACAACCACGTGAAGGCGAGCCGCTTTAGCTGGGACGCCGTCTACACCAACACCAACCGCGGCGGCGCGTATCGCGGCTACGGTGCCACCCAGGGCCAGTTTGCCGTGGAGAGCGCCGTCAACGAGCTTGCCGACATGCTGCACATGGACCCCGCCGACCTGCGCCTTAAGAACATCGTGCGCGAGGGCGAGATCATGCCGCAGTACTACAACGAGAAGCTCAACGCCTGCGCGCTCGACCGCTGCCTGCTGCGCGCGATGGACATGATCGGTTGGCGCGACAAGCCGCTGGCCGTGGACCTGGGCGACCGCGTGCGCGCCCTGGGCTGCTCGCTCACCATGCAGGGCTCGGGCATTTCCAACGTGGACATCGCCGGCATCGACATGCGCCTGGAAGAGGACGGCTTCATTACCATCGGCACCGGCGCCACCGATAACGGCATGGGCGTCGACACGATCCTGGCGCAGATTGCCGCCGAGGAGCTGGGCGTGGAGAGCTCGCTTATCGTGGTGCGCGGCGTGGACACCGACGTGTCGCCGTTCGACGCCGGCTCGTACGCGAGCTCCGGTACCTACGTGACGGGCCTTGCCGCCAAGAACGCCGCGACCGAGCTGCGCGAGAAGATTTGCGCCAAGGCCGCTCAGATGTGGGACGTTGACGCCGCCGACGTGGTCTTCGACGGCCAGTACGTGCGCCTGTCCGACGAGCGTGCCGCGCGCGAGCAGAACCGCTACCTCACGCTGCGCGAC
>DXZO01000065.1 GCA_019419625.1 Collinsella sp. | reverse complement strand
CCAGGACGCCGAGGGCCTGGCCACCATGCGCAACATCGGCAAGAACATGGCTTGGCTCCTGCATTGTATCGAGGCAGGGCAGGCTGCCGGCATCGAAGCCCCCGAAGCCGATCGCGAGCGCACCAACTTCATTCGTTAGAACGGCGGAACATGAATATCCAGATTTTTGGCACCAAGAAGTCCTTCGATACCAAGAAGGCCCAGCGCTATTTTAAGGAGCGCCGCATCAAGGTGCAGTTTATCGACCTTAAGGAAAAGGAGATGAGCAAAGGCGAGCTCACGAGTGTGATGCAGGCGGTCGGCGGCATCGACAAGCTGCTCAACCCCAAGGCCAAGGACGAGGAGACGCTCGCGCTCATCCAGCACCTCACCCCTAGCCAGCGCTTCGACAAGTTGCTCGAGAACCAGCAGGTTCTAGCCGAGCCCATCGTGCGCAACGGCAAAAAGGCCACCGTCGGTTATTGCCCCGATGTATGGGGAGCCTGGGAGTAGCCTGTGTTATTTGCCGGCGCGTGGGTATAAGAGCAGGCGTTTGGCATAAGATTCAACTGTAAGCCATGTCTAACAAAGGAGGGCACATGCCCAACAAACCCGTGAAGATCATCATGCTTACCGGATACCTCGGTGCCGGCAAGACCACACTGCTCAACCACATCCTCGCTAACGACGGCGGCATCCGCGCCGCCGTGATCGTCAACGATATCGGCGAGATCAACGTCGATGCCAGCCTCATCGCCGACGGCGGCCTTTCCGAGACCGACGACCTCATCCCGCTCACCAACGGCTGCATCTGCTGCACGCTTTCGGACGACCTTGCCAACCAGCTGCAGGGCATCGCCGATTCGGGCAAGTTCGACTACATCATCATCGAGGCCTCGGGTATCTGCGAGCCTATCCCCATCGCCTACACCATCTCGAGCTTCTGCGACGAGGCCAAGGTGGGCGGCCAGCCCAAGCTTGCACTCGACAACATCGTGGCTGTGGTCGATTGCGCCCGCATGTACGACGAGTTCAACGGCGGCCGCGACCTGTTGGCCGAGGATATCGACGAGGACGACATCGAGAGCCTGCTCATCCAGCAGATCGAGTTCTGCTCCACGCTGATCCTCAACAAGACCGATACCGTGAGCCCTGAGCAGATCGCCGAGCTCAAGGCTATCGTGCGCAGCCTGCAGAAGGACGCCGTGATTGTCGAGGCCCAAAACGGCGAGGTCCCCATGGAGGAGCTGCTCGACACCGACCGCTTCGACTTTATGCGCGCCTACAACTCCGCCGCCTGGATCGAGGCCATGGAGCATCCCGAGGAGCACGACGACCCCGAGGTGCTCGAGTACGACATCGAGACCTTTGTGTACTCGCGCCGCAAGCCGTTTGACCTGCAGAAGTTCACCGATTTTGTTGAGCAGGAGTGGCCCGACGAGGTCATCCGCGTCAAGGGTCCGCTGTGGCAGACCGGCGATCCGGACATGTGCTACATGTTCGAGCAGGCCGGCCACCAAATGCGCCTGATGGAGAACGGTCTGTTCGTTGACTCCGCGCCCGAGGGCGAGAAGCAGAAGATCATCGACGAGAACCCCGAGATCATGCAGATTTGGGACGACGAGACGGGCGACCGCATGACGAGCCTGTGCATCATCGGCCGTCACATGGACAAGGATGCGCTCATCGCCTCCCTCGATGCCTGCCTGACCGACTGGCACCGCGCCTAGATTTATCCAAGCGGGCATTTTTCCGCCTACGTAACCGCCAAACCACCACGAAGGTGCCCTTCGTGGTGGTTTTTCGTTCTGAGCCAAGGAGATTCATGTTCAACATTGTGCTGTATGCGCCCGAGATTCCGGCCAATACGGGCAATATCGGCCGCACCTGCGTGGTTACCGGCGCCCGCCTGCATCTGGTGGAGCCGCTGGGGTTTTCGCTCGACGACAAGACGGTGCGTCGCGCCGGCCTGGGCTACTGGCAAAATTTGGACGTGACGACCTATGCCGGCTGGGAGGATTTCCTTGCGCGCAACGGCCTCTCCCCCGCCGACGAACGCCTGCATCTGCTGACCAAAAAGGCGCGCCGCACCTATGCGCAAAGTACCTACCGCGACGGTGACTTTTTGGTCTTTGGCAGCGAGAGCTCGGGAATTCCCGAGCCACTGCTTGCCGCGGCGCCCGAGCGCTGCGAGCGCATCCCCATGTTGCGCGATTGCGACTCGCTCGAAAACGCCGACGCCTGGGAGGCCCACGAGGAGTCGCTCGGGCATACCGAGGACAGCCACGAAGCCATCCTTCGACAGGATATCTGCGGCAACTTCGTCGACCCGGACGACTACCGCATCAGCGCTCTCAACCTCTCCAACAGCGCCGCCATCGTCCTCTACGAGGCCCTGCGCCAAACAGGCTTTCCGGGAATGTGACAAAGGAACTGTCCCTTTGTCACATTCGGTTATAGGTAGCGGCCGGTGATGCTTGCGGGGCAGGCCACGATGTCGCCCGGCGTGCCGGCGCAGACGATTTGCCCGCCCGCGTCACCGCCGCCCGGGCCCATGTCGATCACATAGTCGGCGTTGCGGATAAGGTCGAGGTCGTGTTCGATCACGACAACTGTGGCGCCCTTGGCGACGAGGCCGTCAAACACACTCAGCAACATCTGAACATCGAGCGGATGCAGGCCGATCGTGGGCTCGTCGAACACAAACACGGCATCGTCCTGCACGCGGCCCATCTCGCTCGCAAGCTTAAGACGCTGCGCCTCGCCGCCCGAAAGCGCCGGCGTGGGCTCACCGAGCGTGAGATAACCCAATCCCAGGTCGTGCAAGGTCTGCAAACGCGCCTGTACCTTTTTGAGTCCCAGCGTGGCGTCGAGGGCCTCGTCCACACTCATGTCCATGAGCTGCGGCAACGTCAGTAAGCTCCCGTCCTTGCCCTCGCGATGGATATGCGAAGCCGCGTCTGCATAACGTGAGCCGCGACATGACGGGCAGACGATCTCGACGTCGGGCAAAAACTGCACGTCGAGCGATATCGAGCCCGTGCCATCGCACGTAGGGCAGCGCAAAGCGCCAGTGTTGTAGCTAAAGGCGCCCGCCTTGTAGCCGGCTGCCTTGGCCTCGGGCGTACGGGCGAAGGCGCGACGCAGCTCGTCATGGATGTCGGCATAAGTCGCTACCGTCGAACGCACGTTGGCACCGATGGGCGTGGCGTCTATCAGGTTGGCACGTGCAATGCCCTCGGCATCGACCCAACGCACGTGTTTTGGCAGGCGCTCGCTGGCTGCCTGCGCCTTAAGTGCCGGGATGAGTGTCTCGAGCACCAACGTCGTCTTACCCGAACCCGAAACGCCCGTCACCGCGACAAGGCGACCGCGCGGTATATCGACTTCGAGCGGTTTGACGGTATGGATGGCATCGGTCGCCATGCGGATATGGCCCCGGTCAAACATTTCGTCGTCAGGCACCTGCGGACGCAAGCGCTCAGGCTCCGAGCGCAAAAATGGGGCGATGCGGCTGCCCTGCGATTCTTCGACCTCGCCTACCGCGCCCGCGGCGATCACATTGCCGCCGCCTGCTCCGGCAACGGGGCCCATCTCGACCAGATAGTCGGCTTCCGCCAGTACGCGCGTATCGTGGTCGACAACGACCACGGTGTTGCCGTCATCCACCAAATCGCGCATCACGCCTACCAGGCCGTCGACATTGGCAGGATGCAAGCCAATCGAGGGCTCGTCCAGCACATAGAGCACGCCCGTCGATCGGTTACGCACCACGCGGGCGAGCTGCACGCGCTGACGCTCGCCCGTGGAGAGCGTGGCACCGGCGCGGTCGAGTGAAAGGTAATCGAGGCCCAGATCGACCAGTCGACGGGCCGTGCTCAAAAACGAATCGCAGATATCCGCTGCCATGGGCTGCATCTCGGCCGGCAAGGATGCGGGCACCCCGCGCACCCACTCAATCGCCTCACCCAGCGTCATAGCCGCGGCCTGCGCCAGATTGATACCGCGCACCTGGGGATGGCGTGCGGCCTCGGAGAGACGCGTGCCGCCACAGTCACGGCATGGCCCCTCGCGCAAAAAGCGCGCCACGCGCTTGAGGCCCTTGTCGTCCTTAACCTTGGCGAGCGCATTCTCGACGGTATAGACAGCGTTGTAATAGGTAAAATCGAGCGGCGTGGCGCCCTCGCCGTTTTTGGGAACGTAGAGAATGTGCTTTTTAACCGCCGGACCGTGGAACACGATGTCGCGCTCTTGAGGCGTGAGCTGGTTAAACGGCACGTCGGTGCGCACGCCCATCTCGCCGGCTACCTGCTTCATCAGATCCCACATGAGCGTACCCCAGGGAAGCACCGCGCCTTCGTTGATGGTCTTTGACTCGTCGGGCACCAGGCTCGCTTCGTCCACCTCGCGCATGACACCGGTGCCGCCGCAGGTAGGGCACGCACCGCCGCTGTTAAAGGCAAGGTCCTCGGCACTCGGCGCGTAGAACTCGCGGCCGCATGCGGGGCACGTGAGCGACAGGCCCGCAGCCACGTTAAGGCTCGGCTCCACACGCACCCCGCAATGTGGGCACACGTGATGGGCACAGCGGCTAAAGAGCAAACGCAGACTGTTGTTGAGCTCGGTCATGGTACCAAAGGTCGAGCGCACGCCTGGCACACTGGGACGCTGATGCAACGCGAGTGCCGCCGGTACGTGCAATACCTCGTCCACCTGGGCGTGCTCGGCCTGCGTCAGGCGACGTCGAGTATAGGTGCTGAGCGCCTCCAGGTAACGGCGCGAGCCCTCGGCATAAAGAACTCCCAGCGCCAGCGAGCTCTTGCCCGAGCCCGACACGCCGGCAATGCCCACGAGCCTCCCCAGCGGAATATCGATATCGATGTCCTTGAGATTGTGGACACGTGCACCGCGCACCTCGATAGCCTGCGGGCTCATCTTCTGTTCCGTCACCTTTATCACCCTACTCATGCCATAAAACGCGGTCGCGGATATACTCGCCCAGCATGGGCACGGTAAACCGCACAAGGCCGTATCCGGCGGCCTCGATGACGCGCTCGCGAATCAGGCTTGCGCGATATTTACTCGCCCAGCTCTGGGTGCGGTCGCAGCGCTCAATGATGTCCGCCATGCGCGTCGGCTTGCCCTCGTCAACCGCCATGGCCTCGATAAAGAGACGCTGAGGGCTGCGCAGCCCGTAATACAGAGGTGCGTCGACCGCTTCGTAGAACTCGGAGATGGCATCCGCATGGCCATCCTCGACATCGCGTCTTTCAATGACTCGCGAGTTGCGCCGGACAGCAGAGCGCCACATGTAATATCCCACCAGCTGAACCATATAGGGATGCCCCATGCTCTTGTGTGCCGCAAGGTCCGCCGTCTCCGCGTCAACGCAAAGGCCAGCGTCTTTAACCGTCTGGATATATGAATCGCGCACCTTGGGCAAAGATATCGCCCCCAGCGTACGCTGCTGGGCACGCCGCAAAAACGTCACGCTCGGCTCTTCGAGCAGATCGTCAACCATACTGGGTAAGCCGGCGAACACAAGCGCAAGACCGCGCTGGTCGCTATCGGACAAGCCCGTGGCATCCTGATCTCCGAGCACCTGCTGATAGAGAACGGCAAGAGCCGCCAGTTCCTCGATAGACGCAGATTGTGCCTCGTCAATCGCAAACAGGATGCCCTTGCCTGGACCGAGCTTCTTGAGGCACTCGTTGACCAGCCCCCGCAACGTCTCGCCCTTTGCCCGAGCCGCCTCGACCGACATCCGGCCAAACGACGGCCCAAACTCCATTGACGTCACAACGGGTTTATTCAAGCGAAACGCGTCGGCCAGGCGATCGCACAAGCCAAGCGAAGCGGAATCGGAGACAACCGCCCATCCGCGCTCGCTGGCTAGACGTTGCAGCTCCCGCAGGAGAACCGTTTTACCGCAGCCGCGGTTTCCCGTAATGAGCATGAGCCTGCCCGGCGCTCCGGCGCCGTTATCGAGCCCTTCCTCGAAATCTTCGACGACCGACTCGCGACCGATGAGCATCGGGGGCCGCTTGCCTGCCGTCGGCTTAAAGGGATTTGGATTCATGCCGGCCTCCTCGGATTGGCAAACCCTGATAATAGTTATACCAACTTATACCAAGTTATACCAATAGCATGTGACAAAGGGACTGCCACTTTGTCACATGTGGCCGAAAAACTCGGCGTCTGCTGCTCGCCAGGGGCGGAAGGTGGTGGGATCGATCTTTACGTGCGCCGCGGCGGGTACGTCGTACCATTTGACCGTGCAACCGGCGCCGTGAGAGCAAAAGACCGAATCGGGCGTGTTGGGCAGATCGGCCTCGGGCTCATAGGCGGCCGTCTCGATGACGCGCTCGGCATCATGGCAAGCCGCATAACCGGCGAACTCCAGGTACAGATGACCGCGACCGCTCGTGTAGGCAGCCACCTCCAACGCATAATCCTGCACCTCGGATGCCGGCACGCGACCCACAAGCTTCGCCCGGTCTCCCGCCATCGTCGGCGGCTCGTACTCGGCACCCATGCGCGTGGCGTCTGACAACGCCCGGCCCACGCACTCCCCCGGAACCTCGAGCTCAAAGTGGTACCACGGCTCCAGCAGCACGGCTGCGCCGGCCTCGCGCGCCTGCATCAAACCCTGGCGAATCGCGCGGTACGTGGCCTGGCGAAAATCGCCACCCTCGGTGTGTTTGGCATGCGCACGGCCGCCCGTGAGCGTAATGCGCACATCGGTGATGGACGAGCCGGTCAGCACGCCCAGGTGATCGCGCTCCATGGCGTTGGTGAGTGCCAAACGCTGCCAGTTAAGATCGAGCTCGTCGGTCGAGGTCACGGTGCCAAACTGCACGCCCGAACCTGCTGGCAACGGCTCCAGACGCAGATGCACCTCGGCGTAATGGCGCAGCGGTTCAAAGTGGCCCACGCCCTCGACCGGCTGCGAGATAGTCTCCTTATAGAGAATGCCGCCGGGCTCAAACCCAACCGTAAGGCCAAAGCGATCGGCCAGCACCCGCTGCACGACCTCGAGCTGCACGGCGCCCATCAACTGCAAATGAATCTGCTCAAGATGCGTATTCCAGCTTACGCCGAGCATGGGATCTTCGTCCGCTAACTCAGTCAGTGCTTTGAACACCGCGTGGACATCGTGTTCGCCCGGAAGCACCGTATAGGTGAGGACCGGAGCGATGACGGGCGCATCGCCCGCGGGCTCCGCGCCCAAGGCGTCCCCCGGGCGAACGTGCGCAAGACCCGTCACGGCGCAGATGCCGCCAGCAGCAACCTCTTGGGCAAGCTCATACTTCTCGCCGTTATAGATGCGTACCTGATCGACCTTCTGCTCCCATGCCTCGGCACCGGAACGTCCGTCAATCATCTGTTTGGCATGCAGCGTGCCGCCGGTCACTTTAACCCAAGCCAAGCGCTCGCCACGATCCCCGCGGCTGACACGATAGACGCGCGCGGCAAACTCCGGGAGCCACGCCTGCTCACGCATCAGCGCGCATATACCATCCAGTAGCTCGTCAACGCCTTGGTCCTTGAGCGCCGAGCCGGCAAAGCAGGGAAAGAGCTTGCGCTCGGCAACCATGCGCGACAGCGTTGCGACAGAAAGCTCACCCGCTTCAAGAAACTCCTCGAGCGCCGCTTCGTCCAACGCAGCAGCGTCCTCCTGAACGGCGCCGCCCGCCAGCAGCTCGTTGGCATCCAGGCAGCCCTCGGAAAGACGCTGCCCGAGTTGTGCCAGCAAAACATCGCGGCCGGGATTCTCCAAATCGATCTTGTTGATGAAGATGAACGTCGGGATGTCATAGCGCGCAAGCAGGCGCCACAGGGTTTCGGTGTGCCCCTGCACGCCATCGTTGGCGCCCACCACCAGAATCGCGTAGTCCAGGGCACGCAGTGTGCGCTCCGCCTCGGCAGAAAAATCGACATGGCCGGGAGCATCCACGAGCATGACGTGGGTATCGCCGTGGTCGAGCACGGCCTGCGACGAGAAAATCGTGATGCCGCGCTCGCGCTCGATCGTGTTAGTGTCCAGATGCGAATCGCCATCGTCCACGCGGCCACGCTTGCGAATGCGGCCCGCGTTGAACAGCATGGCCTCGGCCAACGTGGTCTTGCCGGCATCGACATGCGCCAAGATTCCAACGACCGCTTGCTTCGACATGGCTCTCCTCTTATTGCAAGCCCATCGCACGCGGCAACGGGCGTTCACGCTCCACACTGGATGATACAATTTACGGGCCGGTGGGCGAAGCGGGCCCTATCCCCCGACCGAGCTCATCGCCCCGCGTTGCCGCGCGGCGATTTTCGTAGGTTCGCGCCTTGCGAAAGCCGGCACCTCCCCTTTTTGTCTGCCCGGGTTCATCTGGGGCGGTAACAATGCGAGTCCCACAACGACGCGTTTTACCAAAAATGGCCCCACTCGGGGCCATTTTTTATTTGAGCTGGGTGATGATACGTGCCTTGGCTCCTACGCCTCGCGCAGCCAATCAAACGCGACACGCGCCGTGCCGTCGGACACATAGACGATACCGACACGCTCGAACCCCGCCTTGGCGATGGCGCCCTGCATGGGCAAGTTGTCCTCGTGCGTGTCAATACGCAGATGGTCGGCGCATTCCTTGGCAAAGGCAAACATCGCCGCCGCGATACCGTGCACGGTGCCGTCGGATGCCACGCGATGCAGCACGGCATACGGAGTGTCGCTGCGCCATTGACCGTCCTCAATCACGTCATAGCACTCGTCCGGACCCGGTAAAAAGGCAAACGTCGCCACCACGCGGCCGTCGACTTCGCACACGTAACTGCCACCAGCGGCAATATCGGCAGCCAGCTGCTCGGCCGAAGGCGTACCCTCGGGCCACTGCGTGGCGTTGCCATGCGCGCGCATAAAGGCGCGGGCCGCGTCATAGATAGCCATGACGGCGGGAATGTCGGTATCGAGGGTTTTTCTGATCATCACGCGGCGACCTCACGTTTATTGGTATCACTTTGATTGAGCAATGATACCAACGTTTGGAGAGGAGCGCGAAGCAGATGGGGAGCAAAAAGCGAGCCGCCTGGTCAAAAGCCAAAAGCGAGTTTTTGGGCGCTGCCACCGGCGGCGATATGAGCGACCTGTTTGCACGCGAGGACGAGCGCCGCGACGCCCTGGACGCCGAGCGCGACGAGGCTTGGCGCTATAAGTCGTGCGAGCGCAAAAACCGTTACGACACACGCGCCGAAGCCGAGGCCGTTATGGCCGACTGCGAAAACCGCGGACGGCGTGGTTTGGCCTGCTACAAATGCGAATACTGCGGCGGCTGGCACCTAACGTCGCACCCTTGGAAATAGACCCCGCATCGGCACGGCGCTGACGGAGTGCCAGCCATCGCCCGCAAGCTACGGACGCGGCGGCACCAAGACATCGTAGCGGACGGCCTTGCCTGCAAGCTGATAGCTCGGCTTGACGCCGGCAAGCAGCTGCCCCTTCACCGGCCGTTTGATAACGACCTTGCGCGGCCGCACCGCAAGCGCAGCTTCGACCAGCGTCTCCTCATCGGCACACGGCTGTTCCAGATGGTGCAAGAGTTGGAACTTCTTTTTCACCGCCGCGCTCTTGGTGCGCTCGGGAAACATGGGGTCCAGATACACCACGTCGGGAGCCGTAAGCTCGCCCTGCTCGATTAGCTCAGCCGTATGGCGAAGGCCGGCAATGCTGTCCTCGCCCGCATGTAAGCGCATGCGCGCCACGGCGGCCGCAAGCGCCGGATCATCTGCCGCGCGATCCAAGGCGTCCTTGAGCAGCGCCGCGATCACGCAATCCTGCTCATACAGATCGACGGTAAAGCCCGCGGCCGCCAGCAGCAGCGAATCCTCACCAAAGCCTGCCGTGGCGTCAATCGCCCATGGGCGCTCGATGCCTTTTGTGCGCGCGGCCTTCACCAGCAACTCTTGCTGCAGACGGCCCTGTCTGAGCCGCGGAAGCATGCGGGCGAAATCGGCGCGCAGCTCCATCGTGCCGTCGGTGAGCGTGAGGCCCTCGGACTTCCCGGTCAGCTCAAGCCCCGCGGCCCGAGCAACAGAAAAGGGATCGACGACGCCCATGGACACTCCTTAACAAGCAAAACGAATACGCGAGCGCCACCTCAGTTGGCACCCAACCGTCCGCTATTGTCCCACACGCGACATGGTCCACAGCATCCCAATGCAAAGCACCGCCATCAATCCCGTGCACACGGCAGCGATCACAGAATCACCCATGCGCCTTCCCAACGACCGCGGTTCACGCACTTGCTCTGGTCCGTACATCATGGCTCCTCCTTAGACTCACTTCTTATCACGGCCTCATCATCGCAGCGCCGCACATGAGCTGCCATCGATTTGACTTACAGCTGGCTTTCCTTTTTGAAAGATTGCCCTGCACAGGCGAGAAGCGCTTTCTAACACACACGCCGTCACGTTGAACTACAATGTGCTTCACGATATGTGCAGCATATGGGACGCGCCAGACTGGCAGCGCCCGAATCGAAAGGACTACCTATGAGCGCCGCGCGCAAGACACTCAAAATCCTTGCCCTCATCTATTTTGTTTTGGGCATCGCCAGCCTCGTCATCGGTATCACCGGCATCGCAACCGGCAAATTTGAATCCGTCTACGGATCGAACGCCATGCTCGCCGCGGTCGTGCTTGTCGCCAAGGGCGTTATCGACCTTGCCGCAGGTGTTGCGGGCATCAAGGGCGCCAACAAGCCTTCGCAGGTGGATGGCGCGTTTAAGCTCGGCATCGTTGCCGCAATCGCCACGATTGCGCAGGCTGTGCTCACCCTTCCCGCGTTTGGCGGCGACGCCATCAACTTTGGCGCCTTTGTCATCGTGGTCTACGACCTGTTCTTTATTCAGCAGGCGCACGCCGTTAAGGCCGAGAACAAGGACCGCCTGTAGGCGCTCACTCCTCATAACCTCTGCAGTCAAGCACTAAAAAGGGCCGATCGCGCAACAACGCGGTCGGCCCTTTACGTTTGCCCAGATAAAACCCGCCAAGATAAACCTGTCCCTTTTTGGCAGGTTGCTAGCAGTGGCGGTACTCGGCGATGATGAAGTCGATGTCGGTTTGAAGGGCATCCAAATTTGCCAGGCGCTCTTTGTCGGCAGGGCGCGTGCGGTAGTAGTACGGCGTCATCTGGAACACCGCCTCGATGTCAGCCTGGGTCTGGAGCGTAATGTTCGCAGACACCCGCAGCGTTGAGGCCAACTCGAGTTCGGTGGTCTTCGGCAGCTTCTCGTCATTGAGATATGGCGTGTCGTAGAGCACCTCTTTGAGGCCAAACAGATGCCGAGCACCCGGCACCACGGTATAGAGCGAGCCCTCTGGCGCCAGCACGCGGGCAAATTCGCGCTCGTTAAAGGGGGCAAAGAGCTCGGTCACCATATCGAAGGCGCCATCGGCCACGGGGATAGCCTTCATGTTGGCCACGAAGTAGGTCGCATCGCCGCGCTTGGCGGCCAGGCGCACCATCTCTTTGCCCAGGTCGAAACCGTAAGCATCTACGCCCGGCACCGCACCCATGGCGCTGGTGTAGTAGCCCTCGCCACAGCAAATATCGAGCAACGTCATGGGGCAGTTCGTTGACGCGGCACGACCAGACACCCGCTCGCGCACCAGCTCGACCATCGCATCGCGCAACGGCGCATAGTAACCGCGGTTCAGAAAGTCGCGACGGCTGCGTGCCTGCGACTTGGGATCGCCCATGGAGTCACCGCTCTTGGACGAGCGCAGCAGATAGAGATAGCCCTCGCGCGCACGGTCAAATCGGTGTCCGCCCGCGCATGCAGCACCGCGCTCGTCGTCCACCAACGGTTCATGGCAAACGGGACACAACAACATGGCAACTCCTTAGCGCGAACAACACAACGCCCACCATTGTCGCACGCCTTCCCCACCTAGTCATAGAAGAGACAAGGAGTGTCCCCAGCTGCCGGCAGAAAAGGAACGTCCCTAAGTGCCGGCTGGCTGCATTAGGAGTATCATCGTCTGCGCAAATAAGCACGAAAGAGCATATTAGAGATTGAGAGCGTATGGCAGACACCGCATCTAAGCACATTGACATGACCACCGGCTCGCTATGGCGCAATATTCCCCTGTTCGCCTTCCCCGTGGCCGCCACGAGCATCTTGGAGCAGCTGTCGAACCTCATCGCCACGGTCATCATCGGTAACTTCTCGGGCGACCAGGGAACCCTCGCCATGGCGGCGGTCGGCTCCAATGTTCCGCTTACCAGTCTTATGCTCAACCTTTTTATTGGCATGTCGCTTGGCTCCAACGTGGTCATCGCCAACGCTATCGGCCGCAACGATCAGAACATGGTCAAACGCGCCGTCCATACCTCGATTTTAATGGCGCTCGTGGGCTTTGTCGTCATCGCACTGGGCGAGATCTTTGCCGAGCCCATGCTCGCTGCGCTCAACGTGCCTGCCGAGACCATGCCGCTCGCTTCGCTCTACCTGCGCGTCTTTTTGCTCAGCATGCCCTCGATCTTACTCTACAACTTTGAGGCCGCGATCTTCCGCTCCGTCGGCATCACCCGCATGCCGCTGCAGGCACTTGCCGTGTCCACCGTCCTCAACATTGGCCTGGACCTCATCTTTGTCCCCGTACTCCACTGGGGCGTCGCGGGCGTCGCCATCGCCACCGCCATCGCCTACACCGTCAGCGCCGCTACGCTCTTTATCCGCCTGCTCAAGACCGACTCCGTCGTCCGCGTCACCCCACGCGACTTAGGCTTAGACCCCGTCGCCCTCAAGCGCATCGTCAAGATCGGCCTGCCCGCCGGCATCCAAAGCGCTGTCTTTGCCGTCGCCAACATCATCATCCAGTCCGCCATCAACAGCTTGGGCACCGAGGTCATGGCGGCATCGAGCGCTGCCATGAGCCTGGAGTACGTGTGCTACAACCTGCTCAACAGCTTTAGCCAGGCCTGCACCACCTTTGTGGGACAAAACCACGGTGCCCGCCAAATCGACCGCTGCACCAAGACGCTCAAGGTCTGCCTGGTCGAAGGCGGTATCGTCGCGCTCACCACCATCGTCATCATCGTAGGCTTGGGACGCGAAATCCTGGCGCTGTTCAACAGCGACCCCAACATCGTCTCGATCGGCTATATCCGCGTGTGCTCGATCTTCCCTGCCTACGCCTTTAGCATGTTCTACGAAAACATGTCCGGCTACCTGCGCGGCTTTGGCATCTCGCTCATGCCCGCCCTCATCACCATGATCTGCGTCTGCGGCATCCGCTTCTATTGGGTATTCTGCGTGTTCCCGCACTTCCGCACCTTTGCGAACATCATGATGGTCTACCCCATCAGCCTGGGCACCACAGCATTCTTTATGGTCGTGGCGGTGCTACTTTGCCACCCGGCACGCACCTACCGTCTAGCACAAGCCAAAGCGACAGCCCGCTAATCGCCACGCTCAACGTCACGCCAGTCATTAATTGACAATATGCGAGCTCATATAGTCGATAAAGTGCCTCGTGGCGATAGGCATGGTGTCCCAGCTGCGCCAGGCCGCCACTACGTCGCGCGAGGGGGCATGCACGATGGGACGTACGCGAATATCGGCCTGCATGCCCTCGACGGTACGGCGATACAGCATGCTCACGCCTAGGCCCTCCTCCACCATCGCCATGATGGTGTAGTCGTCGGTCACCTCGCTCGTCACGTGCGGCGACAGCCCATGCGCCGCGAATGCATCGAGCACCAGGCTCTGTTCGCCCTCATCCAGCAGCACAAACGGCTCGGACGCCAGGTCGGCGAGCGTCACCTTTTCCTTTGCCGTCAGCGGATGCGCGTTCGGCAGCAGCGCCACCAACTCGTCGTGATAGACCACGCGCTTCTCGAGTCCAGCGGTAAATCCGCGCGCCGTAAAGCAAAAGTCAACCACGCCATCGTGCACCCACTGAGCGTTGCGCGTGTAATCGCCCTGCTTGAGGGTGAAGTGCACGCCCGGGTGCAGGGCCCCAAAGTCGCGAATCACGCGCGGCAACACGGTACGGCTCACGTTGGTAAACGTCGCAATGCGAATGTCAGTCGACGAAAGCCCCAGCAACTCCTGCCGTTTGCCCTCAAGCTCGGCCTCGGCAGTTACAATCTGGCGCAGATACGGCAGATACTGCTTACCGTCGCGCGTAAGCGATACGCCCTGCTTACCGCGCTCGATAATCGTGGTACCCAGCTCGCGCTCGAGCGCCTTGACGGCCTGGCTCACCGCGCTTTGTGTATAGCCCAGCTCATCGGCTGCACCCTTAAGACTGCCGCGATCGACCACCATACAAACAATCTGATACCGCGATGCCATCGTGCCTCCACATCAATGCAGCCGTAAAACGTTTTGCCAGCGCTTTTTCTAGCAACATTAGTATTTCTTAATCATACTGAAGATACATTCGCTTTACTACATCCACATCTGGGAGCAGAATCCTTTTTGCGAAACCGTTCTGTAACAAAAGGAGTCCCATGGATCGCAAAAAAGCAATCGCGCTCTCATTTTCCGTTCCCGTCGCATGGGGCTTTTCGTACCCCCTCATGAAGATCGGCATGGATAGCATGAACGCCACGAGCATCGTTGCGCTGCGCTGCATCATCGCCTTTGTGGCCTGTCTGCTGCTCTTCCACAAGCACGCGCTGCGTATCAACCGTGACGTGATGGTTCGCTCCGCCATCATCGGCGCCATCATGGCAACCGAGCTCACCTGTATGTGCCTGGGTTCCAGCCTCACCTCCGCCTCAACCGCCGGCTTTTTGCAGAGCCTGACGGTCGTAATCGTGCCGTTTGCCAACGCCGCCCTGCTGCGCCGCGCCCCCGAGCGCAAAGTTCTCGTCGGCACCGCCATCGTCACCTGTGGCATGCTGCTGCTCTCGGGCGCCGACTTCACCAGCCTGAACCCGGGCGCGCTCATCATGTTGCTCTCGGCCTTTGTCTATGCCGGCCACATCATTGTGGCGAAGCGCTTTGTCGAAGATGTCGACCCGCTGGCTCTGGGCGTTTGGCAGCTGGGCTTTGGCGGCCTGTTCTCGGGCATCGCCGCATTCGTCTTTGGCGGTTTCACGCTTCCCGGCACGCCGGGCGAGGTCGTAGTCGTCGTTGCCCTCGCACTCATCTGCTCTGCCTATGGCTTTATCACCCAGACGCTCGTGCAGCCCCACGTGCCCGCCGAGACCACCGGCTTCGCTTTCTCACTCGAACCGGTCTGCTCTGCCGTCTTCTCGTTCTTCCTGGTCGGCGAGGTCCTGAGCCCCATCGCCTTCTTTGGCGCCGCCCTCATCCTCACCGGCGTCATGGTGGCAACCGTCGAGCTTCCGCGCCTCCGTGAACATGGACAGGCCCGTATGGCAGGAGCGCCCGAGCGCGTCTCGTAGTCCCCACTCCTTATGCAGCCGCGGCATAAAGGTTTCCGGTGTGCCTTTACAATAGATGCCAACAGAGCATCTGCCATAAAGGAGCCCCATGGACACCGCGACCCGCAACCGCAACATAGCAACTTGGTTGGGCGATGCGCCGCAGCCGGTACGTGACACTACGAACCAGCTGCTCGAGCGCATCGCCCTTTTGCGTGCCGAGCAAACCATCTACCCGGCACAAGACGACATCCTCAATGCCCTCGTCTACACGCCGGCAGACCAAGCCAAAGTTGTCATCTTGGGTCAAGACCCCTATCACGGACCCAACCAGGCCATGGGGCTTTCGTTCTCGGTCCCCGCGACGCAAACCAAGCTGCCGCCGAGCCTGCGCAACATCTATAAGGAGCTCAATGCCGATCTGGGTTGCCCCATTCCCGCCACGGGAGACCTAACACCATGGGCACAACAGGGCGTATTGCTCCTCAACACTACGCTCACCGTGCGCGAGCATGCCGCGAACTCGCACGCCAAGCTGGGCTGGAGCACCCTGACCGACTACGTTATCGAACGCTGCTGCCAGCTGCCCCAGCCGGTAGTCTTTTTGGCATGGGGCCGCTTTGCCCAGCAGATGGTCGAAGGCAAGCTCGTCGCGACCGGCGCGGGCAAGGCAACCGGCAAGTTCTGCCTGGCCTCCACGCACCCCTCGCCGCTTTCAGCCAACCGTGCCACGGCAGAGCTCCCCGCCTTTATGGGGTCACGTCCCTTCTCGGCAGCCAATTGGCTACTCGAACAGCACGGCTCGACCCCCGTCGACTGGACTTGCCTCGGCTAAAAATCGAGACATCAAAAACGCGCCCGACGGCAATCTTACCATCGGGCGCGTTTTGCTATTCGGGCCAAATAAATTGTGTGCGACCGGCCTCGCCGCCATCGATCAGCAGACTCTGCCCGGTCATAAAGCGGTTGGTCACGCCCACAAAGTAGATCCACTCGGCGATCTCTTGGGCGGTGGCCCAGCGCTTAAGCGGCGTGAGCTCCATAATCTGGTTCCACAGGCGTTCGTCTTCCATCACGCAACGGTTGAGCGGCGTGATGACGCCACCTGGGTCCACACTGTTGGCGATGGCCTGCGGTGCCAGGCGGTTTGCAAGGTTTTTGGTGTAGGCGATAACGCCACCCTTGCTGGCGGCATAGGCGGGAAACTCCGATCCCGTATGCCCGCTCGCCGACCCCACATTGACCACGGATTTAATAGCCGGCGCCGGCTTGGCGGCAAGCCCCTCCCCCACAAAGGCGTAACGCTCGGTCACGTTGATGGTGCCACACAGGTTGGCGGCGATGTCGTCGGCCGAATCCTGCGTACCGGCAACGTTCACGATTACCTGGGGTTCAAGGTCGCCTGGAAACGAGTCAGGCTCGCGGACATCAACGATCAGATGGCGGTAGCGCTCGTGTTCGATCGCCGCCGGCAGCAGATCAAAGCCCACGACCTCGTGGCCCTCGTCCAAAAAGCGCTGCACGCACGCGGCTCCGATACCGCCCGAAGCGCCCGTGATCAAAACCCGCATACTTGCTCCTTAGGCGGTTGCGTGACGCTCGAGATACTCAGCGCCTACATTCTCACGCTCCCAGCCACGCACGACCTTGTAGCCCACGGGGCTCAGGAAGACCTCGCACAGCAGCTCGGCGACAGCGCCGGTCAGCGAGCACATAAGGACCTGTACCCAAGTCCAACCAAAGAACGTGTGGCTCACCACAATGGCAAAGACCAGGTTGTCGATAAACTGGCCAACACCCGTGGATACATAGGAGCGGAAGGCAAAGCTCGCAAAGTTATTCTTTTTGAGCATGCGGCCGAGCGACTGGTTGAGCGTGGAGTTAACCACGGCAGAGACGAGCATTGCCAGCGAAGAGCCCAGCACCACGTACCAGGTGCCACCGATGGTGGCGTTAAGGGCAGTGTTGACCTCGATCATGCCGGTGTCGTAGTAGGCGCCCCACATACCGGGCGTGAGCGAGCATGCCCAAAAGCACAGGCTCACGGCCAGGTTGACCAGCAGCGCGAGGATAGAGATTTTGATGGATGCCTTGGCGCCAAAGCGCTTGCAGATCATGTCCTGGCACAAAAACGAAACCCAGCTCACCACAAAGCCGCAATCGAGTGCCAGATACGGCAGGCTGATAAGCTCTTTGTTGGCCAGCAGGTTCATCATGATGACACTCACGAAAAACAGCGAAACCGTTGCCGCGGGAATGCTCCGCAACAGGACCTTGTAGTCCTCCATGACCTTCTTGATCATTATGTACTCCTTTGGTTTTAGGTTTAACGAGCAGGATATCGGACCCGAACTGCTCGGACGCCCCGGTCTTGAGACGACGGTGGGTATGATAGCCGCTCACACGGTATCAGGCAAGCAAACGGCGCGGCAGCCCCGCCAGGCCACCGCGCCGATGCGTTAAAAGGCTACGTTGCCAAACTCCGACAGGATAAGGTCGGGGTTGTGGTCGGTTGCCCAATCCACGTTCCACGGGCTCGTGAACAGCAGCAGCTTACCGCCGCGCATGTCCTCGACGCGCAGCGTGTCGCGCGTGAGCGAAAGGCCCGGGATATCGATGGTGTCGGGGTCGTTCTGGATCCAGCGGATGTCCGTATAGGGCAGCGGCTGGCGACGAACCTCAACACGGTACTCGGCCTTGAGGCGGCGCTCGAGCACCTCAAACTGCAGCACGCCGACCACGCCCACGATGACGCTCTCCATGCCGGCACCCAGCTCGCGGAAGATCTGGATGGCGCCCTCCTGGGCAAGCTCCTCCATGCCCTTGACGAACTGCTTGCGCTTGAGCGTGTCGACCTGCGTAATGCGAGCGAACATCTCGGGGGCAAACGTCGGAATCTGCGGATACTGCACGTGGCGCTTGCCGGAGCACACAGTGTCGCCGATGCTAAAGATACCCGGGTCGAACAGGCCCACGATATCGCCCGCATACGCCTCGTCCACGATGGCGCGATCATCGGCCATCATCGACGTGCCCGTGGCAAGCTTGAGCTTGCGGTTGCCCTGCACGTGGAAGGCGTCCATGCCGCGCTCGAACTTGCCCGAGCAAATGCGCACAAAAGCGATGCGGTCGCGGTGGTTCTTGTCCATGTTGGCCTGGATCTTAAACACAAAGCCGCTAAAGTCGTCGCGGCAGGGATCAACCGGCTCGCTAGTGAGCGTATCGGTATAGGCGCGCGGCGTCGGGGCCAGGCGCAGGAACTCCTTGAGGAAAGGCTCCACGCCAAAGTTGGTGAGCGCCGAGCCAAAGAACGCCGGGCTCAACTTACCGCAGGCCACGGCATCCAAGTCGAGCTCATCGCCGGCGCCATCGAGCAGCTCGATGTCGTCCATCAGGTTCTTATGGTTTTCCTCGCCGATGAGCGCGTCCATGGAGGGATCGCCCAGCTCGGCCTCGACCTCGGCGACCTTCTTGGTAGCGTTGGCGTGGCCGTCGCCCTCAAAGGCAATGACGCGACGGGTCTGACGATCGAACACGCCGCGGAAGTTGCGGCCGCTGCCAATCGGCCAGTTCATGGGATACGTATTGATACCCAGGACGTTCTCGATCTCTTCCATGAGCTCAAACGGATCGCGAGCCTCGTGGTCAAGCTTGTTCACAAAGGTGAAGATGGGAATGTGACGCAGCGTACAGACCTTAAAGAGCTTTTTGGTCTGGGCCTCGACGCCCTTAGCGCCGTCGATGACCATGACTGCGGCGTCGGCGGCCATAAGCGTGCGGTAGGTATCCTCCGAGAAGTCCTGGTGGCCGGGGGTATCGAGGATGTTGACGCAGGCGCCGTTATAGGTGAACTGCAGCACCGAGGAGGTAACGGAAATACCGCGCTCCTTCTCGATGTCCATCCAGTCCGAGACGGCATGCTTGGCCGAGCTCTTGCCCTTGACCGATCCGGCAGTCTGGATGCTGCCGGTATAGAGCAGCAGCTTCTCGGTAAGCGTGGTCTTACCGGCGTCCGGGTGGCTGATGATCGCGAATGTGCGGCGCGACGAGATTTCATCCGACAGGCTTGCCATGCGGATCCTTTCTTGCATTGAGTGCATTACGTCGTTGTAACCGCACTATTGTAGCCGCGAAATCCCGCTCTAGGGCACCTATCAGGACAAATTCATCAGTCAGAACGTGAACGGCTAGTTATCGAAAGTATTCTGCAGCAGACTGTCTCAATCTGTAACAAGCAGAGCTTATTTGGCCCCCCATCTGTTACAGATTGAGACAAACAAACTTGCCCACCGACACAATCTCAATCTGTAACATCTGGCCGTCCAAATTGGGTCTAGCTGTTACAAATCGAGATAAACGGAAAGGCAGGCAGCCAATGTCTCGTTCTGTAACATCTAGCCGCGCAAATCGACTCTTACTGTTACAGATTGAGACAAATAGGCAGACGGGTAAATAACATCTCAATCTGTAACAGAAGGCGACCCAAAACGGACCCAGGTGTTACAGATTGAGATTGTTTTGGAGCAAGCGCGGCGCCGATGGGCTATTCCACATTTAGCTCTTGCATAACTGTGTATAGTGTATATATACTGTGCTTACCGGTTATATACACGTGTAGCCCAACAGCTAAGGAGCCGCTGTGGACATCATCCTATCCAATTCGAGCGATAAGCCCATCTACGAACAGATATCCTCGCAGGTCAAAGCTCAAATCCTTTCGGGCACGCTCGCTGCGGGAGCCAAACTCCCCAGCATCCGTGCACTCGCGAGCGATCTTGGCGTGAGCGTCATCACCACCAAGCGCGCCTACGCCGACCTGGAGCAGCTCGGGTTTATCTGCACCGTGCAGGGCAAGGGCTGCTTTGTCGCCGAGGGCAACCAAGAACTCTTGCGCGAAAACCAGCTCTGCCATATCGAAGAGCTGCTTGCGAAAGCGGCAAGCCAAGCCGAAACCCTGGGCGTCACGCGCGACAAACTGCACGAGATGCTCGACCTGGTAGCCCCCGAAACCATGCAGTAGCCATCTGCAAGAAAGGCTATACCATGCAAAAGTTGCTAGAACTCAAAGGTGCATCACGCCGTGTGAGCGACCGTTTTTCACTGCGCGACGTCACGCTTGTCGTGGAGCCCGGGCAGATCGTTGGCTTTGTGGGCGCAAACGGCGCCGGCAAAACCACGACGATTCGAGCCGCGCTTGGGCTTATCAAACTCGATGCCGGCGAGGTGCACTTGTTTGGACAGCGCTGCGGCGCCGACGCGCCCGATGAAGCGCAGCGCTGTTTGCGCACTCGTGTCGGCCTCGTGCTGGACACGTGCCCCTTCCCTTCCACACTCAAGGTGACCGAAGTCGAAGCACTCGTAAGCCCGGCATACCCCACCTGGGGCCACGACGCCTTCGCCAGCCTCATCGACCGATTTGGCCTTGATCCCAAGACAAAGATCAAGGACCTCTCCCGCGGCATGGGCATGAAGCTGCAGCTTGCCTGCGCGCTCAGCCACGAGGCCAAGCTGCTCGTTTTGGACGAAGCCACCGCGGGCCTCGATCCCATGGCACGCGAGGAGCTGCTCGATGAGTTGCTTGCCTTTGTCGCCGACGGCCAGCACAGCGTGCTGCTCTCGAGCCATATTACGTCCGACCTCGATCGCGCCGCCGACCGCGTCATCTGCATCGATAACGGTTCGATTGTGTTTGACCTGCCGCGCGAGGATATTACCGACCGCGCCGGCATCGCCCACTGCACCCAAGCGCAGGTCGCCGAGCTTATGGCTTGCGTCGAAGGCGCCTGTGCCGTCCACCACGCCTATAGCGTGGACGTGCTCGTGCCCAACCGTCGCGAAACGCTCGAGGCCTTCCCCGAGATTCCCTGCGATCGGGCAACCATTGATGACTATCTGCGCCTCATGCTGAAAGGGGCTTCGAAATGAAACGCGCCTTTATGTCCGAGCTCGCCATCGTTCGCACGCTTATCCCGAGCATCGCCGGCGTCGGCTTGTTTATCTTCGTCGTGCTGACGCTCGCCAACGTGTCGGATGGCGATTCCGGCATGAGCGCCGGCACCTGCGCGGTCAGCGCCATGTCGCCCATCATATTCATGAACTCACTGGCCGGTTTCGACAATCAAAACGGATGGGAGCGTTATCGGGCAACGCTGCCTCTCACGCGCAAAGACATTATTTGCGCACGCTACCTGTGCATCGTTGTATTCTCGGCCATCATGGCCTGCGCCGCCGTGCTTTTGAACATCATCGCCCTTCCGTTCTTCAACAGCGCGGGCGTGACCACGACAGGACAAACCGTCTTTGAGATCGCAATAGCCTCGGCAGCCTCGATGCTCATCTCCCTCATGATGGTGTTTTTGGCGCAGCCGCTGTTCTTTCGATTTGGACACATGGAGGCGCTGCGCCTATCCGTTGGCCTGTTTGCCCTGCTTGGTTGCGGCACCATGGCCACGCTGAGCTCCTCCAACCCCATCAGCAACTGGCTCATGTCGATTGCCGGAGCGAATCCCGACCCTGCCGTTCTTGGCTGTCTGTGCGCAGGAATTGCCGCACTGGCCCTCGTGCTATGCGCAATCAGCTGCGCCGTCAGCACCAAGGTCTATCGAGCACGCGATTTGTAGCCACGCGAGTCTCAATCCACGAAGGGCGTGATCGCCCCCTCCCCGCAAATTCGTGGCAAAGGGCATGTCCCCGGCGTGCAACACCGTACTACTTGCGCAGCGGCTTGGGCAGCGGAATGCCGGCGGCGATAACGGCGGCGATGATCATGCAGACGATACCCTTGAGTGGGAAACACATGAGCAGCAGGCCCACGACCATGACCGGCTGACGCATGACCGCACCCATCGTCGATGCCGTACAGACGGCGACGCAAAAGACCGGATCTGCGCCGGTGAGGACGGCAAGGCCATAGCCCAGACTTACGCCCGAAAAGATAACCGGGAAGAAGTGGCCGCCGCGCCAACCAAGGTTGATGAGGGCCGGAGTCAGCATGGCTTTGACAAGACCGGTTGCGATAAGCACGCCAGCGGGAATGGTCAGATAGGTCTCCATGAGCACATCGGCCTGGGTCTCACCGGCAAACATGGTGTAGGGCAGGACCGTTCCGCAGATGGCGAGCGCCAGACCGGCCAGCATTGCCTTGACGACAGGGCGCTCCCCTATGGCATGGGACAGCGCCTCGCTTGCATGCTCAGAGACAAAGTACAGCCAACCGCATACGGTGCCGACCAACGCCAGCGGAATGAGCCAGGTAAGCTCCAGGTTGCCCACCTCGGCGGACTCGAATCTGGGCATGCCCATGCCACCGCCCACAAGCTGGCCAAGCAGCAGGTAGGTGCCCAGACCGCCGGCAATCGCAATGCCGTAGACCACGGTCTTTTGCGCCTTGGGCAACTTGATCGTGATCTCATCGGACGCGGACTCATCGTCATTAGCGCCCTGGCCGTCGGCGCTACCGGCGAGCGGCGCCACAAAGCCAAAGACGGGCGCGGTAAAGATCGCCGTCAGCGCGGCCTGGGTGCCCAACAGCGTGAGTTCCCTAAACTCGGCGCCAAAGCGGCGCATGCGGTCGCCGACCCAGCTGCACAGACCCGCGATAACGCCGGTCAGACCGGCCTCCGGTCCAATGCTTCCGCCAAACAGCAGCGGCAGCAATGCCGCGAGCGAAAGCTTGCCCAGGTTGTCGTACGGGTAGCGTCCGTCTTGTTTGACCTTGGCCATCACCTGGTTGAGGTCATCGGTCTTGGTGCCCGTAAGCTTTTCGTACAGACCGATCAGCAGGCCGCCCAGCAGGCAGACGAAAAACGGGTACGGCAAAAAGCCGAACGGGCCGCTCGCGAGCTCGGGCGAAGCGACGCCCAGCATGTGGGGGATCTCGGTCCACAGATAGTCGATACCGTGCTCCATCACAAAAAAGAACAGCCAGACCGCGGCGCCTACGAACGCACCGGTCACGGCAACGCTAGCTAAAAACAGCGCACGATTTTTAGGCTTTGCAAGGTTATCCATCGGGGCCTCCCGTGGTCAAAATCGACAAGGATACGTTTTATTGTAAGACGGGCACAGCGCGGGCGGGCCAACCATCCACGCCGCGAACGGCGCCGTTGGGTGCCGCACGTGTAAGTCCAAGGCTTAGCTGCCGATAATCGAGGCAATCTCGTGCAGATCCTCGGCAAAGTAAATGCCTTGCTGGCGCCTCGGGCTCGAAAGCCCCTTATCAATCATGTGCTCGAGCAGCGCCTTGAGGTCGTTGTAGTAACCGTTCAGGTTGTACAAAATGCACGGCGCATCGAGATGCCCCAACGACACCGCGGACATGACCTCGGCGATCTCCTCGAGCGTGCCCGTCCCGCCGGGAAAGGCAATGAAGGCATCGCCAAGCTCGATCATCTTGGCCTTGCGCTCGGCCATGTCGCTTGTCACGATGAGGTCGTCGATGCCATCGTGCTGAAACTCAGCCTCGATAAAAAAGCTCGGCTCAACACCCGTCACGTGTCCACCTGCCTCGAGTACGCTATCGGCGAGCGCACCCATCAGGCCCGATTTGGACCCGCCGTATACCAGCACGTGCCCGTTGGAGCCAATCCAGTTGCCCAGCTCTTGCACCGCAGGCAGAAACGCCGGGTCGTTACCGACGCTGGCGCCCAGGTATACCGTGATATTCATATTCAATCCCCCTCATCGTGACGCGCAGTGCCCGTTCTAGCGTTGGCGTCGGCGATATTCGCGCACACGGCGCGATAGGTCGGCAAGCTCGTCACGATCGAGCTCTTCCAAATGCTCAAGATCGTCCATAAAGCGCGCCATGGTGTCCTTTTGGCGCATCTTGATGAGCGTATTGCAGTAGCTCACCGCCACGCCCGTGAGCATGGCGATGTAGAAGATGCTGATGACGCTCAGGACAACGGTAATCGCGCGGGCAACCGGCGTTTCGGCCGGGATATCGCCAAAGCCGATCGTCGAGACCGTCTCAAAGCTAAACCACAGGCCATCGCCAAACGTAAGGGTCGTGGGC
>DXZO01000064.1 GCA_019419625.1 Collinsella sp. | reverse complement strand
GATGGACCTGTAGCTCAGTTGGTTAGAGCGTCCGGCTGATAACCGGGAGGTCACAAGTTCGAATCTTGTCAGGTCCACCATCAAAACTGTGAAGAGCCCTGGGGCGTTGCCTCGGGGCTTTTTTCTTACCTACTGAAAGTAGTCAAAAAAGCCCCGTCCCAAATTAACTACTTTGATTTTGTGTGCTGTGCGAAAGTTTGGGTAGTATAGCTATTCAATGCGGCGGGCTGCCGCGTGTTAACCGCTACGTACCGGAGGTGTTCCATGGTTCGTGTCGACATAGAGACCATCGTCATGGCCGCCGGTCCCGTGCCATCGCTTATCGTACTTCGTGAGCGCAGCAGCAAATCGGACTCGCCCGCGCCGCTGCGTTCCCTTTCCATTCAGACTGGTTCGTTTGAAGCTGCTGCCATCAGCCGCGGCATCGATAGCGGCCGCGCCGAGCGCCCGATCACCCATGACCTGTTGCTCGATACCGTTGACGCCCTGGGCGCCAAGCTCGAGCGCATCGAGATCGTTCGCGCCGAGCCGCCGGTGTTCTACGCGACGATCGTCGTACTGGCCGATGGCGAGGAGCGCAAGATCGACGCCCGCCCCAGTGATGCCATTGCCCTTGCCGTGCGCAGCAATGCTCCCATGTTTGTGGAGGACGACATCATGAATCGCCTGGGCACTGTTTCCACCCACGCCGAGGATGTCGACGACGAGCAGGAGTTCGAGAAGTTCGACGAGTTCGTCCATACGCTCTCCCCCGATGACTTCTAAATGCGGGGCGGCAGGGTTGCGGAGTGTTCGCTGATGGCCAGCGGTATGTCGGCTGAGGCGGCGGCCATTGCACGCGAGGCCCAGATGCGCTCGGAGGCTTCTGAGGCGGCTCGCATTGCCTATGTGACGCAGGCCCGCACGCTTCGCGAGCGCCGCGGCTCGTTTATCAAGATGGTTGTCGTCTCCGCCCTTGTCGCGGCAATCTGCTCGCGCCTTCGTGGTACAGTTGGTGCGCTTGGGTTTTCGATTTCAACAGGCTTGGTAATCTGGGGTGTGGTCGATGCGGTCATGCTGACCAACCAGATCAAGGTACTCGACAAGCGCGCGATGGATATGATGCGCGCCCGCGACGCTGCCGCCAAGATCGCTGCCGAGGCACAAGAACTGTAACGACGCCAGACTCGATGGGAAGGTCTAAAGATGGCACAGGATATGCAGGACGCCGGTAACGTCTCCGCCGAGCTCGACGCCATGGTGTGTGACCTGATTGGTGCGTTCTTGGACGACCTTGCCGCCGGCGAGAACCCGGGCGTAGTTGTGGCGATCGAGGACGCTGCTTCCAACCGATATCTGGCGGCGCTCGACGAGGACGGCGAAGAGGCATGCCTCGAGGCGGCCACCAACTTTATCTCCGAGCACAAGATGGGTCTTAAGGACGAGGGCCTGGGCCGCATCGCCCGCTATGCCATCGGCTACACCGGTTGTGTCGAAATTGACGGCGGCTATCACGACGCCCTGCTCGTGAGCTTCTTCGAAACCACGCTCGAGAGCGGTTTTTCGGCATACGTGCTGTATGAGGGCATGGGTGCCGGCGATGGTTTTATGTGGAGCGACCCTGAACCTGCAGGTGAGGAAACCCCTCTTATCTAAAATCGCTAAAATAAACGAGTTTTCGGTAAAAGGCTCAATATTCCCGCTGAGCGTTGTATCGCTGGGCGGGCCGCATACGCGTGCCGTTTGTATATGGATAGAAGATAGGGGAACTACATGCGCGTAGACAATCTGAGGAACATCGCCATCATCGCCCACGTCGACCACGGCAAGACGACGATGGTCGACAAGCTCCTGCGTGCCACGGACGCCTTCCGTGCCAACCAGCAGGTCGAGGACCGCGTCCTGGACTCTAACGACCAGGAGCGCGAGCGCGGCATTACGATTCTCGCCAAGAACATCTCTATCGAGTACAAGGACGTCAAGATCAACGTCATCGACACCCCGGGCCACGCCGACTTTGGCGGCGAGGTCGAGCGCGTGCTGCGTATGGCCGACGGCGCCCTGCTGCTGGTCGACGCTTTTGAGGGCCCCATGCCCCAGACCCGTTTCGTGCTGCGTCACGCTATCGACACCGGCCTCAAGATCATGATCGTCATCAACAAGATCGATCGTCCGGGCGCCAACCCCGAGAAGGCCTACAACGACTGCCTGGACCTCATGGCCGACTTGGGTGCCACCGACGACCAGCTCGAGTTCGCCATGGAGCACGTGGTCTACGCCAGCGCCATGAATGGCTTTGCCCGCCTTGACCCCAACGACGGCAACATGGACATGTACCCGCTGCTCGACATGATCATCGACGACATGCCCGCACCCGAGGTTGACGAGAACGCCCCGCTCGCCATGCAGTGCGTGACCATCGACCACTCCAACTTCGTCGGCCGTATCGGCATCGGCCGCGTGTACTCCGGCACCATCCACCAGGGCGACCAGATCCTGGTTGTCAAGAACGACGGCTCCAGCGCCACCGCTACCGTCAAACAGCTCTTTACCTTCGACTACCTGGGCCGCACCGAGTGCCAGGAAGTCGGCGCCGGCGACATCGCTGCCGTCGTGGGCATCGACCGCACCGATATCGGCGATGTCTACACCGATCCCGAGAACCCCGTTGAGCTCGAGCCCATCGAGATCGACCCGCCGACCCTGTCCATCGTCTTTGAGGCTTCGACCTCCCCGCTCGTCGGTCGCGACGGCGACATCGTTGGTGCCCGTCAGCTCAAGGAGCGCCTGTTCAACGAGGCCGAGAACAACGTGACCATGAAGATCGAGGAGCTCGAGGACAAGAGCGGCGTCGAGGTCTCGGGTCGCGGCATCCTGCACCTGTCCGTTCTGATGGAGTCCATGCGTCGCGAGGGCTTTGAGTTCCAGGTTGGCCGTCCCCGCGTTCTGTTTAAGAAGGACGAGAACGGCAACAAGATGGAGCCCGTCGAGCAGGCCGTCGTCGAGTGCCCGGACGAGTACTCGGGCAAGGTCGTTGAGGTCTTCGGTACCTCCGGCGGCATCATGACGAGCATGGATACCTCGGGCATCGTGACGCACCTCGAGTTTAAGATCCCGACCCGCGGCATCATGGGCCTTAAGAACCGCATCATGAACGTCACCCACGGCGAGGGCGTGTTCTACCACACCTTCTTGGAGTATGGCCCCTACGCCGGCGAGATCGGCAACCGTCAGAACGGCGCTATGATCTCCATGACCACCGAGAAGGCCGTTGCCTACGCCCTGGGCACGCTGCAGGAGCGCGGCCAGCTGTTTGTTGAGCCGGGCACCGAGTGCTACGAGGGCATGATCGTGGGCGAGCGCAGCAAGGCTGGCGACATGGTCGTCAACATCGCCCGCACCAAGAACCTGGGCAACCAGCGTTCCTCGACCTCCGATATCTCCGTCCAGCTGGTGCCGCCTCGCACCTTCTCGCTGGAGGAGGCGCTGGAGTACATCGCCGACGACGAGCTGGTCGAGATCACCCCCAAGAACATTCGCCTGCGCAAGCGTCTGCTCAACGCCACCGACCGCAAGAAGGCTGCCGTCCGCGCCGGCCAGGTCAACAAATAAGCGCTGGGTTTTATAGCGTCTAACAAGAAAGGGCGCCGACCGAGATGGTCGGCGCCCTTTTTGGTGCAAGGGGGACAGGTTCGCTTGCACCACCACAAAGGTGCCTGTCCCCTTTGTGGCGGTTGGTGGCTAAGCGGTGGGGAGTCCTGGCGTGTTAGCCGACTGTTGCGACTTGAGGTGGGCGTTGCGCCAGATGATCTGGATAACATAGCCGAGCGTGAAGACAAAGGCCACGCCGCTGATGAAATCGCCTACGAGGGGGATTGCCGTAAGTGCACCTGCGATCACGCCGCCGGCGGCTGCCATGGCGTAGCGGTTCTGGTTGTGTCCGACCATGCGGGCAATGGCGCAGCCCGCGAAGGCACTCGACACCAGCGCGATGCCAATAACACCGCACATGAGGGCTCCGGCAAGCGACAGACCAGCGATAGAGATAATTAGCAGTAGGACGGCGGGGACGATAGCAATCGTGCCCAGAAGACCGCTCACCCACAGGGGCATGGGGCGCTGGTGGAGCATGCCGGCGGCGCTGGCGGTTGCGCGCGGAAAGACGAGTTCGAGCAGTAGGGCGACAAAGCAAGTCGAGAGTGCCGCGGCGACGATACCGCCGATGACATCGTTAACGGTGGAAGTATCCTCGCTCTCGGTGCGGTCGATCTTGAGCGCGCCGACCTCGGCTCCCGCGGCGCGCTCGGGGTCCTCGGAGACGTGCGCGTTCACGGTGCCGGTGATGTGGGCGTTCTTGCCCAGGATGAGCTTATCGGCCCAAACCTCGACATCGCCCTCGACGGTGCCATCGATAGTCACCGTATCGCCCGCAAGCGCTGCCGACTTGGTAGAGCCGCGCAGGGCAACCGTCTCGCCTATCGCATAGAAGCAGTTGGCGGTGCTGTCGGAATTGAGCACGACATGCTGGCCGGCAACGGTCACGCTGCCATCAACCGTAGTCTTGGCAATGTCGATGGTGCGCGCCGCCAAGCGGACGGCGCCGCCCACCGTGCAGTCGCGGATGGAGAGGCTCTCGCCTGCTGCAATTATGTCGCGGCCGATGGACGCATCGTCCAAGTTGAGGGCCTGACCTGCCCAGTACAGGTCACCTTCGACGCCGGACGAATTGGCGTCATTGTCGGTCGCAAGTACGTTGCCTGCGGTGTCCGTGCCGGCAAGAGCCGTAGCGGGAAGTGCGGTGAGCGCCAGAGCGATGAGCGCGAATAGGATGGTGATGCGGCCCCACGCTTTACGGCGTTGGGTCGACGGGAATTGATTGTGGGGCATAGTGAATCCTTCGTCAGATGCTCGATATGCACCTAACAGGGTACCCAACGCGTGGGCGCTCTAAAAGAACCTCTCGGTTGCATTTCGAAGGATGAGCCCGCGCAATCTACTTTTTGTGGTGCAAAAAGCGCGCGATGTCCTCTTCGGTGGGGCTTTTGATGTCAAAACGCAGCGACAGCCAGCGCAGCCCCATGGTTACCGCAACGCATACGATCAACGCGGTGATGTTGCTGACGACACCGCTCATGACAAGGCATACATAGCTCGCCGAGCCGGCGATGGCTGCGATGGCATAGAAGTTGGTGCGCTGGAAAATGCCCGGTACCACGCCCATAAAACTGTCGCGCAGCATGCCGCCGCCCACCGCGGTGAAAAAGCCCATCATGATGCACACCGCCGGTGCAAAGCCGTAGACCAGCGCCTTGTCTGCTCCAGTGGCGGCGTAGATGCCGACCGAGATGATGTCGAGCAGGGGAATGAGTTTTTCGGGCTTGTCGACGATTGCCGGGAAAATATAGATGATGGCTGCCGTGGCAATGGAAAGCGGCAGCGCCATTGGCTGGTTGAGGATGTAGACGTTGCCCACCTGCAGCGTCATGTCGCGTAAAAGACCGCCGCCCAAGCCACAGACCACGGCGAGCGCAACTGCACCCACCAGGTCGAGTTTGTGCTCGCGCGCGACCAACACGCCCGAGATTGAAGCCGCGACGACGGCGAACATTTCGAGCCAAAACGGGATGGCGACCATGGCATCCGTGGCGTGTGAGGTAACGGTCATAGCGGCGACGACGGGCAAGATGGGGTCCTTTGGATTACGGATTTGGACAATGCCCGTACATAGTACATGTTCGGCGCCGATTGCGACCCTATTGCTCGGCAAACGGTCGGGACTGGATGCGGGCGTAGGTTCCATGTTTGGGGATCTGGGTCGATGCTGAACGCGATGGGGGCGTGGTTGAATAGGAGGGATGTCTAAATTTTGAGCAGCGCTCAAAATTTATCCGGTCGGCTTACGCCGACCGCGCTGCGCTAAAAACGCGCCACTGGCGCGTTTTCTTTACGCTCCGCGCCCTGGCGGGTTCGAATCCCTCCTCCTCCGCCGTATTTGCTTGTAAGGGACTCTAAACAAAAAAGCCCCCGTTTTCGGGAGCTTTCTCAACCAAAATGGCGGAGGAGGAGGGATTCGAACCCTCGTGACCTTATACAGGCCAAACGGTTTTCGAGACCGCCGCATTCAACCACTCTGCCACCCCTCCGCGTGGGGTAAAAACAAAGCAGGCTCGAAGGCCTGCTTTGGAATTAACTGGCGGAGAGTCAGGGATTTGAACCCTGGAGACGCTTTTGACGCCTACACGATTTCCAATCGTGCTCCTTCGGCCACTCGGACAACTCTCCGTTAAATGCGAAAGTCAGTATACACGAGGAATCGCAAAGTGCAAACAGAAAAGTTGGCATTTTTTAAAACGCTTGGCCGTGCTTGGCGCTGCAGTGGGGCTTGAGGTGCCAAAAAACGGCTTCCGACCAGCGTGGTTGATCAACTCAATTGTTCAAAAAAGGGTATTCATAAGCGACTTGGCAATGAATTTAAAAATCTTTGGGTGGTGCTGTGGGCCACTGGTATGCATTTTGCGACCACAGCCTTGTGCCCGTTGACCTGCGGCTTGGCTCAGCTTGTCCCCACGGCACCGTATCTTGTCAACAGATCCGTCAAGCTTTTGGTCAGCATTTGGTTGGAATGCGCATGAAACGTCGTGTGAGTATGGGCATATGTGGAGGTCATGAGGTTGTAGCTGCATATTCTTGCAGCCTAGGAGGTTGAAAGATATTATTACCAAGTCTTTTCCTGCTTCAGGCGCACCTTCACGACCTGAAGCCACATTTGCCCAGAGGAGGTGACAATATGAAGGCTTATGAACTGCTGTTCTTTGTTGACCCGTCGCTCGACCCCGAGACTCGTCTCGCTGTTATGAAGCGTATCGATACCACGATCGCTGAGGGCGCTGGCAAGGTCGACTCCGTTGACGAGTGGGGCAAGCGCAAGCTCGCCTACGAGATCAACGACCTCACCGATGGTGACTACACCCTCATCAACTTCCACGCAGATCCTACCCAGATCGCCGAGCTTGATCGCGTCCTGCGCATCACCGACGCTGTGGTCCGCCACATGATCGTCCGTCGCGACGACCAGGAGTAAGACTGTCGTTTTGGACTGGGCTTGTGCCCCAAGAGGAAGTAGTGAGTTATGAGCATCAATCGAGTGAACATCACCGGTAACCTCACCCGCGATCCCGAGCTGCGCGCCACCGCCGGCGGAACCCAGGTTCTGTCCTTTGGCGTCGCCGTGAACGATCGTCGCCGCAACGCGCAGACTGGCGAGTGGGAGGACTATCCCAACTTTGTCGACTGCACCATGTTCGGCACCCGCGCCGAGGCCGTGAGCCGTTTCCTGGCAAAGGGAAACAAGGTCGCGATCGAGGGCAAGCTGCGCTACAGCTCTTGGGAGCGCGACGGTCAGCGCCGGAGCAAGCTCGAGGTCATCGTCGATGAGATCGAGTTTATGAGCTCCCGTGGTGGCCAGGGTGGCTACGATCAGGGCGGTTACGCCCCCGCAGCTCCCGCGCCCGCAGCACGTCCCGCCGCACCGGTGGCTACGCCGCCCGCGGTCGACGTCTACGATGAGGACATCCCGTTCTAAGGGTTGTTCACCTATTTTTGAGTGAGAGGTGGCTTCGGTTCGCCGAAGTTGCCAAACGAAAGGTATTTTGACATGGCTAATGATTTTTCTGCACGTCAGCCGCGTCGTAAGTACTGCCAGTTCTGCAAGGAGAACACTGAGTTCATCGACTATAAGGACACTCAGCTTCTCCGTAAGTACATGACCGACCGTGGCAAGATCAAGCCCCGTCGCGTCACTGGCGCTTGCACGCAGCATCAGCATGACATCGCCAACGCCATCAAGCGCGCCCGCGAGATGGCTCTCCTGCCGTACACCGTCCCCGTGGTTTCCTCTCGTGGCAACCGCGACCGCGGCTAAGAAGGGAGACGCATCATGAAGGTTATTCTTCTCGATGAGATCAAGGGCAAGGGCGGCGAGGGTGACGTCGTAGAGGTCGCTCAGGGTTACGCTGAGAACTTCCTGTTCCCCAAGAAGCTCGCTGTTGCCGCCACCAAGGGCAACCTCAAGCAGCTTGACGAGCGTCGCAACAACATCGCCAAGCGCGAGGCCGTCCGTCTGGCTACCGCCAACGAGACCAAGGCTGCCTTCGAGGGCAAGACGGTCACCGTTGACGTCAAGGTCGGCGACGAGGGCATCCTCTTTGGCTCCGTTACCGCCGCTATGATCGCTGACGCCATCAAGGCTCAGCTCGGTATGGACATCGACCGCAAGCGCGTCGAGCTCGGTAAGCCCATCAAGGTTGCCGGTGCCCACACCGTTGCCATCTCGCTGTACCGCGAGATCAAGGCCGAGGTTGTCGTTCTCGTCGGCGTTACCGCCGAGGAGCTCGCTGCCGAGGCTGAGGTTGAGGAGGCCGCTGAGGCCGCCGAGGCCGAGACCGCCGAGGTCGAGACTGAGGCTGCTGCCGAGTAGCATTTGCTGCAACGCAACAATCTTGTTCTAAGAAGGGCGCTCTGGGAAACCAGGGCGCCCTTTTGTTTTATTTGCGCTGAGTGAGTGTCATGGTGAACGTTGCGTCGAAGTCCTATATACAGGACCGTTCATCCGTTTGGTTCGGTGATGATTGGCGGCGCGCGGCGCGTTTTGGGACCGTGGCTGATACTATGGATGCTCGCAAGCGATATGAATGAGGATGCTCATGGCATACGACGATAGGGAGACCGGGCTGACGGTTGAGGACCGCGGTTCCAAGTTGGGTCTTCCCCAAAACCAAGATGCAGAGGCCAATGTACTGGCCGCTATGCTGCTATCGCCCGAGGTGGTCGAAGAGGCGCAGGTCGAGCTGCAGCCCGATGACTTCTACCGGCCCATTCATAAGACCATCTATACCGCGATGGTCGATATGTACAACAGTCGCATTCCCATCGACTCCATCTCGCTGATCGATTACCTGCGAAGCATCAACAAGCTCGATGCCGTGGGCGGCGAAGCGTATATTTTGGAGTTGATGGGTCAGACCCTGTCGCTCGTCAACTGGCAGCACCATGCCGCCATCGTTCGTCGCGATTCGATGCTGCGCGAGCTGATCGGCGCCACCAACGAGATTAACGCGCTGGCATATAACGCCCCCACCGACACCAAAGAGGTTGTCGAGCTAGCCGAGAGCAAGCTGCTCAAGGTCACGGCGCGCGAGGTCAAGTCGAGCTACAAGACGCTGACCGAGTTTATGGTCGAGGCCTATAACGAGGCCGAGGAAGTGTGCCAGGCCGGTGGCCAGGCTGCGGGCGTGCCCACGGGCTTCCCGTCGCTCGACCGCATGCTCATGGGTTTTCGCGAGGGCCAGCTCATCATCATCGGCGCCCGCCCTGCTGTGGGTAAGACGTCGTTCGCTCTGAATCTGGCGCTCAATGCTGCCGCTGCCGGTTATACCGTCGGCTTCTTCTCTCTGGAGATGTCGGGCAAGGAAATTGCCCAGCGTCTGATTTGCGCCTACGCCATGATCTCGATCAGTGACTTCCGCATGGGCCGCATTAGTCCCGAGCAGTGGGCCAACATCAACGAGGCCACGCAGACCTTGTCCAAGCTCGATATTCTGATTGACGATACGCCCGGCACCACGGTGACCGAGATTCGCGCCAAGAGCCGCCGTATGCTCCACAACAAGGAGAAAGCTATCATCATCCTGGACTACCTGCAGCTGGTGAGTCCTCCGCCGGGACGCCGCTCCGAGAGCCGTACTGTCGAGGTCTCTGAGATGTCGCGTGGTCTGAAGATCATGGCCAAGGAGCTCAAGATCCCGCTCATCGCGCTGTCGCAGCTTTCGCGTCAGGTCGAATCCCGTACCGGCAAGCGCCCGCAGCTTTCCGACCTTCGTGAATCGGGCTCCATCGAGCAGGACGCCGATATCGTTATGTTCTTGGACCGCTCCGCCGACGAGGCCGAAGCCTCACGCGACGATCGACCCGACGAGGGCGTTACGCGTATCGTCGTGGCCAAGAACCGTTCGGGCCCGATCGGCGACGTCGACCTGATGTTCCTGCCGGCATCCACCAAGTTCTATGAGCTTGATGGGGCACATGCCGAGGAGTAGGACAGGCGCCCGTTGCACGGGTATACTTGGAATGTTTTGTGCTTCTGCGTGCCGGCGTGGCGCGTAGACAGTCCATGAATGTAAGGAGTAAACATGCCGTCAACCGTTTTGGTCGGTGCCCAGTGGGGCGATGAGGGCAAGGGTAAGATTTGCGACCTGGTCGCCGGCGACTTCGATGCCGTCGTGCGCTACTCGGGCGGCAACAACGCCGGTCACACCATCGTCGTCAACGGCAAGAAGTACGGCCTACACCAGGTGCCCTCCGGCATCATGTATTCCGACCACGTGTCGGTGATCGGTAACGGCTGCGTCGTCAACCCCAAGGTTGTCCTTGAGGAGATCGACATGTTCGAGGCCGACGGCATCACCACCAAGAATCTCAAGATCAGCGGCAACGCGCATGTCATCATGCCGTACCACATCGATCTGGATGGCGCCTTTGAGCAGAAGCTCGGCAAGAAGAACATCGGTACCACCAAGCGCGGTATCGGTCCGTGCTATCAGGACAAGATGGCCCGCATCGGCCTGCGCATGCAGGACATGCTGGACGAGGCACTGTTCCGCGACAAGCTGGAGACCGCTCTCGCCCGCGTGAACCCTGAGCTCGAGCTCATCTACAACCTGCCCACCTACACCGTGGACCAGATTTGCGACGAGTACCTGCCGATGGCCGAGCGCCTGCGTCCCTACATCACCGAGACGAGCCTGCTACTCAACAACATGATCGATGAGGGCAAGGACCTGCTGTTTGAGGGCGCCCAGGCGACGCTGCTCGACATCGATCACGGCACCTATCCGTACGTGACGTCTTCCAACTGCACCGCCGGCGGCGCCATCACCGGCTCCGGCGTGGGCATGAAGAACGTCGACCGTGTGCTGGGCGTCATGAAGGCCTATATCACCCGCGTCGGTTCGGGCCCCATGCCCACCGAGCTTTCCTATGAGTCCGAGGCCGGTCACACGCTGACCGAGGAGGGCTATGAGTACGGCGTGACCACCGGTCGCCGTCGTCGCTGCGGCTGGTTCGACGGCCCCATCGCCAACTACGCCTCGCGCGTCAACGGCCTCACCGATATCGCCCTGACCAAGCTCGACGTGCTTTCGGCCTTCGACACCATCAAGGTGTGCGTGGCCTACGACGTCGATGGCGAGCGCTACACCAGCGTGCCCGAGCATCAGGTGCGCTTTGAGCATGCCAAGCCCATCTACGAGGAACTCCCCGGTTGGAAGTGCGACATCACCGGTTGTCGCAGCTTTGATGAGCTGCCGCAGGAGGCGCAGGACTACGTGGCGTTTATCGAGGATCTGGCACACACCCGCGTGACGTTCATTGGCGTTGGCGCTGGTCGCGAGCAGATCATCAACCGATTCTGGAAGTAATCGGGACTATTTGGTTATTGCGATATACCCCTTTGCAGCCCAAGCGGGCGGCCGAGGGGTATATTTGCTTGCAAAGGGCTCGCGCGGAGCGGGCCATTCATCCATAGAGGAGGCACCCTTGAAGGCGGACACTCAAACCATCGACATCCTGTTGTTGGGCAGCGGCGGCCGTGAGCATGCTTTGGCAGCTAAGCTCGCAGCATCACCGCGCGCCGGCAAGCTCTACATCGCGCCGGGCAACGGCGGCACCGCGAGCTGTGGCGAGAACGTTGTTCTCGACGACTGCGATCCTGCGGCCGTGGCGGCGTTTGCACAGAGCCACGGATGCGGACTCGTGGTAATTGGCCCCGAGGCTCCGCTCGTGGCGGGCGTGGCCGACGCCGTGCGCGCGGCGGGTATTCCCTGCTTCGGCCCGGGTGCCGAGGGCGCCCAGATGGAGGGCTCTAAGCTGTTCTCCAAGCAGCTCATGGAGCGCGCCGGTATTCCGACGGCAGCCTACGGCTCGTTTACCGACGAGGCTTCGGCTCTTGCCTATGTGCGTGAGCAGGGCGCTCCGCTGGTCGTCAAGGCCGACGGCCTTGCCGCGGGCAAGGGTGTTATCGTGGCGACCGAACCTGAGCAGGCCGAGGAGGCCGTGCGCGAGTGCTTTGGCGGCACCTTTGGCGATGCCGGCAACACCGTGGTTATCGAGGAGATGCTCGTTGGTCCCGAGTGCTCACTGCTCGCCTTTACCGACGGCAAGACCGTGCGCCCCATGGCCACCTCGCAGGACCACAAGCGCGCGCTCGAGGGCGACAAGGGCCCCAACACCGGCGGCATGGGCGTCTACAGCCCGGTGCCCATCGTGACCGACGAGGAGCACGCCACCATGGTGGCGGTCATGGAACAGACCGTGGCCGAGCTTGCTGCCGAGGGCATCGACTACCGCGGCTGCCTGTACGGTGGCTTTATGCTCACCCCCGCCGGCCCCAAGGTGCTGGAGTTCAATGCCCGCTTTGGCGACCCCGAGACGCAGGTCGTGCTGCCGCGCCTTAAGAACGACCTGGTTGAGGTCATGCTCGCCTGCGCCAACTGCGAGCTCGATCAGATTGAGCTCGACTGGCGTGACGAGTGGGCTGTGGCAGTTGTCCTGACGAGCGCGGGCTATCCCGGCAGCTACGAGAAGGGCAAGGTCATCACCGGTATCGCCGATGCCGAGGTCATGGAGAACGTGACCGTGTACCACGCGGGCACTGCCGTGGTGGACGGCCAGCTCGTGACCAATGGTGGCCGCGTGCTTGCCGTGACCGCTCTGGGTGACACGTTCGAGAACGCTCGCAACCTTGCCTACGAGGCCTGCGAGAAGATTGATTTTGAAGGCAAGACCCTGCGCCACGACATCGGCCTGCGCGCGCTGCGCGGCCGCGACGCCTGGGATGCCTAAAATCCGAGAGGAATGAGACGGATGGACGAGAAGAACGAAGAGCTCGTGGATGCGCAGATCGTTGAAGAGGACAGCCGCATGTATGGGCACGCCGAGGGCGAGCCTGGCGGCGAGGTCGCTGACGAGCCGGCGCTGGTGCTGGGCGACGACGACCCGCACGATGCCGAGCTGCACGAGAAGATTCTTTCGGAGGAGTGCGCCTGGAAGGGCAAGATCCTCGACGTCCACCGTCTTGAGGTTGAGCTGCCCAACGGTCGCCGCAGCGCCCGCGATATCGTTCGCCATCCGGGTGCGGCGGCCGTTGTGGCGCTGACCGAGAGCGGCAAGATCGTACTGGTGCGTCAGTACCGCACCGCTATCGACCGCGTGACGGTCGAGATTCCCGCCGGCAAGCTCGATCCAGGCGAGGACCCGCTCGATTGCGCCAAACGCGAGCTGCATGAGGAGACGGGCTTTAGGGCTGGTCGCATTCGCTTTTTGACGTCGATTGTCACGTCCTGCGGTTTTTGCGATGAGATCATCCACATCTACTTGGCTACCAAGCTCGAGTTTGATGTGCCCAACCCCGATGATGACGAGTTTGTCAACGTGGACCTGGTGCCGCTGCACGAGCTGATCGACGCCGTGCTCGACGGCAAGATCGAAGACGCCAAGACCGTCGTGGGCGCCTTGGCCTGCGATAGCATCGCGCACCGCTTGGGCGGGGCCGAGCTCTAGGTTACGCGGTTTTACCAAACCGCGTAACGAGTCGACGCTGCAAACGCCCCTAAGCGGCAATCTGCCTTTCAATCGTCGCTCGCGTACCGAAGTACGCGTCGCTCCTCTTTCAAGGCACCTTGCTCGCTTAGGGACGTTTTCGCTGACGCTGCCAGAACATCGGCGTTATGCTTGTTGGGACGCTTTGTTTTCAGCCTGACCGGTTCAACCGGATTTCTCACGCTATTTATTTCTCTTCGAGGATTGCATGTTTAAAAGGTTTCTCTCGTATTACGAGCCCCAGATGGGGCTTTTTGTTGCCGATACTGTTTGTGCTCTGGTGCTTGCCGCCATTGACCTGGCGTTCCCCATTATCCTGCGCAATTTGACCGGTGGGCTCTTTACTCAGGGTCAGGCTGTCATTATGCAGGCGCTCGGCATGATTGCGGTGGGCTTGGTGCTGATGTATGCCGTCCGCTGCGCCTGCCGCTATTTTGTGAGCTATTGGGGTCACGTGATGGGTGCGCGCATGGAGTCCAAGATGCGCGAGGACCTGTTCGACCAGTATGAGCGCTTTAGCTTTGCGTACTTCGACCGTAACAGCTCGGGCGACATGATGAGCCGCGTGGTCAACGACCTGTTCGATATCTGCGAGGCGGCGCACCACGTGCCCGAGTGGATCATCATCTGCGGCATCGAGATTATCGGCTCGTTTGTGATCCTCTTTACCATCGCCCCGGTGCTGGCGCTTGCCATGGCTGCGGTGACAGCAGCGTTTTCGGTCATCATGTTTTGGCAGAACATGCGCATGCGCGAGGTCTTTAGCGACAACCGCAAAAAGATCAGCGGCATCAATGCGCAGCTGCAGGATTCGCTGGCGGGCATGCGCGTGGTCAAGAGCTTTGCCAATGAGGAGACCGAGCGCTCTAAGTTCCGCGCCTCAAACAATCGCTATCTTTCGTCCAAGGAGAACATGTATCACGCCATGGGCGTCTATACCGCGACGTATGGCCTGCTCTCGGGTGTGCTCTATGTGATCGTGGTGCTGCTGGGCGGCTGGCTGGTCGCCCAGGGACAGCTGCAGGCGGTCGATATGGCGACCTTTGCACTCTATATTTCGCTGTTCTGCACGCCGCTCGAGACACTCGTCAATTCGGCCGAAACGTATCAGAAGGCCATTGCCGGGTTTAAGCGTATGGACGAGGTGCTCTCGACCGCGCCGGATATCCAGGACAAGCCGGGCGCTACGGATCTGCAGGTGATCGCCGGCGCCGTGGAGTATCACGACGTGTGCTTTAACTACGAGGATGTTGAGCTGGGCGAGGGCGATGCCGACGAGCGTCCCGTTATCGACCATATGGACCTGTCCATCAAGCCCGGGCAGACCATCGCTTTGGTTGGCCCTTCGGGCGGCGGCAAGTCCACGACCTGTTCGTTGCTGCCGCGCTTTTATGACGTGGCTACCGGATCCATTAGCATCGACGGCCAGGACGTGCGTGATGTGACGCAGCAGAGCCTGCGCCGTGCCATCGGCCTGGTGCAGCAGGATGTCTATCTATTTGACGGTACGATCGGCGAGAACATCGCCTACGGCAAGCCGGGTGCTACGGCAGAAGAGATCGCCGAGGCCGCCCGTCGCGCCAACATCGATGCCTTTATCGAGTCGCTTCCACAGGGCTATGACACGGTCGTGGGCGAGCGCGGCAGCCGTCTTTCGGGCGGACAGAAGCAGCGCGTTGCCATCGCGCGTGTGTTTCTCAAGAACCCCAAGATCCTTATTTTGGACGAGGCGACGAGTGCTTTGGATAACGAGAGCGAGGAGGCGGTGCAGGAGTCACTCGAAGAACTGGCGCGCGGCCGCACCACGATTATCATCGCCCACCGTCTTTCGACCATTAAGCATGCCGATGAGATTGCGACCGTTGAGCATGGTCGCGTTGTGGAGCGTGGCACGCACGAGGAGCTTCTCGCCCGTGGCGGCACCTATGCCCGTTACTATCGAATGCAGTTCGAAGGTGCGCGTGCGCACGAGCTCGACTGATTGATATGACAGGAAGTTTATGGCTGAGAAGAACCCTTTGACTCCGGAAGAAGTGACGGAGTTATTCTCCGAGATCGACGCATCCGGCGTTTTGGATCCGACGCTTGCCAAAAAGCGCACCGAGCGCATGCGCGAAAAAGAGGCTGCCGTCAAGCGCGGCGACAAGGCGGCGCTGGCGCAGCTTCGCAGCGAAGATCGCGCAAGCCAGGCAAAACATATCGACCCGCTGTCCGAGGACGACCCTTCGGGTTCGCAGGTGAGTCATACCATTACGAAGACCGCCATGGCTGTGGTCATCGGCATCTTGGTGCTGATTGTTGGCATGCAGATTGGCTACGGCGTGATGCGACGCCTGAACACCGCCAATCTGTCCGAGAGCGTTTCGGTGGATACCGTCTCGACCGCGCTCAAGGGTGGACTCGAGTGGGGCAACGGCTTTACGCAGTTCCCGCTCGACTTTACCGTCGATGAAGCCGATGAACGTACGGGCACGGTCGAGGTAACGGTGTTGGACACATCGTCTGCCAACGAGCTTGAGCTGCTGTCCAACGGGCAGATCCAGGCCGCGGCACTTGCGACCAACGCGCTGCTCAACGATAAGATCGACCGCGTGGTGTACAACGTGCACGCCTATATCGATGAGGACAGCAATATCCAGCATGATTCCTTCTTTGGCATGTTCCCCGCGAGGGGTCATCAGAGCGCCATTTTGACGTTTGTGTGGACCAAGAGCTCGTCAAATGCCACGAGCATCGACTGGAAGATGCGTATCGTGAGCATGGACGACACGATTGCCGAGCGCATCCAAAAGCAGGTGAACTCGGTGTCGTCACTGATTGAGGACCCGGCGGTAAGCCAGACCAAGATCACGGAGGAAAAGGCCGAGCGCGACTTGGAACATCGCCTGCACGGTCGCGAGATCTTCCGCGGCGGTAAGCCAGATCGCATGCCGTCCGATCTGCTGGAGCAGGATAAATAAGACACCATCATCCCGCGTGAGCCGCAAGCCCACGCGGGATGATTTTTTAATCCCCGTCCCAGAAAAATCATTATGCATAGAAAGTCATAATTATCATTTCGTAAACATTTCGATGAAATTAACGCCATGGAGCATACTTGCGGTTACAATACCGCGAGGCCTAACTACCAACCTTTAAGCCGGTCCTGTGAGACCGGGAAGGAGAATTATGGCGAACAACCATACTGCGGGCGCTGCCGCCCGCACCTTCGCGCCCAGCGAGCTTTGCCAGCGCATGCTGGCCAAAACCAGCAAGGGCACCTGCGGTCCCTGCATCCTGTACCTTGAGGATGGGACCATTTTTTATGGCCGTGCGTGCGGTGCCGAGGGTACCGCGACCGGCGAGGTCTGCTTCAATACCTCGCTTGAGGGCTATTTTGAGGTCATGACCGACCCGAGCTATGCCGGCCAAATTGTAACCATGACCTATCCGCAGATCGGCAACTACGGCATCGACGAGACCGACGTCCAGTCGGCCTTCCCCGGTGATACCGCTCGTCCCGCGAGTGCTCCCGCCATGCGCGGCATGATTGTCCGCGACATGTGCGCCACGCCTTCCAACTGGCGCTCGGCCGTCAGCGTGCCGGAGTACCTGCGTGCCCACGGCATCGTCGCTATCGAGGGCGTCGACACCCGTGCCCTGGTGCGCCACCTGCGCGACAACGGCTCCAAAATGGGCATTATCTCGACCGAGATCTTTGACGTCGACGAGCTTGCCGAGCGTCTGGCCGCAGCGCCGACGCTGGTGGGCGAGAATCTGGTCAAGACCGTGAGCTGCCCTGAGCCCCACGCTTTTGCCGCGAGCGATCTGCCCGCTACGCATAACTTTGCGCTTGCCCCTGCCGCTCCTTCCCGCCACAACGTGGTCGCCTACGACTGCGGCGTCAAGCGTGGCATCCTGGAGGGCCTCGTCCGCACCGGCTGCGACCTTACTGTCGTGCCGTGGGATACGCCCGCCCAGCAGGTGCTCGACATGAATCCCGACGGCGTCTTTTTGTCCAACGGCCCCGGTGACCCCGATGCCGTGGTGGAGACCTACGAGCAGGTGCAGCAGCTGATCGGCAAGGTGCCGGTCTTTGGCATTTGCCTTGGTCACCAGATGATCAGCTTGGCGTGTGGCGCCCAAATGGAAAAGCTTAAATTCGGTCACCGTGGCGGTAACCAGCCGGTTATGAACCTGGTGAGTCGTCGCGTGGAGATCACCGCGCAAAATCACGGCTTTGGCCTACTGTTCCCCAGTCTGGGCGAACTGATCCCGGAGCTTTCCGGCGGCGAGGCCGAGCACGCGGCCGATGGCGACCTGCGCGCCTGGGTGCGCCGCGGCATCGCGCCGGTCGTGATGAACGAGCGCTTCGGCCGCATTCGCCTGACGCACGTGAACCTCAACGACGGCACCGCCGAGGGCATCCAGCTGCTCGACGCCCCGTGCTTCTCGGTCCAGTACCACCCCGAGGCCTCGCCCGGCCCCACCGATGCCCACTATCTCTTTACCGCCTTTACGCGACTCATGGATGGCGTGGAGAACTACCTGGACATCGACACCGCGAAGGACCGTCTTGCCGGCTGGAATTTTGCCGATGGTGGTTCCGCCGTTCTACCGAACGGCGGACCGGTCGACGCTGCGGCTGCATCTGGCACATCATCTTGCCGTTCTGCTTCGGACGCGCGGGCATAAGCCCAGCGCGCCCTCGCATCACGGCAACCTGATGCACCAGCTGCACCCTCGCTGACTTTTTCAAAACATTGAGTCAGCCTCTCTAGGAGGTTTTAAACATGCCTAAACGTACTGACATCAAGCGTATCCTCGTCATTGGTTCGGGCCCCATCGTTATTGGCCAGGCCTGTGAGTTCGACTACTCCGGCGCCCAGGCCTGCAAGGTGCTCAAGGAGGATGGCTTTGAGGTCATCCTGGTCAACTCCAACCCGGCGACCATCATGACCGACCCGGGTCTTGCCGACCGCACCTATGTCGAGCCCATCACCGCCGAGTTTATCGAGCGCGTAATCAAGAAAGAGCGCCCGGACGCGCTGCTGCCCACGCTGGGCGGCCAGACCGGTCTGAACGCCGCCGTCGAGCTGGCAAAAGACGGCACGCTCGACAAGTACGGCGTCGAGATGATCGGTTGCGACCTGGCCGCCATCGAGCGCGGCGAGGACCGAAAGCTCTTTAACGAGGCCATGGCCGAGATCGGCCTGGAGGTCGCGCGCTCGGGCTATGCCTACAGCGTGGCCGACGCCGAGGCTATCGCCGAGCGCGTGGGATATCCCTGCGTACTGCGCCCAAGCTTTACCCTCGGTGGCGCCGGCGGCGGCATCGCGCATACCCACGAGGAGCTCGTCTCCATCGTGAGCCAGGGCCTTGAGCTCTCGCCTGCCCATGAGGTGCTGGTCGAGGAGTCCATCGAGGGTTGGAAAGAGTATGAGATGGAGGTCATGCGCGACCACGCCGGCAACGGCATCATCGTGTGCTCCATCGAGAATCTCGACCCCATGGGCGTGCACACCGGCGACTCCATCACCGTGGCGCCGGCGCAGACACTAAGTGACCTTGAGTACCAGCGCATGCGCGTCGCGTCGCTCGCCATTCTGGAGAAGATTGGCGTCGAGACCGGCGGATCCAACGTGCAGTTTGCCGTGAACCCCAACACCGGTCGTTTGATTGTCATCGAGATGAACCCGCGCGTGAGCCGTTCGTCCGCGTTGGCCTCCAAGGCCACGGGTTTCCCCATCGCTAAGGCCGCCGCGCGCCTGGCTGTGGGCTACACGCTCGACGAGATCGTCAACGACATTACCAAGGCAACGCCTGCCTGCTTTGAGCCCACGATTGACTACTGCGTGGTCAAGGTGCCGCGCTTTGCCTTCGAGAAGTTCAAAGGTACCGACCCCACGCTCACCACGCGCATGAAGGCCGTGGGCGAGATCATGGCGATCGGCCGCACCTTTGAGGAGGCCTTCGGCAAGGCCATGCGTTCGCTGGAGGACGGGCATCAGGGCATTTGTGCCGGTGGCAAGGAAGGTGCCGACAAGCTGAGCGACGATGAGCTCGCTCAAGCCGTGGCAACGCCGACCGAGCATCGCATCTTCTTTGTGGTCGAGGCCCTGCGCCGTGGCTGGGATGTCGCGCGTATCCATGCCATCTGCGGTATCGATCCGTGGTACCTCAACCGCATCAACGACATGGTGCAGGTCCAGGAGAGCATCCGCGGCCTGCGTGTGGAGGATATCGACGCCGACGCGATGCGTCTGCTCAAGCAGTACGGCACGAGCGACGCCGAGATCGCCGCGCTGACCGGCTCCGATGAGCGCTTTGTGCGCGCCTATCGCAAGGGTCTGGGCGTGGTTCCCAGCATGAAGACGGTCGATACCTGCGCTGCGGAGTTCTCGAGCGCCACGGAGTACCACTACAAGACGTACGAGAACATCTACCGCACGAGCCCGGATGCCAAGAAGTGTGTGGCTCCCGACGAGACCACGCCGGCGGACAAGCCCAAGGCGATGATCCTGGGCGCCGGCCCCAACCGCATTGGCCAGGGTATCGAGTTCGATTACTGCTGCGTGCACGCGAGCTACGCGCTGGCGGCTCGCGGCTTTGAGACCATCATGGTCAACTGCAACCCCGAGACCGTCTCGACTGACTACGACACCTCGGACCGCTTGTACTTTGAGCCGCTCACCTACGAGGACGTCATGGATGTCATCGATGTTGAGCGACCCGACGGCGTCGTGGTGACGCTCGGCGGCCAGACTCCGCTTAAACTGGCGCGTATGCTCGAGGAGAGCGGCGTGAACATTATGGGCACCAAGCCCGATGCCATCGACTTTGCCGAGGACCGCGAGCGTTTTGCCGCCCTGCTCGACAAGCTGGGCATCATGTACCCGCCGGCGGGCCAGGCCACCTCGTTTGAGGAGGCCGAGGCCGTGGCCGCGCATATCGGCTACCCGCTGCTGGTGCGTCCGAGCTACGTGCTGGGCGGTCGCGGCATGATGATCGCCTACGATGCCGAGCATCTGCGCGATTACATGGCCGAGGCTGCGCGCATTAGCCCCGACTACCCGGTGTACCTGGACCGCTTCCTGGAGGGTGCGATCGAGTCCGATGTCGACGCCCTGTGCGACGGCGAAGAGGTCTACATCGGCGGTATCCTGGAGCATATCGAGGAGGCCGGTATTCACTCCGGCGACTCTGCGACCTGCATCCCGCCGTTCAGCTTTAGCGAGAGCCTGCAGGCAAAGCTTCGCGAGACCACGCGCCGCATCGCGATGGCGCTGGGAGTCCGCGGCCTGGTCAACGTGCAGTACGCCATCAAGGGCGAGACCGTCTACGTGATCGAGGCCAACCCGCGCGCGAGCCGCACCGTGCCGTTTATCTCCAAGGCTACCGGCGTGCCGCTGGCCAAGTGCGCGGCGCGTATTATGGCGGGCGATTCCATCGCGAGCCTGGGCCTGCCGAGCGACGAGCGTCAGCTGGACTGGTTCTGCATGAAGGAAGCCGTCATGCCCTGGGGTCGTTTCCCGGGCGCCGACGTTATCCTGGGGCCCGAGATGAAGTCGACGGGCGAGGTCATGGGCATCGCCAAGAGCTATCCCGAGGCATACGCCAAGACGCAGCTGGCGATCGACTACAAGCTGCCCGACCCGAGCGCCGGCAAGGTGTTCATCAGCGTGTGCGATCGCGACAAGCGCCATATTCTTTCGGTCGCCCGCATCCTGCGCTACCTGGGCTTTGACATCTGCTCTACCGAGGGTACGGCGCGCGTGCTGCGCGGAGGCAACGTAACGTGTGAGGTCGTGGAAAAGATCAGCGGCCCGCACGACGGCGAGTGCCCCAACATCGGCGACCTCATCGCCGATGGCAAGATTGCGGTAATCATCAACACGCCGTACGGTCCGGGCTCGCGTGGCGATGGCTACTTGCTGCGTACCGAGGCCGTGCGCCGCGGCGTGACCTGCGTGACCGCGATGTCTGCGGCCAACACGTACGTGAGCGCCATCGAGGCCGTGCGCGAGGACCAGCAGGGTCACGGCAGCGCCAACGACATGGGCATGGACGTCATCGCCCTGCAGGACCTGCCGCAGCACACGGTGTAGGCTGAGCTGTCCGGTCGGGGCGGGAGGCGGACACTTTCTCTCGGAAACTGGGCTTCGCGAAGTTTTCCGAGAGAAAGGACCGCCTCCCGCCCCGGCCTGCGGTGACTCGGTAGCACCGTGTGCTGCCGAAGGGGCTTTGTGCGATGACTAGGGCTGAATAGAAAGTGAGTGTGGGCGCCGTCGTTCGTTTGAACGACGGCGCCCGCGTTTTGGATTTATTGGGCTGTGGCGGTGAAGGTTGTTTTGTCGGCGGCGATGTGCACGTGCAGTTTTGCCTGGCCGTCGCAGCTGATGAGCACGCCTACCTCGAACGGGGTTCCCGTCTTGTCGTAGGTCGAACGCACGATGCGCATCGCCGCCTTGCCGGTGTTCTGTCCCAAAAGGCGCGCCTCATGCTTGTCGAGGTTGACCGTCTCGTAGACGGCATCGACGCTTGCGGGCAGGATGCCGGTCTTTTCCGCGATATAGGCGTAGAGCGAGCCATCCACGTCTTTGCGCGTGAGCTCGGGGCAAAGCGACACGGGGATATAGACGTAGTTGAGCTCCATGGGTTTGTCGTTGGCGAGACGCAGGCGGCGAATCTCCCAGACGGGTGTCCCTTCGGGCACTTTGAGCCCAGAGGCGATGCCGCGGACGGCCGGTATGCTTGAAAAGGCGAGAATCTGCGAGCTCGGAACCCGTCCCGCTTCGCGCATCCGCGCGCTGAAATTCAGAGCCAGGTCGATGCCGGGTGCTGAAGTTTGGGGCTTGATGAACGTGCCCTGCCCGCGTTTGCGCACCACGCGCCCCTCGATGACGAGATCTTGGAAGCAACGGCGCACGGTCGCGCGCGATAGCTCCAGCCGCTCACAGATTTCGAGCTCGCGTGGCAGCGGCGTCTTGGTGTCGAACGCCTGGCTGGCGATAAGCAGAGCGATTCGATGTTTAAGTTGGACATAGAGCGGCGTATCACCGCTGCGATCGAAGGGTTCGGAGGCGAGAAACGAGATCATGTCCATGGGGTACCTCCATGTCGTGAGCATACGTGACATGGTCTGACATTGCGGGACAAACCGGTGATGTCAGACCGATTCTTGTTGGTATGTATGGTACATAAGGAACATAAAACATTTACCAGGCAATCTACCTGCTATTTTAAAAATAATTAGAAGAAAAAATAATTTAGGCACAAAAATAGTTGCTACCGTTAACCGAGGAATAGTTGCCGTTCGCAACTATTTTCTTGTACCGAACATGCCCCGGAGCAACAATAATCTCGGCAAAAAGCAAAGCCGTGCGACACACGGCAGGTCGAGAGGAGACCGCATGCGGTATCTGGTAATGGTCAGTCACGGAACGCTCGCTCCCGGACTGCACAGTGTCCTCAAGATGCTCGGCAATGACGCCCCGAACATCTTGTCGACGAGTCTCGTGGACGGCATGGGCGCTGACGAGTATGTCGAGAACGTCAAGGCGATGCTCGCTCCCGTTACTGCCGATGACGAGGTTGTCCTGCTTGGTGACATCCTGGGCGGATCGCCGCTCACCAATGCTATGAACACGCTGGCCGAGAAGGGCCTGCTCGCCCACACCATTGCCTTCGGCGGTATGAATCTGCCCATGGCTATGACCGCCATGATGGGGCTTGCTACCATGGACCTGGATTCCCTCAAGCAGATGATGCTGCAGGAGGGCAAGAACGGTATGTCCGAGCTCGTTGTCCCGACCGATGACGCCGACGACGAGGACGACGACATCTAGGCGGCGCATCCGCCCCAATTTTTGTGATGGAACGGGGGTTGAGAGGAAAGACCCCCGGTGATAAGGAAAGGGGAGAACGTATGATTTCGTTCATCCGTATTGACGACCGTATGATCCATGGACAGACCGTTACCCGTTGGGCCCTCGAGTATCCCTGCGACGGTCTTATCGCCGTCAACGACGCCGCGGCGTCCAACCCCGTACTCAAGGAGGCCTACAAGAGTGCCTCGGGCAAGAAGACGTTCGTGTGGACCAAGGAGCACTTCAAGGAGGTCTCCGAGAAGGTTCTCAAGTCCGACACCAAGTACTTCCTGATTACCAAGAACCCGCTCGACATGAAGGAACTTCTCGTCGATTTTGGCTTTAAGCCCGGCATGGACCGCATCATCGTCGGTCCCTGCAACGATCGTCCCGGCACCACCAAGCTCGGCAACAACCAGTCGATCACGCAGGAAGAGGCCCAGGCGCTCGAGGATCTCACCAACGCCGGCTACACGGTCGAGTTCGCCCTTATCAAGGAGAAATCCATTGGTGAGTGGCCCAAGTTCCGCGGTCAGTTTGGCTTCTAGTTAGGCGCCAGCCGCATTTTGGTACCTACAGCCCTTGGGGAAAGGGGCTGAGGAATAAAGAAAGGGGAAAGCATGGCAATCAATGCATTCCAAGCCGCGCTGTTCGGCCTGTTCGCCTGCCTGGCATCACTGCCTGGCATGGGCGGCACGACGATTGGCAACTACACTCTGGGTCGTCCTCTGGTCGCCGGCCTCATCGTCGGCATCATCATGGGCGATATGCAGACGGGCATCCTCGTCGGCGCTGCCATCCAGGTTGTCTACATCGCTCTCGTGACCCCCGGCGGAACCGTCTCCGCCGACGTCCGCGCCGTGTCCTATATCGGCATCCCGCTGGCGATCCTCGCCATCAAGAACTCGGGCATCGATCCCGCCTCCGCTGAGGCTGCCGGCATGGCCGCATCCCTCGGCGCCGCCGTCGGCACGCTCGGCACTGTGCTCTTCTATGGCACCGCCACCATCAACCTGGTGTGGCAGGGCATGGGCTGGAAGTGGCTCGAGAAGGGCGATCTCCACAAGCTCTACCTGGTCAACAACGTTCTGCCTTGGATCGGTCACATCGTCTGCTCGTTCCTCCCGACGTTCATCATCACCATGGGCGGCACCGCCATGGTCGACCTCATGAAGACCTACATGCCCATGGACGGCATCGCGATGAAGACGCTGTTCACCGTCGGCTCCCTGCTTCCGACCGTCGGTATCGCCATCCTGCTCAAGCAGGTCATCTCCAAGCCGACGGACTTCCTCACGTTCTTCTTCGGCTTCACCCTGTCCGCTGTCATGGGATGCAACCTGATTGCCGCCGCCGGCATCGGCTGCTTCTTCGCCCTGATCAACTATGAGATCGCTTCGCTCAAGATCGACCTCGCAAACGCTCCCAAGGCAGCTATCGCCTCGGGCTCCGATGATGAGGAAGAGGAGGACATCTAATGGCAGAGAAGAAGAAACTCTCTAAGAAAACGCTTGCCAAGTCGTTCCGTAACTGGTCCTATGGCAACCTGACTTGCTTCTCGCAGGAGCACATGCAGACCTTCGGTTACCTGTGCGCCATGCTTCCGATCGTCGAGGAGCTCTACGACACGCCCGAGGAGCAGAAGCAGGCCCTCCAGACCTACTCCGCGTTCTTCAACACCGAGCCGCAGATCGGCACCATGATTGTCGGCGTCACCGCCGGCCTCGAGGAGGCTCGCGCAAACGGCGAGGCCATCGACGACGACGCCATCAACGGCATCCGCGCCGGCCTCATGGGCCCGCTCGCCGGCCTTGGTGACTCGCTGATCGTCGGTACCCTGATCCCGATCCTGCTCGGTATCGCCCTCGGTCTCTCGACCGGCGGCTCTCCGCTCGGTGCCATCTTCTATATTGTCGTGTGGAACCTGCTCATGTTCCTTGGCATGCGCTTTGCCTACAACCAGGGCTATGAGCTCGGCGGCAAGGCGGTCGAGGCACTGGTCGGCCCCAAGGCAAAGGCTCTTCGCGATTCCATCGTGATGGTCGGCACCATGGTCATCGGTGCAGTCGGTGCTACCTGGGTCTCCATCACCTGCAGCCCCAACCTGGTGCTGCCCGGCGGCGGTAAGTTCCAGGACACGCTCGATGGCATCTATCCGCACCTGCTGCCGATGGTCTTCATCATCTTCTGCTGGTACATGATGACCAAGAAGAAGGTCAATCCCATCGTTATGATGCTGATTCTCGTCGTGATCGCATTCGTGGGCGTTGTTATTGGCTTCTTCGACCCGGCACTGAGCTACTAGTCATCATCCCCTGGCCCCCTGTAAGGCCGTGCGGCCTCAACCGCACGGCCTTCTGATTTTACGCCGCCCTTCAAGGGCAATATGGCCAGCGACCTCCATCGCCTACACGACACCCGCTATATTGCTCTTGAAAGATGACGTATTCGATAAACGATGCACTTGCGCATGATGCACGCTTTGCACGAGGAGGACCCATATGCACGAGAAACACGGACACGACCTTTCGCGCGACGACTTGATCCGCGAGGCAAAGATGCAGACCGATGCTATTCAGCGGCTCAACGTTTGGCTGCGCCTTGGCTATTCGCTCGTGGCGATTGGCTTTTTGGTGGGGATGTGGGGTATGCAGGGCGGCCCCGGCTGGGGTGTCCCTGTGGGCATCGTGTGCCTGGTGGTGGGCACTCCGCTTTCGATTGTGCTTAAGGTTGGCACGACCAACGCCAAAAAGAATGTTGAGCGTATGCTCGAGGCCGCGGGTATCGACGTTGAGGAGCTTATGCGACGCAAGAAGGACGAGCAATAGACTTCCGCGTTGGGGTATCATAAATAATTGTTGCGAATGTTAACTAATGTACGGCAAATGACGGTTTTATGGCCCTTCTAGAGTTGCAAAGGACAATATCCCCAGTGGATTACGATGACGTCGCTCGAAAACTGATTGTGTACTCACGTTCCCTTGCCAAGGGATCCTTGAGTGCTGCCGGCGGCGCCAGTGTGGGCGAGGCACCGGTTTTACAGTATCTATCGGGTATTGACGGTGATGTCATTCCCTCCGAGATTGCCAAGAAGCTGAAATTCTCCCGTGCGCGCATGTCGCATATCTTGGATTCACTCGAGAGCAAGGGTTACGTTCAGCGCAGGACCGATCCAAACGATCGTCGGCGTGTGCTGGTGAGCATTACCGAGGAAGGCCGTGATTTCGCGGCGAAAAAAAATGCCGAGAGTGTGGCATCGCTCTCGAAACAACTCTCAGCGCTCGGCGAGCACGATGCCCAGGAGCTCGTGCGCATTCTGAATAAAGCCTATAGCCTTACCTATGATGCCGACGATTACCTGGACAATCTATAAGGATGAAGGCAGACATTTGGGTGCATCATGAAATGCATCCGGGGCAATTGCGCCCATCAGCCACCGTCAACATCTCATTCCAAACCAAATCAGTCAACGTACGTCATAGCAATCCCCGGTAGGTCGCAGGGTGCTTCGCGGGCGGGCCAGGCTTTATCTGAACGACTTTGCGAAGCAACCGGAGTGAAGATAAAGCCTGGCCCGCCCGCGAAGCGCCACAAAGACCGCAGGGACGGGAGCAGCTATACTACTCTCAGTAGTTAAGGGTCGCGGATTCGCCGCGTCACCGCTCTCAACAGGAGGTCTTTGTTTATGGCAGATCAGAAGCCGGTTGTCGGGATCATCATGGGTTCCAAGTCCGATCTGGGCGTTATGGAAGGTTGCACCGCCGAGCTCGAGGCGCTCGGTGTGCCCTATGAGCTCGTGATTGCAAGCGCGCACCGCACGCCGGCGAAGGTCCATGAGTGGGCCTCGACTGCTGCCGATCGCGGCATCAAGGTGATTATCGCTGCTGCCGGCAAGGCTGCTCACCTGGGCGGTGTCGTGGCTGCGTTTACGCCGCTGCCGGTCATCGGCGTGCCTATGAAGACGAGCGATCTGGGTGGTATGGACTCGCTGCTGTCGATGGTGCAGATGCCTTCGGGCGTGCCCGTTGCCTGTGTGGCCATCAACGGTGCCAAGAACGCCGCCATTTACGCCACGCAGATTCTGGGCGCATGCGACCCCGAGTACCGCAAGGTTATCGAGAAGATGAAGCAGGAGATGGCTGACGCCTAAGCGCTCTGCCAGTCCATTTGCAGCATAAGGAGAGCCATGTCCGACTATCAGGGAAAGCGTTTTTCGGCTTCTCGGATCCCCGATCCAGCCAAGTCGGGAGCGGCCCGCGCGCCGCAGCAGGGTTGGACATCCTCTCCTCAGCAGCCGCGCGCGCCACGCCCCGTGACGCCGGCGAAGCATCGCCGTCAGGATACACCTGCTGCATATCGCCCTTCGTCATACAGTACCGCCAAGAAGTCACCTCGCTCTTCGACGCATACCGCGCCATCGAGCTATACCGAGCCGCCGCGCAAAAAGCGCCGCTCCGTTATCCCCATCTTGCTCATCATCATCGGCATTGGCCTAATCGTTGCTGCGGCCGCCATCTTTATCAACGCGCAGATTGGCTACAAGCAGGCGAGCGAGTCGTATCAAAAGATCGAAAAACAATATGTGAGCGACAAGGACGCCAGCGGCGTGCCGATTATCGACTTCAACGCGCTTGCTCAGACAAATCCCGAGGTTGTGGGTTGGATTTACGCGCCCGGCACCAACATCAACTACCCCGTGGTGCAGACCAACAACAACTCCAAGTACCTCAACACGCTGTTCGACGGCACCGCAAATGCCTCGGGAGCCATCTTCTTGGATAGCGATGACACCGCGCCGGGCATGGTGGATCAGCAGACCACGATTTACGGTCATCACATGAACGACGGTTCGATGTTCAACGTGATTTCGGATACGACCGATCAGGCGACATTCGACAGCATGGAATACGTGTACTACATCACGCGCGATGCGACGTATAAGTTGCGCCCGCTGGCGACCAAGGTGGTCGAGGACACGTATGCCAAGGCGCGCACGCCCAACTTTGAGGGTGATGACGGACTGAAGAATTACCTGTCCGAGATGCTCGACGGAGCTTCGGCCGTGGCGAGCGATGCCACCGATCGTGCCGCTTCGGCAACCAAGGTCGTAACGCTTGTGACCTGCCGCTCGCTGTCATTTAGCAATACGCGCGCAGTCATGGTGCTCACGCCGGTCGAGGAATAAGTTGTTCGAGAGTAGCTAAAAAGCCCCGTCCCAAATGAGCTACTCGACGACGGTAAAAAGGAGAAATGATGCTTGAAAGTGGCAAATCGATGCCTTCGGTTGATGCTTGGCTGCGCGAGGCCAAGGCCGATTCGTCGGCGCCTGCGTGCGGTATGTACCTGACACACAACGGCGTGGTGCGTGCGACGCCTAAGTCTGAGGTGCGTGGGGTCGAGACAGATGGCGTGGCGCCTGGACATAAGGTGGGCGGCATGGTGTTTGGCTTCGATGCCGAAAAGGTGCAGGCCGCTATCGAGGCAACGCGCGCGATGCCGGGTATCGGCTATGTGCGCGTGTGGCTGGCGAGCGGCGAGCTTACCGTGGGCGACGACATCATGCTCGTGCTCATTGGCGGGGACATTCGCCCGCATGTGGTCGATGCGCTGCAGGCGCTCGTCGGTACCATCAAAAATGAGTGTGTGAGCGAGGTCGAGCGCGAGGCGTAATGCCGGCAGCAGCACTCTCCAACAAAAGGCCCGCTGGCAGTTCAAATCAGTCTGCCAGCGGGCTTTTCTGTGCGTTGGAAAATCTCGGCATTGCGTGGCGCTACACGCGCGTCGCATCCTTGGGACTCATGGTCATGCTCTGGAAGCGGTTCTCCATGTAGTCGTTATCGAAATACTTGCCGTAGAACTGCGCGACGGGAATATCCGGCTCCGTGCCGTTGACGCGCTGGTACCAGTAGTCGAGCGACTGCAGCGTCATGACGCCGTCGACCAGCATAATGACGGTAAAGATGACGGTAGCCGAGTAGCGACTCTTCCACGGAATCATGTTGATGAGCTTGAGCAGCCTCGGCAGCAGTAGCTTGATCCAGATAAGGCCGCCCAGGCCCCACAGGCAGGCAAAGCCCGTGCAGGTGCGTCCGCCCGTAAGGACGGCGAGTGGGTCGGGCATGCCAAACAGCTTCATGTGCGAGTAGCTCCATGAGACCACGCCAAATGAGGTCTGCATAAACCAGCCCACGAACACCTCGAAGCTCGCACCGAGCACAGCGCTTACCAGGAAAATGATGATGGGGTTCTTTTTATAGAAGCGGTTGAGCACCATGGTCATGAGTACGGCGCCAAAGCCATAGATGGGGCTGAAGGGACCAAACAGCATACCGGCGCGGTTCTGGTAGACGCCCGGGTCGTCGACCGTCATGTGCCAGATGTCCTCGGCGATCAGACCGAGCACGCAGCAGACGAAGAATACCCAGAACAGGTTGAAGTAGTTGAGCTTGATATAGCCCTCGCCGGTTTCATCGCGGCCGAGCATGCCCTCCGCCGCGGCGTCGCGGTCGAGCATCTCCTGCAGGCGGCGCTGCAGTTCGCGCTCCTGGCGCAGCGTGGGGTCGACGGTGGCCGAAAGCGCGATGAGGATACCGAGCTGAATAGCGGGACGAAGCAAGAAGGGCCCGATGCCCTGGAGCATTACGTCGACCAAAAGCTCGACGACGGTAAACGCGATAAGGATATAGGACAGACGGGCGGCATTGCGGCGCTGGTTCTTGATAAGGTCCAGGCCAAAGATGATTAGGATGACGGCACTTGCCGCAGAGAGCATGATGCCGGCGACGATAAGGCCGACCGCGACGAGTGTGTTGTCACCGAGCTTGGCGGCGGCGTTGCCGTTGATGAGCGCGGTGATGACCTGCCACATAAAGGCGCCGACTGACGGGAGCGTTCCCACGCCGGACAGGATGCACAGGACGGCGTACACCTTAATGATGAGCGGGATCTTCTTGACCTCCGTGGCGCTGGGGACGCTGGGGTCGAGTTCGTTTCGATCCATACAGAACCTTTCTCGCTTTGTTGTAGGTTATAAGGATACGCCGCCGACCTGCCAAAAGACAGGACGAACGTCCCAATTGCAACTTTGTAATCCCCAACGGTGGACGCGGCGGCCATCTGGGGCGCGGGCGCTTGCACTGGACGGACCGATAAAATGTTTGGCCGCAAAACGGATTATTAGCTCAGTGGGCTTTTAAAAAGCGCTGCTCATGCGCTGGGGAGCGCGTCGCGCCGTGCGTATAATAAGGCGGGTAACGCCAAAATACGAGGCTCTGAGGGGATGCCATGTCTCAAGAAACCATCCGCGCGGCCGAGCGTGCCGCGGGACAGGTGAACGCCATGTCGACGTATGATCCGGACTCCGACCAGCTGCATGAGGAATGCGGCGTTTTTGGTGTCTGGGCGCCCGAACGCGACGTGGCTCGACTGACGTACTTTGGCCTGCGTGCACTGCAGCACCGTGGCCAAGAATCGGCGGGAATCGCCGTGGGTGACGGCGGTACGGTTATGGTCCGCAAGGATCTGGGCCTGCTCGACCGCGTGTTCTCCAACGCCGACTTGTCGACGCTCTCCGGTCAGCTGGCCGTGGGTCATGTGCGCTACGGCACCGCCGGCGCCAAGAGCTGGGAAGCCTCTCAGCCGCACCTCTCTACCATCAATAGCGTCATTATTGCGCTCGCGCACAACGGCACCCTCGTCAACACCGACGAGCTGCGCCGCCAGCTGATCGAGCTGGGCGTGCCGTTCCTCTCCAACTCGGATTCCGAGGTCGCGACCAAGCTCATCGGCTACTTTACCCAGCGTACGGGCCATCTGCGCGAGGGCATTCGCAAGACCATGGAGCTCGTGCGCGGCGGCTACGCCATGACGCTCATCAATGAGCAGGCGCTCTACGCATTCCGCGATCCGCACGGCATTCGCCCGCTGGTGTTGGGCAAGCTGGTGGACGAGGGCCTGGACCAGGCCGATGCCGCATCCGTTTCGCAGCTGCCGTCGCAGGACGGCGCCGCGACGGTTGGCGCCACCACCCATGTCACCCGCGCCGGCGGCTGGGTCGTCGCCTCCGAGACTTGTGCGCTCGACATTGTGGGTGCCGAGTACGTCCGCGACGTCCGTCCCGGTGAGATTTTGCGCATCAGCGCCGAGGGCCTTGTGTCCGAGCAGGGCGTGCCTGCCGCCGAAGAGCCTGCCAACTGCATCTTTGAGCAGGTCTACTTCGCTCGCCCCGATTCCATCATGAACGGCAAGAGCGTCTACGCCTGCCGTTATGACATGGGTCGTCAGCTGGCACATGAGGAGCCCGTCGAGGCCGACCTGGTCATCGGCGTGCCCGACTCCGGCCTGCCGCCCGCGGAGGGCTATTCGCACGAGAGTGGCATTCCCTTTGGTGAGGGCCTTATCAAGAACCGCTACGTGGGTCGTACGTTTATCGAGCCTACGCAGGAGCTGCGTGCCATGGGCGTGCGTATGAAGCTCAACCCGCTGCGTGACAACATCGAGGGCAAGCGCCTGGTCGTCATCGACGACTCCATTGTGCGCGGCACCACCATGGTGCAGCTCGTCAAGATGCTGCGCAACGCCGGTGCCAAGGAGATTCATATCCGCATCAACTCGCCCGAGGTCATCTGGCCGTGCTTCTACGGTATCGATACCGACGTGCAGTCGCAGCTCATCAGCGCCAACAAGACGGTCGATGAGATCTGCGAGTACATTGGCGCCGATTCGCTGGCCTTCCTTTCGGTCGAGGGCCTGCTGAAGGTCATGCCCAAGGGCGGCTACTGCGACGCGTGCTTTACCGGCCGCTATCCCGTGGCGATTCCCGAGAGCTTTGGCCGTGACAAATTCATGGAGGGCTTTAAGCCCCGCAACCTGGACAAGCCGCTACACTTTGACGACGACGCCGTGGTCGAGAAATACGATGACCGCAGCTGGGAAGAGGAGCACGGTGAGGCCTAAAACCTGCCATTTAGGGACAGGTTTATTTTGGCAGGTTTTATCTGCTGTTTTGTTGATATGACGGCGCGTGTTGTTGTGACGCGCGCCGAAATGAACGCAACTATGAGCACCGTTTGGCGCCCGCGCGGCGCCACGGTAGTGGGAGAGGAAGGCTCAGATGAGCGACAGCAAGCATGTGACGTATGAGGATGCCGGCGTCGATACCGCCGAGGGCGGCCGCGCCGTCGACGCTATTAAGCAGATGGTCAAAGACACCAACCGCCCCGAGGTCATCGGCGGTATCGGTAGCTTTGGTGGCCTGTTCTCGGCCGCTGCGCTTAAGGATATGGAAGACCCGATCCTGATCAGCGGTACCGACGGCGTGGGCACCAAGCTCGTGCTCGCCCAGATCATGGACCGTCACGAGACGGTGGGCCAGGACCTGGTCGCCATGTGCGTTAACGACATTTTGGCTTCGGGCGCCGAGCCGCTGTTCTTCCTGGACTACGTTGCCATCGGCCACATTGAGGCCGAGCACATGGCAAAGATCATCAAGGGCGTGGCGGACGGCTGCAAGCTCGCGGGCTGCGCGCTCGTGGGCGGCGAGATGGCCGAGCACCCCGGCGTCATGGCTCCTGCCGACTACGACCTTGCCGGCTTTACCGTGGGTGTCGTCGACCGTCCCAAGATGCTTGACCCCGCGAACGTTCGCCCCGGCGACGTGATTCTGGGCCTGCCCTCCACCGGTGTGCACTCCAACGGATACTCACTCGTGCGCAAGGTCATCGGCGTTGACGGCATCAAGCCGGGCACGCCCGAGGCCGCCGCTAAGGCCGAGGAGCTGAGCCGCCCGCTCGAGGAGCTCGGCGGCGCATCGCTGGCCGACGCCCTGCTGGCCCCCACGCGTATCTACGTCAAGCCGATTCTTGAGCTGCTCCGCGGCGGCGCTCCGGTGCACGCTATCGCCCACATCACCGGTGGCGGTATCACCGAGAACCTCAACCGCGCGCTTGCCGACGACGTCGACGCCGTGGTCACCCGTAACGGTGCCGAGATGGGCTGGGACGTTCCGCCCGTCATCACTTACGTGTCGCGCCAGGCCGAGCTCGCGCCCAACGAAGCGTGCAAGACCTTCAACATGGGCGTCGGCCTGTGCCTGATCGTCGCCCCCGAGGACGAGGCTGCGGTGACCGAGGCCTTGGTCGTGCTGGGCGAGAAGCCGTTCCGCGTGGGCGAGTGCGTTGAGGGTTCCGGTAAGGTCGTGTACTCCGATGAGCGCTAACGAGCAGATGGCTGCCGCCGAGGGCCTGGGCTTTGTGCCCTATACCCGGCCGACCGGTACCGATACGGCTGAGCCGCTCAAGATAGGTGTGCTCATCAGCGGTTCGGGCACCAACCTGCAGGCGCTGATCGACCTGATCACCGCCGGCAAGCTCAACGCCTCGATTGAGCTCGTGGTGTCGAGCCGTCCTTCGGCCAAGGGTCTGCAGCGTGCCGAGCGTGCAGGTATCCAGACGCTTACGCTGTCCAAGGATGTCTATGCCGACCCCATCGCCGCCGACGAGATCATCGCGCACGAGCTGCTCGAGCGCGGCTGCGAATATGTGGTCATGGCCGGCTACATGCGCATGGTACACACGCCTCTGCTGGCGGCGTTTCCCAACCGCGTGGTCAACCTGCACCCGGCGCTGCTGCCGAGCTTTACCGGTGCGCATGCGATCGACGATGCCTTTGCGCGCGGTGTCAAGGTGACCGGTGTGACCGTACATTTTGCCAACGAGATCTACGACAACGGCCCCATCATCGCCCAGCGCGCGCTGGCTGTCGAGGAAGGTTGGGATGTCGACACGCTCGAGGAGCACATCCACGCGATTGAGCACGTGCTGTACCCCGAGGTCGTCCAGATGCTCGCCGACGGTCGCGTCCACGTGCTGGAGAGCGGCAAGGTCGCAATTGATGCGCCTCGCGGCTAGTGGCGCACAGTACAATTTAGTTGAGTGGTCAGGGTGGTCATTGGCGCCAAGGCGCGTGTGACCGCCTTTTGTTTTGATAGTCACCCGCGACGTTCTTGAATGACTAGTCGTTAAAGAACGTCGCAGGTGAAAAGGTGAGAGAGGTGGGCCCATGGCGGATAACGAAGCATTGTTTACGCCTGAGCTTGTGTTTTTTGATTGGGAGTGCGTGACGCCGGATGAGGTGTTTGCGCGGCTCGAGGACGAGCTTGCACCTCGCGGCTACATTGTGTCCGGTTGGCTTGACGCCGTTCGCGCGCGCGAGGACGCCTATCCCACGGGCCTTGCCATGCCGGCGGCCAACATCGCTATCCCGCACACCGACCCGGGGTTTGTGGCTAAGCCCTATATCGCGGTGGTAAAGCCCGCCGCGCCCGTCACGTTCAATGCTATGGCGGGCATGGGCGCCCCCGTGCCCGCGCAGATCATTATCAATCTGGGCATTGCCGAGCCGGGCGGCCAGGTCGAGGCCCTGCAAGCGCTCATGAATATCTTTATGGATGCCGACGCCGCAGCCGATGTACTCGGCCAGACCACGTGTCAAGGCATGGTTGATGCCATCCGTCGTCACTTTTAGGACCGGCACTGGGGGACTGTTCCTAACTGCCGACAGAAAAGGAACGTCCCTAACTGCCGACTGCCAGCGCTGTCCCCTTTGCACCAAAATGGTGCAGATTAACTTGTCCCCCATGTGCCAGGTGTGTCGCGGGGTCCGCGTTGTGACACAATGGCGTTTGTTCGATTCGTAATGCGAAAGGCCAACTATGGCAAACAAGAAAAAGAACTCCGAGGCCGCGCCGACGCCCGAGCAGCAGACTCGCGCTGCCTCCAGCTCTCGTAAGAAGCAGCGCAAGACGTACGTGTCTAAGACCGTCAAGATCGTTCTGGTGGTTATCGGCGTGCTGGCAATGCTGCTTTCCGTTTCGGCCATGGCGTGCTCCGGCCTGATGTCGCAGACCGAAAGCGCCAGCTCGGGCTATAAGCTCACTGGTGGCGTGGCTGCCACCATCAACGGCACCAACCTCACCGAGGACACCGTGACCAAGCAGATCATGAGCATGCGCACGTCCTATGGCTACACCAAGGACAAGGACTGGGCGCAGTATCTGGTCGACAACGACCTCACGCCCAAGAAGTACCGCAAGCAGCTCATCGATTCCTACACGCAGCAGATTCTGCTTCAGCAGGCGCAGAAGGAAAACGGCGTGACGGTGTCGGACGAGGAGGTCGAGAAGGCATGGAAGGACGCGTGCAAGAGCGCGGGCGGTGCCAAGGCCTTTAAGAAGACCCTTAAGACCTACGGCTATACCGAGGACACCTACAAGGACTCGCTCAAGGAGAGCCTGGCACAGCAAAAGCTCAAGGATGCCGTGGCACCCACCAGCAAGCCCAAGGACAGCGAGATCGTCGATTACATCAACGAGAACCTGTCTAACTACAACGATGCCCGCCGCTCGTCGAATATCCTGATCAAGGTTGATTCCGACGCATCCGACGAGGACAAGGCCGCCGCCAAAGCCAAGGCGCAGGAGTGCCTGGACAAAATCAACTCCGGCGAGCTGAGCTTTGAGGACGCCGTGAAGCAGTATTCCGACGACACCGGCTCCAAGGAGAAGAAGGGCGATGTGGGTTGGGATAAGCTCACCACCTTCGTCGACAGCTACCAGACGGCGCTCGAGGGGCTCAACAAGGGCGATGTGAGCGACGTGGTCGAGTCGACGTACGGTTACCATGTCATCAAGTGCACCGACTACTTCCATGTCGATAACCAGGTCGATGACATCAAGCAGGTACCCAAGGACATCAAGAAGTATGTCTCTAACGTGGTGAAGACGCAGGCGGCCAGCACTGCATACAGCGAGTGGCTGGAGCAGTACAAGAAGGACGCTGACATCACCGTCAACCCCATGCCCAAGGACGTGCCCTATAACGTGAGTCTGAAGGGCGTCACCAAGAGCTCGACCGACGATTCGTCGACGACTGAGTAATCATGGGACGGTGCTCGTGCGAGTGCCGCCCACGCTATTGAGGAGGATTTGCAGATGACCAACGAAGAGCTGCAGCAGGAAATGATCGCCGCCATGAAGGCCAAGGATAAGGTTCGCCTGTCCATCATTCGCCAGGTTAAGGCCGAGGTGAAGAATATCGAGGTTAACGAGCGCCGCGACGTGACCGAGGAAGACGTCAACAGCATGATCAAGCGTCTGATTAAGCAGACGAGCGAGACGCTGGAGATGTCCATTAAAGCCGGTACTGACCAGGACCGTACCGACAACCTGACCGAGCAGGTCAAGATTCTGGAGAGCCTGCTGCCCGCGCAGGTTTCGGGTGAGGAGCTCGAGGCTCTGATCGAGCAGGTCATCGCCGAGCTGGGCGCCACATCCAAGAAGCAGATGGGCCAGGTCATGGGAGCACTTGGCAAGGCCACCGGCGGCAACTTCGATAAGCCTGCCGCGGCAAAGATCGTCGGCGCAAAGCTCGCGTAATTTGTTACGCGGTTTTACCAAACTGCGTAACGGCTCGACGCTGCAAACCCGTACACGCGGCAATCTGACGTTCAATTTCAAGGGCGCGACCATAAGGTCTGCGCCCTTTCATTTCACGTCACCTTGCTCGCGTGTACGGGTTTTCGCTGACTTATGCTCAACAAGGGCGGTTGTATTATTTTCGGGTCTGATGAAGGGCACCTCCCCTGACTGGTCATTGGGCGCTCATTGGGGACAGGCTTAAATGAGTACCCAATGAGCGGGCACTCATTTAAGCCTGTCCCCAATGACTAGGTGGAAGGTTGCGGGTTCTTTACGGGAATGTAGTGTGGGCTGCGGAAACGCGGTTCTTTCCGTACAATAGTTCAACTCGTGTAAACGCAGGGAAGGGACATTCATGGCAGACATGATCGAGATCAAGCATCTCAACAAGTACTTTGGCGACCTGCATGTGCTCAAAGATATCAACCTCACCGTCAAGCGCGGCGAAAAGCTCGTAATGATCGGGCCTTCCGGCTCGGGTAAGTCGACGCTCATCCGTTGCGTCGATTATCTGGAGGAGCCCACGTCGGGCGAGGTTGTCATCGACGGTACGCCGCTCACCAAAAAGAATCACCTGGAGATGGCTCGCAAGTATAGCTCCATGGTGTTTCAGCAGTTCAACCTGTATCCCAACATGACGGTGCTGGGCAATCTGACGCTCGCGCCCATCAAGCTGCAAAAGAAGAGCAAGGAGGAGTCGACCGAGATCGCCATCGCCGCGCTCAAGCGCGTCGGCATGGCACATAAGGCCGGCGAGTATCCACAGAACCTCTCAGGCGGTCAGCAGCAGCGCATCGCCATCGCCCGTGCCCTGTGCACTAAGCAGCCCATCATCCTGTTTGACGAACCGACCTCGGCGCTCGACCCCGAGATGGTCCAGGAAGTCCTGGACGTTATGATTGAGCTCGCGCAGGAGGATATCACCATGATCTGCGTGACGCACGAGATGGGCTTTGCGCGCCAGGTGGCCGACCGCGTCATCTTTATGGAGGACGGCCGCATTCTGGAAGAGGGCACGCCCGAGCACTTCTTCGATAACCCCGAGAACCCGCGCTGCCGCGAGTTCCTGTCCAAGATTCTGCACTAGGCGCGGTGATGGACATGACGGATATGACGAGGGCGGCCGTGTCGCGCCGTCACTTTTTGCAGCTGGCAGGCGCCGGCATGCTCGCGCTGACGGGGACCGCGCTTACCGGTTGCGGCAACTCCACCAGCGGCGAGGGCTCCGACAAGGGGTCCAAGCTTGCGGCCATCAAGTCGCGTGGTCATCTGAATGCCGGCGTTAAGAAGGACGTTCCCGGCTACGGTTATTACGACACCGCCAAGGGCCGCTTTGAAGGCATGGAAGTCGATTTGTGCTACCAGATTGCCGCTGCCGTCTTTGGCGTGAGCTATAAGGAGGCCCGCGCCCAGGAGCTTGTCGAGTTTACCGACGTAACGCCCAAGACGCGCGGCCCGCTGATCGATAACGGCCAGCTCGACGTGGTCGCGGCGACCTACACCATCACCGACGAGCGCAAGAAGAGCTGGGATTTCTCGACGCCGTACCGCACCGACTACGTGGGACTCATGGTCAAGAAGCGTTCGGGCTTTACCTCGATTGAGGACCTGGACGGCAAGGTCATTGGCGTGAGCCAGGGTGCTACCACGCAGGGCCTGATCGAGCAGATGATCAAGGACAACGGCTTTAGCTGCAAGCCCGAGTTTAGGGCCTTTAGCGGCTACCCCATCATCAAGAGTTCGCTCGACGCTGGCAATATCGACGTCTTTGCCATGGACCGCTCCACGCTGGCCGGTTACATGAACGAGACCGTTGAGCTGCTGCAGCCCGAGGTCAAGTTTGGCGAGCAGGGCTACGGCGTGGCGACCAAGAAGGGCTGCGACCTTTCGGCCGTGGTCGATCAGGTGATTTGCGATCGCCTGGCCGACGGCTGGCTCGACCAAGAGGTCAAGACCTGGGGTCTTGTATAGGCGCATCGTCCAAGGAAGGAATCAAATGCTCGAAGGATTATTTGACGCCGACCGTTGGTCGACGACATTTCAAAACATGGGGCCCTTCTGGGAGGGCTTTGGCGTGACGCTACAGGTGGTCGTTGCCGGTCTGCTGCTGTCGCTGGTGCTGGGCACGCTGCTGGGCGTGTTCTCTACCACTCGCTCACGCGTGCTGCGCGCCATAAGCCGCGTGTACGTGGAGTTTTACCAGAACACTCCGTTGCCCGTGCAGGTGCTCTTTATGTACATGGCCGGTCCGCAGTTTTTGCAGGCCATAACCGGTGCCGACCAGCCGGTGCGCATCGCGCCGTTCGTGCTGGGCTTCTTGGGCGTGGGCCTGTATCACGCGGCCTACATTTCGGAGGTCATCCGCACCGGCATCGAGGCGGTTCCGCGCGGTCAGATGGAGGCGGCCCAGAGCCAGGGCTTTACCCGTGCGCAGGCGTACTGGTACATCGTGCTGCCCCAGACATTCAAGATCATTCTGCCGCCGCTGTGTAACCAGGCGCTCAACCTGGTCAAGAACACGTCGGTACTGGCGCTTGTGGCCGGCGGCGACCTTATGTACCGTTCCGACAACTTTGTGAGTCTGTACGGTTACCTGCAGGGATACATCGTCTGCTGCCTTATGTACTTCATCATCTGCTTTCCGCTCGCCATGCTGGTGCAGTGGCTCGAGCGTCGCTCCAAGGAGCGTCCGCGCGGCGTGAGCCTGGCCGAGCTGGGGCTCGACAACGTAGAGGAGGCCTAGCGCATGGAAATCTTCAACGCGACCAACCTGCTCTACATTTGGGGCGGCTTTGTTAAGACCATAGAGATCTCGGCGCTGTCGATCTCTTTCTCGCTCATCTTTGGCACGGTGCTGGCGCTCGTTAAAAGCTATGCGCCCCGCCCGTTCCGTATTTTGGTGAGCGCCTATATCGAGCTGTTCCGTTGCACGCCGAACCTGCTGTGGATCCTGTTTATCTACTTTACGGTGCAGGGTTTGGACATTGTGATTTCGACCATCGCCTTTACGCTGTTTACCAGCGCTGTTATGGCCGAGATTGTGCGCGGCGGCCTCAACTCGATTCCGCGCGGCCAGTTTGAGGCGGCGCAGAGCCAGGGCTTCGGCTTCTTTGCCACCATGCGCTACATCATTCTGCCGCAGACATTTAAGACGATTATTCCGGCGCTGTTTAGCCAGTGCACGACCGTCATCAAGGACAGCTCGTATCTTTCGGGCATTAACGTGGCCGAGCTCATGTACACGGCAAACGTCGTGATGGCCCATGCGATCGACCTGTCGCAGGTGCTCATGCTCTACGGCCTGGTGTTTGCGATGTACTTTGTGCTCAACTTTGGTATCTCGCTGTTGGTGAGGGCATATCAACGTCGTATTGTGGCCGCATAGTCCTGCTTCCCCAAGCACGGCACCTTGCCCCTCAATCGTCGCTTGCGTACATTTAGTACGCGGCGCCCCTCTTTCGGGGCAATCTGCCGCACTTGGGAAACCAGGACCGGCGTAAGTGACAAAATGGGAAACAGAGACTGCCTCTTTCTCATTTGTTAGAAAGGAATCGCGATGAGCGATCTGGAGAACAAGAAGAGCCCCGTGGTCATTACCATCGCGCGCGACTTTGGTGCCGAGGGCCACGAGATCGGCCGTATCCTTGCCGATGAGCTGGGGATTCCGCTGTACGATAACGAGCTGCTGGTGCGTGCGTCGCTGCGCGCGGGCGAGTCGCTCGACAAGATGGCCGCCTATGACGAGCGTCTGGCCGTGGAGAATATGGCGTTTCTGCCCGACCGCTACGATGCGCGTTCGTACTCGGACAAGTTGTTCCAAAAGATGAGCCAGGTGATTTTGGATCTGGGCGAGACCGAGAGCTGCATTATCGAAGGCCGTCTGTCCGATTACCTGCTGCGTAACAACCCCAATCACATTGCCGTGCTGGTGACCGCTCCTTTTGAGGACCGCGTCGAGATTGTGCGCAAGAAGCGTGGCCTTAACAAAAAGAAGGGCGCCAAGCTGGTCAAGCAGCAGCAGAAGGCGCGCGAGGCGTTCTATAAGCGCTACAGTGCCGGAAAGTGGAAGATGACGAGCGGCAAGGACATCGTCGTCAACCGCGCCAAGCTGGGCCGCGAGGGCTGCAAGGACGTCATCGCCGCAGCCTACCGCTACAAAGTGGCCCAGCTCGAAGGCTAACCGACCAAAACCACCACAAAGGGGACAGGCACCTTTGTGGTGGTTTTTGTTTTAGGCCGAGGGGAAGGCCTTGGTGAGACCGGCGCGCGTCTGCGTGTCGGTCTTTTGGTAGATAGAGCTCAGGTGGCGCTGTACCATGCGCATCGAGATGCCGAGTTCCTCGGCGACCTGCTTGAGCGGGCGTTCGTCCTGTGTCACGGCTATGAGCACGTCGACTTCGCGCGGGGTGAGGGCGTGGTTGGCGATGAAGGCCTGGCGTTGCTCTTCGATGCTCGGCGCAGCGAGCGCTTTCTCGGCTCGTTGCTCGTGCTCGCGCTCCTGCTCGGTTTGGGGCAGGCGGAACAGGCCCGCGGCTACAAACGCCACACTCGCCGCCACAAGCAGCATGAGCGCGCCGATCATGATGAGGGCGACATTGCCCGAGGTTACAAGTGCCAGCGAGATGCCCGACGTAGTGAACGCGCACACGTTGTTGGCTGCGCGGCCCATGCCAGCCCACAGTGCGGGCGTGTGCATGCGCGGCGCCAGCTGCGTAAACGTGGCGGTAAAGAACGTGACAAAAAAGCCCGAGCTCAGATAAAAGACGATGAGGCCCAAGTTGGGGTCGGCGCCGGCTTCCACGGCCAAGATTGAGATGGTGGAAAGTGCCGTGACGCCGAGCATGATGAGGCCCATGTAGCGACGCTCGGCAAGATCAAAGACGATACCGGCGACGAGACCGCTCGCCGCCAAAAAGAGGCGCGGCCAGGTCTGTACGGCGATGGTGCCGTGGGCGTTGGAGAACGTGACGACGTTATCGAGCGTCGAGAACAGGCAGGCGAGAATCATGACGAGCGCGATGCTCCAGCACGCCTGCTTAGCGAGGGCGTGCGAGGGCTCGGCAAAGGGGTTGATGGTGGGGCTGGGGCCCTCGTTTGCCTCTTGGGTAGTGGCGCTGAGGGCGGAGATGGCGATAGTCGCTGTGCCAAGGACGATGAGCTCTGCGATACCGCCGCAATTGAGCAGGTTGATGGCGAACTGTATCAGGATGCCCGCGGCATAGGCTGCTCCCGCACCGGTGGCGAGTTTGGGGTCATCCTGGAATGTCAACGAAAAGGCGTGGTGAGTGGCGGCGCCCAGCAGGCCGAGTCCAAAGAACGCCACGCAGCCCAGAATCTCGAGGGCAAGTGGGGCCGTGGGGGACTGAATTTGGGTCAGGCCCACGATGACGATAGGGGCGGCGGCGTTGACGGCTGCCAGTGAGTGGCCTTTGCGCTGTGCGAGCCCGAGCAGCGGCGCGTATCCGATAAAGCCGAGTACACTCGCGCCCAGAATAAAGCCCTGTGCGATCACAACGCGTTCGGCACCGGCGAGCAGCCCGACGTTGACGTCGAAGCGAAACTCGGCGGCAAGGAAGGCGAAGGTGAAGAGCGCGAGTGCCAGAAGCGCGTTGATTTTAGGCCTGCTCAGGTTCAAGGACGGTCCTTTGGGTGGACGGAATAATCGTGCCCTCGATTGTAGACCATGACGGTGAGGGTGGGCCTTTCGGGGGGCGGGCGGGGCGCGCTTGGCAATCGCATGCTCGTTGCCTTTTGCGCTGGTAGGTGCGCCACATGAGAATTTGTGCCCCGGGATCCGGATATCTTCCCGTAACATGGTGTTATAGAAGCACCCCTTACGACAAGGAGGCTCACATGCGAAAGCAAATCCATGACAACCCAATCGACCACGGCCGCGCGTGCTCGCTCTCCCACGGAACGTGGCGCCGCGTGGGTGCAAAACTCGCCTGCGCGGGGGCCTGCGTGCTCATGGCCGGCCAGCTGCTGCTGCCGAGCGTGGCGCTCGCCGCCGACTGGGTCAACGTGGGCGGCACGCAGTACGACGCGGGCACCGCTGCCGGCGACGAGGCGGGAACCTGGTCCTGGAACGGCGCCGACGACATGAAGCTCAACGGCTACGACGGCGGCTCCATCGGCGCCAAGGGCAACCTCACCATCGGCGTGACGGGCACCAACACCGTCACGGCCGACGCCGGGCAGAGCGCCATTGCTGTTAAGAACGGTAACCTTGCCATTACCGGCGACGGCACCCTGAATGCGACGGCCCAGAACGATGTGATT
>DXZO01000063.1 GCA_019419625.1 Collinsella sp. | reverse complement strand
GCATCGACCTGCGCCGATGCCCCTAAAGCGGACACACATTTTGTCCTATAAGCCGAAAAAGCAGGCTGTGAGTAAAACCCACAGCCTGCTCATTACCAGCTACAAGAGCTTATTTACTCGCCACGGACCAGACGGTCAAAGGCAACGACGGTAATGGTGTCGCCGAGCTCCTTGGAGACCTGCTCAGCGTACTTCTTGATGGTGAGGGAGCTGTCCTTGATGAACTCCTGCTCGGTGAGCACGGACTGCTTGTAGAACTTCTCCAGACGGCCGACAGCCATCTTCTCCTGGATAGCCTCGGGCTTGCCGGACTCGGCAGCCTGAGCCATGTAGATCTGCTTCTCGTGCTCGACGGTCTCGGCCGGAACCTGATCGCGGGTGGCGCAGATCGGGGCGACGGCGGCAACCTGAAGGGCAACGTCGTGAGCGAAGGTCTTGAAGGACTCAGCCTGAGCGGTCTCGGCCTTCTCGAAGGCGAACTCGACGAGGACGCCGATCTTACCACCCATGTGGATGTAAGAAGCGAGCGCGCCGTTCTCGGCCTTGCGGGCGGCGAAACGGGAAATCTTCATGTTCTCGCCCATGATGTGAATCATCTCGGTGAGCTCGGAGGAAACGGTCTCCTCGCCCATCGGCTTCTCGAGCAGGGCGTCGACGTCAGCAGGCTCAGTGGTAGCGACAACCTCGGCGACCTTGGAAGCAAAGCCGGTGAACTTGGCGTTGGAGCCAACGAAGTCGGTCTCGCAGGAAAGCTCGAGCAGAGCGCCGGTCTTGCCATCCTCGGAGACGAACGCGGCGACAGCGCCCTCGTTGGTCTCACGGCCAGCCTTCTTGGCAGCCTTGGCAAGGCCGTTCTTACGCAGAACGTCGACAGCAGCGTCCATGTCGCCGTCTGCCTCGACGAGAGCCTTCTTGCACTCCATCATCGGGGAGTCGGTCATCTCGCGGAGCTGCTTGACCATAGCGGCGGTAATCTGGGCCATTGTGGTTCCTTTCAAAGAGATGAAAAAGAATTAACTAAGACTGATTTACTCGGCCTTGGGCTCAGCGGCCATCTCGGCCTCGGAGACCTGCTCCTTGCCGGAGCCAGCGAGGCAGGCGTCAGCCATGAGCTCGCACATAAGGGTGACAGCGGAGATAGCGTCATCGTTGCAGGGGATGCCGTACTCGACCTCGTCGGGATCGGAGTTGGTGTCGATCAGAGCGACGACGGGGATGTTCAGGCGCTGGGCCTCCTTGATGGCGTTCTCCTCGCGCTTGGTGTCGATGACGAAGAGAGCCTGAGGCAGGCCCTTCATGTCGCGGGCGCCACCGAGGTTGGTCTGGAGCTTGGTGAGCTCCTTGCCGAGAACAGCCTGCTCCTTCTTGGGGAGCACTGCCATGCGGCCGTCCTCGACCATGGCCTCGAGCTCCTCCATGCGGTTGATGCGGGAGCGGATGGTGACGAAGTTGGTCAGCATGCCGCCGAGCCAACGCTGGTTGATGTAAGGCATGTTGGCGCGCTCAGCAGCGTTCTTGACGGCCTCCTGAGCCTGCTTCTTGGTGCCGACGAACAGCACGTTGCCGCCCTTGGCGACGTTCTTGACGAAGGTGTAGGCCTGGTCGGCGTCGAGGATAGTCTGCTTGAGGTCGAGGATATAGATGCCGTTGCGCTCACCGAAGATGAACGGCTTCATCTTGGGGTTCCAGCGACGGGTCTGGTGACCGAAGTGGCAGCCGGCCTCGAGCAGGGTGCGGATATTAATCTTGGTAGCCATGTTAAACCTCCTGTGGTTTGCCTCCGCGCGGGGTCATCCTCCAAAACCAACCCGGACATGTGCTACCAAAGCCCGGGCACCACGGTATGAAGTAGCCGCGCGTGCGTGATAAAAACCTGTTGCCGTGAAGCAACCCGATGAATGATAGCAGGAATGCATCTTCCTGCCAACCAGCAATCAAAACCACACACCTGAGCGCGGCGCGGGACGTCCCAGCCACTATTCGCCGCGGGGATGGGCTTGAGCCACAGCCCGCTTAAGCCGATCGGGTGTGAGATGCGTGTAGATCTGCGTCGTGGACAGGCTCGCATGACCTAGCAGCTCTTGAACCGAGCGCAGGTCCGCGCCGCCCTCGAGCAAGTCGGTCGCAAAGGTATGGCGCATCGCATGCGGGGCGATGTCGGCCGGAATGCCGGCGAGCGTCGCCAGCATATGAAACCGCCGCCTGAGCATGGCGGCACTCATGCGATTACCGCGCGCCGATATAAGCAGCGGATGCGGCCCGGTAGCGGGGTCACGACGCTTTGCCTGAGCGAGCAACTCCGGCCTCCCCGCCTCAATATAGAGACGCGTCGCCTCGAGCGCACGACGATACAGAGGGACGATACGTTCTTTGCTCCCCTTGCCCCACAGGCGCAGCGTGCGTTCGGACCACGCAATGGACTCCACATTGAGTGCTGCGAGCTCTGAGATACGGGCGCCCGAGGCATAGAGCAGCTCGAGCATCACCGCATCGCGCAGTCCCGCGGGTGTTGAGGTATCAGGCGTCTTGAGCAGCGCCTCGACCTGCTTGGTCGTAAGGACGCCCGGCAGGTCACGCGGCAGCTTGGGCGAGGAAATTGCCGAGACTGCATCGCCCTCCACGACCCCCTCGGCAGCCATCCATCGATAGAGCGATCGGATAGCCGACAGATGCGCCGCAAGCGTTCGGGGAGCCACCTGCTCACGCGAAAGCTCGGCAAGATAGCGACGAATGGTGCGCACGTCGGCAGCGAAAGCATCGATATCCTCGCGCTCGCACCAGGCAGCAAAGCGCTCCAGCCTCGAGCCATAGGCCGTCACCGTATTGGGAGAAAGCCCCTCGACACGTGCGATATAGGCGATAAACGAGTCGACGGTGTCGTACAGGTCAAAGGCTATGACCGGTCGCCTCCAAACAGATCGGGGCGAGTGGCCAGATAGGCATCAAGGGCCTCGAGCGCACGGTCCGCATAGGCCTGGTAGCGGTCGCGCTTGCTGCGGCGCTTACCATCCTCGAGTGGCGGCACCAGGCCAAAGTTGACATGCATGGGCTGGTAGCCCACGGTGGCAGGATCGGTCGCATAGCCCACGAGCGCGCCCAGGGCGCCCACGCGGGGCAACTCGACGCCCGCGGCGCCGATAGCCTCGGCATAGGTGTTGAGCGCCGCGAGCAGACCGGTCGCCACGGCTTCCATGTACCCCTCGGTGCCGGTGATCTGACCGGCCAGGCGCACGCCGGTACCAGGCACGGCAAAGGTGCCATCGAGCACGTGCGGGGCGTCGACAAAGGTATTGCGGTGCATGACACCGTAGCGGAAGAACTCAGCGTTCTCCAGGCCCGGCACCATATGGAAGACGCGCTTCTGCTCGCCAAAGGTCAGGTTGGTCTGGAAGCCCACCAGGTTATAGGCGGTCTTCTCCTTGTTCTCGGCACGCAGCTGAATCGCCGCCCAAGGGCGACGTCCGGTACGCGGGTCGGTGAGGCCGACGGGCTTCATGGCGCCAAAGCGAATGGCGTCCTTGCCGGTGCGCGCAACTTCCTCGGCAGGTTGGCAGGCCTGAAACAGATCGCCGCCCTCAAAGTCTTTGAGCACCACGCGGTCGGCCGTGGTAAGTGCCTCGATAAAGGCCTCGTACTCCTCCTTGTTGAGCGGAGCGTTGAGATAGTCGCCGCTCCCCTGCTCCTCGTAGCGCGACTGCGAAAACAGCACGTCCATATCGAGCGTGGAGGCATCGACGATCGGCGCCGCGGCATCGAAGAACGCAAGGGCGTCGCCACCGACGAGCTTCATGACCTCTTCGCTCAGCGCCGGTGAACACAGCGGGCCCGCGGCAATGACCACGTGGCCCTCGGGAATCTGTGTGACCTCGCCGTGCACGACCTCGATATTGGGACGGGCGGCAACCTCGGCCTCGACAAGCTCGGAAAACTTGACGCGGTCGACCGCCAGGGCACCGCCGGCGGGAACAGCCGCGCGATGGGCGCAATCGAGCAGGACTGAACCCATGCGCTCAAGCTCGGCCTTCAGCAAACCAGCCGCGGAATCCGGACGGGTCGACTTAAACGAATTGGAGCAGACGAGCTCTGCCAAGTGATCGGTATGGTGAGCCGGGGAGCTAACCTGGGGGCGCATCTCGCACAGCTTTACGGCAAAACCGCGGTCTGCCAGCTGGATCGCGCATTCCGAACCCGCCAGACCGCCACCGATAACCGTCACCTGATCGAACTGCATCTGCAAACACCTTTCTAATTGACACGTTTTCCATTGTGACCGAAGGGCGTCTGGGCGTGAAGGGCAAACTTGGAGGGCGCATACCTTCCATCCATCATGCGCTCGATAAGGCCCTCGAGTTCAAGCGAACCCAAGAGTTTGAGTACGCCGACAGCATCGAGCGAGACGAGCGCCGCGATGTCGTCGACTTTGAGCGGAGAGGCGATGAGCGCATGCATCACGGTCTGCTGTGTTTGATCCAGGTCGGCAATGCCGGGAGCATCGGGGCGCGAGTAGCGCAGGGTGCCGTAGATGCGTGAGATAGCCATCTCGATAGATTCCTCGTCGATGATGCAGCAGGCACCGTTCGCAATGAGGTAATTCGTGCCACGCGACTCGGGCGATAGGATCGACCCCGGCACAGCGAGAAGTTCTCGCCCCAAATCCATAGCAGCCTCGGCTGTAGAAAACGTCCCGGAAGGCATACCCGCCTCGGATACAAAGAGGGCTTGCGACAGGGCCGCGATCACGCGATTGCGGCGCGGAAAGGCAAACTTGCGCGGACCCATGCCCCACGGGGAGATCGACACGACCGCGCCACCCGTATCGAGCGTGCGCGTAATAAGCCCCGCGCTCGAGCGCGGATAGACCACGTCGGCGCCCGTCCCCAGCACCACGACGTGTTTGCCGCCAGCGTTGACCGCAGCCCAACCCGAGGCCTGGTCACAACCGACCGCGCCGCCCGAAACTACCGTCACTCCCGCCTCGACCGCCACCTTTGCCGCAAGCTCTGCCACGGCAAGACCATACGGCGAGGCCTTGCGCGCGCCGATGATGGAGAGCGCGGGCGTCGAAAGCACCTCGGGGTTGCCGCGCACATAGAGCGTCTGGGGTACATCAGAAAGCTCCAAAACGGTCTCGGGATACAACGCATCACCTGGATGCAGCTCGTAGGTCCCCTCGGCCATCATTGGTCCCTCCTTCCCTGGTACATCGCTGCCTCGAGCACGTGGTCCTGCGTCACTTGCTCGCTCTCGGCGACGTCGGCGATTGTACGCGCGATACGCACCAGTCGCACGATGCCGCGACCCGTGAGATGTGTGCGCTTCGACAGGCCGAGCACACACTTCTCCGCCGCATCATCGAGCTCAAAGGTCGAAACGACGCCGTCAATGGACCGTGACTCGTCATCCTCGGCCTCGGCATCCGCATCGTCCATACGGGATTCGCGCCAAGCGCGAAAAGCGCGGCCGCGCACAACGTAGTCACGTAACTCGGCAGACGACATACCCTCCGCACCCTCGATAATCACTTGGGGGTCGGGACGGGTCACATCGATCATCATGTCGATACGGTCGGCCAAAGGACCGCGCAGTTTAGACCGATAGCGCTCGACCATCGCCGCCGAGCAGCGACACGGTACCTCACGATCGCCCAAAAAGCCGCAGGGGCAGGGATTGCTCGCAGCCAGCAGCTGAAAGCGCGACGGGAAGGTAAAGGCCCCGTCGACGCGCACGATCCTCACATAGCCGCGCTCGATGGGCTGACGCAGCGTCTGCAGCACACCCGTGGGAAACTCGGCAAGCTCGTCCAAAAATAGCACGCCGCCATGAGCCAGGCTGATCTCACCCGGATGCACCGGGCGCCCTCCGCCAATGAGGCCAGCCGTTGATATGCTGTGATGGGGACTTCGAAACGGCCGATGACCTGCCAATAAGCCATCGATGTTCTCACCCAAAACCGAATGGATGCACAGCGCTTCCTGCTGGTCCTCAACGGAAAGCTCGGGCAGAATGCCGGTCATACGGCGCGCGAGCATGGTCTTACCCGAACCGGGCGAGCCGATCATGAGCAGGCCGAGCTCGCCGGCGGCCGCAAGCGCCATGCCGCGTTTAGCGACTTCCTGCCCCAGCACATCGGCATAGTCGAGTTCGGGCTCAAAGGTCGTCTCAACACCCTCGGAATCCAGATAATGACGCACGGCATCGCCCATGCCGCGAGCAAGCTGAGACAGATGATCGATAAAGCCGCAATCAACGCCCGCAAGCGGCACATGCTGATCGGACCTGCCGGCGATAAAGGACAGCCCCATGTCGCGAGCCAGCAGCTGAAACGCCACCTCGCCCTTGACGGGAAGCACCGTACCGTCCAAGCCGAGCTCGCCGGCGATAAGGCAGCGATCGAGGTTGTCACGGGGAATCTGCCCATCGGCCGCCAACACCGCGATGGCGATGGGCAGATCAAAGCCGCTACCGGTCTTGCGAATATCGCCGGGTGCCAGATTGACCGTAATGCCCGAGCGCGGGATCTCGAACCCGGCGGAGCGCATCGCACAGCGAATACGACCGCGTGACTCCATCACCTCCATACTCGGAATGCCGAGCATCTGAATACCCGGAACGCCGCCGGCAAGCGAGACCTCGACCGTGACGGGAATTGCCTCGACGCCGCGGATGCAGGCCGCGTGAACGGCAAACGTCTCGAACGCCATCACGACACCTGCCAATCGAATGCGTTGTACTGATGCTCGATCTCGGCGATATGCCCGCCGCGAATGGTGACACCCACGGCATCGAAGCGAATCGCCTTGAGCGGATAATGCTCCATGAGATAGCAACTTGCGATGCGGCGGTAGCGGCGTTGTTTTTGGGCGTCCACGGCCTCCTCGGGAAAGACCCGCGTGTTGCAATCCAGTGCGACGCGTCTGGTCTTGACCTCGGCCATCACCACGACATCGTCGAGCTCATCGAGCAGCACCAGATCGGCCTCGCCCTCGGTGCAACGATAACCCTGCTCCAGCAAGGTGTAGCCGCGCTCGTTAAAGTAGTCGATGGTGATCAGCTCGCCCAGCATGCCCAGCTCGCGGGGACTGAGTCCCTTGATAAACTCGGGCGTCATCGCCCCGCAGTCGAGCTCGCCGTTTTCCCAACGCTCCTTGAGCTGCTGCGTCTTGCTCTTTTTGCTTGCGGCACTCATGGGGTCTCCTTTCCCGCACGCTGCATTGCCCCGATGATGAGGGCACCTTTCATGCGGGTAAGTACCGGAAGCAAACCAAAAGCTGACCAAATGCCGTCAAAAAACGGGCCGTACGCAGCAATGGTGTTGCATACGGCCCGCTACCAGCAGGTTTATAAAACCCCTGAGGTCCCTGTCTCCACAATTGACCTAGAAAAGGCGCTCAGTCTGCAGAAAGTTTCCGCAAAAGCTCACGCGGTGCAGTGGACAAAGTCCATGTTTGCGAATGGCCTCGATATGCTCGGGGCTTGCATAGCCCTTCGACTCGGCCAGATGGTACTCGGGATACTCGGCATCGTACTCGACCATCATCTCGTCACGCGTGACCTTGGCCATGATGGACGCCGCGGCGATACAGGCGATCTTGGCATCGCCCTTCACCACGTCGCGCTCGTTGGGAACGGCGCCCAGGGGGTTGCCGTCCATAAGCACGCAATCGGGCTCAAGCCCCGTATCGGCCACCGCACCCGCGACAGCGGCGCGAATGGCGCGGGCCATGCCCATCTCATCGATATCCGCAGGAGCGATATGGCAAAAGCCGATAGCAGTCGCCACCTCGGCAATCTTCACCGAGAGCAACTCGCGGCGCGCCGGCGTGAGCTTTTTGGAATCATTGATGCCCCAGATGCGCGGCTCCATCGGAAGGCACACGGCGCACACCGTCAAAGGACCGGCCACTGAGCCGCGACCCACCTCGTCGACACCCACGACCACGCCGTCACCGCCGAGCTCATGCATAAGCTCGTACATGCCGTTGACGCGCTCGCGCTCGGCAAGTTCCTTGGCATGGCGCTTAAGAGCGCGCTCGCAAGCCTTGATCACTTGCTGGCGCGGATCCTCACGATAATGCTCCACGAGGGCGGGGATCTCCTCAAACGTGGCGCTCGCCAGCTCGCCGGCAACCTGCGATGCCGAAACCGAGCTCGTCATGTTGGCCATATCGGGGCCTCCTTGCATGCAAATCAGATAAAAAGAAGGGCCACCCGAAGGTGACCCTTGTGTCCAAACGAGTGGACAGACGCTGCGATCTTCTTAGCGCTTCTCGGGGATGCGAGCAGCCTTGCCCACCTTGTCGCGGAGGTAGTACAGCTTGGCGCGACGGACGCGACCATGACGGACGACCTCGAGCTTGGCGATCTTGGGGCTGTGAAGCGGGAAGGTACGCTCAACACCGACACCGAAGGAAATCTTGCGGACGGTGAAGGTCTCACGGGCACCGGCGCCGGCCATGCGGATGACGTCACCCTGGAAAACCTGGATGCGCTCGCGGTCGCCTTCCTTAATGCGGTAGTGAACCTTGACGTTGTCGGCAACGCGGACCTGCGGGATGTCCTCGCGGATCTGCTGACGCTCGATTGCGCGGATGTAATCCATGTGCAATTCCTTACTCTTCTAGAGGTGCCGTACCACCTTGGCCGGCACGTAGTTGAACAAACGTATTCGAGTATACACGCGCGGGTTTCCGCTGCAAGAACAATTTTTTACGCAGACAAAAAGACAAAACCCGCACACGACAACCGCCCGCCTCACGAATGAGACGGGCGGCATGAAGGGGGGCTACGCTAGGCGCCTAAGCCCAAAACGTCAGGCGGAACGCTTGGACTCGAGCTTGGCCTGGGCGGCAGCCAGGCGCGCGAGGGGCACGCGATAGGGCGAGCAGGACACGTAGTCCACATCGGCCACGTTAAACAGGCCCGTGATGGACTTGGGGTCGCCGCCGTGCTCGCCACACACGCCAAAGTGCATGCCGGGATTGGTGGCGCGGCCCTTCTCGACAGCCATGCGCACCAGCTCGAGTACCGCCGAGTCGATGGTCTCGAAGGGGTTGTCCTTCAGAATCTTCTTATGCATGTACAGCGGGATGAACTTGGCCTCGGCATCGTCACGAGAGAAGCCGAAAGTCGTCTGGGTGAGGTCGTTGGTGCCAAAGCAGAAGAAGTCGGCGTGCTGCGCGATCTCGTCGGCGACCATACAGGCGCGCGGCAGCTCGAGCATCGTGCCCACGGGAATATTGAGCTCGACGCCCTCCTCGGCGGAAACCTCTGCGATCACGCGCTCGATGACCTCGCTGGTCTGGACATGCTCCGCCGTGATGGAGACGAGCGGAACCATGATCTCGGGACGCGGGTCGACACCCTCCTTGATGAGGCGAGCGGCAGCCGTGGCCACAGCGCGAACCTGCATGAGCGGCAGATCGCTAAAAACGACAGACAAGCGCACGCCGCGTAGGCCGAGCATGGGGTTCGACTCGACCATGCCGTCGATACGGCGCAGTCGGGCACGCAGGGCGGCAAGCTCTTCCTCGCTGGCGCCGGCGGCTTCCTTCTTGGTGATGGCGACCTCGAGCTCACGAGGATTATCCAGGAACTCATGAAGCGGCGGATCGAGCAGGCGGACGACCACATCGCGACCGGACATGGTCTTGAACATCGCCAGGAAGTCCTCGGTCTGAACCTTGAGCAGGTCGGCCAGGGCCTGCTGCTTCACGACCCCATCGTCAGACAGGATAAAGCTCTGGATGATGTTCTTACGGTCGCCCAGGAACATGTGCTCAGTGCGGCACAGGCCGATGGCCTCGGCGCCAAACTCGAGCGCGAGCGCGGCATCCTCGGGGTTGTCGGCGTTGACGCGCACATGGTTGGCGTGACCGCCGGTCTCGTCCAGACGAATCTCATCAGCCCAGGACAGGATGGTGTCCAGGTCGCCGGTGAGCTCGGCGGAGACCAGGTCAACAGCGCCATCGACGACGATACCCTGGGTGCCGTCGATGGAGATGATGTCGCCTTCGTGCAGCACGCGATTGCTGCCCTCGATGCGCACGACCTTCTCGGCGGCGTCGATGTGGAAGCGCTCGACGCCGCAGACACAGGGCGTACCCATACCGCGGGCGATAACGGCGGCATGGCTCGTCTTGCCACCGTGGCTGGTCAGGATGCCCTCGGCGGCAACCATGCCCTTCAGATCGTCGGGATTGGTCTCCCAGCGAACCAGAATGACCTTATGGCCCTCGTTGGCGCGCGCGACGGCATCATCGCTCGAGAACACGACCTCGCCCACGGCGGCCCCGGGGCTGGCGTTCAGACCGCTGGCTAGCGCCTCGTACTTCTTGGAGGCGTCGAACTGCGGATGCAGGAGCTGGTCGAGCTGCGCGGGATCGATACGGGCCACGGCCTCCTCGCGGGTGATCAGGCCCTCCTCGACCATTTCGATGGCGATACGCAGGGAGGCGGTGGCGGTGCGCTTGCCCACGCGGGTCTGGAGCATCCAGAGCTTGCCCTGCTCGATGGTGAACTCGATATCGCACATATCGCGGTAATGGTCCTCGAGCGTCAGGAAGACACGCTCGAGCTCCTCGCCCGCGGACTCGAGGCCCGGAGTGGCCTTGAGGTCGGCGATGGGCTCGGTGTTGCGGATGCCGGCGACGACGTCCTCGCCCTGGGCGTTAACCAAAAAGTCACCGTAGAACTCCTTGGTGCCGTCGGCCGGATTGCGCGTAAAGGCGACGCCGGTCGCGGAGGTCTCACCCTTGTTGCCAAAGGCCATGGCCTGGACGTTGACGGCAGTACCGAGCTCGTCGGAAATACCGTGCTGCTTGCGGTAAATGCAGGCGCGCTCGTTCATCCAGCTGCCAAAGACGGCCTGGATGGCAAGGCGCAGCTGGAGCTCCGGGTCGTGCGGAAAGACGGGCTTGCCGTCGGCGACCTCGAGCTCGGGATACAGGGCGGCCTCGACGTTCTCGGAGAAGATGCCCTTAAAGGTCTCGACGAGTTCCTGCAGGTCCTCGGCCGAAAGCTCGGAATCGACGAGAACGCCGGCGACCAAGCGCGCCTGGGTCAGCGCGTTCTCGAACAAGTCGGCGTCAACACCCATAACAACGTTGGAGAACATCTGGATAAAGCGTCGGTAGCTATCCCAGGCAAAACGCGGATTTTGCGTCTGGGCGATGAGACCCTGAACGGAGTCGTCGTTGAGGCCCAGGTTGAGGACCGTGTCCATCATGCCGGGCATGGAGAATGGAGCACCCGAGCGAACCGACACGAGCAGCGGATCGGAGGCGTCGCCGAGCTTCTTGCCGCAGCGAGCCTCGAGGTCGGCCTCGGCGGCAACGATCTCATCGAGTGCGCCTTCGGGCCAGACATTGCCGGCACCGGAGTACTCGACGCAGGTCTGGCAGGTAATGGTAAAGCCACCGGGAACCGGCAGGCCGATACGGCTCATCTCGGCAAGGTTGGCGCCCTTGCCGCCAAGCACGAAGTTCATGGACTTGTCGCCCTCGGTGACACAGGTGCCCTGGGCGTCGGTTCCAAAACGGTAAACCCTCTTGCAATCGCTCACGATACTTCCCCTTCCATGCGCTCTCACGCACGACCGCGGTGACGAATCGACCCGCCGGCTGCGGGCCGTGAGGAAACTTTACGGCGGGTTTCACGCTGACATGAGAAGAGGGTGCGGGGTTTGGTAAACGAGGTAAATGTGGCGGTAAACGGTAGGTAAAGGGGGTTACCTTATGAAGATACCAATGCAAGAGAGTTGCAGGTCAAAAGGATTAGAAATTGCTAAATCGCTTTATCAAAACTAGTCAATTTGAGACGGGACAATTTTAGGCACCTTGTCATCTGGGATGATTTTTCTGGGACGGGGATTAAAAAATCATTAGGTACACAATGATTTTTTAATCCCCGTCCCAGAAAAATCATCTCAGGAAGGACTACTGCTGTTGAGCTCGGCGGGCGGCGCGGCGGGCACGGGCTTCTTGGATTTCCTCCAAGTGACTTATGATCTCGGAGGCGCTCTCCTCAATCGCTTTGCCATCGGTACGCACCACAAAGCAGCCCAGACGCTTCATGAGAGCGCGGGCTTCCTCGAGCTCGCTGCGTACGCTCTCGGGCTCGGCATAGGAGCCGGCAACGGCACGGGTGTAATCATCGCCCAAGCGGCTATCGCGAATCTCAGAAATAACGTCGACGGTCGAAATCAGGCCGAACAACCGCATCGGGTCGACCTCGTAAATTGACTTCGGTGGCTCCATGCCATGGGCCAAAGGAACATTGGCAACCTTGTAACCCTGAAAGGCCAAATACATCGACAGCGGCGTCTTGGACGTTCGCGATACGCCCAACAGCACGATATCGGCACCCGACAGATCATCGCAACCGCGCCCGTCGTCGTGCTCAACGAAATACTCCATGGCCTCAATACGATGGAAATAACGGTCATCGGTCTTATGAATCGTGCCCGCGACGCCCTTGGGCGGCACGCCGATAAGCGACGACAGCACGGCGAGCGTCGGACCGATCAGGTCGACCGAACGGATATGCAGCATGCCCAGGTAATCGAGCACGCGGGCGCGAAGCGCCGGATCGACAATGGTGTGGAACACGGCAATATCGCGATGGTCCGCATCGACGCGCGGACCCACAAACGATTTAACCTGCTCCACCGAGGTCACCTTAGGCAGGCGCAAGAGATGAAAAGCCCCTTCATCAAATTGCCCGGACGCCGCAAGCACCACCTCGCAAGCGGTATCACCGAGCGAGTCGGAGATAACGATAACGGTGGGACGAGCGGTGACCGGGCAATCCATGCGGGGCTCCTTTTGCGCTTATGCGCAGGCTGGCTTACTTTTTGCGAGCAAGCTCACCGATGTTTGCGATGCCGGAGAAAACGGCCTCGAAGCGGTTGAGCAGCTTAAGGCGATTATCGCGGAGCTGCTCGTCCTTGTCCATGACCATAACCTCGTCGAAGAAGCGGTCGATGGGGGCACGCAGGGCGGCAAGGGCGGCAAATGCGGCAGGATAATCCTCGGCGGCAAGGGCGGCATCGACAGCGGTCTGAGCAGCCTCGGAGGCGTCGGCGAGCGCGAACTCGGCCTCGCCCATCAGGCTGCGGTCGTACTCCGCACCCAGCTCGGGCTTAGAGATGTGAGCGGCGCGGGCATAGGCGGTAGCCAGGTTGTCGAAGGTCTCGGCATCGTTCTTGCGAGCCTCGTCGAGCGCGGCGCAGCGGGCGAAGAAGACGGACGGAGCGATAATGTGCACCGCGGAGACGGCGGCGACGGTATCGGCCGGAATCTTCTCGTCGCGGGCCATGCTCACCAGGCGGCCGTGGAAGAAGTCACGGACCTGCTGGGCGACCTCGGCGGCGTCGAACTCAATACCCTGCTCGCTATAGAGCTCAAGGGCAAAGTCGATCAGCGACGTGGGATCAATCGGCAGGCGATCGCGCAGGATGTTGATGATGCCGATGGCGGCACGACGCAGTGCATACGGGTCGGACGAGCCGGTCGGGGGCTCACCGATGGCAAAAATGCCGGCGATGGTATCGAGCTTGTCGGCACAGGCCACGATGCAGCCAGCGGTGCCCTCGGGCAGTTCATCGCCGGCAAAGCGGGGGCGATAGTGATCGCGAATGGCATGGGCAACCTCGTCGTTCTCCCCCATCGCGGAGGCGTAATAACCGCCCATCACGCCCTGCTGACTCGTGAACTCGACGACGGCGTTGGATACCAGGTCGGCCTTGCACAGGTGCGCGGCGCGAGCCGCATCGGCGGCCAGGTGGGCGCCCAGATGGGCCTCGCGAGCGATGGCGAGCGCGAGCTGCTCAATGCGCTCGGACTTGGCGAGCACGCTACCGAGCTTCTCCTGGAAGGCGACCTTGGCCAGACGCTCGCGGAACTCGTCGAGGGAGATCTTCAGGTCCTCCTCGTAGAAGAACTTGGCGTCGTCCAGACGGGCGCGCACGACGCGCTCGTTGCCGTCGATCACGCGCTCAGCATTCTCGGGCTTGCTGTTGGAAACGACCACGAACTCACGCGTAAGCTTGCCCTCGCCGTCATAGATCGGGAAGTAGCGCTGATTGGTGAGCATGGACTCGCAGATGATCTCGTGCGGGACCTTGAGGAACTCCTCGTCGAAGGTACCGACGAGCACCGTCGGCCACTCGCAGAGGTTGATAACCTCCTCAAAGACCTTCTTGGGCGTGTCGACATGGCAACCGGGGCGAGCGGCCTCAACCTCGGCGATACCGGCAAGAATGGCCTCACGGCGACGCTCGGCAGAGAGCACGCCGGCGTCCTCGAGCACCTGCTCGTAGACGGCGGGGCTGGCGACCACATGGTCACCGGGGCCCAGAACGCGATGTCCGCGCGTGGTGTTGCCACTCGTTACATCGGCAAAGGACACGGGCACGACATCCTCGCCCAAAAGGCAGCAGATCCAACGGACCGGACGAACAAACGTAGCGTGCTCATGGCCCCAGCGCTGGCTGCGGTAGTTGGGCCACTGCAGGCCGGCGATGGTCTTCTCGCACAGAGCGGTCAGAATCGGCGAAGCCGGTGCGGAGGGAATGTTCTTCTCGGCGAACACATACTCGCGACCGTCAGTGTC
>DXZO01000062.1:9468-19056 GCA_019419625.1 Collinsella sp. | reverse complement strand
AGGGCGCTTTGTTTTGGCGGGCTGTTGGGCTATCGCTGGGCATCGGGTAAACATATCGCCGTTCATCGGTTATGGGTGTTTTACTATTGCGCGCCCGTGCTATGCTGAATTGGTCTTTTTCTCATTCGGTAACGAAAGGACCGCCCATGCCTACTGACATCGAAATCGCACGTTCTGTCACGCCGCTGCCTATTACCGAGGTGGCCAAGAACGCCGGCGTCGACGTTAAGCACCTTATTCCGTACGGCTTCGACAAGGCTAAGGTCGACTATTCGCTGCTCAACGAGCCGACCGATCACCAGGCCAAGCTCGTCCTCGTGACCGCTATCAACCCAACGCCTGCGGGCGAGGGCAAGACCACCACGACCATCGGTCTGGCCGATGGCCTGCGTCGTCGCGGCGTCAAGAGTGCCGTGGCCCTGCGCGAGCCTTCGCTCGGCCCCGTCTTTGGTGTTAAGGGCGGTGCTGCCGGCGGCGGCTGGGCTCAGGTGATCCCCATGGAGGATATCAACCTGCACTTTACCGGCGACTTCCATGCCATCGGTGCTGCCAACAACCTGCTGGCCGCCATGCTTGATAACCACATCCAGCAGGGCAACCAGCTTGGCATCGACGTTAAACGCATCACTTGGAAGCGCGTCGTCGATATGAACGACCGTCAGCTGCGCCACGTCATCGACGGTATTGGCGGTAAGGCCCAGGGCGTGCCGCGCGAGGACGGCTTCGATATCACCGTCGCCTCCGAGGTCATGGCAATCCTGTGCCTGTCTACGAGTATCAGCGACCTCAAGGAGCGCCTGGGCGAGATCGTCGTCGGCTACAGCTTTGCCGGCGAGCCCGTCCGTGCCCGCGACCTTAAGGCCCAGGGTGCCATGGCCGCGTTGCTTAAGGACGCGCTCAAGCCCAACCTGGTGCAAACGCTCGAGGGCACGCCCGCGTTTGTCCACGGCGGCCCCTTCGCCAACATCGCCCACGGCTGCAACTCTATCATGGCCACGCGTATGGCGATGCGCTTTGGCGATGTTGCCATTACCGAGGCCGGCTTCGGTGCCGATCTGGGTGCCGAGAAGTTCCTCGACATCAAGTGCCGTATGACGGGCGTTCGCCCCAGCGCCGTCGTGGTCGTCGCGACCGCTCGTGCGCTGAAGTACAACGGTGGCGTCGCCAAGGCCGACCTCAACGAGGAGAACCTCGAGGCACTCAAGGCCGGCATGCCCAACCTGCTGCGTCACGTCGACAACATCCAGAACGTTTATGGTCTGCCCTGCGTGGTCGCCATCAACCGCTTCCCGACGGACACCGAGGCCGAGCTTGCGCTCATCGAGTCCGAGTGCCAGAAGCTCGGCGTCAACGTTAAGCTTTCCGAGGTCTGGGCCAAGGGCGGCGAGGGCGCGCTCGAGCTTGCCGATGAGGTCATGCGTCTGATTGAGCAGCCGAGCGAGCTCAAGTTTGCCTATGAGGACGGCGCCGATGTGGCCGACGCTCTTGAGGCCATTGCCACCAAGGTCTACCGCGCCGACGGCGTTGACTTTACGCCGGCCGCCAAGCGCCAGCTCGCCGAGCTGCGCGAGAACGGCTTTGGCAACCTGCCGGTGTGCGTGGCCAAGACGCAGTACAGCTTTAGCGACAACGCCAAGGCCCTGGGCGCTCCCGAGAACTTCCGCATCACGGTGCGCGAGCTCAAGGTTTCCGCCGGTGCCCACTTTGTGGTCGCACTGACTGGCAGTGTTCTGACCATGCCGGGCCTGCCCAAGGTTCCCGCGGCCGAGAACATCGACGTCGACAACGACGGCAACATCACCGGCCTGTTCTAAGCCTGTTGCCCATAGCTGCTTGCCCGCCCCGTCGCGCTCCCAAGGCCCGGCGGGGCTTTTTTATCCTTAGGCCCGCGCATGTCTTGTAGATACCGACGGGCTCTGCCCATCATAGGCTTTTGCGCGGGTAGAATGCATGGATAACTTGAGGCTCACGCGCGACGGAAAGGAATCGTTGCATGGATCAGGACAAGACAACCGTGATGGGCGGCTACGGTTCCGCGCAGGCTGGCGATAGCGCCGATGCGACCCGCGTTGTTCCCAACCCCGGCTATACCGACCCCGCCGCGACGCAGCCTTCTGCCGAGCCCACCCGGGTTATGGGCTATGGCGACACGGCGCAGGATTCTTACGCTGCATCTTCGCAAGGCCCCTATGGCAACGCAGCTCCGGACCCGTTTGATTACGCGCCGCAGGATTCTTATGCCGCCTCGACGCCGAATCCCTATGATGACCTGCCGCAAAATCCCATTCCGCAGCCTCAGCAGACGACGTATATGCCTCGCACGGCGCAGTCTCGCTACGAGTCGCGCGAGCCGTATCGCGAGTACCCCAAGTCGATTCCGCAATATGGCGAGGACGAGGAGAAGAAGCCGTCGCGTTCGTCGAGCGTGATCAAGAAAATCCTCATCGTGCTGGCGATCTTCTTTGCGCTGTCGGTTGTGTTTGCCATTGTGTCGGGCATGCTCAACAAGCGAGGGAGTTCAACGGCCGATACCGCTGCCGAGCAAACTGAGACTACCCAGTCCGGCACCGTCGATCTGAGCGATATCCCGGGGCAGTACTGGTCCAACGCCAAGAAGATCCTCAAGTCGCGCGGCGCCGATCTTTCGAATGCCGTGGTCCTGACTGATGATGGCTCAACGCCCGTCGTCGATGCCAACTGGGTCGTTACTTCTGCCTACTATAACGACAACGGCAACCTCGAAATTCAGCTCACGCACAAGAACAGCTCGGGCAACTCGTCCGACGGCCAAAGCGGTACCGACGGCTCGAGCTCCAATATGCTGGAGGACTTGAGCAACAAGGCACAGGAGCTTGGGGATAAGGCCCAAGAGCTGGGTGATACGGCTCAGAACCTGGGCGACACCGCTCAGAACTTGGGCGACATGGCGACGGATGCCTGGAACGCCCTACAAAACGGCATCTCGGGCGCGCAGGGAAACTAGCTGGTAAGTGGGCTACAGCTGCTCGGCCGGACGCTCGGGCGAGCTGAAGCCCGAATCAAATGTGACGACGCACGAGACGTTGGGCCGGCGCTCGTGCACGATGCGCGTGACGAGCTCCAGCAGCTCCTCGTCGGATATATCAAAGCCGTCGGGACGCACCAGGTCAAACGAAACGAACCCGTCGTGCTCGTGCAGGTCGTGGATGGAGAGTGCGGGGTCGATCTGCATGATGCCGCGCTTGACCCAGCCGCGCAAATCATCGCCGGTTGTCGCGATGGGGTCGCAGTGCAGCGTGATGTCAATGCCCATCTGGCGCTTGATGTCGTGCTCGATGGTGTCCAGGATCTCGTGATGTTCAAACGCGTCGCCCTCGCCGGGCATCTCCACGTGGGCGCTGGCAAACTGACGACCGGGGCCGTAGTCGTGCACCATCAGGTCGTGTGTGCCCAAGACCTGCGGATAGGACATGATCTTGTCGCGGATTGCCTGGACGAGCTTGGGGTCGGGCGCTTGCCCCAGCAACGGGCTGATGGCGTCGCGCACCAGGCCCATGCCACTGATGCAGATGAAGACGCCCACGCCCAGGCCCGCCCAGCCGTCAAGGTCAAAGCCGGTCGTCTGCGAAATAAGCGCTGCGGCCAGGACCGATCCCGAGGTGATGACGTCGTTTTTGGAGTCCTGTGCTGTGGCGATGAGTGTTTCGGAATCGATACGGTTGCCCAGCGCACGGTTGAATGCGGCCATCCAGAATTTGACGAGCATGGACAAGACGAGAGCGGCTAGGGAGACCAGCGTGTAGGCGGTGGGGGAGGGCTTGATGATCTTAGTGACCGACTCGAGGATCAGGTTGATGCCGACGGCGCAAACCAGGACGGCGACAAACAAGCCGGCTAGGTACTCGTAGCGGCCGTGGCCATAGGGGTGGCCTTCGTCTGCAGGGCGGCTGGCAAGGCGGAACCCGAGCAGGCTCACGATGTTGCTCGAGGCATCGGAGAGGTTGTTGAAAGCGTCGGCGATGAGGGAGACGGAGCCGGCGAGCAGGCCTGCGATGCCCTTGGCCAGGCACAGGGTGATGTTGAGGCCAATGCAGATGAGGCTTGCGGCGAAGCCCGCGTTGGTGCGGCAGGAGGTATCGACCGGCTCGCCCTCGCTGCCGGGAACAAGCGTATGTACCAGCCGATTTACAAATAGCATAGCGGTCGTCCTCACAGTCATGTTTAAGGGGATAGTGTAGCTCGCGCAGGGACGCCGTGCACCGATGCTCAGAAAATGCAGCAATAGTCTGCCGGTGCTAACGAGCGAGCCTTCTCGTCTGCCTGGGTGGTCCATTTTGGGCCACATGGGTATGGGCATGTGCCTGTTTGCTCGGCATACTTAATGTCGACAGCCCCTGTGCAAAGGAGGACGTTTCCATGGACGAGATGTTTGCCATTAAATGCCAAAACTGCGGCGGCCCTATGTACTCGCACCAGGCTAAGCGCAGCTTTGAGTGCGCCTATTGCGGCGCGGTCATTCCGTGGCAGGCGGACGCCGGAGAGCCCAAGAGCGCTTTGGGCATTCGCCATACGCCGTTGACGGTGGTGGATGGACTGCTCAAGCTCACGCATGTGTCGCAACTCGAGCGCCCGGAGGACCCGGACTGGTATTTCTTCAATTCGCACTGGCGCAATCAGTCGGTTCTGGAACATCTGCTGTGGGAGGATCGCGGCACGGCGCAGGAGTTCCAAGAGGCCACGCATGTGAGCATTCCTTGCCCCTTCTGCGGAGCGTCCTTTGAGGGCGAGTCAACGCAGCGTGTGTTTGAGTGCCCGTCCTGCGGCAACAAGATCGGCATTGCCGACCTGTTCAAGCCGGGGACGTTTAGCAAGCGCCTGACCTTGGGCGTTGGTGCGGAGTATGTGCCGGAGCAGGGTATTCCCTGCGAAATCTCGCCGCAGCAGGCGCGTGCCAACGCGCTGCAGCTGGTGCGCCAGTACCCGGATGCCTTTGCCGGGCATGATGTGGAAGACGCGATCCAAAACGACATGATGCTCTTCTACTTTCCCATGGCGCTCGCGGATTTGCGCATGATGGCGTCCTTCCCGGGCAGGGGCCTGAGCAAGGAGACCTTGGTGTACTACGAGGTGCTTGACTGGGCGTATCCGCGGGCAAACTACCTGGACGTTCGCCTTATGGGCATTTTGGAGCCGTGGGACTTTGGCAAGGTGGGGCCGTTCGATCCTGCCATGCAGGAGGGCGACTTCCGCGTTGTCTCCGTCGATGTGTCTACCAAGGACCAGGTGGTCATTGATAAGCTGGCGCTCGACGTTGCCGGCAACGATGCCGTGGCGATGCTGGGGCTCAATAAAAAGAGCATCCGCACGTGGGCGCGCAAGGCCCGCAAGCATAAAGACGGTCTGGTGATGGTACCGGTCTACTTTGTCGATCGACCCGCGTCGGACAGCCGCGATGGCGAGCAAGTGCGCATCGCCGTGAACGGCCAGACGGGTCGGGCGGCCGCGGTGGTGTTTAGCGACAAGCGCGAGACGCATGTGGTGGCGCCGCTCAACCCCAACGTGATGCTGTCGAGCGAAAGTACCGTGCATGCTACGCCCATCGAGGTCAAATACGTTAAATCGCCCTTCCTATACCAGATCGTGCGCCGTGGAGGCGGCGAGCAACCGCGGCAGGTGGCAGCGGCGGCGGAGGGTTCCTGCCGAGAAGAGAAGCCCAAGCGCCGCGGTCTGCTTGGTGCGCTATTTGGGAAGTAGGGTGCCCATCCGCATCTCCCACTTTCTTCTTGAGGGATGCTGCTTAATAGCAAATGGCGATTATCATAAAGCCTGGCGGAGACAGAAACTGCGACGTCGTCGGAGGTCTTCGCGAAAGGGTCTCGTGGCTACCAGAATGAAATGCTAGAGACAACAGAGGCACATTCCATGGGGGTGACGCACGTGGACAACGACACCTTGCTGTTTCAGGACAAAGGTTCGGGCAGGTTTAAAGACGTTAGGATTTACCCCAACCGCATCGAGGTGCTCAGGAAGGGCACTTTCGGCGGCAGACACACCGAGATTGTCTACCTTAAGGACACCACGGGGGTCAACAGGATCAAGGGCCGCAGTGTTTTTCTACGTAACAGGCTGTTGACTGCCTGTGTCTTTAGCCTGAGCAGCCGCTCCCAGGCCCAGGAATTTGTGAACGCGCTGAACATGGTGATGTAGCCGACGTCGGCGTTCGGGCCAGACTTACGCCCGCGCATCTGGCGGCACGGTGGCTGGTCGTTCAACCTGCGAGGCGTCCTTTATGAGCTGATCCCTCATGTCAAAATATAGGGGCGCAGAACGGTATTCCGCGCCCCTGATTGAGCCGATGCGTCTGAAAGACAGCTTGCCTATTCGCTATCGTCCCCAGCGTTTTCGCGGTCACTGGCAAGCATCGCCGCGCCAGCGACCGTTGTCGCCATGGCGGCAGCGGCGAGCCCGGCGGCGATGCCAGAGCCGTCGCCCGTGTCGGCGAGTTTTCCGCCCGAGCCCTTACCCTTGTTGCCCTTACCATTCTTATCAGCGCCGTCTGCGTTGGAACCCGTGCCGCTGCCGGTGCCGCCTGCACTGCCCGAGGCCGCTACGGTAAAGCTTACGGCTCCATTGCTGGCGAGCATGTAGTTCTGTGCCGCGTCGCCCAACAGGTCTTTCGCACGCACCCAATACGTCCCCGCGGCAAATGCCTCGCCCTCGGCCATCACCGTTCCTGGAGCACCGTTTGCATCGTGCATAAACTCGAGTTGGGCCGTGCAGGCATCGTTTTCGAGCTTGCCGTCGAGCGGCGCCGTGACCTTGGCGCGCACGTCCTCGCCGGCCTTAAGGCCTTCGAGTCCCTCAAAATGAGGCGTCAGCACGCGCGGATCGATATCGATGGGCACGGATCCCTGCAGCCCTATAACGGTCTCATTGCCCAAAGCATCGACATCAACGTATTCGATGGCAAAAGCGCTTCCCGAAGCCGCCACGTTGAGTACGTTGCTGCTGTCGACGAGGCGGAAATGACCCTCGCCAACGGTCTTGCCGTCCTGGAGCGAGGCGTCGCTCAGCGAGTCGCCATATGTCATGTGCATGCGGGCTGGGAGGTAGCACGAAGCCGTCTGCTTGTGCTGCGTATCGTAATTGCGCTGGTAGATGCTTCGGGCCAGTGCCGCATCAACAAAGTCGGACGCAATGATGCCAATGTGCTTGCGGCAGTCCGCCTTTGTGCTCTCAACTCCGCTATTGTTTATATACGAGCTCTTGTACAGGTGCTCGTCGACCACTCGCGCTGCGGTAAATGGGTTGTATTGCGTGCAGCTCGTGTAGTTGATAAACCAGCAGCGCTCCGTCACCTGCGCCGTTGTCCCGTCCTCGGCAGTGATATCTACGGGACTGCGCTTGAGATCGGGCGCTGCATTCAGGGCCATATCGACCCAGTCGATCTTACTGGATCCCGTGCAGTCGTAATGGTCTTGGGCATATACCTTGGTGCAATAGGGCTCTTTGGCACCCGCATTGCCCGCAGCCTCAAAGCCTCGCGCGTCTTGGACGAGGCACATGGACTTTCCGGAATGCGCCTTGATTTTGTCGTCCCATTCAGTGAGGTCGAGGCCCCACGTGTGGCCGTCTACGCTGTCGCCGGCGAGTTTAAATCGACGCAGCAGGACGATCTTTCCGCGCACCTCGTTCAGTGTGGGGACATGGCTCGACGTATAGAACAGATCGGAGTTATTGCCCATAACATTGGCGAAAGCCGTCGTAACGCTTTCGTCGGTAGCCTCGTCGTTGCCTCGTGACACCAGCATGATGAGCGCTTCTGACGGGTTTTCGTTCAAAAATGTTTTGAAGTAACCGATGACATGGGAGAGCTGCATAAAGCCCCCGTCTTTTTTGTGCAGGTAGCATATTCCATGGTCGATGCCGGGGTCGCCGTTCTTGTCGTTCTTTCCAAGTCGGATATCAAAATAGCGAATGCCTTCGAGCAACTGCGTGGGGATGTAATCCTGCTGGCACTTTGCAAGCGAGGTTTGGGGCTCGGTGTCGTTGTCGACGCTGCAGGTGCCCGAATCGTGAGTTCCCGGGATGCTCAGTTCGTCGAGGTACTTGCTGCCATCGACGTGGCTCATCCAACATGGTCCGTCGACGTAGCTGCTATACGTGGTCCAGTCGATGCTGCTAACTGTGGCATTGGTCTTGTCCATGCTGTAGCCGACAAGCTCGAGCTCCCACGGAATGCTCTTCCTCTTGTGGCAGATCTTGTTGTTGTCTTGGTCTTTGCCGTCCTTTTCTATGGCCAGGTAATTAATGTCTTTTTCTCGTTTGTGCGGTCTCGGATGATGTAGGTTCCGTTTGACTGGCGGACGAACGCAAAAGAGCGGCTGGCCTTGCCGTCATGCTCGCCACTCCATACGTGGATGACCTTTCCATCTTTGTCCGAGTCGCCATCGACCGACCAAATGCTGTGGCCCGTCTTCTTGTGCTCTTCGAAATTGAGCAGGGTGCGGATGGCATACCAATTTGTATTTTCTGTATCGGTCGCTACGTGCTCAAGGATGAGCTTGTTGGACGTGCCGTCATTAAACAGGTGGCAGACGTTGCCCTTGAAGTTGCCGTCTTGGTTGACGCTTGCGGTACGAAAATAGCCCGCGGGGCGAAGGCGAATGACGAAATTGTCGAGGGTGGCCGCCGGTGTGGGTGTGTCTTCTGCAAATGCCGCGCGCATGGGAAGGCCCAATCCCGCGGTTTCGGGCAGGCTTGCAAGCGGCGACAACGCCGCAAGTCCTAGGCCCAGCGTAAATGCTCGACGACTGATGGCGTGGTGTTCGGTCATAACTCCTCCATTCGCAGGGTGCGGTTATGCACTCATTTTGGTAACTATACTGCCCGGATGTCTAAACGTGTTGGCTTAATTGTCTGCGCGGCGCCATAAATCGGCGGGCGGATGTGTTTGGGTGCTTGCCGTTTTCGTACCGTTGCCACATTTGGGGTGGTTCCGGCGTCCGGCATCCTCGCGTTCGCCGGCTACCGGCATAAGAAAGGGAGGGTCGGTTTACCGGCCCTCCCTTAGTACGAAACGCTGGGGTACCGTCGCTTGTTTGCACTGCGACCGTGTTTCCTGTTGCGCTCGCCAGTCGCTTAGCGCTTGATCTCGATATCGTCGAGCTTGACGTCCATGGCCTCGGTCTTTGCCTTGGCGATGTCGTCGGCAAATTCCAGGGACTTCATCATGGTCTCGACGGCATCCTTGTGCTCCTCGACGTTGTCGATGTGCACGTACACGCTGCCGCCTTCAACGTCGGTGAAGTACTCGGTCGTTACGCCGCCCGAGTGCGTAAAGTAAGCAGTGCGCCAGGTCTTGCCGTTGTACTTAACGGGATCGCTCTCGGTCCATCCGGAGCTGGCCTTCCACTTTGCCTCGTAGTCGAACAGCTCGTCGGCGTTCTTATCGGGGTCGAAGACGGGGATGAAGCGGTCGCTGGCGTGCTCGCTCTCGGTGAACTTAAACTGGGCCCTATCGGCGGTGTCGCCTGCGACGTCAGTGATCTCGACGCCCTCGGGGACCTCGACCTTAAACCAAATGAAGTCGGTCCTCATATCCACGGC
>DXZO01000062.1:4945-9458 GCA_019419625.1 Collinsella sp. | reverse complement strand
CGCCACTGCCGGTAGCGCCGCCGCTGCCACCGCAGCCCACCAGGGAGACTGCGGCAAAGAGGCTTATGCAGAGGGTGAGAATCGCAAAGGCCTTCTTTTTCATGGTCGTGTCCTCCTCGATCTGTAACCGCCCATGGATTACCTGCCTTTACTGTACGCGCGAGCGGCTCGTTCGGGTGGGCCATGTGTCCCATTCTGAGGGCCGGATTTGCGCCGACAAGTGGCAATATACGCGGGCACAAAAGAGGGGAGGGCCGATGCCTGTCGGCCCTCCCCGGGGTTGGGTGCCCGTTGCTTTAATGGGGCGCATGTGCGCAGGTGCGCGTAGGCGCGTGCGGGTGTCCCGTTACTTGAGCTCGATGCTCGAAATCTCGACTTCGCGCGCCTCGGAAACTGCCTCTGCCATGTCATCGGGGAATTCGATGGAGTTGAGGAGCGCCTCGGCTTCTTTCTTGTGCTGGTCGAAGTTCGAGATGAGGACGTAGACGCTTCCTGGTTCAACGTCGGTAAAAAGGATGGTTGAGATATCGCTGTTGTCTTCGTACGTTCCGACGAGCCACGTCCTGCCGTTATATTCGACGGACCCGCCATCCTTCCACTGGAACGTATCCCCCTTCTTTTCTGCCTGGTCGGCGTGGGACTCCTCGGCCGTCAGCGCTTTTTTCCAAACGGGGATAAAGCGATCGGCCGAGGCATTCTCGTTCTCGGGGAAGGTGAGCTGGACCCTGTCGGCATTCTTGCCGGCGGAGTCGCTCACGCCAACGTTCTCGGGCATCTCGACCTTAAACCAGATAAAGTCGGTCTTCTTGGCGACGGGGGCCTTTTCCTTGCTCTCGCTCTTGGGGGCGCTGCCGCCGCCCGATGCGCTCCCGCCGCAGCCGACAAGGGCAAACGCGGCAAAGAGGGCGATGCAAAGGGAAAGGATCGATAGGGTCTTTTTCTTCATGGTGGCGTCCTCCTTGTCTGCCAGGGACATCGTGTGCCGCGGATCGCTGGGGCGGCGGTTACACATGCACATGATGCCTTTGTTTACTGTGCGGTTATTCCTCCATTCGTCGTCCGGTGCCGTGATGAGCTTGCCCCAACATAGGGCTCCTTACCTATATGTATGCCCCAGTTGCCGCTGCCCGGAAGTCTCGAAAGGTGGGCCATGTGTCCCATGTTTGCGGTGCCGACGCCTATCGTTCGTCATAGAAATCCGCGATGGCCAGGTGCGCTGACGCTTATGTACTTATGGGCTAGACTTAGCACCATTACGTGATCGATGCGGTCGGTCGGCGGTTGCCACCCGACCGATGTATATGACTTGAAGGTGCATACGTATGAGCCAAGAGATGATGGACAAGACCTGCCGTGGGTTTGCCGAGGCGCTGGCCGCGCGCGAGCCGGTTCCCGGCGGTGGCAGCGCGAGCGCCTTTGTGGGCGCGCTGGGCGCCTCGCTGTGCGGAATGGTTGCCCGCTACGGTGCGACCAATCCCGCGCTTGCTGATCGTGCGGATGACCTGACGCGTGCGTTTGCCCATGCTGATGAGCTGGCCCAGGAGCTTGTCGAGTTGGTTGCCGAGGACGTTCGTGCCTATGGGCAGGTGTCCGCGGCGTACGGTATTCCGCGTGACGATCCGGCTCGAGCGACCGCGATTCAGGATGCGCTGCATGTGGCCGCTATGCCGCCGTATCGCATTATGGATGCCTGCGGGCGTGCGCTGGCGCTGCTCGAGGACATGGCCGACAAGGGTTCGCGTCAGCTGCTGTCCGATGTGGCGTGCGGCGCCGTGTTCTGCCGTTCCGCTATGCAGGGCGCGAGCTTGACGCTCTTTGCGAACACCACGTCTATGAAGGATCGCGCTCGTGCTGAGGAACTCGAGACGGCGTGTGATGAGTTGCTCGACACGTGGTTGCCGCGCGCCGATGCGCTGGCGCGCCGCGCCGCCGACGCTGCAAGGAAGAGGGGATAGTCATGGCTGAACTGCTGAAGGGTGCTCCCGTTGCTCGCGCTTTGACTGAGGAACTTGCTGCTCGCTGCGCAGTCCTGCGCGAGCGCGGCGTTGTTCCGACGTTGGCTATCGTGCGTGTGGGTGAACGCGAGGACGACCTATCCTACGAGCGCGGTGCGCTCAAGCGCTGCGAAAAAGTGGGGATTGAGGCTCGTCGCGTTTTGCTTTCTGCCGATGTTTCGCAGGACGAGCTGTTGGCGGCCATCGAGGACATCAATACCGATTCGGCTGTCCATGGCTGCCTGATGTTCCGCCCGCTGCCCGCCGGCCTTGACGAGGACGCGGTTGCCGCGGCACTCGATCCTGCCAAGGACGTTGACTCCATGACGCCGGCTTCGCTGCTCACCACGCTTTCGGGGCGCGGCGAGGGTTTTGCCCCCTGCACAGCCGAAGCCGTGCTTGCTTTGCTGGATCATTACGGCGTTGAGCTGGATGGGGCCAAGGTCGCGGTTGTCGGTCGGTCGCTGGTTATCGGGCGTCCTGTTGCCGCCATGCTTACGGCGCGCAATGCGACTGTGACGACGTGCCATACGCATACGCACGACCTTGCTGCCGAGTGCCGTGCGGCTGATATTGTGGTTGCGGCCGTTGGGCGCGCACGTACGATTGGCGTGGATGCGGTTCGCGAGGGCCAGACGATCATCGATGTTGGCATTAATTGGGACGAGGCCGCTGGCAAGCTGGTGGGTGACGTCGATTCTGATGCTGCGGAGCCGGTCGTTAACGCCATCACGCCCGTGCCGGGCGGCGTGGGCGCTGTGACCACGGCGATTCTCGCCAAGCACGTGATCGAGGCAGCGGAGCGCGCATCGAAATAGGCGTTTTTTGACCACAGGGGTTGCCAGCGCCGCGGTTTCGCCCTTTCTGCGCCGAAGCGATACACTGTTATCGTTTGATTTCTTCGCTCAAGGAGGATGCGCATGCCGTGCACAACGATTTTGGTTGGTAAGAACGCGAGCTACGACGGGTCGACCCTGGTCGCCCGCAACGAGGACTCGTCCAACGGGGTGTTTGAGCCCAAGCGCATGCGCGTGGTGCATCCCGACGAGCAGCCGCGCGTCTACACGAGCGTCCTGAGTCACCTGACCGTTGAGCTGCCCGATAACCCCATGCGCTACACGAGCGTCCCCGATGTTGTTCCGGGCCACGGCATCTGGGCGGAGGCCGGTTTCAACGAGCTCAATGTGGGCATGTCTGCAACCGAGACGCTCACCACCAACGAGCGCGTTCGCGGCGCCGACCCGCTCGTCGACTACGTGCCCGCCAAGGGCAACGAGGGCGAGGACGGCTATGTTCCGGCGCAGCCCGGCGGTCTGGGCGAGGAGGACATGGTGACCCTGGTGCTGCCATATGCCAAATCCGCCCGCGACGGCGTACGCATTCTGGGTGACCTGCTCGAGCGCTATGGCACCTACGAGAACAACGGCATCGCCTTTAGCGACGTGGACGAGATCTGGTGGCTCGAGACCATCGGCGGCCACCACTGGATTGCCAAGCGCGTGCCCGATGACGCCTATGTGACCATGCCCAACCAGCTGGGTATCGACAGCTTTGACCTGGATGACGCCGAGGGCGCCCAGGCCGATCACATGTGCTCCGCCGACCTGCGCGCCTGGATGGCCGAGTGGCATCTGGACCTGACGCTGGGCGTTGAGGGCGACGGTCCGGCCGCGGTCTTTAACCCGCGCGAGGCCTTTGGCTCGCACAGCGACAGCGACCACGTCTACAACACGCCGCGCGCGTGGTACATGCAGCGCTGCCTTAACCCCAGCGATGTGTGGGACGGTCCCGAGGCCGACTACACGCCCGAGAGCGACGATATCCCCTGGAGCCGCGTGCCCGAGCGCAAGGTGACCATCGAGGACATCAAGTACGTGCTTTCGAGCCACTACCAGGGCACGGAGTACGACTGCTACGGCAGCAAGGGCACGCCCGCCACGCGCGGTGCCTATCGCCCCATCGGCATCAACCGTAACAGCCAGCTCGCCGTGCTGCAGCTGCGCCCCTATGCGCAGCCGGCCTACCGCGCCGTGCAGTGGATGGCCTTTGGTTCCAACTCGTTTAACGCGCTGGTTCCGCTGTACGCCAACGTCGAGACCATGCCCGAGTACTATGCCGATACGCAGGCTCGCGTGACGTCCGAAAACTTCTACTGGGCCAACCGCCTGATCGGAGCGCTGGCCGACGTCCGCTTCCATGAGTGCGGCCGCGCAGTCGAGGATTATCAGGAGAAGGTCGGCGGCATGGGCCACAAGCAGATTCATGACGTCGACGCTGCCGTAGCCGTTCTGCCCGAGGCCGAGGTGCCTGCCGAGCTTGCACGCGCCAACGAGGAGTTTGCCGAGCTCGTGCGCGTGGAGACCGATGCCCTGTTGGGCAAGGTGCTCTACACCACGAGCTGCGCCATGAAGAACTCTTTCGCGATGAACGACAACGTGAGATAGGGATTTCCCGTCGATCGAATAGCGCTAAAACGCTTTGTCGCTTTCACTCAATCTTGGGTACAAGAACGCCAATGC
>DXZO01000062.1:0-4935 GCA_019419625.1 Collinsella sp. | reverse complement strand
CAATGCAGTTGTTTGTGATTGGAGACAACCATGGTTATGAAACTCGATCAGCTTGTTAACGGCGCCATCAACGTGGGCTTTGGCGCTGCCGCCGTTGCTGTCGAAGGCGGCAAGAAGGTCCTCGACGACCTTAACACCAAAGGCGAGCAGGTCCGCAAGGACACCGCCACCCCCGATATCGCCCGCAGCGTGTCCGACATGTTCGAGCAGGCCGGCGGCACCATCTCCGACCTGACCGAGCGCCTGGGCATGCAGGGCGAGACTGCGGCCCAGCGCGTGCTCGATGAGCTCATCCTGGCTCGCGTCCGCGTTATGACCGCCCCCGAGCGCACGGCCTTCCTGGCTCATGTGCGCGATATCGTCGATTCGGTCGAGGACAACGTGACCTCGGTGCCCGTCGAGTCCGTTGAGCCCGACGATGCAGGGGACACCGAAGAGGCCGAGTAGCAGCGCAGATGGCAGATTCCACTACCGATTACAACAATCTAGATCCCTTGGGTGACGAGGCGGCGGTTGTCGATGAGGTCGATGCCGCCGTCTCGGGCGCTCGCAAGAAGCCGCGCGCTGTCGATATGGTCCCCGAAGAGCCCGAAGCGATGGCGCCGGACGAGGAATACCAGCTCACGCCGGCGGGTCGTCGCGAACGCATTGGGCAAATTGTTCGCCTGGTCAAAAAGTACCGCGTGTGGGATAACCTCACGCCGGTTCGTTTGCGCCGCCTGCTCGAGGAACTCGGCCCCATGTTCGTCAAGATGGGGCAGATTCTGGCTAACCGGTCCGAGATTCTGCCGCAACGCTTTTGCGACGAGCTGCGTCGTCTGCGCTCCGACGTGGAGCCGGTGCCGTACGAGGTCGTACTCAGTTGTCTGGAAGAAGAATACGGCCTGCGCCTGGGGGAGATGTTCGATGCGATCGACCCCAATCCGCTTGGTAGCGCATCGCTCGCGCAGGTGCACCGCGCTCGTCTGGTGACGGGCGAGGACGTGGCCGTCAAGGTGCAGCGCCCCGGTGCGCAGCAGGTTATGGCACAGGACATCGATATCATCCGCTCGGTGGTGCGTATCGTTTCCAAGTTCGTCAACACCGATCAATTTGTTGACCTGCACGGCGTAGTCGAGGAGTTGTGGACCTCGTTTCGCGAGGAGACCAACTTTTTGGCCGAGGCCAAAAACCTCAACGACTTCTACGAGTTCCATAAGAGCGTTCATGGCGTGACGTGTCCTAAATCCTATCTGGACCTGTGCACCGAGCACGTGGTGGTTATGGACTACGTCGACGGCATTTCGATCGCCGATCCTGAACGCTTGGTGGCCGAGGGCTATGACTTGGAAAAGATCGGTGCCGCAATCGTCGAGGATTACTCGACGCAGGTGCTCGATGACGGCTTTTTCCATGCCGACCCGCATGCGGGAAACATTATTCTCAAGGACGGCATCGTTTACTTTATCGACTTGGGCATGGTCGGACGCATGTCGAGTCACGATCGCGGTATCGTCAAGGACATGATTTTCGCCGTGGCCGAGGGCGACGTGCCCAAGCTCAAGGATTCGCTCATGCGCTTCGCCGTGACGCGTGGCGACTCTGCTGAGCTCGATCATTCGGCCTTTTTGTCCGATCTTGACTTTATCGTGGCTGACTTTGCGGGCCTTGACCTGAAGGATCTGGATATCGGCGAGTTTTTGACCTCGCTGTTAAACCTGGCGCGCAAAAACGACGTTGAGCTGCCGAGCGTGGTAACGATGTTCGCCCGCGGCATGGTGACGCTCGAGGGCCTGCTGACTGAGTATATGCCCAACGTTAACATGATCCAGATCATCCAAACGCACATTAAAAACGAGAAAAGCACCTATGCGCGCGTGCGCGACATGGGGCGCGATCTTGCCGCGAGCAGCTATCGCGCGGCGAAGGGCTCGCTCGAGGCGGCCGAGTATCTTGGCCTGGCTTCGCGCATGCTCACGCGCGGCCAGCTTAAGGTGAACACGCAGATCATGAGCAGCGATAAGGCGCTGCGACAGCTGGGCGGAATTATCGACCGTATGTCGATGGCAATTGTGATTGCTGGTCTGTTTATCGGTTCGTCGGTGGTGTACTACGCGCGCATCGAGCCGGTTGTGTTTGGTATCCCGGTCATTGGCTTTATGGGCTACGTCAGCGCACTGGTGCTGGCGCTTATGCTGGGCCGCAATATCTGGCTCAACAGTCACGGCGGCAAGCACTAGAGGCCGCGACCGTCACCGCATTTTCCTATCGCAAACAATAGCTTTTACCTTGGGCTTCGCCTGCGAGCGAGGCCCTTTTGCGTGATACCATTTTGACGGTAATAATCGATGGCCTAGATGGTGGTGCGGAGACGCACGAATGCGCGGTTTACCTGCGCGTTTGGGAGAATTGGGGTGCAAGTCCCCGGCTGTACCAGTAACCGTAATTCCTCTTGGCTCGGGATGTTCGCGTCGCAGATCGGACGACGTGCCCGAGTCGTTAAGGTTAAGTCGGATCGCCCCCCATCTTGCATGCGGCTGCGGCGTATGCCGCCGGTGTGCATAGGGCTCTGGAGGGAAGGGGGACCCCGATGGGGGAACTCGAGCGCAACATGCGCGATGACGTGGGGCAGCCTCAAGGCAACGCTCCAAGTACAGACAATGGGAGACAAATGGATATGTTTGTGGACGAGCGCCAGCGCGTCTCGCATCGCCGTGGCGCAATTGCGCGCGGCGTAGCCAAGCGCGGCCTGGTGGCATTCCTGGCCTTCGCGATGGCCTTTGGCACCACGCCGGCTCAGCTGTGGGCCGAGGGCGCCGAGGGCATTGCCGAGGCTGTGGCTCAGGCGGCACCGCCTGCCGAGAACGGCTCTGGTGAGTCCGCGACAAGCCCTGCTGCCGACCTCAATGCGAGCGGCGTGGTGACGAATGGGGGCACTGCCGAGCAAGATGCCGCCGCGACAACTTCGGGCCCTACCGACAAGACTGAGGACGATAGCGCTGCCGGCAATGAGGCGACGGCTGCATCGACGTCCGATGCCTCGAAGCAGGACGCCGCCGTTGTCTCTGCCGCTGGAGAGGCCAAGGATCAGCCTGCCAAGGCCGAGAGCCAGGATATCTCCGCCACGTGCTCCGTCGTCGGCACCGACGCCAAGGGCGCCCAGCAGACCTGGGCCGCCGCCCAGCAGATCACGCTGAAGGAGGGCTCGACCGCGGCCGACCTCTCCGAGCAGCTCTTCAAGCAGGCCGGCCTCAAGGCCGACTACGACCCCAACGGCACCTGGGGCTGGGCGCTCAACGCGATCACGTCGCCCTTCGATAAGGACCGCAAGCTCGGCTACGACTCGGCGACCGGCGCGTACTGGCAGCTGTTCGTCAACGGCAGCGCCTCCGAGGCCGGCGCGGGCGGCTACACGCTCAAGGACGGCGACTCCGTCGTCTGGTGCTACTCGAAGTACGGCGACCCCGCGCCCGAGCAGGTTTCCGTCACGATGGAGATTATTGGCAAAAAGGCCGAGATGGCTCAGCGTTGGACGAGCCCTTCGACCCAGGTGTTTGCTAAGGGCACGTCGATTAAGGATGCCTCTGCTGCTTACTTCGATGCCCTTGGCATAAAGTCAAAAATGTACGACCAATTTGGCTATTGGGGCGTCTATAGTCTCGTATCTCCGCTTGATGGCATCGAGCTGTCGGGTGCATGGTCGTTCTTTGTCAACGGCGTTCCTGGGTCTCAGCTCGATAGCGATTATGTGCTCAAGTCTGGCGACAAAATCGTCTGGGCTTTTGCTCCCGGCGATACTGTGCCCGGCGTCGACAGTGTTGTTGTTGACCCGGGTGCCGCACGTCCTAACTGGGATAGCGATTGGCCTGGTTATACGAGCGCCGACAAAGTAACCGACGCTCCTGTGCCCACGAAAGACGCTGAGGCAAAATGGGTGAGCGAGCTCAAAGGCTCGAACGAATGGAGCAAGGGTATTTCCGACCCGTTGCTGGTCGGTGACTACCTCTACGTGGCTGTTGGTTCCAAGCTGCTCAAGAAAGATGTCGACACGGGTGAGACCGTTGCCGAATCGCCTTTGGCGGCAAAGATCGATTCGACCTCGCGTATGGTATACACTGGCGGCGTGATGCTCGTGCCGCTTTCGAGCGGTCGCCTGCAGGCGCTGACGGTTGATGCTCTGGCGACGGTTTGGGTAACCGATGAGTTGCCTGCTGGCCCCGATGGTGCTCAGCAGTCTCTTGCGTCCATTACGGTTCGTGACGGCTTTGCCTACTTTGGGACGGCATCGGCCAGCTGGTCCGACTCGAGCGACGGCTACCTGCTCTGCGTGCGCATTTCCGATGGCAAGGTTATGTGGCAGCATAAGAACGAGAACAGCAAGGGCTATTACTGGGCCGGCTTGGCGTTCTCGGGCAATTATGGCGTCATCGCAGATGATTCCGGTACGGTGAGCACGGTCGACCCCGAAACTGGAAAGACCGTAGCGTCGCTCAAGATTGCCGAGCGCGTGCGCACGACGGTGCTGGTCGATGGATCGATTGCCTATGTCGTGAGCGCCGATGGCGTTTTGCATAAGCTTTCGGTTGGAACGGACGGAACCCTTTCTGAGCTTGGCAAGGTGACGTTTGGTGGCAGCTCGACCTCGACGCCGGTGCTGGCCAACGGCAAGATTGTGGTCGGAGGCTCATCGACCGAATCCTTTATGGGCGGTTGATCAGAACAAGTACACGTATCACTACGGTCAGCTTGCAGTGATTGATGCCGAGACGCTTTCCGTGGACTATTCCATTTGCAAGGCGGACGGTAGCTATATTCGTCAGGGGGCTTCGGGCGGCGGTGATGTAAAGTCGCAGCCGGTCGTTTCTGTCCAGAATGGCGAGACGTACGTCTACTTTACGTCCAACAACAACCCGGGCGGCATCTATCGCTACCGTATTGGCGATGACGAGGCCGAGC
>DXZO01000061.1 GCA_019419625.1 Collinsella sp. | reverse complement strand
GCCTTCCACATGCCATTGTTCATGGCCGGCGCGATCACGACGGGTCGCGGCGTTGCCAGCAGCGTGGTGGAGATGAGGTCGTCGGCGATGCCGTTGGCCATCTTGGCGATGATGTTGGCCGTTGCGGGCGCCACGACCACCAGATTGGGCTCCTGTGCCAGCGAAATGTGGTGGATGGGGTCGGAGGGATCGTCGAACAAGCCCACGGCGACCGGCTCATTGGTGAGCGCGCGGAAGGTGAGCGGGCCCACGAACTCGGTGGCATGCTCGCTCATAACGACCTTCACGCGGGCGCCGCGCTTTTGCAGCAGGCGCACGATATTGCACGACTTATAGGCGGCGATCCCGCCGGTAATGCCCAGCAGGATCGTTTTTCCCTCAAGTTGCATTGAATTGTTGGGTGCCGCCATCGTTTAAGCTTCCTTGCTAGGGAGCACGAGCAGGCGGTGGCAGTACGGGCAGTGCGTAATCTCACTGCCGTCGTGGTTGAGGTCGCTCATGGACGACGCCTGCAGCGCGGTGTGGCAGACCGTGGGGATATTGCCCTTGATGGTCTCGACGGCCAGGCCGCGGAACTGCTTGAGCAGGCGCTCGTAATCGGTGAGCACGTCGGTCGGCAGCGTGGCGGCAAGAGCGATGCGCTCCTTGGTGGCGGCATCGATCTGAGCCTGCAGATCGGCAGCCTTGGCGCGGGCGGCCTTGGTATCGGCCTTCACGCCCTCCTCGAACTTGGCGATGATGGCCTGCGCGCGAGCCTCGCGGTCAAGCGCTTCCTTATGGGCGACGACAACATCCTTGCGGGTGTGCTCGATCTTGTCCAGTCGTTTGGCCAGTGTGGCGAGCTCGTTTTCCAGGTCCTGTACCTCGCGGTAGTCAGAGCCGTCAACGTGGCGCTTCTTAGCGGCCTCAATGGCGTTATTGGTCTGGATCTCGGTGGTGTTGAGATCGTCGAGCTCAATATCCAGGTCCTTGCGCTGAGCGTAGAGCTTGGTCATTTCGGCCTTGAGCTTAACGTAGGTCTTGCGCTTGGAAGCGAGCTCCTTGAGCTCCGGCATATTGGCAAGTTCGCTCTTGTTGCGGGCGAGCTCCAAATCGATCTGTTGCAGCTTGAGTAGCGTAGCGCCGGCGCTCATAAGTTCTCTCCTTTTGTCACAGTCCACCATTGGCAAGGGTTCAGTATTTTAATCGCATGACGGGGGTCAACCCCGGCGTCAACCGTAGAGTTCATCAAGATATCCACGAACGGCTCCTCGGAGCGGTCGTGGCCGAGCAAGATCACCGGCAGACCGCGTAAGGCAAGGTCTTGCGCCACGTGGTAGCCCGCCTCGCCCGTCACGACAACATCTGCGCCCGCGGCGATGGCGAGCTCTCCGAAGTCGCCCAGGGAGCCGCCCAAAATGGCGACGGTGAGGCACGGGCGATCGGCTTTGCCCCACACACGCGGGTCGCTGCCAAAGGCCGTGGCAGCACGGGTGGCAAGATCGCGCAGCGTGCACGAGTCGTTGAGCGTTGCAAGTGCGCCCAGGCCGGTGGCCTCGGGGTCGTCCACGTGCTCCAGTGAGCTCACGGGTGCGGCGCCCAGCAGCTTGCTCAGGCAGACACGGGCTTCGTGCGAGCGGTCCAGGTTGGTGTGGAGCGAGATAATGCTCACCCCGCAGCGGGCAGCCTCGTAGAGGGCCGCACTGCACTGGGGTCGTGTGGCATCCGCCGGACAAAAGGCCTCGGGTGCCTTGATGTATATGGGATGATGCGTCAGCAGCACGTTGGCGCTTGCTTCTTGGGCGCGGCGAACATTAGCCTCGGTCGCATCGAGTGCGCAGGCAACGCCGGTAATCTCCGCGGCCGGATCGCCAACGGAGAGTCCTACGTGATCCCAGCCCTCGGCGTCCGCCTTGGGATAGCGTGCCAGCAGCGCGCGCTCAAGCTCGGCGACGATCATGCGGCACCCACGATCGAGAGCAGCGTTTGGGCGAACTCGTCCAGATCGCTCGGATTCACGCGGTCATCAAAGGAAATGCGCAGTGCTCCCAATGCCTGCTCGCGACCGATGCCCATCGCGCTCAAAACGTGGCTGGGGTCCATACTACCGCTCGAGCATGCCGAGCCTGCCGATACCTCAAAGCCGGCGGCGTCGAGCTTGATGATGAGCTCCTCGGAGTCCATGCCGTCAATGTAGATCGATACCATGCCGGGCAGACGGTCTGCTTGCGCGTAGTCACCCATGGTGGCGTGAATGCGCTGGTGGGCCGTAAGCGTGGCGTAGAGCTTGTCGGATAAGGCCTGCAGCGTTGTGCGCTCCTGGGCCACATGGGGCGCCAGCGTGCGGGCGGCAGCGGCAAAAGCCAGCTGTGTACGCAGGTCCTGCGTGCCCGCGCGACGTCCGGCTTCCTGTCCACCGCCAAAAATGCGGGGGCGCAGTGGCGTGCGGGTTTTAACGTAAAGCGCGCCGGATGCCACAGGACCGCCAATTTTATGGGCGGCGACGGACATAGCATCGACGCCCAGCTCGGTGACATCGAGCGGAATATGCAGATAGCCCTGGATGGCATCGGTGTGGAACAGGGCGCCGGCGGCGTGTGCGGCCGCGGCAAGCTCGCGGATGGGCTGCACCACGCCGGTCTCGTTGTTGGCAACCATGATGCTCACGAGCGCCACGTCGTCGCCTAGTAGCTCGACAAGCGCGACAGGCTCAATGTAGCCCGCGCGGCAGGGCTGCACCAGGTCGACGGTAAAGCCGACGGCACGCAGCAGCGGCAGGTTGTCCAGAATCGAATCGTGCTCGATGGCAGACACGATCACGCGGTTACGCTTGCGATCGCGCTGACGAGCACCCTCGGCAAGACCGAGCAGCGCCAGCTGGTTGGCTTCGGTGCCGCCGTTGGTTAGAACAATCTCGGACGGGCGGACGCGTGCGC
>DXZO01000060.1:76933-79952 GCA_019419625.1 Collinsella sp. | reverse complement strand
GTCTGGGTTACAACCCCGCGCTCACCACCGGCCAAAAGTGGTTCATCGACAAGAAGGGTCTCGCCTCCGGCATCACCCTTGCCGCTTCGACCGCCGGCCCCGCCGTGCTGTCCCCGGTGCTCGCCTCGCTGCTCATCCCGAGCCTTGGCATCTTTGGCGCCCTCAAGGCGCTCGGCGTCATCTTCTTTGTGATGATTGCCGCCTCCGCCCTGTTCCTGAAGGCCCCCGAGGCCGGTTGGCTGCCCGAGGGCTTCGAGGCCCCCAAGGGCGGCGCGCACGCCGGCACCTTCGGTGACCTCACCCCGAGCGAGATGGTCAAGACCCCGCGCTTTTGGGTCCTCATCGTCACCTTCGCCTTTGCCGCCACCGCCGGCACCCTGCTTGTGGGCAAGGTTGCCTCCATCGCCGCCGTCCAGCTCTTCGCCGACCCCACGAGTGCCGCAGCCGTCGCCCTCGGCGGCGTGGTCGTCTCCGTCAACACCTGCGCCAACCTGGTCGGTCGCCTTTCCTTTGGCCAGATCATCGACAAGATCGGTGCCTACAAGTCGCTGCTCATCAGCCTTGTCGTGACCATCGTCGCCCTCGTCATCATGTCGATGAGCTTTACGCAGAGCATGTTCTTTGTGGCGCTCGCCCTGCTCGGCTTTAGCTTTGGCGCCCTGCTCGTCATCTACCCGCCGCTCACCGGTGGCGCCTTTGGCACCAGCAACATCGGCGTCAACTACGGCATCATGTTTTTGGGTTACGCCGCCTCTACCTGGATCAGCCAGCCCATCACTGCCGTGCTGTATCACGCCGAGGCCGGCAGCGCCGCCTACCAGCAGTCCTTCTACGGCGCCATCGTGATTGCCGCCATCGCCGTCGTACTCACCGTCTACATGATGGTCTCCGACAGCAAGAAGAAGTCCGCTTAGTTTTGCTTGACGCGGCAAGGGCCGTCCTCTTGCCGCATTCCACCAGCCACCAGCATTAAGGAGTCGAAATGTCTGAGCTCAACCCCGTCCGCATTGCCGTCATCGGCGCCGGCGCCATGGGCCGCAACCACATCCGCTTTGTCACCGAGGAGCCCGAGGCCGAGCTCGTCGCCATCGCCGACGCCTTTGAGGGCGCCCGCGCCACGGCCGAGGCCGCCGGCGTGCCGTTTTACACCGATCCCGCCCAGATGATGGACGAGGTCAAGCCCGAAGCCGTCATCATCGCCACGCCCAACGACCTGCATCTGGGCGTTGCCCGCGAGGCCGTGAAGCGCAACATCGTGCCGCTGGTCGAAAAGCCGATCTCCAACGACCTCGAGGATGCCCAGGCCTTCGCCGCCGAGGCCGAGACCGCCGGCGTGCCCGTGCTCGTGGGTCAGCACCGTCGTCACAACCCCTTCGTCAACAAGGCCAAGGAAATCATCGAGTCCGGCGAGCTGGGCAAGCTCACCGTGTCGAGCTTCCACTACATGATCTATAAGAATGACGAGTACTTTGACGTCGAGTGGCGCCGCAAGAAGGGTGCCGGCCCGATTCTGGTCAACCTGGTTCACGACGTCGACCTGCTCCGTTACCTGCTGGGCGAGCCCGTTGCCGTCCAGGGCATGCAATCCAGCGCCGCCCGCGGTTTTGAGACCGAGGACTCTGCCGTGGTCAACGTCCGTTTTGCCGACGGCGCGCTTGCGAGCATGACCATCTCCGACGCCACCGCCAGCCCTTGGAACTGGGAGGCAACCGCTCGCGAGGATCCGCAGTACCGCCCCTTCGACGCTGACGCCTACTTTATCGGCGGAACCTTGGGCGCCCTTTCGCTGCCCCGCCTGCACCAGTTCTCCTACGACGGCGCCTCCAACTGGCACAAGCCGCTGCAGATGGAGATTCCGGCCGTCGACCCGGCGCTGCCGCACAAGATGCAGCTCAAGCACTTTGTGAAGGTCGTCCGCCGCGAGGTCAAGCCCGTCGTGACCCCCGCCGACAACGTCAAGACGCTCACGCTTCTCAACGCCATCAAGGAGGCCGCCGAGACCGGCCAGCTCGTCGAGCTGTAATGCCTTGAGAGCGGCCGCGGCAGAAACCCCATGCCGAGTCCCTCGGTCCGCCACAAATAAGCCCCTCTTCTTCGCCCCGCGAGCAGCCTCCTGCCCGCGGGGCATTTTGCTACGTTGCCAATGATTTTTCTGGGACGGGGGACTTTTTGCACCTCAGCTTGATTCGTTCGCCACGAAATGTGCCTATCTACTACGTTTAACCAATCACCCTCATCCATACCGAATTTCGCGAAATAAAAACCGCAGGTAGACGGGTTGCGCATTTTCGGAAAACCAGGGGATGGTCGACCCACACGGTTCAAACGTAGTAGATAGGCCGCTTTCGTGGTTCCGCGCCAAAACGGTCTTTTTTGAGCGAAGTGGCAGGTGGTATCCTTGGTAGCTCCGCGCTGCAAACGCACCTCAAACGCAAGGAGTCCCATGGATCTTATCGCCCAGCTCGCCCGCGAGCTCAACCTTAAGGCTGACAACATCGAGGCAGCCGTCAAGCTCATCGACGAGGGCAACACTATCCCCTTTATCTCGCGCTACCGCAAGGAAGCCACGGGCGGCATGGACGACGTCGCCCTGCGTGCGCTCGACGAGCGCCTGTCCTACCTGCGCAATCTTGAGCAGCGCAAAGAGGACGTCATTCTGCTCATCGACGCCCAGGGCAAACTCACGCCCGAGCTCGAGCAGCAGATTCGCGAGGCTACGCAGCTCCAGCGTGTCGAGGACCTCTATAAGCCCTACCGCAAAAAGCGCATGACTCGCGCGCAGAAGGCCCGCGAGGCAGGTCTGGAGCCGCTTGCCAACATGGTCATCATGCAGGCCTCGGCCAAGGGCAGCGCGCTCGACGCCGCCGCGGCATACGTCAACGAGGAGGCCGGCTTCGACACGCCCGAGAAGGCGCTCGCTGGCGCCGCCGACATCGTGGCCGAGACGGTAGCCGAGGACCCCGAGAACGTCGCCGACCTGCGCGCCTTTACGCAAAACACCGCCGACATCGTCGTCGAG
>DXZO01000060.1:62357-76923 GCA_019419625.1 Collinsella sp. | reverse complement strand
GACCCCCTACGAGCCCTACTACAACTTTGACGAGCCGCTGCGCCGCATTCCCAACCACCGCGTGCTGGCTATCGACCGCGGTGAGCGCGAGGGCAAGCTCCGCGTGCGCGTGAACGTCGACGGCGCTGCCGCCACGGCGCGCCTCGGCAGCCGCTGGCCCCGTCGCCAGGGCGTGTTCGCGCCCGTCTTTGACGCCGCTATCGCCGACGGTTACAAGCGTCTCATGGCCCCCTCGCTGGAGCGCGAGGCCCGCGCCAAACTCACCGTCCGCGCCCAAACCGAGGCCATCAATGTCTTTGCCAAGAATCTCGAAGGCCTGCTCTCGGCGCGCCCCGTGCGCGGCGCCCGCGTACTCGCGCTCGATCCGGGCTACCGCACCGGCTGCAAGGTCGCCGTCATGGACGAGACCGGCAAGCTGCTCGACCACGGCGTGGTCTACCCCACCAAGCCGCGCCACGACGTCGCCGGCACCAAGCGCGAGCTCGCCCGCCTCGTCAAGAAGGACAGCGTCAACACCATCGTCATCGGCAACGGCACCGCCAGCCGCGAGACCGAGGAAGTCGTCTCGGAGTTTATTGCCGAGCAGGCGCCCAGCCTTCGCTACACCATCGTCAACGAGGCGGGCGCGTCGGTGTACTCCGCCTCCGAGCTCGCGAGCCAGGAGTATCCCGATCTGGATGTCACCGTGCGCGGCGCCATGAGCCTGGGCCGCCGTCTGCAAGACCCGCTGGCAGAGCTCGTCAAGATTCCGCCCCAGTCCATCGGCGTTGGCCAGTACCAGCACGACCTTGACCAGGCCGAGCTTTCGCGCACCCTGGGCCACGTGGTGGAAGACGTCGTCAACCGTGTGGGCGTCGACGTCAACACCGCGAGCGCAAGCCTGCTGGGCTACGTGTCGGGCATTACGCCGAGCGTAGCCAAAAACATCGTGGCCTACCGCGAGGAAAACGGCGCCTTTGCCGATCGCCGCCAGCTCAAGAAGGTCCCCAAGCTGGGACCCAAGGCGTACCTCAACGCCGCAGGTTTCCTGCGCATCAGCGGCGGCAAGAACCCGCTCGACGCGACAAGCGTCCACCCCGAAAGCTACGAGGTGGCCACGGCCGTCCTGGAGCGCGCCGGCGTTGCGGCAAGCGAGCTCAGCCGCGGCGGCGTGCCCGATATCGAGCGTCGCCTGGGCAGCATCTCGGCGCTGGCAAGCGACCTGGACTGCGGCACCCTAACGCTCATCGACATCGTCAACGAGCTCAAGAAGCCCGGCCGCGACCCGCGCGACGACGCGCCCGAGGTGGTCTTTAGCCGCTCGGCGCTTTCCATCGACGATCTGGAGCCCGGCATGGAACTCAAGGGCACGGTGCGCAACGTTGTGGATTTTGGCGCGTTCGTCGACGTGGGCGTGCACCAGGACGGCCTCGTACACATCTCCAAGCTCGCCAACCGCTTCGTCAAGCACCCGAGCGACGTGGTGCGCGTCGGTGACACGGTCAAGGTGTGGGTCGAAAAGGTCGATCGCGACCGCAAAAAGATCTCCCTCACCATGGTGCAGGGAAAGTAACAGCAAAGGACGAACCACCGCTGCCCATCGTCGAACTTGCAAGTTTTCTCACCCAATGGGAAAACTTGCAGATACCGCAACAAAAATGGTGCCGGCCCATCAAAGAGGCAGCACCAGCCAAGTCTTATTCAGCCCAGAACCTACTGGCAAGCTCGTGTCGGCAGCCCCGGCCTTTCCTTTGCCTAGCGCGACCCTCGCGAAGCGCGTGAGCGATAGGGAAAGGAAAGGCCGGGGCAACAACCCGCGATGTAGCCAGCGTTCGCGTTACGGCAGGATATGGAAACCGAGCGAGGCGATATCCTTGGCAAAACCGCGCACGGTATCGAGCGAGACCTCGTACGGGTCACGGCCGATGTTCTTACGCTTGGCCAGGATGCTGTTGGGCACCGTGATGATCTGGCAACCGCATCCTTCCGCCTGGTAAATATTGATAAGCTCACGCGTGGACGCCCACAGGACCTCGCAGTTGGGCTTGGCGGCGGCCTTCTTCACCGACTCCGTCATAAACGGAATGGGATCGACGCCGGTGTCAGCGATACGACCGGCAAAGAGCGAGATGATGGACGGCGTCTCGGCGTCAACGGCCTCGACCATCTCGTCGACCTGTTCGGGGGTAAAGATGGTGGTGACGTTGACCTTGATGCCGTCGGCAGAAAGCTTGCGCACCAGCTCGGCAGTGGACTCGCCCTTGGTGGTCACGCACGGAATCTTGACGTAGACGTTATCTGCCCAGGTAGCAATCTCGCGCGCCTCGACCTCCATGGTCTCGACGTCATCGGCAAAGACCTCAAACGAGACGGACACATCGGTGATGTGGGCCAGGACCTCCTTGGCAAACGCGCGATAGTCCGTCACGCCACCCTTCTTCATAAGGGACGGGTTGGTCGTGAAACCCTGAACGTTGCCGTTCTCGTACATGTCGAGCATGCCCTCGAGGTTTGCACCGTCAGCGAACACCTTGATTGCCATCTGCCTGATTCCTTTCGTTAGCATACGGCCGATAAACTGCTAAACACTTTACCTATGTTTATCAAGGCGTGAGCTGCGGGTTTTTATCTTCTCGGCGAACGGCATAAACACCTCAGCGTTTGGATTGATAAATCGATTGAGCATGCAAAAGCAAAGAGTCGCAGTTTGAGCAAACGTCAGAAGGCGAGATTCATTAGATGAGGCCGAAATGCTGCATCGCTGTGACGGTGCCGTCGTGTGCGACATCGTCGGTCACGTAGTCGGCGAGCGCCTTGACTTCGGGCATGGCGTTGCCCATGGCGACAGCCGTCTCGACCGCAGCGAGCATGCCCAGATCGTTGCCCGAATCGCCAAAGCCAAAGGTGCGCGCATTTCCCTCGCGGCCCAGGTACTCCAGCGCTCGCGCCACGCCCACGCCCTTGTCGATACCCTTGGGGCTCAGCTCGCGGTTCTGGCCGCCGGTATTGCACAGCTCAAACTCGCGATCGATAAAGCCGTCGTCGTTGGCAACGCGAGCCAGACTGGGCGCATTAAGGCATACCTTGCCCACGCGCAGACGACCATCGATCCGCATTTCCTCGGCGCTATGCACCACAGAGGTGCCGATCAAAGACGACTGTTCAACGCCCGCGGGCTCCAGCGCAAAGGTCGCAGCGTTGGCCTCGAAAAAAGCCTCGAACCCCGCCGCGGCAATGCGGCGCGCAAGCTCCGCAACAATGTCTTCGTCAAAGCAGTCCTCATGCACCACGCGGCCCTCGACCTCGAGCGTGGCGCCCGCCATGGCAACGACGCCCGCGGGGTCGAGCGCACGCAAGCTGTCCGCGATGAGCCACAGGGGACGACCCGTGCAGATAAACGCCTTGTGCCCTGCGTCGCGCAGACGATGAAACGCCTCGATCACCGTCTGCGAAGGGCGAACCGCCGAAAAGTCCTTATCGGTCATATCGTCGGGATCGAACGACGTCAGCGTGCCGTCCACGTCAAAAAAGAGCACGGCGGAATCGGAGCACGCATCAATCATATGGGTTCCTTTCGAGGATAAGGGCAAACGGAGCATCCATCATATAATGGAGCGACGCAACCAGAGAGGTCACCCATGGAATTTTACGCAAGCTGCCCCGAGGGCTTTGAATCCGCACTCGCCGACGAGCTCAAGTGGCTCGGGCTTTCGCATGTCCGCCGCCTGAAGGGCCGCGCTACGTTTGAGGGCGAGCTCGAAGAAGGCTACCGCGCCTGTCTGTGGTCGCGCCTGGCCAGCCGCGTGTTTGTGGTGCTTGGGCGCTTTGAGGCACAGGATGCCGATGCGCTGTACGACGGCGTTTACGACATCGCCTGGGAGAGCATTGTTCGCCCGGGCGCCACCATCGCCATCACCGCCCGCGGCGTGACCGAGCAGCTGCGTAACACGCGCTTCTCGGCCCTGCGTGCCAAGGACGCGCTGTGCGACCGTCTGGCCGAGACCACGGGCCGTCGCGCCGATGTCGACGCCGCCGATCCCGACGTTCACCTGCTGCTTTCGCTGCGTCAGCGCCGCGCGAGCATCAGCCTGGACCTTTCGGGCGACCCGCTGTTCAAGCGCCTGCCGCCCGCCGCGACCCGCGCCGGCGAGGGCACACACGTGCTGCGCCCCGACTATGCCGCCCTGGTGCTGGCGCAGGTCGGCTGGACTGCACTGTGCGAGCGCGAGCTGACGGCCGACGATTACGAGAACGAAGCCCTGCCCACGCTGGTCGACGCCTCGTGCGCCGGCGGCGGCCTGCTGCTGGAAGCAGTGAATATCCTAACCGACCGCGCCCCGGGCGCCGCCCGCGAGCACTGGGGCTTTGAGGGCTGGCAGCTGCATGACGCTGCCCTGTGGGAGCAGCTGCTTGCCGAGGCGCGCGAGCGCGAGGCGGCGGCGCGCGAGCGCCAGGCGCGCATCGTTGCCGTGGATGTTGACCCCGCCGCCCGCAAGACCGCCGAGCGCATGGTTAAATGTGCCGGCTACAAGCGCTTTGTCGATTTTTGCGCCGCCAAGTCCGCCACCGTACTGGACCACGCGGGCGCCGTCGCCGGCGCCGCCGTGGTCGCGGATACGACCGAGACACCGCTTTCGCTCATGCACGATGCCATGACGCTCATCGGCGAGCTGCGCCGCGCGCCCGAGCTTGCTTCGGCACCGGTCGCCGCGCTCACCCGCGATGGCCTTATGGCGCGCGCGCTCCACGCCGAGCCCGCGCGCTCCATCGCCGTCATGCCCAACAACGAAGAGGCGACCGTCGAAGTCTGGCCTTCGCTCGACCACGCCGCCGCAGCGTTTGAGGCTGCGACCAGCGCAAACGCCGAGGGCGAGACCGCGGACGCCGACGACGTCATCAGCGACGAAGCCGCCGACACCTTCATGCCCGAACCTACCGCCACGCTCGACCTGGGTGACGGCAAGCCGCTGCCCGTGCTCATCCCCGAGTCCGAGCAGTTCGCCAACCGTCTGCGCAAGAACGCTCGCCTGCGTCGCAAGTGGGCAAAGCGCGAGGGAGTGAGCTGCTACCGCGTCTACGATGCCGACCTGCCCGATTACTCCGCCGCCATCGATCTGTACGAGGGCTGCCCGCAGACCCCGGGCCGCTGGCTCGTCATCGCCGAATACGCCGCGCCCAAGACCATCGACCCGGCGCTGGCCCAAGCACGCATGCTCGACATTTTGGCCATCGCGCCGCGCATCCTGGATGTTCCGGCCGAGCATGTGCACGCCAAGGCCCGCATGCGTTCACGCGGCGGCTCGCAGTACGGCAAGCAGGGCGCCGGCAAGGGCGGCTCGGGCGAGCGCGCCAACATCGCGCGCCGTCGCCTGCCGCTCATCGAAGAGGGCGGCCTCACCTTTGCCGTCAACTTTGACGATTACCTGGACGTCGGCATCTTCCTGGATCACCGCGTCACCCGCAGCCTAGTGCGCGAGCACGCCAAGCAGGCGCGCCGCTTCCTCAACCTGTTTGCCTACACCGGCACTGCCACCTGCTACGCGGCCGATGGCGGCGTCGAGGAGACCGTGACGGTCGACCTCTCCAACACCTACCTGGACTGGGCCGAGCGCAACATGCGCCAGAACGGCTTTGTGGGGCCTCAGCATCATTTTGTGCGCGACGACGTGCTCGCCTGGATTCGCGACCAGCGCCAGACGCGCAACCGCTGGGACTTGATCTTTGTCGACCCGCCCACGTTCTCGAACTCGTCCAAGATGGGCCGCCGCACCTGGGATGTCCAGCGCGACCATGTTGAGCTGTTGGCCGGCGTATCGCGCCTGCTCGCGCAGGGCGGCCACGCCATCTTTAGCTGCAACCTGCGAGGCTTCCGCCCCGAAACGCGCAAGCTCGCACGCGCGGGCGTGGTGCTGGAGGACATTACGGCGCAGACCATCCCCGAGGACTTCGCACGCAACCAGAAGGTGCACCACTGCTACATCGTGCGCCGCCTGCCCATCGAGGACGCCATGGCCGAGGTCGGCTTTAGCGCCGAGGAGATTGCCGAGCGCGTTGAGGAACTGCGCAACCCCGAGGCCCGCAAGCCCCGTGCGGCAGTACCCGCGCACGCGCAGACCGGCAACGAAAAGTCCAACTTTGCCGGCAAACCCTCCCCCGCCGGCAAACCCAAAAAGAAGAAGTTCTACGCCAGCAAGCCCAAGGGCAAATAACAAAGTTGCGGTGGAATACGGACTGTTTTGCCTGGGATTAGGCAAATTTAGACCGTATTTCACCGCAACTCATATTGGGATGGTGGTTGGCGATCTAGCCTTGGGTGACCAGGCGATAGCCGATACCCACGTGCGTTTGGATATAGCGCGGATGCGCGGGGTCGGACTCGATCTTCTTACGCAACGTGCCCATAAAGACGCGCAGGCTCGCCAGATCGCTCTTGGTCGCCGTGCCCCAAATCTCGTGCAGGATATATTGGTGCGTCAGCACCTTGTCGGCGTTGTGCGCCAGCAGGCACAAAAGCTTGTACTCGATCGGCGTCAGGTGCAGCTCCTCGCCGTCCATCGTGGCGATGCCGGCGTCAAAATCGATATGCAGCTCACCGGTATCGAACGTGCCCTCGGACGCGCCCATGCCAACCTGCGCATACGAGAGACGCCTGAGCGTGGTGCGAATGCGCGCGAGCAGCTCCTCGACCGAAAACGGCTTGGTCAGGTAGTCGTCGGCACCGGCATCGAGTGCGCGGATCTTGTCCGCGTCTTCGCTGCGCGCCGAGACCACAATGATCGGCATGCCCGACCATGCGCGCACCGACTCCACCACCTTGACGCCATCCATATCGGGTAGGCCCAGATCGAGCAGCACAATGCTCGGTGCCTGCGACGAGGCGGCGGCGATAGCGGCATGGGCGGTCTCCACGGCCATATGGCGCAGGCCGTGCGCCTCGAGCGCGGCAACGATAAGGTTGCGAACGGCGGGGTCGTCCTCAACGACCAAGATGAGCGGTTTTACAGCAGAGTTCGGCACGGCGCTACTCCTTATCAAACGAAACATCGGCGACGGGAAGCTCAATCGTAAAGACCGAGCCGTGCGGGTCCGCCGCGGCAGCCTCTATGCTACCGCCATGCGCCAACGCAATGGAGCGGCAGAGCGAAAGACCCAGGCCCACGCTGCGATGGCTGTCGGCAAGACCGTGGTTGGCGGTGTAGAACGACTCAAAGATTCGCTCGCGGTCCTCGGGCGCAATGCCCGGCCCGTCATCGGCCACCGAGCACGTCACGTGCCCATCGTCGACGCCAATCGAAATCACGATATGCGAACCCGCGGGCGTATACGTGATGGCGTTGTTCACCAGATTCACCACGAGCTGTACCATCAGACGCGCGTCGACGTTAACGAGCGCCGGCTCATCGCACGCCACCACCTTAAGGTCGTGCTCGCGCACGGCCGGGTTCACGTGGCGCAGCGCCTCCTCGACGATATCGTCCATGAGCTCGAGCGTAGTCGCCAGATGCATACCGCCGCCCTCGAGCTTAGTGATGGCAAGCAGGTTCTCGACGGTGGCGTTGAGCCATTGCGCATCCGAGCGAATGGACAGGAGCATGCCGCGGCGCGTCTGGTCGTCGAGCTCGGCAGTGCCGGTCGAGCCCTGGTCGAGCAGTACGTCGGCATTGCCCGAAATGCTGGTAAGCGGCGTACGCAGATCGTGCGAAATGGAGCGCAGCAGGTTGGCGCGCAGCTGCTCGTTTTTGGCGAGCACCGCCGCCTCTTCGCGGGCCTCCATGGCGCGGGCGCGATCGAGTGCCAGCTCGCCTTCGCTCACGATGGCATCGGCAAGTGTCCGTTCCTCGTGCGTCAGCACGTCGGACTCGGCAACGATAGCCAGCACGCCCACAACCGAGGCGGGGTCGCCCGCGCGCACCATGGTGTCGCCCGAGCGTACGGTCAAGTAGATGCCAAAGAACGCCGAGCCACCATAGGTGGCATCGAGCGGTGTTCCCACATAGGCGGACGCCGAGAGCCGCGGCGGCATCTGCGACGCCAGCTCGTGCACCGGCACGGCATCGCCCACGGCCGTATACGTCGCGCGCGGCAGCAGGTCATCATCATCGGCATCATCGCTGTACCACACGACCGGACAGCCCGAAAGACGCGCCAGCTGCGTTGCCATGGCGTGCACAATCTGCTGCTGATCGGCGCAGCGCTGCAACATGCGGTTGGTCTCGAGCACCATCTGCGTGCGGCGGTCGCTGGCGGCGGCCTGCGCCAAGGCGCGGCGCAGGGCCAGCGCAATCGAGCTCGACACGAGCGAGACCGCAAACATGATGAAGAACATGCCGGGATAGACACGGTCGATAAAAGACAGCGAGTAGCGCGGATCGACAAACAAGAAGCTGTAGAGCGCCACGGCGGCAGCCGAGCTCAACAGGCAATACAGGCGGCTCCAGGTGAAAAAGGCGCACAGCTGCACGGCAAACACGTAGACGATCATGATGCTGGGAGCGAGACCGGGGCGGTCGAGCAGCACGCCCACAATCGTCGCCGCTAACAGCAGCCCCGCCGCCACGCAGATGTCGTACAGGGGGCCGCGACGCGTCGACGTCGTGCGCCGCCACCAAAAGTTTTCGGCAATATCGCCGTCCGCATGGACGTCCATCAGCGCCCCGCCCCTCTCTCAAAAACAAAAACCACCACAAAGGGGACAGGCACCTTTGTGGTGGTTTCCCCTTGTGGTGGTTCCAAGTGTATAGCCTTTACAGCCTGCGGTCGTTAGACAAACAGCACGTGCGCGAGCAGGGCGCACACGCACACCGCTCCAAATACCAATGCCACGATCGAAATCACGCGATCGACCATGTCCATGTTGGCCCGATTCGTAAAGAACCGATCTTCGGCGGCGTCGACGCGCGCCTCACGGACGTCAAGTGTCCTTGCATCCATGTTTACCTCCCCGGCTTTAGTTTTGCTCATCGATAACCAACTCCGTGTAGTCTCCGTCGGCTACGGGCGCTCGTTGGGGGCAAGGCGCTGCATCTTGCTCACGGCCTTAAACTTGGTGAACAGCGGCACGTACTCAAAGCTCACGTTGGAGTTCTCCAGGCCGTACCAGCGCGCGGGCGTGCCGGCGGCGCGGCGGATGATGTACTTGAGCGTGATGGCCGTGCGCTCGCTCGGCTCCACGTCGCTTTCGGGCGCCAGCAGCTTGCGGATCATGACGAACTTGAACGTGCCAATGTTGCCCGGATCCTTATAGACCGAGTAGTCGTGCGTCTGCGACGGCAGCTCGCCGGTGGCAGCCAGGTCCTGAACAACTTGGCGCAGGTAGGCGTTGACGCGTTGGTTAATCTTGTAGCCCAGGTACAGATGCACGCGGAAAACATAGTCGGTGCCGAACGTCTCGACCGAATAGGCAAAGGTATGCGGCTCGTCCATGGTCTCGACGTTCACGAACCACCAGGCGCGAGCGCGCTTGGGATGCTTGTCCAAGATCGAGTAGACGATATCACGGTCGATGTAGTCGGTATGGGTGTCCTTGGTCAGGTACACGATGTTGTCGCTCATGCGCTCGTAACGGTCGTCGTCGCGCAGGCGCTTGAGCTGCGGCAGGTAGCTGCGCAGCGGCAGCAGCGTAAACTGGCGCTGTTCTACCGCCGTGCCGTTGTACCAGCACACCATAATGCCCATGATGAGTGCAGCCATGAGGATGGTGAAGTAGCCGCCGTGGAAGAACTTGGTGAGTGAGCTCACGAAGAAGAAGCCTTCGAGCAAAAGGAAGAAGGCCGCGAAGATCCACGGAGCAACCTTGAGCTTGCGCTCCTCGTGCAGGTAGAAGAAGAGCAGCAGCGTGGTGCACATCATAGTCAGCGTAATGGCAAGGCCGTAGGCGGCTTCCATATGCGCCGAGTTCTGGAACAGCAGCACCACGATGACGCAGCCCACGAGCATGACGTTGTTGACCATGGGGATGTAGAGCTGGCCCTTGGTCTCGGCAGGGTAGAAGACCTGCATGTGCGGCATGAGGTCCAGGCGACTGGCCTCGGACACCAGCGAAAACGCGCCGGTAATGAGCGCCTGCGAGGCAATGATGGCCGCGACGGTGGAAAGGCCGACGGCAAACGGGCGCAAGCCCGGGGCGAGCATCTGGTAGAACGGGTTAAGGTCGGCAATGCCCATGAGCTCGGGGTTGGCAGCGTTGTTGATAAGCCAAGCGCCCTGGCCCATATAGGACAGCAGCAAGCAGCACTTAACGAACGGCCAGGTGGCGTAAATGTTGCCGCGACCCACATGGCCCATGTCGGAGTAGAGCGCCTCGGCACCGGTGGTGGCGAGGAAGCAGCTGCCCAGAATCATGATGCCCGCGTGGTTGTTGGGGCTCAGCAAAAAGGCGATGCCGCGCACCGGGTTGAGGCACAGCAGCACGGCGGGGTGCTGGAAGACAAAGAACAGACCCGTGCCGCCCAGGAACAGGAACCACAGCGTCATGATGGGGCCAAAGGCGTGACCGATCTTGGCCGTGCCGATGCGCTGCACCAAGAAGAGCGCAATGATGATGGCGAGCGTGATGGCGACAACGCGGCCCTGGTCATCCCCGAGCACGGCGTGAACCGCAGGGATGGTGCGCAGGCCCTCGATGGCCGTGGTAACGGTAACAGCCGGCGTCAGGATGCCGTCGGCGAGCAGCGCGGCGCCACCCAGCATGGCGGGGATGATAAGCCACTTGCCGCAACGCTTGACCAGGCTGTACAGGGCAAAGATACCGCCCTCGCCGTGGTTGTCGGCGCGCAGCGAGATGAGCACATACTTGATGGTGGTCAGCAGCGTGACCGTCCACACGACAAGAGAGAGCGCGCCGAGCACGAACTCCTCCGTCACGCTTCCGATGCCGCCGTTGCCGGCAACGAGCGCCTTGGTTACATACATAGGGCTGGTGCCGATGTCGCCGTACACCACGCCCAGCGTGACGAGCATCGCCGAGATGCTCACAGGAATCGCAGCGTGCGAGGCTGCCTCCTTGGCCTTTTGTTCCATAAGCCGGTTTCCTCCCAACTTTAATGTTCGAAGGGATTATAGGCAATCGGCCCATGTTTTAATGCACTGTTTTCCCAGCTAGATAAACATTTATACGGCCTTTATGCCATCGCGCGATATGGAATGTGGCAAAGGGACTGTCCCTTTGCCACATTCGTCATTTTCCGAGCCAGTTTTTGAACCACCACTCCATGGAGCGACTCATCTCGGCCATAAAGGGACTGGTGTGTTTGCGGGTGTAGATATCCACCACGCGCTCCCCCACCTCGCGGGCATGCGGGCGAAACATCGCGTCCATCTCGGCCACCTGCGCGTCCATGGTCGCGGCATCCGCGCGGCAGTAGCGCTCCTCGTGCACCAGGTTCACCACGGGGTGCGCGATTGCCGGGCGCTCCTTACGGGGCGTGCCGATGATGAGCATCGACAGCGGCATGGTATAGGGCGGCAGATCGAGCAGCTCGGCAACTTCCTCGGCATTCTCGACGATATCACCGATGTAGCAGCTCCCCAGCCCCAGGGCCTCGGCGGCAACCACGGCGTTTTGTGCAGCGATCACGGCGTCCTGGGCCGCGATGGCAAAGTCGCCCAAACCCGGCGCGCGGCGGGGCGCCTTGCCCGTGCGCTCGACAAACTCGGGCTCAAAGCAGCCCACGTGCTCAAACAGATCGATCCACTTGGCATAATCGACCACAAATATAAGTGCCCAGGGCGCCTTGGCGATCATGGGCTGGTGATCGCACAGGTCGGCCAGACGGTCCAGCGTAGCCTGCTCGCGAATGCTCACGATGGAATACATCATCATGGCGCCTGCCGATGGCGCGCGACTCGCCGCATGCAAAATCGCCGCCCGCTGCTCGTCGGTCACCGCTACGGGACGGTCACTGTCATCGCGCGCGAAGGCGCGCGTAGACGAACGGTGCTCCAAAATGTCCAGCACCGCGTTGCCCGTAGTCTCGACCGGATAGCCGCCCGCGTCCATGCCGGCACCCACGTCGCCCGCACTCGTCATACAAACCCGCTCGTTCATCGCCTCATCCTCGCCATTTCTTTAAGAAGCCTTTACGTTTCCGTGTAATTCCCGTCCATTATCGCGCAGGTCGCCACTACATTGCGCCACACCGCCACACGTGCGCGTTAATATGGCTGGTTGTTGTGCGCAGCCACCAATTGCAGCGCATATCTTGGTAACAATCGGGTAAACCCCCGCTTTCGTAGGTTTTAAGTTTGTGAGGAGTCTCAGCATGTTCGCTGCCGCCATCTCGCTCGTCGGTCTTGCGGCGACCGTCTACCTTGTCTTGCGCGAGGCCAAGGCCATTCGCGCACAGTCGGGCACCGTCGCCAAAGGCGCCATCGCCTGGAGTGTCGCCTTCGGCCTGTTCCAGCTCTTTTTGACCATTTGGGGCGCCATTGGCCTCGTCGCCCAAAACGAGCCGCTCGCCTTTGTGATGCTCATCCTGACCAACGCCATCCTTACCGGATGCGCCTGGGCCAGCATTGCCCGCGACCGCATCGCCCCGCGCGTCTTTGCGTTCGCCGGGTCCGATGCCCCCGTCCCCACCGGCAAGCTCGCCCGCCTGCGCGGAGCCTTTGTGGGCAAACCGCTCGTCGCCGCCGTCTTGTGCCTGCTGCTCGCCGGCGTCTTTGCGCTGCTGGGCATGGAGGTCTCGTCCAACCACGACTTTACCTGGGTCTACCCCCTGTGCATTCTGCTCGAATGGGCCATCATCACCGTGCTCATGGTCGGCTTGTTCTTCCTATTCCAGCGCCACGGCGCAGCTCCCGCGGTCCTGGCCTTTGCCCTCTTTGTCCTGGGCATTGCCGAGTTCTTCGTCATCACGTTTAAATCCATGCCCATCCAGCCGGGCGACCTTTCGGCCATCTCCACCGCCGCCGCGGTCGCCGGCAACGGCTACACCTTCTCGATCTCGCTGTTCTGCGTGCTGTCCATGGGCTTTACCGCCATCGCCATGCTGCTGTGCGAGTACGCCGGCCTGGTGGCACCGCACCGTCAGAAGGGCGCCGCTAACGCCAAGCGCATGCTGCTCACCAACCTGCTCGTGGCGGTGCTGTGCCTGGGCGGCGTGACCGCGCATGTCACGCTCATCGACTACTACAACACCCTCGGCATCACCGTCTACACCTGGCGCCCGCTCGAGAGCTACTGGCGCGAGGGCTACCTGCCTGCCTTTATTAGTGCGGCACAGTCCATCAAGCCGCCCAAACCCGCCGACTACTCCGTCGACGATGCCAAGGCCACGCTCAAAAAGTACGCCAAGGCCTACGACAAGTCCGACGCGGCCAAGAGCGACGAGCGCGCCGCCGCAAAGGAGCAGTTCGACAGCGAGAAGCCCACGGTCATCGCCATCATGAACGAGACGTTCTCGGATCTGTCGATCTACCAGAACATGCGCGCCGGCTACGAAGGTCCGCAGTACTTTAAGAACCTGTCCAACTGCCTCAGCCGCGGAAAGCTCTACGTGAGCGCCTACGGCGGCGGCACGGCCAATACCGAGTTTGAGTTTATGACCGGCAACTCCATGGCCAACCTGGGCTCGGGCGTGTACCCCTACACCATCTACAACATGGAAACGACCGGGAACCTGGCAGAGCAGTTCAAATCGCTCGGCTATTCCACCACGGCCATGCACCCCAACCACGCGACCAACTGGAACCGCGAGAACGTCTATAAGGACTTTGGCTTTGACCAGTTCCTGTCCATCAACGATTTCCAGGGCGCCGATACCCTGCGCGGCATGGTGACCGACCAGGCAACCTACGACAAGATTCTTGAGTTGCTCGACCAGAACGCCGACCCGCAGTTCATCTTCGACGTGACCATGCAGAACCACTCGGGCTACGACACGGGCCTGCTGCCGGTCGACAAGCAGATGCACCTGAACATCGACACGACCGACCTGGACGCCAAGACCGTCGAGGATGGCACGCTGTCCGATGTCGACGAGTACGTCTCGTGCATCGAGCAGTCCGACCAGGCGCTGCGCTACTTCCTCAACGCCCTGAGCAAGCTCGACCGCAAGGTGGTCGTGGTGTTCTGGGGCGACCATCAGCCGTTCTTCCCGTCCAAGTTCAATGACAAGTGGTTTACCGGCGAGGACGACGCTACGCATCAGGAGCGTCTGTGGCAGACCGACTACATCATCTGGGCCAACTACGACGTTGCCGGCTGCGACCAGACGAGTGAGGTCGACGACCTGTCCACCAACTATCTGTCCACCCAGCTGATGCAGCTGATCGGCGCACCGCTGACCGACTACCAGAAGGCGCACATGACGCTGCGCGAGTCGCTGCCCGCCATCAACTCCGTGGGCTACGAGGACGCCAGCCTGCGCTGGGCGCTCTCCTCCAACGTCACCGGTGACGACGCCGCTGCCGCAGCCGCCGCCAAGGCGCGCGAGGATTACGCCAAGATGCAGTACTACGAGATGTTCCGCGACGGCAAGAACGTCTATACGGAGCACTTCCAGACCGAGGCCAACGAGACCGACCCCAACCTGGCGCCGGGTACTACTAAGATCAAGTAACGGGGTCGGGGGCCCAAATCGGCGGC
>DXZO01000060.1:0-62277 GCA_019419625.1 Collinsella sp. | reverse complement strand
GGAAAGGTCTGCTGCTCAAACAGTCCTGCGCAAGACGGGGGCCACATTAAGTGGCCCCCTTTGCGTGCGGAACTCGCGACAGACCTTTCCCGCGCCTCCGCCTGCCGCCGCCCCTCACCCGTTGCGAGTTGAGTGGGCTGATAAGAAGGAACTGCTCTGGCCTCTTTGCAGGAGCGTGGCCTGTCATGCGCTTCGCGGAAACTGTGTCCCAGAATTCATGTCTGGAGTGGGATGCGGTTTCCGCTTGTGGCTCCGTTGGGAAACTGCATCCCATTCCAAAGGCAAATTCCGGGATGGGCTTTCCGAAACTCCGCCCATCCGGAAAGCCCGTCCCACCCTGAATACATCCGGGAATGAAATCATCAGCTTATTAGGCTTTCCATCAATAAAGGGGCGCCCTCCCGGGCGGCGGGCACGAGGTTCATCGCGAGTTCCGCACGCAAAGAAGGCCACTTAATGTGGCCTTCGTCTTGCGCAGGACTGTAGAGCAGGGAACTTCGTGCCCGCCGCCCGGGAGGGCGTTGCGTTTAGAAGATGGACCTAGCGCTTATTCCTCCGGGACAAAAGCAGCGCAGCAATAAAAGCGATGATTGCAAGTGTCAGCAACATCAAAAGCAACGTGAGCGTGCTGTCGCCGGTTGCCGCCAAACCAAGCACGCCGGCCCCTTTGCTGCCAGCAGGCCGCACGGGAATCTTCTCGCCATCGTCCTCGGCGGTAATCTCCCAGCGAATTGCCTTGTTTGCGTCGGCAAGCTCATTGCCCACCGACGTCGGGACACTTAGTTGCAAATTGAGCACCGTGCTGCCATCGCTCGTAAACGTTGCGACCTGCGTGGGGTAGGCAAACACGCTGCCCGGCGTTCCCGTCTGGAGCCAGCCTGCAGACGCATCGCCTACCGACGCCGTTAAGGTAATGGGCGACAGCTGGTGTGCCGTCTCGTGATCGACAACGGCCCGCACAAACACGCGTACCTGGGACTTTACACCCGTGGCACGAACCTCAATCTGCTGCTCGCGCACATCGCCGGGCATTAGATCTTTAAAGGTGGGAAACAGATCGGACTCCCCCGAGGAGCCCGTCGCCCCCGATACCGTCAGCTGGCACGCATTTCCGTCATAGGCAATCGCGGGAGTGTCGGCAAACGCGCGGGCAGGAACGGCGAGCGCGACCATGCAGAAAATAGCCGCGACTACGCAATGCAAGGAGCGCGCAACACCTTTGCGAATCGAGAACGCCATACTTACGCACCTCCATGCGGCGGCACCAGCACGCCATTCTTGACCGAGCAACCCCATGCATCGTGCACGGCCTCATCGGGCGTCGCCTGGACCGCCTGAGTGGAGATATCAACGACAAGATTGCGACCTTCGGTTGCCTTGAGCTCGGTAACTCTATTAATGAGCACGCCGGTTTCACCGCCGGGAGCAACGGGCGACGTCCAGTAATAGAACCCGTCGCTCGCCTTAACCCAGTTATCAGCCGAGTTCGCGTCCGAGGCATCAGCCACGCTCCACGCAATCTCGTACTCCGCCTCCTCCTTCGGCTCCTCCTTCGGCTCCTCCCACAGGCGGGCACCGTTTCCATCCTGCCAGTAGATATCCACTGCAGCACGAATATAGGCGGGCGCAGTACCCGTGTTCTGTGCCTTGACATCGCTTTTCACATTGCCGTTGAGCGTTTCCTGAACCGATGGCGTCACCGATCCGATGCCGAACTGGTTGACCAGCACGCCCGTAACCGAAAGCCAGGCCAGCGTGCCTGCCGTACCGGCCAGGAGGATAACCCCCACCAGCAAGGCGATGATGAGCTTGCGCTTGGACATGCTAATCCTCCTTCTTTGCTACGTTGTCGTTGCTCCAAACGTTATGGGCACGATCGCTGCCATCGATCCATTTGTCGTTCACACGCGTGTTCGTGCAGGTGAACGTGGCATCGTTCGCGCTCGATGCAGCGGAGATAGTCGCCTGCGCCTTATCGCCCGGCTGCTTGCCAGGGACGCCGATTTGGCTGCTGTAGCGCCATGCCCACGCTGAGTCCTCCTCGACGGTGTAGATACCCGCCGGGACCGCAAGCTCGATAGCGCCGGAGTACCAGGCGGAACCGTCCTTCAGCTGCGCATCCGATGACACCGTTACCTCAACCGTGCGCTCATCCAAGGCGTTGCCGTCCATGTCGGCCCGGGAAACCTTGAAGCGGAACGTCTTGCCCTTCGCCCAGCTATCCTGGGTTTGCTTGACGATCTTGAGCGTATGCGTAGCGGCGAAATCGAACACCGCATTGCCATCGCCCTGAGTGCCGTCGCCCGTGAGCTTGTAGTCCAAACGGTTCGTCAGCTCAAACGAGCCCTCGCCCGAACCCGAGCTGTAAAGCGATACATACTTCCCGTTGACAGGCGTAGGAGTCTGGCCAGAAAGACCATAGCCCACACGGTCAACGTGCACCGTCAGTTGCGTGCCCATGAAGGGCTTTGCAAAGCAAGCCTTGAACGGCGCCTTATCGCTCTTGTCATCTACCGTGTTCGCGGCATTGGGATCAAGTAACCACTTGAGCTGCCCGGTCACATTCTTAGGGCTCGCAGCTTCCGACGTGTCGTTAGCGACGACCTTATACGTCACCGGATACAAATCCATGTCGGCCTTAACCGGTTTACCCTTGAAGTCGCTCCACGCCACTGCTTCGTCGCCATTAACCCACTGCCACTCCAAGAACAACTCCTTCAAGCTGCTATCCGCTCGCTCGCCCAGGAATGAGACGATTGCGGAGTAGGCTTCGGGATCGTAGGCCACTTCCTTTGGCTCCATGACGGGTTCACCCTTGTTGTCATAGACCGGGTTGCCGCTCTCATCCATCTTGGGCACTTCGACCGTCTGAACAAAGCCGGCATTACCATCCTGGCCACGCAGATCCCCCGTATCGTTCGGGTCTACCGTAGCGGTGTAGATGACCTTGCCATCGGTGTCGTGATAGCGCACTTTAAGCGGCGTCTTCTTGTACACCGCAGTGTAGGTCACGCTCTCAAAGGGCTCGCTGCCCTCGAGGGGATACTTCTCATCGTCAGTCATCAGGGTGTACTGCCCGTCATTGACATAATCGCGCGACCAGCCGACAAAGTCGTACTTGGTGCCGTCAATGCCCGAAACCTCCTTGACAGCCTTGACCTCAAGAGAAATCTGGTCGCCGGAATCAGTACGGCCGAGACCGCGGACAAGAGCAGTATTCGCGAGATTTGAGTCGATGTTCGATTGAACGGTAACCAGGCTGGGACGGTAGACCGGGTACAGCTCCATGGGGGCCTTGACCACGGTAGAGGCACTCACCATACGGATGCCCTCCGACCAAGCGACATAGCCCTTGCCAGGTGCCGGCTGGGCTTCCGTCCAGCCCACGAAGACGTTGAACTTACCTGTATCCCCATCGATAGTGCGGACGTCATAAGTGGGCTTCGGGATGCCGCCATCAAGGTTGCCGAGCATATCGCCTTTCTGAGCAACTTTGCCGTCCACATCTTTGGCATTGAGATGGTACACGACCGCCAACGGCGAATAGTACGCCACGAATGTATAGGCTCCGCCAGGTTCCACCGGATAAGAGCAAGTACCATGCTCCACATCGTAGGGAAGCGTCTTGATCTCGCCATTCGGAAGCTCGATCTCAACCTTCTGCAACTCATACAGCTTACCGCCTGCTTTATAAACCGGCATCGTGACGTCAGGGGTCACCGTTGCCGTGGCGGGGCCAGCGCCCGCATTGATAACGGGAACGATGTCGTACTTGGGCACGTTGACTTCAGAAGTGCCGTCAAAACCGGCGCGGTGCAGATTGGTGGTGTAGTTGACGTTGTACTTTGCGTACACCGGATAGGCATCCTGCCACTGGGTGACCTTGGATTCATCCGTCACCAAGTATGGCTTCGCCTTTTCCGGATCGCTCGTCACATAGGAGTCGTCGGCAACATCATAGATATAGTTCCAGACGGGAGAAGGCTTCTCGGGAGTAGGCTTCGGGACCTCAGCCGTAGAGATCCAGCCCAGGAACTTATAGCCTGGCACCGCCATCTCCGCATCGGTCGGAGAAGACTCGAGGGTCAGATCAGGATCTTCAATCTGGTCGCTGTCCCCGCCGGAATTGTTTTTAACCGTTTCATCTGTATGGATGAATGGGTACTTGTACGTGTACTTGGGGTCCTCCTCATTGTCATTCTTCTTTTGGAGCAAATTGCTCTCGTAGCGACGCGTCGTTTCCTTGTAGACCGTGCCATCTTTCTTATAAAAATCGACACGCGTTGTCACCATCGCACGCATGCGGTATTTCGAAGTGTAATTGATTGAAGCCGTTACGGGATTATTGAGATACGTCCATCGACCGCCAATTCTCTCGAGTGTCCAAAACCTCAAGCTATAACGATCGCTGGAAGGCGTAAACGTGTACTTCAACGCATTAATAACCTTTTCCTCGTCAAACGTTCCAGAACCTGGGAAATCTGTATCCACAAGGACATTCTTTAGGGTATCCGCCCCCATATCGTTTCTCACGTTATGCGAATATGCGCTCATTGGGGCCACGATTAGCGTATTGTTGCCGTAGTACCCCTCTGCGCACGAGCCCTCCTTATAGGCATTCTTATCGCCATGATTAACGTGCTTGGAACCCCAGTGCACCACGTTCTCTCGAACATAACTTGTGCCGACCTGATCGTTAAACGGTGTTTCGTACTCGTTCCATACAGAGCAAAGGAGTTCCGAGTTCGTGTATTCATCGTTCGCGTACGCGCGGACGTAATAATCCACACGGTACTCAAAGCGAGCGGTGTAGGTGTGCGGGACGGTCAGATCGACGCTGGCGGGAAGCGTGTAGCTGGGGTCGCGGCTTACGCGGACCTCAACCGTGGACCCATCGGCGGCCTGCCTGCTTTCGTACCAGCCCAGGAAACGATACCCATCGGGCAGCTCGCCGCCTTCGGACAGGGGCGTACCGTCCGTGTTGCGCACCTGTACCGTGTAGACGCTGGCGCCGTCCTTGGCAGTCTGGACGACATTGGTGCTGCCCACGCCGTCACGTAGGGTCTCATTGTCGATTGTGTCCTTATCATTGCCCTCGAACACCGTTATGATGTTCGAGCCGTAGTCGCTGTAGACCGGGTAGAAGTCAGTTGGACGGACAACAGTGATCTTGCTACCCGCAGGATAAAAAGCTCCCTTGCTTTTCAGATCGGCCAACTGAGTCGACTTGATGGCAGCATAGCCACCATTCATCCCCACCTCGCTGCTAGGCTGCGTGGTCCAGCCGATAAATGTCGCGGTAGGCTTCAAGCTGCCGCGATCCACGGGGGCAGCTGGCGTCAAACCGACGCCATAGCGGTACCAATCCGTCGACTTGTTGTGCTCGACGCCGCTCCGGTAATCGAGCGTCTCGCCGTTGACGTTATAGAACAGCACCTGCGCCTCGTATGAAGCGATAAAGAGGTCATTGCCCTCAAAGCCATATTTCTTGTCGATACCAGTAGCATTGTTCGCGGTGTAGGTCGACTCCCTATCATGGTTTACGTTTTCCTCGACCTGTTTGCCAGCCTTTACCGCAGCACCATCGGTCTTGCCGTCAAACCAGCTTTTGTCTTGTCCGATTCGGTTCACACGCACGTCGGGCTCGCGGAACCAGCCCATGAAGCGATAGCCGCCATTTTCCTTGGTCAGACCAGTAGACTTGGATGTAGTCTGCCTAAACGTCACCGAAGTATCGCCCGTGGCAAGGCCCTGGGCCGTTCCAGCCAGCACAGCGCTCACCGCAAAGGTATACGGATCACTAGTAGACTGGTCTTTGCCCAACATGGTTGCCAGAACGGTTGCCGTACCCGCGCCGGGAAAATCGATCGTCGCCTTAACGCTCTGGCCATGCACGGGGATCATCAGCTTGTAGTCCATCGCCCATTCGTTTGCATGCCCGTCCCCATTGGCAGTAGAGCGCATGGTGCCGGCACAGAAGTCGTAATCATGCTGCTCCCACAGCTCACGTGTGACGTAGCGCTCGTCGTCCCAGGGACCGAATCCGGCACCGGATACCGTACCGTCACCCGCAAGGGCGTAAATCTTCTTATTGGCATTCGTACCCTGGCTAAACCCGGATAGGCTGACACTGGGCTTGAAGTAGCAATTAGTGATAGTCGCGTCGCCCTTGTTGGCGCGCGCAGCAATACCGCCCAAGTTCACGTCGTTTTGAATAATGGGGATCACGGCGATGGGATTGTACTGACGCGAGCTCAAATCACCAGCGAAATGGCTGCGAGTGATTTCATTACCGCTCTTAGACAAGATACGACCGGCCAAGCCACCCGTCCAAGCACGCGTGACGGAGATGACGCCTACATAAGAAGCGGCATAGCTATAGCATTTCGCCGTTGAAAAGCAGTCAATGACCTTAGCGCCTTCTGCCATACAGCCAACGAAGCCCGAAGAGTACACGTTATTGCCGCCTAAAGCGCCGATGGCAACATCGTACTTATTGGTAACGTCGGTCATGTCCATCGAGGAGCCATCCTCGTTTCGCGTGGGCGTGACGCGGCAGTATTCGATCGTAGAGTTCTTGACGTAGCCGGCAAATGCCGCCATGTACAGACCCTCGCCACCGATCGCCTGCACACCTGCAGTGGTGTTATGGACGGCGCGACCGCCGCGCACCTCGCAGTTGTAGAGCTTGCAGCCGTCGAGCTCGCCGGCAATCAGGCCGCCCTCAAAGCCTGCGTTGGTAATAAGATTGAGCGTGTTGTTGGCGCACGTAACGTGCAGGGTGCTCTCCATGACCATGACGTTTTCGAAGTGAGTGTTGACGGCCTTGCCCACGATAATGCCGCCGCGGAAGTCGGCCCAAATGTTGGCATCCTTGACCAGGAAGTTCTTGATGGTGGCGCCATCGGTCTCGGCAAAAAAGCCCGTATCGCGCTCGGGATCCAACATATTGTTGGCGTAGTTCAGACCCGTCACGGTGTGGTTCTGGCCATCGAAAACACCCTTGAAGGGATGCTCCTTATTGCCAAAGGAGAGGTGCTTGACCGTACTCGAGACGATGTCCTTCATATCGTTATCTTTGAGATCAATATCGTTTTTGAGACGGACGTGCCAATTGGACGTGTCGCGCTCGCGCGAAAGCGCCACGCACGACAAAAAGTCAGCCGCGTTTTCGATGTCATAATATTCAGTTTGGCCCTCGGGCGCATCCTCGGCATGCGCCACCGCCGGCAGCACCATGACGCAACAAAGGACGATTGTCGCCACGGCAATCAGCCTGCTAAGCACACCTCGGTTTCTGTTCTTGATCTTCATGGGCTAGTTCGCCTCCGGCCAGCCCGCGACGTCGAGCACGTCGAGGACGGTATCGTTTGCCTGCTGATTTTTGGCCTGCACGGCCTGGACGTCGATATCGAGCCTGTATGAGCCGCCGCGCGCGGCATCGTGGTAGTCGCCCACAAATCGCAGCGAGTCCATGAGGCTCTCCGTCATGGCACCGGAATCGAGCACGCCCCCGCGTCCGGCCAATCCGCGGTAGTAGTACCACCCATCGCCGCCATCGATCCACGGGGACTCCTCGCCCGCGTTCACGTTAAAGGCAACGTTGGCCGAGGCATCCGCACTCGAACCGTCGGGTGCCACTGACGTCATGCGCAGACGGGCGCGAACGTACTCAGGCTGCGCGCCGGCGTTCTCCACGCGCACGATGCGGCTGATGTCAGAGCCCCCGGCCTCGGTGTCGGGATAGTCCCCGTGCTCGTCGGCCTCGAACGGAATCTCCTCGCCCTGCTCGTTGAGGGTGTATTCGCAGACTCGTACCTTCACGCTGCCAAACGATAGGACGTTGTTCGCCGGAACCATATCAACGGTAAAAGCCAGCGTGCCGCACAGGCACGCCAGGGCCAACAGCGCCATCGCGGCAAGCGCCAAGGTGCGTTTCTGATTGTCAGAAAGATTGTTGAGCATTACGTTCGCCAATCGTCGATCAAAGGGGGACCGAGATCCCGACCCGAAAATGGGGATGGGGAGCGGGTCGGGATCTCGGTGGAGGGGGGGTGAAATTACTTCAAGCCGTTTTTCGGGTCGTTAACCCAAGCCTTGGCCTGCTCGACAGCGTTGGCGGCAGCGTCAGGCTTGTCGCCCTTCTGGTCAGCGCCGAAGATGTAGCAGGAGACCTTCATAGCGGGTTTGGTGACGACATCCGCGCCGTTCATGGCAGCCGGGATATGCACGGTGCTGAACAGCTCACCGGTGTAAGCAGCCTTGCCATCAACGGGAGTAAGCTCTGCAGGAGTGTTGGTACCACCAGCGGTATACATGAACAGACCGCTCACGTACTGGCCATTGGTGCCGTTGGTCGTCACCTGGTCATCAGCAACCGGCTTCCAGTTGGGATTAAGGGTGAAGTACGGGGTCTTGGCAAGGGCGTTTTCGGCGTCTGTCTTCACGATGGCGTTCTTCACGTAGATGAACACATAGGACTTATCAGAGTCCTTACCGATACCGACGTTGGGGTTCTTATTGATGTCGGTGCCGGGAATCATCTTGGAGTTATCGGTCCATTTGGTCTCGAACAGATAGCCATCCACTGAGGGGTCCGTGGGAACAGTGCCGGGCTTGTCCGGCTGAACAGGGTCGGGCTTCACTTCAGGCTTGCCGATGCTGCCGACCGTGAACTCATTCACCTTGGTTTGGGTCGCCGACAGCCATGCGTAGGTGCCCACGCCGGCGGCCAGTACCAGCAGCAGCAAGGCGGCAACGATGCCGTAGCGTTTTTTCTTCTTGTTTTCCATCGTTCTCTTCCTTTCGAAAATCGACTTCCCCGGCAACGGCCCTTGCCGTTGCCGGCACCTCTCCCCTGCCGCTATGAACGCCGCTCCCTCGCATGCGCGCGGGCATGCTTGCCCGCAGGCTCGTCGGGAACCATCCGATCGAGCACAATCGACGCCGCGACCAGCAGCGCCAGAACGGCCACCACAACAAGCAAACCGGGCATCGTCGTGCAATATGCGTTAACGAAGCCCAGGTAAGGGACACAAAAAGAAACGACACCGATCACGCGTGAAAAAGGCGTCTGCTCGGCGTCGTGCATGATGGTTCCATCTGCATTTTCGTTTGCGATTCCCTGCGTGCTGATCGTCTGCGCCACGGGGTCGACCTCGTACACCTGGTGAGTCACCACGGCACCGTCCGATCGGTAAAAAGTTGCATTGTCACCCACGACAATATCCGTTGGATCAACCTGGTGAACAAACACCATGGAGCCGACGGGGAGCTCGGGTTCCATAGAGCCCGAAAGCACTGCAAAAGGCGTGTATCCAAATGCGCGGGGAGCAAAAGAAACGGCGGCAAGGACTATGACAAGCGCGAATGCCAAGCTACTCAAAAGTGCAATAAATCGTTTGAGTCTACGCGCCGTCAAAGTGATAATTCATCCCCCTTGAGGCCTTATTCGACCCATCCAAAGGTCAGCAAGTTTCAACAGGAACCGCAAGGCGCTTGAAAAGTGAGTCCGAAATAAGCCAATTTGGAATCTTTTCGTAATAAAAACATAGCGATGTGCTACATATTTTTCAATGTTTTGTCGCTAAATGCTACTTATTTTGGCGTAAGTGGTCATTTATCCCCAAATTAGTCTCTTTTATCCAATATCTGTGACTAACCCCTACACAATTCATTAATAGGGGGTTCGATATTATGCGCAACCAAAAGAATCATACCCCCCCCATTAAAATTAACTGCTGAATATACCATTTATTTTTAACCCCTCTTATTGGAGTTTTATGCTGCCACATATAGCTCGCAGCCCATAACCCTCTGCAAGCCGTGTCCCAGAATTCACGTCCGAAACGGGATGCGGCTTCCGCTTGTGGCCCCGTTGGGAAACCACATCCCACTTCGATCACAGATTCCGGGTCGCACTTTCCGCCAAGACCCTCAACTGGAAACCGCATCCCATTTATCGGCCGAATACTGGGATGCAGTTTCCACAGAGCCCCTCAACGGGAAACCGCATCCCATTCCAAAGGCAAATTCCGGGATAAAGTTTCCGAATCCCCACTCATCCGGAAAGCCCATCCCACCCTGAACACATCCGGGTACGTTTTTTCAGCTACCTGCTACGCCCAGGCTCTGCAATGTGGCGCCCGCCCGGCGGCGTCTTGCTGCATGAATCCCATCGAATGGTGCGAAAAGAAGCCCGGATACGTTTGGCAGCCGTACTCCATCTGACGATACATCCAGCGAATGCACGAGACTGTATCATTCAAAACCGACTCATCATCCGGATGATGGAAAATATCGCCCCAGACGCTTGCCACAGCGCACCCCCGTGCCAAGAAAAAAGCCCCGAGATATTCGAGGCTTTCACGTTTGTATTATTTCGAGCGCACGACGGCGATTGCCTACTCGCCCAGCACGGCCTTTTTGGCGGCTGCAGCCATGTTATCCATATCTTCCTTGGTGGGATGGTCCTTCGCGGCAACCCAGTTGTCGAGCAGCATCTTAAATCGGGCGTTGTCGGGATCTTGCTCGAGCATGGCCTCGTAGCGCTGCTTGACCGCAGGGCCCATCTTGCCCTGGCACATCGCCCAGCCCGCAAGCTCGGCATCCTCGGCTAAATTGGACGACACGCGATCGATAATCTGCTGAAAATAGCTCTGGTCGGCACCGAAGCCGCAGGTGCCAAACAAAAAGACGCGCTTGCCATGCAGGGCGGAAAGCAGCGCCGCCACCGAGGGCGTGCAGGCGCCCTTGTCGCACCAAAAACCAACGAGCACCGTATCGGCAGCGCAGGCACCCTGTGCCTCGTGCGCGACCTGCTCCGGATCCGCATCATCGCTCAGCGCGGCGGCGTGGATAAACTCGACACCCGCAGCCTGCAGGGCGCGCTTAATCGCCCCCGAAACCATCCTGGTATTACCGCTCTTGCTGTTGACCACCATAGAGCATGTCATAGTCACGTTGCCTCGTTTCCCCCGAAACTCGAGCCATTAATGCAATTTGTTAAAAGCATATCTTAGTACTATCGACGCAGATGTAAACCATCTGCCGCTAATCGGCAGCCCCTACTGGGCTCTACTGGGCAAACTGGCTGCGGTAGAGCTCGGCATAGAAACCACCCGATGCCAGCAGCTCGTCGTGTGTGCCCCGCTCGATAATCTGGCCGTCGCGCATGACCAGAATGCAGTCGGCGTTGCGGATCGTTGACAGGCGATGCGCCACCACAAAGCTGGTGCGACCGGCCATGAGCTCGTCAAATGCCGCCTGCACCTGCAGCTCGGTGCGGGTATCGATACTCGAGGTGGCCTCGTCCAGCAGCAAGATCGCCGGGTCGGTGAGCATGGCGCGCGCGATGCACAGCAGCTGCTTTTGACCCTGGCTAAACGTGCCGCCGCCCTCGCCGATGACCGTATCGTAGCCGCCTGGCAGCTGCACGATAAACTTGTGCGCGTGCGCGCGCTTGGCGGCCTCGATAATCTGCTCACGCGTGGCATCGGGGCAACCGTAAGCGATATTCTCCGCCACCGTGCCCTCGAACAGCCAGGTGTCCTGCAGCACCATGCCAAAGGCACGGCGCAGGCTCGAGCGCGTGTAGTCACGCGACGAGCGCCCGTCCACCACAATGCGCCCAGCATCGATATCGTAAAAGCGCAGCAGCAGGTTGATGAGCGTTGTCTTTCCGCAGCCCGTGGGACCGACCAGGGCAAAGCGCATGCCCGGTTTGGCCTCGATGCAGATATCCTGCAACAGCTTGCGGTCGGGCACATAGCTAAAGTCCACATGCTCAAAGGCGACCTCGCCCTGCGGCGCGGCAAGCTCTACAGCGTCCGACGCGTCGGGCTCCTGTTCGCGCGCATCGAGCAGCGCAAACATGCGGCGCGCCGAGGCATACGCCGTCTGGATTTGCGTAATGACGTTGGTGACCTCGTTGAACGGCTTGGTGTACTGGTTGGCGTAGGACAGGAAGATCTGCACGCCGCCCACCGTAAGCGCCGCCGGCACACCCGTGATCACGCCCACGCAGCCGATCACGGCGACCACGGCGTAGATGATGTTGTTGATAAAACGCGTGCCGGGGTTGGAGAGCGAACCCATAAACTGCGCGCGCTCACCTGCCGTATAGAGCTCGGCGTTGAGGGCATCAAAGCGCAGCTGCGCGTTGGGGCCATAGGCAAACGCATCCACCAGCTTTTGTTCACCCACATACTCCTCGATATGACCGCCCAGTTGACCCTGAATACGCTGCTGGGCCGTAAAGCTCTTGTTGGAAAGCTTGGCGATGGCGCCGGCGGCAAAAATGGAAAGCGGCGTGACAAGCACCACCACAAGCGTCATGGTCAGGTTAATGGAGAGCATAAACGCGAGCGTGCCAACGATGGTGATAACGCCTGTGAAAAGCTGGGTAAAGCCCTGCAGCAGACCGTCGCCCACCTGGTCGACGTCGTTGACTACGCGGCTCATAAGGTCACCGTGGGCATGGCTGTCGATAAAGCTGAGCGGCATACGGCTGAGCTTGTCGCTCGCCTCCACGCGCATGTCGCGCACCGTCTCGTAGGACAGACGGTTGACGCAGTAGCCCTGCAGCCACTGGAAGGCCGCGGCACCTACCACGACAATCGCGAGCTTGGTGACGAGCGGCAGCAGCGCGTCAAAGTCCACCCGCCCGGCGGCAACGATGAGGTCGATGCCCTCGCCGATAAGGATGGGCGTATAGAGTTGCAAGATCACCGAGATGGCGGCACTCACAAACGACGCCGTAAACGAAATGCGATGCGGGCGGACGTAGCCCAGCAGGCGGCGAGTTACCGCGTCCACGGGGTAGCGCTCGGGGTCGCCGGGCTGACGCGGGCCGTCACCCAAGTCGTTGAGGCTATCGTTGCCGGACACGTTGGCCGTCATCGTGGCGACCGAACCGGAAGAAGTATACGGATTCATTGAGCAGCCCTCCTTTGCACAAATGGATGCCGGGGCGCACGCGACGCCTGGGGCGGGCGCGGGCATCGCGCTCCCTTGCTGGCCCTCGAGCTCCTCGCGGCGAAGCTGCGACTGGCAGATTTCGCGGTAGAGCTGGCAGGCCGCGTACAGCTCATCGTGCGTGCCCAGGCCCGCAACCGAGCCGTGGTCGAGCACGCAGATCATGTCGGCGTCGCGCACGGTCGAGACGCGCTGGCTCACAATCACCGTGGTCAGCGGCAGCCCGCCCTCGGCGGCACCGCGCACGCTTCGTTCGCGAATGGCATGACGAAGCGCCGCGTCGGTCTTAAAGTCGAGCGCCGAGGCGGAGTCATCCATAATCAGGATCTGCGGCGAGCCCACCAGGGCACGTGCGATGGTCAGGCGCTGGCGCTGGCCACCGCTAAAGTTCTTGCCGCCCGCCTCGACCGGCGCGTCCAGACCCTGCGGCTTGTTGCGCACGAACTCGCTGGCCTGCGCCATATCGAGCGCCGCCCAAAGCTCCTCGTCGGTCGCCGACTCATCGCGCCAGGTTAGATTGCTACGGATCGTGCCGCTCACGAGCGACGCGCGCTGCGGTACGGTCGCGACCACATGGCGCAGCTGATCGAGCGGCCAGGCGCGCACGTCGGCACCCATCACGCTCACACTGCCAGTGCTCGCATCGTAGAGGCGCGGAATAAGCGAGACGAGCGTGGACTTACCACTGCCCGTACCGCCGATAATGCCGAGCGTCTTGCCCAGCGGCAGCTCTAGCGTCACGTCGTTTACGGCGTTTGCCGCGCCCGCGCCAAACGAAAAACTCGCATGGTCAAAGCTTAGCGCGGAAACCGGAGCGGTGTCCCCCGCCAGATCGCTCGGCTCGGGCAGCGCGACCGGCTGGTTATCCTCGTCGGTGATGCTCGGCACGCAATTGAGCACCTCGTTGATACGCGACGCGCTGGCGCTCGCCTTGGTAAAGACCACGACCAGGTTGGCGACATACACGATGGAGGTGAGGGTCTGCGTCATGTAGTTCACAAACGCCATGACCTGGCCCTGCGTGAGCTCGCCCATGTTGACCTGGATGCCGCCCACCCACAGGATGGCGCACACGCCCAGGTTCATCACCAAAAACGTGACGGGATTAAGGATTGACGAAAGCTTGCCCACCGCGATGGCAGTATTGGCCTGGTCATCGGCGGCTTGGGCAAAGCGCTCGCGCTCGTGGTCCTCGCGCACGAAGGCGCGAACCACGCGAGCGCCCGAAAGCCCCTCGCGGCAAATGAGCGCGATGCGGTCGAGCTTTGCCTGCAGCTGTTTGTAGTACGGAATGCAGCGCGCCATGACAAACCAAAACACCAGGCCGATGGCGGGCGTGCAAATCAAGAAAATCACGCCAAGCTTAAGGTCGATGGCAAGGGCCGCGACCATGGAGCCCACCGCCAGGAAAGGCCAGCGGATGAGCATGCGCACGCCCAGCGCCACGGCAAGCTGCACCTGGTTGACATCGTTGGTGATACGCGTGATGAGCGACGGCGTGCCAAAGCGATCGAGTTCGGCATAGCTCAGCTTGTTGATGTGCTGGTAGAGTGCGCCGCGAATGTCAGTACCCATGCCCTGCGAGGTGAGCGCCGCCATCTTTTGGCAGACGAGCGTAAACGAGATGCCAATCACGGCCATGGCGGCAAGCACCATGCCGTAGTGGACGACGGCGTCCACGTCGTGCGAGCCAATGCCCTTATCGATCATCTGGGCAATCACCAGCGGCGTCAGCAGGTCAAAGATCACTTCGATCAACTTGCACGCAGGGCCGATCACCATATATCGGCGAAACTTACCACCAAAACGCCTGAGCAACTCAATCATGTATAGGCGCTCCCTATCATCATCCACATTCAATTCGAACCATGATAGTACCGCCACCCCAAAAGAAGCGTAAACAACTCGTCATTTCTAATGGGGTTCGGTTTCCAAAGAAGCGGAGAGGCACGCGCACACCCAGCCAGTGTCGGGTCGACCACTTGGTATACTTACATTAGTGCTACCAAGTTAGTCGCCGACCCTTGAAATGAGGTGCCGAGATGAACGACATTCTCGCAAGAAGAGCAAGACGAGCAACCGTGGGCATCGCCCTTTCCGCGGCACTTGTCGCGGGAATCGCCCCCGCAACGGCGATAGCGGCAGAAACCAGTTCCCCCACCGGTGCAGTTGCCTTGCAGACGGAAGATGCGGCCGCCGCAAAAGAAAAAGCGTATGCAGCCATGCAGGAAGCGCTCAAAAACCTCGAGGCCGCAAAAGACGCCGCAAGTCCCGAGAAAATTGCGGAAATCAATGGTAAAATTGCCGTTTTTCAAGAGCACTACGACACTTATTTGGCGCAAGCCGCCACATATAAGGAATCCCTTCCTACCATGCAAGCGAACGTCAATGCAGCCCAAGCCAAATACGATGAGGCCCGCAACCGGACAAGCGGCCTTGAGGCAGAATTAAATAAGGCAATCGCCAACAGGGCTTCTGGCGAAACTATTAGGCAGCTCCAACTGGCGATCACAGATGCAGAATCGGAAGAAAAATATTGTGAAGAAAAGATTGCCCGCTGCCGAATGCGCCTCGAAAATCATAAAAGACGGATTTATTTCTTTGAAAGCGAAGTAGAGTTTAATAAAACCCATCTCGACGGAGAAACAGCCAAGCGGGATGCGCTCCTCGACAATTTGAAAAAAGCGCAAACGGCCTATGACGACGCCCGCAAGGCATACGAAGAGGCGAAAGCCGCGGCAGACAAGGCCACCTCGCCCGAGATAACGCAACCGGCAGAGACGACACCGCCCGCCGGCTCAGCGCAGCCGGCCGAGGCGACACAGCCCACCGGCTCGTCCGCGACCGGCAAAAATACCCCGCCGAGCTCCACCAAGCAGGCGAACTCGAGCAGCGGCAAGCAAGCAGATACGACCGCCGGCAAGCTCGCGAACACGGGCGACGCAGCGCCGAGCGCAATCGCACTCGCAGGAATCGCCGCCGCAGGACTCGGAATAACCGCCACAGCCACACGCCGCCTCAAGAACTCAAAATAGCCGCCAGAGCATACTACCTTCGCCAATCCACAAACCCAGAGACAAAAAGAGGCCCGTTTCCCCAACCCAGGGAAACGGGCCTCTTTACTTGTAAAAACAAATGGTAATGCCGCCGTCTCTTGAACCACGCAGCCATCAATGCCCAGACAACACTAGCAAGCCGCGTTCCTTAAGGGATAGATTTAATGGCTGTTAATCAAGGGGTATACGCGCACGCCCGATCAATGGCGGGCAAACCGCCTGATATACTTACATTAGTGCTACCAAGTTAGTCGCCAACCCTTGAAATGAGGTGCCGAGATGAACGACATTCTCGCAAGAAGAGCAAGACGAGCAACCGTGGGCATCGCCCTTTCCGCGGCACTTGTCGCGGGAATCGCCCCCGCAACGGCGATAGCGGCAGAAACCAGTTCCCCCACCGGTGCAGTTGCCTTGCAGACGGAAGATGCGGCCGCCGCAAAAGAAAAAGCGTATGCAGCCATGCAGGAAGCGCTCAAAAACCTCGAGGCCGCAAAAGTTGCCGCAAGTCCCGAGAAACTTGCGGAAATCGATGATGACATTGCCGCTTTTCAAGAGATCTACGACATGGTGGTGGCGGAAGCCGCCAAACGGAGGGAGCCCCTTCCCGCTATGCAAGCGGACGTCGATGCAGCCCAAGCCAAATACGATGAGGCCCACAACCGGACAAGCGGCCTTCAGGCAGAATTAAATAAGGCAATCGACGACGGAGCTTCTAACGAAACTATTAAGCAGTTGCGAGGTGAGATCATGTCGGCAGAAAGGCGAGAAAAATCTTGTGAAGATGATCTTCACCGCTGCCAACGCCGGCTCGAAAGCCAGGAAAAACGGGTTCAGTATTTCGAAAGTGAGGCAGAGGAAGCCAAAGCCCACATCGATGAGGACGTAGCCAAGCGAGATGCGCTCCTCGGCGATTTGGAAAAGGCGCAAGCGGCCTATGACGACGCCTGCAAGGCATACGAAGAGGCTAAGGCCGCGGCAGACAAGGCCACCTCGCCCGAGATAGCGAAACCGACCGAGACAGTGCCTCCCTCCGGCTCAACGCAACCCGCCGAGGCGACACCGCCCACCGGCTCGTCCGCGACCGGTAAAGACACCTCGCCAAGCTCCACCAAGCAGGCGAACTCGAGCAGCGGCAAGCAAGCAGATACGACCGCCGGCAAGCTCGCGAACACGGGAGACGCAGCACCGAGCGCAATCGCACTCGCAGCAATCGCCGCCGCAGGCCTCGGAATAACCGCCACGGCTATACGCCGCATCAAGAACTCAAGGTAGCTGCCAGCGAACGTCGCCTTTGCCAATCTGCAAGCCCAAAACCAAAAGAGGCCCCGCTTCCCCAACTCAAACGAAGGAAGCGGGCCTCTTTACTTGTTAAAACAGATGCCAACGCCGCCGTCTCTTGAACCACGTAGCCATCAATGCCCAGACAACACTAGCAAGCCGCATTCCTTAAGGGATAGATTTAATTAGACTAACGCGCCTTTACGGGTGATTTTTGGACGAAGTGGTCCCGGTGCCGGCGGGCTGTTTGGTAGTCGAGCGATCCCGCAGGCAAAGCCGAGGACCAGCGAGACACCAAACAGCCCGCCGGCACCGGGACCGCATCGCGGCACCAAAAAGCGCCCGTGCGCTCGATGGATTCGGATGCCCGACAGAGGCTCCTTATGGCTGCTTCCTTCCGGACCTGACCAGATTCGGAACATGTCGTCATCCGAACCCATCGAACGCGCTAGGCGCTCGGTATATCTTACCTGCTCCCGCCCGCCACGGCAAGTGGGGCGAACCCATCGGATGGATTCGCCCCACTCGTCCATATCGCTAGCGGCGCCTGCGGTACAGGACCGCGCCGCCCGCGACGGCCAGCGCGCCGATGCCGGCCATGGCGCCGAGCGCCTCAAGCGGCAGGCTGCGGTCGCCGGTGTCGGGCATGCCGCCCTTGGAGCCGTCACCGCTAGCGCCGCTGCCGGAGCCGTTATCTGAACCGCCGCCCGAGCCACCGCCCGGCGTGCCGGGGTTCTCGGGGGTGCCGGGGGTCCCGGGCTCCTCGGCATAGCTGTTGGTGAAGACCGGCGGCATGTTGGCGTCGCCCTCGTAGGAGACCTTCGCCGACAGATAGCCCGTCTTGGTGCCGTCTGCCGCCTCGTCGCTCACCGTGACGACGATCTTGTGCACCGCCTTGTCGTAGGTCACGTGCGCCTGGCCGTCGTCGACCTCGCTCACCGTGAAGGTGTAGGTGCCAGCCTGCTTGAAGGTCAGCGCATCGAACGTGACGCTGCCGTCCGCGGCATTCTTGGCGGTCGACATGACCTTGCCGTCCCGGCCCTTGAGCTCAAAGCTAAACTGGCCCGCCTTGAGCTCGGCGCCCTTGAGCACCTTGGCGGCGCCCAGCTTGAGGGTGACGGGTGCGGCCTCGTAGCCGTTGGTAAAGGTCACCGAGGTGTCGCCCACGGCATTGCCCTCGGCATCCGCCAGCTCGTGCTTGACGGCGAGCGTACCGTTTTTGGCATCGGTGACCGTCGTGCGCACGCGGTACGTCGCCTTGTCGTATGTCACGCCGCCCGCCGTGCCGGCGACCTCGCGCAACTCGTAGCTGTGCATGCCGGGCGCGGTGTAGGTGACGGGACTGAGCGCGACCGTGCCGTCGGCGGCGTTCTTGCCCGTCGCCGCGACGCTCTCGCTGCCGTCGGCGGCAAGCTCGACCAACTGGAACTCGAACTCGCCCTCGGCCAGGTCACGGCCCTTGAGCTTCTTGTTCACCTTGATCTGGTCGGTGACGGAGCTCGGCGTCGGGTTCACGCCGTAGGTGTTGGTGAACTCGAACGCGCCCTTGCCCTCGGGCGTACCCTCTGCGGGCAGGACCTCCGCGACGAGCGTGCCCGCGTTGGTGTCCTCGACCACCTTGACCGTGAAGGTCCTCGTCGCCGTCGCGTCGTTGACCACGCCGTCGACCGAACCGGACTCGCTCACCCGATAGGCGAACGTCTTGGTGCGCAGGCCTTGGCCGTCGATCTCGGCGTCGTCGAGGTCGCTCGGCTGCCCGAACGTGACGCGGCCCAGCTCGACGTTGCCGGCGGCGTCGTTGGTCGCCTCGGTCACCGTCTTGCCGGAGGCGTCGACCGGCGCGGGCGCGCCGTCCAGCGGCGTGATCTTAAAGGTGTACTTGCCCGCGATGTCGGCCTGCGTGAGGCCGAGCCCGGCCTGGCTAAGCGCCAGCGTCTTGGTGCCCGAGAGGTCGACCGTCGCCTCGCCGGCGCTGTAGCCGTTCACGAACGACAGCGTGCCGTCGGAGCCCTCGGGGTAGACCACGGCCACATCCAGCCCGCCCTTGCCGTTATCGGTCACCTTGACCGTGATATCGAAGCTCGAGGCGGTCGCCGTCACGCCCGCGGGCAGCCGGTCCGTGCCGTCCTCGGATACGGTATAGGGAATGACCCAGGAGCCGTCGGCGGCCCTGGTGGCGGTGCCGTCCGCCACCATCCGCTCGAGAGCGTCGGTGGTGTAGGCAACGGGCGAGAACGCAAGGTCCGCGGCCTCGCCGTCGCCGGAGGCCTGGTTGGACGCGATCGCGACCACGTTGCCCCGGGCATCGCGGACGGAGAACGAGAACTCGCCCGCCGTCGCGGCGCGGCCCGTCAGCGTCTTGGTGGCGTTAATTGACACGTTGCCCTCGCCGCCGAGCGTTCCGGTGGCCTCGTAGGAGTTCTGAAACGCGACCGTCACGGGCGCGGGCGTCGCCATGGCGTCATCTGCCGTGGAGACCTCGCTGCGGGTAACCTCGACACCGTCCTTGGCAACCGTGGTCGCGACTATGAGCTTGCCCGTCGCGGTATCGTAGGCGGGCGCGATGGTCACCGTGCGCGGCGCGGTGTCGTTGGCGTAGCCCTCGCCGCCGAGCTTGGTCTCGGCGACGGTGAGGCGGTAGACCTTGCCCGCATCGGCATCGGTGAACTTCACGTCGCCCTCCGCGGCACCGCCGATGAGGTCGACCAGGTCGGCCGCGCCGTCATCGGCCGCGGCCACGGCGTAGGCGTCCTTGTCGGTCTTAAGGCCGAGTTTGGCGGCCGTCTCGGCGTCCGCGGTCACGGTGAAGGCGAACTGCCCCGCCTCCATGGCGCGACCACAGAGCGTCTTGGACAGGCGCACGCCCGCGCGGGCCGAGTAGTCGAGCTCGGTCGTGTAGGTGTTGACGAAGTCGCCGCCGCTCACCTCCGCGATCGCGGGCGTCGTGGCCGCGAGGTTGCCGGAGCCGTCATCGGTCACGGTCACCGTCATCGTGGCGACGTGGCCGTCGTAGGCCACGCCGGCGATGGCAGAGCCGTCATCGGGCCTGACCTCGCGCACCGTGTAGGTGAAGGTCTTGGCGCGCACGCGCTTGCCGCCGACCTCGGCGAACTCGGCATCCTTGATGTCATCGAGCGTGTAGCGGATGGAGCCGAAGTCGAAGGTGACCTTAGCGCCCGCCCTGGTGCCGGCGGCGGCCGTCACACTGACGGTCTTGGAGCAGTCGGCAGAGCCCTCGGGCATGGGGGCGCCGTCCTCGCCCGCGAGCGCGAACTGGAAGCTGTCGCCCTCCGCCCAGTCGCGACCCTTGAGCGTCTTGGTGAAGAGTCCCGCGGTGGAGACGTCCCTGCCCTCGGTGGCCGTTCCGTACGTGTTGGTGAACGCGACGGTCGCGCCGTCCTCGGTCACGGCGCCTTCGGCCTTGGAGCCGTCGGCCCCGTTGACCGTGGTCGTGTAGCCCTCAACGGCGTCCTCGGCCACGGTGTAGCGCACGCCCACGGGCAGGCCGGCGACGGCCTTCTCCTCGCCGTCCTTAAGCTTGAAGGTCGCCTTGCCGTCCGTGAAGGTCACGGCGTGCTCGCCCTTGCCGAAGGTGCCGGAGACGGTCACGCCGTCCCCGTCGGCCAGCGTGACCGCAAAGCCGAACTCGCGCTGGCTGTCGCCGCCGACGACCGTCTTCTTGACGGTGAGGCTGCCAGTCTTGGCGGTGTTGGTAAAGACCGCCGCCTCGACCGTGCGCTCAGCAGCGTCGCCCGCATCGTCGGTCAGCTGTGCAATCTTGGTCTTGGCAGACAGCTTACCGGCACCCTCGTCGGTCACCGTAACGGTGGCACGATAGGTGGCCTTCGAAAACGTGAGTGCCGCCTCGTCACCCGACTGCTCGGTAATCACATAGGTATAGGTACCGGGCTTGGTGTACTCGATGGTACCGAAGTTGCCGACCTGGGCATCCTTGTGCAGCTCAATCGTCGACACGCCGTCTTTGACGCCCTTGGGCATAGGTGCCTCGCCCTGGGCAGTCAGCGTCATGGTAAAGGCATCCGATGTCATCCAGTTGCGTCCGGAGATCTTCTTTTGCACCTTAAAAGCGTTTTCCACCTTCGTGGCCTCCACGCTGTAGACGTTGGTGAAGCCCACCTGCGTCGCCTGCCCAACGGTACCTTTCTGGGGATTCGCCTTATCGGCAATCGTAAAGCCGTCCTCGCTCGTCATGAGCTCACCCTTGGAGTCGAGCTCCTGCACCTCGTAGTGCGCACCCGTGGGCAAGGTAACCGTGACGGAGCCGCCAGCCTTGAGCGCAATGGTGTCACCGCTCTTGATCTGTCCGCTTATATAAGTGCCATTGGTGCCGCCGGGGCGACCGGCGAACGCAAAGGTGCCGACCAGAGGCGTTGTGCCATCGGCCTGGTAGAGCAGCACCTTAAAGGTAAAAGCCTTGTTGGGCGCGGTGATGCCTTCGGCGGCCGTGACCGTCTTGCTCAACGTCAGGCGCCCGTCAGAGACCTCATCGGTAGTGGTGTTGGTCTTGACGGCAGGGTTGTTGCCGACCGCCACCGACGCCTGGTTGGAGATGTCGCCCGAAGCGCCGCCGCTCTTGAACGCGTCCTCGGTCACGCGGACCTTAAACTGAACCGTGCCCTCCTTACCGGCGGGAACGTCCGCCAGCGCCCAGGTGAGGTTGCCGTCGTTGTCCTTGGAGCCGGCATCCTTATGGTCGCCCGCGAACTCCACGAACTCGGTCCCCGCGGGAACGGTATCGGTAATCGTCACCGTGTCAGGCGCGCCCTCAGTGTTCTTGTAGCCGATGGTGTAGGTGAGCTCGTCGCCCAGCGCCACACCCGACCCCGTCGAATCCTGAGCATCGCTCTCGGACTTCTTGGGCACGTAGTTGGTCGTGGTGCCGGTATAGCTCTTGTTGTCAACCGTTACGGTAGCTTTGTTCTCAACGGTGCCGACCGCACCCTGAGCATCCTTCACAGCGTCCTCGGTAATCTTGACGCGCACGCGCACCGAACCGTGGCTGCCCGCGGGTTGCTTACCCAGGTCCCAAGTAAGCGACTGGCCGCTCGCGACGCCCTTATCGGCATACTCGCCCTCAAAGGCCTCGAACACGACGCCGGCAGGAAGCTTGTCGGTCACGGTCACGTTGGCCGAAACCAAGTTGCCATTGGCATCGGCCTCGGTGTTGACCCAGTTAATGGTGTAGACGTAGGAGTCGCCCACGAAGAGCAGCTGCCCGTCGATGTCCACATTGGGCTCCGTGACCGTGCCGATCGTCTTGACCTTATCGCGTGTGTTGTGGAAGACGATCTTGCCGTTCTCGGTACCATTGCGATAGGTCACCTTGGGCGTCAGCGTGCCGTCGTTGTTGTCGGTCACCTCGAGCAGCACGCGGCACGTCGCGGACGTATCCACGGGACGCACGCCCTCGGGCAGGCTGGTCAAGCGCTCCTTTGCCACCAGGTTAAAGCTATAGGTAGTGGTGTGGTCGGCATTGTGTCGTTTGATGGCAATGCCATCGTTGACGGCGCCGGCAAGGTCAATCGTCTGCTCATGAGTTCCGCTGGTGGCATCGCCAAGCTTAAAGTAAACCTTACCAAAGTCGACCGTAGCGGTACCGTTCTCGCCCGTCTGAGTCGCGCCCTCATCCATCTTTTCGAGCGAGCCATCGGCCTTCTCGGCATACAAGTCAAAGGTATACTGGCCAGCCTCAATCTTATCGCCAGAGTCCATCACCTTCTCGGCAGTAAGACCGTCGAATGTTCCGGTCGCAGCGTAGCTGTTGGTAAATAACACCTGAGCCTTGGCGGTACCGCTCTCGGAGCTGAAGATCTTTTTATCGTGGGGCTCTTCAGCTTCATTGGCGTCATAGTGCTTGGCCGTGGTCACGGTATAGAGCGAACCATCGCGGCGATTATTAACCGCAATCTCTACCATCCAATAGGTGGAGTCGTATGTATAGCCGCCCTTGCCGCCGCCATTCTCGACAACCTTGTAAGTAAACGTCTTACCCGCATCTTCCGTCGCAAAGGTCAGGCCACCCAAAATGCCGGTATGGGACGTGCCATCGGCCTGCGGCTCATCGTTTGTCACGGTGAGCTTGCCCTCATCTGCGCGCAGCAGCTTGTTGAGCTTATCGGTCGAGGCGGCGTCTTCGCCCGTTACCGTAAAGCTAAACATGCCGGCATGCAGGTCGTGCCCGTTGAGCGTCTTGACGATCTCCAGACCGCCCTGGAGCTCGTAGCTCGTCGAGGTGCGATACCTATTGGTGAAGATGAAGCCTTCCGAGCCGGTCGCGCCATCGGCGCGGGCCACAAGTTTGCCGCCCTCATCGGTTACGGTGATGGTCAGGGTATAGGTGTGCGCATCATACGTCCACTCGCCGAGACCGCCATTCGGGACCAGCTCGTTAATAGCAAACTTATACGTGCCCGGCTTGTTAAAGGTGAGCTTCGAGAAGTTAACCTGATAGTGCTCCCCGTCCTTGAGGCCCTCCTTCGTTTGCTTCTTCTCGGCATAGCCGTTGTCCACGCTCATCGAAGAGCCGGTGATGAGCTTGCCGTTGATGGCAGTCTTGGTAGCATCGTCAGCCGCGGTCATGGCAAAGGTGAACTTGTCCGGAGCATCGGCACCGACAACCACCTTTGTCACAGACGGAGTATAGGTTGCCGCCTCGGTGACCGTATAGGTGTTCTTGAATTTGACCGTCGCGACACCGGCAGATGTCGCATTCGACGGGTAGATCCACTGGCCCTCAAGCTCGTCCTCGCCGTCAACCTGCTTGCTTACCGACGTCGTGACCCTAAGCGTACCGTCGCCGTTATCCGCCACGACAGCCTTAACCGTATGGACCGTCTCGTCGTACGTATAGCCTGTCGCTTTGTCGTCAATCTCGCTCACCGTATAGGTGAACGTCTTGCCGGCATCATCCTGAGTGAAGGTCAGCCCACCCGCAGGTACCAAACTTACGGTCTTGGGAGCGTTGGCCTCGACATTTGCGGTCTCAAAGACCTTGCCATTCGTGGAAATGCCAACCTTGCTGGCAGATATCTCGTCAGCAGGCTTGACGATATAACGGAACGTGCTCTTAGGCGAGCCAAAAATGGTCGCGTCCTTGGGATACGTCAACGTCTTCTCAATCTGCAAACCGCCAGCGGCGCCATAGTCGAGACTTGCCGTGTAACGGTTCACAAACGAGACGGCAGGCGTTGTGGCACCGGCCTCACTTGCATCGTACTGCTGCACGTAGGTATTCGGTTTTTGCTTGAGCTCGACGATCTTTTCGTCCGTCAACGCGCTCGCATCGGTGCCATCGCCCAGCAACTCCGTCACACCCGCACCCTTGAGCACGGTCGTCACGGTATAGAGCTTAGCGGGGTCGTTCTCGCGTGCAAGAACCTTGACGAGCACGATGGCATCGCCCGTGTAGCCGGTGTCATAGGTGTAGCCGGCAGCCGCAGGCTGGTTCTCGTGGATGCGATAGGCAAACGTACGCCCCAGGTCCTGTTCCGTGAGCTCACGGGCAAAAAGCTTCTCTTGCCCGCTTGCGCCCACCACGGCACCGGACACGCCGGCCCCCGCAGCCGTATTGGATAGGCTAGCCTCGGCGCCGTCGACCGATGTCTGAACGCCGTTGTACCAAAGGTCCGTCACGGCAAAGGTAAACTGGCCCGCGGCAGAAGCGCGACCCTCAAGGGTCTTGCTGACCGTCACGCCATCAAAGGTGCCCGACGCATGGTATACGTTGGTAAAGGCGGCCTTGTCGGTTACGGCCTTGTCCGCATCGGAGGCGCCGGTGTTGGCGTAGGTCACGCTCGACACGCGCAGCTTGCCCATGTGGTTGCCCGACTCGTCCAGATCGGTCACCACGACGGTCGCGCGTGCGGTGTGCTTGTCCATGGACATGCCCGCCTGGCCATCCTGCGCAGCTTTCTCGGTGATGTTGAAGCTAAAGGTGCCTGCGCGGTTGAACGTCACGGTCGGGGCGGCTTCGGTGCCAACAAAGGAGAACGAGGCCACGCGTCCCGACGTGGGCGCACTGGCGACAGCTTGGTTGGTGTTAATGACAACGACACCATCCGTTACCGCCTGCTTTGTAGTCTTACCCAGGCTAGTTGCGCCGTCATCGTCCGCAGCGGCGGCAAGGTTAAAGGTATAGCTCTCGTCCTGGTTCCAATCGCGACCGCTCACGGTCTTTTGGCCCTGCAGGATCACGCTCGTGGGGTCCACACTATATATATTGGTAAAGGAAGGTGTGGCGTTGTTGTCCAGTTTCTCTACCGAGCCGTCCTCTGCAACCTTGTAGTACTCGATCGAAGTCTGGATGCCGGCGCCCTTCTTGGCGTTACGCACCACGGCGTAGTAGACCGACCCGTCGTAGGTCATGCCCGCAATGCTACCGGGATTCTCAGCGAACTTGTACACGTAGGCGCGTCCCGCATCCGCCTTGGCGGTATAGGAGATCGCCGGCCATGCCACCGTACCGTCAGCGTTGTTGCCCACGGTTACGGTATTGTCCTCGGCACCCTCGGGCATGGGAGCCGTCACGCTCGCATCGACCGTATTGGGACTGAACACAGCGTTGACGTCCGCATAGCCGCCAACGCCCTCGAGCGTAAAGCTAAAGGCGTTCTGGGAAAGCGGGAAACTCCCGGCGTTGTCGGTCAGGATCTTTTGAGCATGGATGGTGATCTTCGCTTCGTGTGTATCGTAGTGGTTGGTGAAGGTTGCAACCTTACCGGCAACATCCGTCTTGGTGTCGGCACCCGCGTCGTCGCACTCCTGCACCACCTTCACGCTCGCAACGGCCAGAGCACCGGCATGGTTATCCTCCACCACGACTGTCGCGGTATAGACGGCAGCAGAATAGCTTATGCCGTCCGCACCGGCATCGGAGCCGGGGATAACCTCCTTGATGGTATAGGTGTACGTGCCTGGCTTGGTATAGGTAATATCGCCAAACGTCGCCGGCTGGTCGTTGGTGAGCTCGACCGTCGCCACCTTGCTCTTGGCACCGCCGGGCATAGGAACGCCGTCGTCGGCTGTAAGCTGCGCGGTAAAGGAATCGCCATCGGCCCAATCGCGACCTTCGAGCACCTTCTTGGCGCTCAGACCGTTTTTGGCCTCAAGTGTTACGCGGTTGGCGCTGTAGTTGTTGGTGAACTCAAGCGTGTTTTCAGCGGGAATCTGTCCGCCCGCAAGCGCGACAATCTTGCCCTCGATGGTGTTGCCAGTTCCCGACTGCTCCTCGCCACCGACCTTACGTTTCACGAGGCTAAAGCCGGCCGGAAGCACCGACTCGTCAGCAGAGCCGGTAACAGTGTTAACGATGCTCGCCAGCACGTTGCCGCTGGACTCCTCGCCCTTGGTGGTGAGCTCGCTCACGCTATACTTGTCGCCCTGCTTAAGGTCGTATACGCGGATGGTCTCGCCGGCCTTGATGGAATGGGTGTCGCCGTTCTTGAGCGTGAAAGATTTGCCCACAGCTTTGCCACTCGCATCGAACACGTGCGCCTCGTAGCCCTTCTGGGACTCCGGCAGGGTGAACTTAAACGTAAACGTCAGATCGCTGCCGTTCGCATCCTTGGTGGGCGCGGTAAGGCCACTGTCCGCCGTCACGGTCTTAGTCACTTGCAGGCGTGCCACGCGACGATCGGTATACTGCACGGCCGTTGCCGTGGTAAAGAGATGATTGAGCTGAAGCGTGCCCAGATCGGTGCCATTGGTGGCATCATCGTCTTGATAAAGAGCCATGCGGTTGATGCCCGTATCGGCAAAGATCGTCGCCAGCTTACCGTTGCGCTCGCCACCGTCCTCGACATAGCGCAGGATGGTCTTGGCGCCTTGCATCGTCTTGTCATAGCGCATATGCATCAAGTTGTCCGCAAGAGAAGGCGTCACACCCTTGGCGGTACTTGTCTGGCCCCATGTTAGGTTTTCGCTGGCATCTGAGCCAGTTGCACTCTGCAGCTTGCCCTTAATGTGCGTAAGCGTGTTGTCGATGGAATCGGGAGAGCCAAACTGCGCCAGAGAAGCAATCAGCGAACCCGGACCGCTCATACTGAGCACGCCGTCGCCTTCCTCGCCGGCATCCACATACACACCCGAATCGTCCACGATTACCTTGGTGATGGTGTTGTTGATCTCATGGCCATCTGGACTTACAGACTCACGCAGGTAGTACGTGCCCTTGATAAGGGGCGCATGCTTTGCCGAATCGAGCGGGAAGCATGCAGCACCCTCAATGTCATACGGATAGGTCATGCCGTTTGCCTGCACGGTGTCATACGGCTCGGCACCCGATTTAATGGCATACGTGCTGGGACTATCGCCGATAACGCCCTCGGCTTTGTACAGCTCAAACGTCGCGCCGTTCACGGGCTTGCCCAGGTCGTCAACCTTCTGCACAAACAGACGATTCTGGACGTTGGTGAGGTGGATCACCGTAGAGAACTGCCTGTTTATCGTTTGATATTTGACCATAGAGGTGTTGTCTTTGGTTGCCCCCGCCAGAGACGATGCCGTGGTGTGATACACCGCCACGGTATATTCCGCCTTCGACTTGTCCGTCATCATGGCGGCGTACTTCTCGATATCGCCAGGCAGCGACCTGACCGTTACCTCATAGTCGCCCTTGGTGTTGACGCCAAAGACGCTCGTATCTGCCGATTTGGCAGCCTCGACCGCGCCCTCAATACCGTGTTTGGAACACAGCTTATAGCCATTGAGCGGGTTGCCCGTAACCGCCGTCCACGCTTTTTCGTCCGTGTCTTTCTTAGTTTCATCGGTGCGCTTGAGCACCACGGCAAAGGTCGTACCCGAGCTAATGGGTTTATCCTTATTGTCTTTTGTCTCTTTGCTAAGGGAAATGGTCTCCTTAGCGGCCAGATAGCCGCCGTTCAGCCACATGCGGCTGCCCGTCCATTGTTCGTTGTTGGCTGTTGTGACCGTTGTTTGCGGCGCAACCACCACGCCACCCGTGCCACTTGCCGCGGCCTTGTACTGCAGGTGCAGCTCACCTGGCGTTGCATTGGTCGATGAGGTCAGACTCGAGCGATATCCCGCGGGCAGGCCTGTCTCTTTGAGTACAAAGTAGTTATGTCCATCAGCATGCTGGTTATCAAATGAAAGGACGGAGCCGTCGTCCGACTTCAGAAGCACCAGCCGACCCTTATCGTCCGTCGTACCTTGAGCGATGGGATCGCCCTGCGTCTTCCAGCTGGCATCCGACTGATACAGCGCAAACTTGGCGTCCTGGACTGCCTCACCGTTCTGATCGACCTTCTCGACCTCGGACGACGGCAGCGTGGTGAGATTGAACTTAAGCGACATATTCGATGCGCCCGCGCCGCGCTCCAGATAGAAGAAGCTCAGCGTGTGCTTGGAGCTGTTGAGGAAGGTGTTGCCGGAGAATCTTCTGTTTGAAGTATCTGCGCCGGCAGCTTTGAACATTGCTTTGATGGTAGTATCCGGAAAATACTTTGGTGAACCATTTGCGCCATCAATATGTCCAACGCGCACCACACCAGTAGCGAAGTTAATATCAAGCGTCGCCTTCTCGTGGATGCCACCCAGATCGCCCACGAGCACGCCGTCGATATAGACCCAGACGTCATCGTCACCCGAGAACTTAAAGACCATGTCATTGTTATCGGTGGTCTTGCCACCCGCAGGCTGGACGAACTCCGTGGTCATGGACATGCCAAAGTGGTGGTTGAGCTTATCGTTCGTTCCGTCCGTTATTCCTATAGGAGAGAGCCGGCCGTTCCTCTCTTCAAAAACCTTGTCAGCCGAGTCAAAGGGGAAGAACTGACCCCGATTCGCATCCGACACGCTGTCCTTATATACGCCCGCCTTATTGTAGACGTCAAAGGAGTTAGTCGTGAAGTTATACACAGCATAGTTGCCGTCAGAGCCGTACGAGTCGTAAACGTAATAACCATCCTTGAGCTGGAAAAGGCCTTGTACGTTGTTGTAAACGGCCTTGCCGTCCTGCTTGCCATTTGCCTGGCTGTCGTTATTAAAGAGATAATCGAGCGACTCGTCTTTGTACGTACCGTGCGTGTTATACGAGGTGTAGGTGCCAGCATTGATCGACGGATAGCCCTTTACCAGTGTGTTCTTCACAAACGAAAGACGTCCAAAGCCGCCAATAACACTTTTTCCCGTCCATTTATTAATGCCCGATCCGGCGCCGCCATTGAACTTGAGCTGATGGTCTTTATTGATGCCGGTGTTGTCATTCTTGTTGTCGTTGTTTATGTTCTTCGAGCTGTCGTTGTCGCCGTTCACGACCCAGTAGTCGAACAGATTGACCGTAGTGCCGGTGGGATTCACCGTCTGCACGGTATGGTTGCTAAAAGGAACCGCTTGATCGGCCGACGCACTCGTCGCACCAAACATGAGCGCACACGCCGCCAGCGGGACGGCCAAAACCCTCAGGGCACGCTTGGCGGTATTGGTTTTCTTGCCAAAAGGCTTTAGCATTTCTCGAGCTCTCGCACACACGCGATTCATGAAGGCCCTCCCCAAATCCATGAGGACGGCAAGCAGCGGCTCGCTATATATGTGTGTCGTCCCCATCGATGCAAATATACGCCCCCCCCGCGCAGAAACGCAAGGCGGGACATCGCAATATACTTAAAATTGTAGCAATTTAAACGACCCACTATTCCGCGTCAGGTTGCCACTCGGTCGTCAAATCGAACCATTCGCGCCATCAAAGGGGTTCGGCGGGATAAAACCGTCGGCAATCTTTATCCCCACAGCCCCACAAGGTAGCTAATTTGGGACGGGGCTTTTTTGACTACTTGGGCAATCAGATCGGCATGTAGTCAAAATAGCCCCGTCCCAAAAAGACTGGTCTGACACTGCGCCACGAAAAGGGCCTATCTACTATGTTTAGACCGCAGGGGTCAACCATAGCCGGCCTTTTCGAAAATCGGCAAGCCGTTTACCTGCAGTTTTAATTTCACAAAAGCCCGGGATGGTCGAGGTAGCTCGGTTAAACGTAGTAGATGGCCGCATTTCGTGGCAAACGGTCCGACCCAAGGCCCAAGGCGGCCAGCCTCGGATGACCATTCACGAAGTTGCGGTGGAATACGGACTGAATTGGCGCCTTAAAGGCAAAAACACTCCGTATTTCACCGCAACTTATCGAGGGGATGAGTTTTAGAGGCGGGCGAGGTCGTAGGCTTGGGCGGCTGACTCGCCGGCGCAGATGAGGTTGGTTGTGGCCTCTTGCACACCGAGCGCCTGGTCGAGGGGCATGGGCTTGCGACAGATCGGCAGTACAAGGTCGATGCCCTGTCCATACACCGCATCCAGGTTGACGGCGCGACCGCCCACGACGGCGACCACCGGCTTGCCATATCGCTTCGCGCGACGAGCCACACCCACCGGCGCCTTACCGGCGGCGGACTGCTCGTCCATATTGCCCTCACCCGTTATGACCAGGTCGACATCGCGCGCGCGCTCGTCAAATCCCACGAGATCGAGCACCGTCTCCACGCCCGAACATAGCTCCGCGCCAAGCGCCAACAGCGCGGCACCCAGGCCGCCGGCGGCACCGGCACCGGGCACGCCGAGCACCGAGCCAAATGTCCGTGCGCCCTCAGGTGTGCGCAACAACCCCTGGGCTCGAGCTCCGGCAATCGCAGCATCGAGCAAGCGACCGTAGCCGACCATCCAGCTGTCGCACCTGCTCAGCGCCTCGGCATCATCCGTCGGCAGACCCTTCTGTCCACCGAACACTGCCAACGCACCACGGCGCCCCACAAGCGGATTCTCGACATCGGAAAGCACCACGACACGCGCGCCGTTCAGCGCCCGAAGCGCTGGCGCCAAATCGATACTCACCACGTGTTCGAGACCCGCGAGACCGGGAGCGATATCGCGGCCGTGCTCATCGACAAGGCGCGCGCCCAGCGCCTGCAGCATACCGGCGCCACCGTCGTTGGTGGCGCTGCCGCCCAAGCCAATATAGATAGTCTTTGCCCCGGTACGAACCGCACGGAGCATCAGCCCGCCCACGCCATAGGTTGTAGCAGCCAGCGCCGACGACTCCGTGCAAGGCGAGTACCCGATGCCCGCGGCTTCGGCCATCTCAATAACAGCCGACTCATGCTCGACATCAACCAGCATCCGGGCAGGCACACGCTCGCCCAAGGGCCCTGCAACCTCGCAGGTCACAAGCTCGCCACCGCAGGCGGCAACGGCATCGAGCGTTCCCTCACCACCATCTGCCAGCGGCAATGTGCGCACCTCGGCATCGGGCCAAACGCGGCGCACGCCTTCGGCAACGGCCTCCTCCGCCTGCGCACTCGAAACACTGCCCTTAAAGGAATCAATCGCCAACAGCACACGGCGGGGCCGGCGGCACGCGGCACCAAAATCGACCGCCTCAACGACGATATCTTCGGCACACGCGAGCGCCTCAGCGTGAGCGGCATGTGCCTCAAGATCGGCCCCACAACCGCAGCCAGCACCATCGGCACCACGCAGCCCACAAAAATACCCGCTCAACACCTCACGACACTCGTCTGCCAGCACGCCGGCGGTCACATTAAACCGATGATTCAGGCGCGAGTCGGCATTCAAATCGTATAGGGATCCCAGCGCGCCGGCCTTGGCGTCGCTCGCGCCATACACGCAGCGCCCCACGCGCGCGTTGACCATAAGGCCCGCGCACATGCAGCAAGGCTCAAGCGTCACGTAGACCGTGCAATCGGAAAGGCGCCAGCGGCCAAGTGCCTGGGCAGCGGCGCACACGGCCGCAAACTCTGCATGCGCCGAAGGGTCCTGGTCGAGCTCGCGCCGATTGTGCGCCCTCGCGACGATCTCGCCGTCGCGCACCACTACGGCTCCGATGGGCACCTCGCCCACCGCCGCGGCGGCTCGCGCCTCCGCCAACGCCTCGCGCATGAACTTCTCGTCGATTTCGGTGATCGTCATCGTTCGCCTTCCCTGTTGCAAATTCAAAACGATGCTATCATTACGACTCACGGAGAGATGGCAGAGCGGTTGAATGCGGCGGTCTTGAAAACCGTTGAGCGCGAGAGCGTTCCGGGGGTTCGAATCCCCCTCTCTCCGCCACTTCTAGTGATGCACCGGTGTCATGGTCCGCTCAAACAGCGCATCGACCACGTCGGCCATCTCGGGTCGACGCTCAAGATCGTGGCCCGATTCCCACCATATCGTGAAAAGTCGAATAATACCGCCGGTGACAAACTCAGACGTCGTCTCGAGCGACACGGGGGCCAGGGCATCCTCGGCAAGCACGTTCATCACACGCTCGCGGATAGAGCGGGCAATGCGGTCGCAAATAACGTTGGTCAACATGCCCGACATGCTGCTTGCCAAAATGTTATCCATGAGCTGCTCGTGCGCCAGAATCAAATCCATGGCATCGTCCAAAATCGCGTGCCGAAGCGCGCGCACGTCCTCGGCAGACACTGCGCCGGCCTCATCGGGCTGTTTTTGCGGCAAGCTCGACATGAGCTCATCGATATAAAAGGCAAAGTAATCGTTCTTGTCGCGAAAGTGCTTGTAGAACGTCGTGCGGCGAATCATGGCGCGGTCGCACAGCATGGCAACCGTCAGGTCCTCAAAACGATGCTCCTCGAGAAGCTCGGTAAAGGCATCGAACAGGGCACGGTAGGTTTTCTTGATGCGAAGGTCCACTGGTATCGCCATCCTCAGGGCAAAGACAACACTCATCAATCTGTCGCATATCTTACACCTGTACCTCGCGCGCTTTGCCCCGGTGCCAGCCCCACCGAAAACATAACGCTTACCGGAAAGTTCGGCACGGCAAAACGTTGCGGGTATACTAGTAGCGTTATACCAACGGCAGCTGGCGCATGCCGCCGCGGCCATTCGAAACGGAGACATCATGATTACCGTCATCATCGGCATCGTTGTTGTCATTATGATTGTCTGCGCCATCGCCGGCATCTACAACAACATGGTCACCAAGCGTAACCGCATCGATAACGCCTGGCAGAACATCGATACGCAGCTGCAGCGCCGCAACGACCTGATCCCCAACCTGGTCGAGACCGTCAAGGGCTACGCCAAGCACGAGCAAGAGACGCTCTCCGCCGTGATCAGTGCGCGTAACACCGCCGTCAAGGCCACCACGCCCGAGGCCAAGATGGAAGCCGACAACGTGCTGACCGGTGCGCTGCGCCAGCTCTTCGCCGTAGCCGAGGCCTATCCCGATCTTAAGGCAAACACCAACTTTACGCAGCTGCAGACATCGCTCGAGGATACCGAGAACAAGATTAGCTATGCACGCCAGAGCTACAACGACTGCGTGCTCAGCTACAACAACGCCATTCAGACGTTCCCGGCTGTCATCTTTGCCGGCATCTTCCAGTTTAAGGAGCGCCAGGGCTTCGAGGCCGCCGAAGCCGCCCGCCAGGCCCCGACCGTCAAGTTCTAGTAGTTTGGCAGCGCATCCTTAATCGGCCAAATGTATAAACCGCCCCGTCGAACGCATACTTCGACGGGGCGGTTTCCTTTTTCGCGAAGGTCCCCCTCTAAGCACCGTGCATTTTTGGGAGTATTCAACATAACCAAGAGCTTCGGGCGCTACGATAAATGCCAAAGACCGCGAATATCCCTGCAAATCAAACGCTGTCAGCCCATAACCCCGCCCATCATTCGTAGAAAACATCGAGAAATCCCGATTTTTTGCCCGAGGTCGGTATGCAGGGGCCTTCGATTGCAGAATACTCGCAAAAATGCACGTCGCCATCACCCCCACATGGCGTGAACCAAAACAAAAGCGCGGCCTAAAAGGCCGCGCGCCATCTTTAATTCAGATCTATATTGCCCGTAACGGCAGCGCCGAGGTAACGCAGGCCCGAGGGCAACCTTCCTTTCCGGCGCACTCCGCAGGACGAAAGAACCTCCGCCGCACGAAGTGCGCAGCGGGGGTTCTTTCATGTCCGAGGACGCGCCGGAAAGGAAGGTTGCCCTCGGGCCGAACAGCTATGGCAGCTTACGCGACGGTGTAAACCCAGTCGTGCTTATCCTCGACAGCACCGGACTGGATACCAGTCAGGGTCTCGCGGAGCTTCTTCATCACGGGGCCGATCTCGGTGTAGCCAGCCGGGAAGGTCACGGTCTCGTCGGCACCGTAAACCTTGTTGTCGATCTCGCCGACCGGGGAGATGACGGCAGCGGTGCCGCACAGACCGCACTCGACAAAGGTACCGGCCTTGACCTCGGCCCACTCGACGGGACGCTGGTCAACGGCCATGCCCAGGTCCTGAGCAACCTGAACGAGCGAACGGCGGGTGATAGAGGGCAGGATGGAGTCGGTGTGCGACTGCGGAACGACGAGGGTGCCGTCCTCCTTCACGAACAGCACGTTGGCGCCGCCGGTCTCCTCGACATAGGTGCGGGACTCGGAGTCGAGATACAGGTTCTCGGCATAGCCCTCGCGGTGAGCCTCCATCGTGGGCTTGAGGGACATGGCGTAGTTCAGGCCGGCCTTGATGTTGCCGGTGCCGTGCGGTGCGGCGCGGTCGTACTCGGAAACGCGCAGCTTGACGGGCTTGAGGCCACCCTTAAAGTACGGACCGACCGGGGTCACGAGAATGCGGAACGTGTACTCAGGAGCGGGAGCCACGCCGATCACGTCACCGGAGCCGATCATAAACGGACGCACGTACAGGGTCGCGCCGGAACCGAAGGGCGGAACCCAGGCGGCGTTGGCAGAAACGACCTGCTTGACGGCCTCAACGAACTTGTCCTTGGGGAACGGGGGCATCTCGAGGCGCTGCGCAGAGTTGTACATACGCTCGGCGTTCATGTCGGGACGGAAGCAGACGATGCTGCCGTCCTCGGCGGTGTAGGCCTTCAGGCCCTCAAAGACCTCCTGGCAGTAATGGAAGATGCCGCCGCACTCGGAGACATGCAGGGTGTGGTCGGTGGTCAGGCCGCCCTCGTCCCACTCGCCATCCTTCCAATGGGCCTCGTAGCTGTAATCGGTCTTCATGTAGCCAAAGCCAAGGCTACCCCAATCGATATCCTTCTTCTCGACAGTCATATGTCGCTCCTTACATACACAGTTGCAAACTCGCGAACCCGCGCGCAAGGACCGAGGCCGACCGCGCCGCAACGTCGCACGCCCGGAGCGTAGAGTCGGACGGGACACGCGAACGGCATCAAAGCCGATGGCACGTCGATTCGCATGCACGAGATTGTACTCCCCGTACGCGTCTGATAAAACGCTTTTCTTTAACTAAGTAAAGTATTTTCATTTGACCGAAGCAAAAAGGCCCGCCACCGTAAAGGGTGACGGGCCTCAACGGCACGGTTTGCGCGCTGGCTCGAGCTACGCGTTCTTTTTGCCCAGCTTAGCCTTAACCAGACCGACCACGGTCGGGATGATCGACACCGCGACGATGCCGATAATCAGCAGCTCAAAGTGCTCCTGCACAAAGGGGATGCCGCCAAAGAAGTAGCCCAGCAGAGTGAAGACCGTCGACCAGGTAATGCCGCCCAACACGTTAAAGATGACAAAGTTGCGCCAATGCATGCCGCCCATGCCGGCGATGAAGGGCACAAAGGTGCGGATAAACGGGAAGAAGCGACCCAGGAAGATGGCCAGGTGGCCCCATTTGTCCAGGAAGTCCTCAGACTTTTTGATGCGCTCGGGCGTCATGGCCTTGACCTTGCCCGAGGCAATGATCTTTTTGCCAAAGAAATGGCCGATCATAAAGTTGCACTGATCGCCCAAGATGGCAGCGGCCCATGCAACGGCCAGCAAAGCCACGATGTTAAAGCCGCCGTTGTGGGCAAAGAAGCCCGAGGCGAACAGCAGCGAATCGCCGGGAAGGAACGGGAAGAACACCACGCCCGTCTCGATAAAGATAATCAGGAACACGCAGCCGTAGGCCATAAGCGGGCCGGCGGCGATCCAGCTGGCGATCGCGGTGCGCGGGTCCTTAAGCAGCTCGGCAATGAAATTGATGAAACCCATGAAGTAAAACCTCTCAGTTGTGGGCGCGGACACGTCCAAGTTGACCAGTATACGGTTGCGGCGCCCCCTCGTGCGCAACCCCACAAAAGCATGACTCCATTACCAGCAAGTTTGCATAACTGACACCTGTCGTGCAAAACCGCCAAGATTGTTCTTCCTAATCCCTAGCGAATCGCTATACTTTATTGAATCGCATTGCCATGGCGCTAAGGGAGGGCGGCCGGTGAGCTTTATCAATACCATTCGCGAGGACATCAAGACCGTCCAAGCGCAGGACCCCGCCGCGCAAAACGGTCTGGTCATTTTCCTTTCCTATCCTGGCCTGCACGCCAAGTGGAACCACGTGCCCGAGCACTGGCTGTGGGAGCATGGTCATCGCTCGCTCGCCCGTGTGCTCTCGCAAATCACCCGCCACATCACCGGCGTCGAGATTCATCCCGCTGCACAGATCGGCAAACATTTCTTTATCGACCACGCCATGGGCGTCGTCATCGGCGAGACCACCATTGTGGGCGACAGCTGCGTGCTCTACCAGGGCGTCACGCTCGGCGGTACCGGCAACGAGACCGGTAAGCGCCACCCCACCCTGGGCAACAACGTCACTGTGGGCACGGGCGCCAAGGTGCTCGGCAACATCCGCATCGGCAACAACGTCAAGATCGGCGGCAACTCGGTCGTCGTCAAAGACGTACCCGATAACTGTACCGTCGTGGGCGTGCCCGGGCGCATCATCAAGCGCAACGGCTGCCGCGTGTTCGAGGAGAGCTTTGACGCCAAGCAGCATCGCGAGTACATGCCCGATGACGCCGCCGAGCAGAGCGCCCTCAACCGCCAGGGCATTACCGAGAATGCCCGCCGCGTCAAGGAACTCGAGCGAGAGGTGGCCGAGCTCAAGGCCCTCGTCGCCAAGCTCGTGGACGAGCACTAGGAACGCGAGCGGCACAAAACAACATCGGCACCGACGCAAAAGGCGCGCCAGGGAATCCATCCCCGGCGCGCCTTTCTTTTTGATGTGACATGCGGGACTGTCCCTTTGTCACACTATGCGAACTGACTCAGATAGAGGTCGGCGTAAGCACCCTCGGCAGCCAGCAGTTCCTTATGCGTGCCTTGCTCGATAATGTTGCCGTGATCCATGACCAAGATCAGGTCGGCGTCCACGATCGTCGACAGGCGATGCGCGATCACAAAGCTCGTGCGCCCATGCATGAGCGCGTCCATGGCACGGCCGATGGCAAGCTCGGTACGCGTGTCCACGCTCGACGTCGCCTCGTCCAAGATGAGAATCGCCGGGTTGTTGAGCAGCACGCGCGCAATGGTCAGCAGCTGACGCTGGCCCTGGCTGATGCTTTCGGCATCATTGGCCACGCGCGTGTCGTAGCCCTGCGGCATGGTGCGCACAAAGAAGTCGACCTGCGCGGCGCGGGCGGCAGCCACGATCTCGTCGCGCGTTGCCTCGGGGCAGCCGTAGGCGATGTTTTCGGCAATCGTGCCGTCGAACAGCCAGGCGTCCTGCAGCACCATGCCAAACTGCTGACGTAGCTCACCACGGTTCATGAGGCGCGTATCCACACCGTCGAGCGTAATGCGGCCGCCGTCAATCTCGTAGAAGCGCATGAGCAGGTTGATGAGCGTGGTCTTACCCGCACCCGTGGTTCCCACCACCGCAATCTTCTGACCCGGTTCGGCGGTAAACGACACGTCGCGCATGAGCGGCTTTTCGGGCGTGTAGCCAAAGCGCACATGCTCAAAAGCGACGCGGCCCTCCACGCGACCCGGCAGATTGGCTGCCTCGCCCGGCTGCGGATCGGCCTCCATCTCGGGCTCATCGAGCAGGTCGAACACGCGCTCCGCACTCGCCAGCGCGCTCTGCAGCGAGTTGAAAGTGAACGACAGCTGCGTCATGGGTTCGGACGCCTCGTAGATAAACTGGAAGAACGCCTGGAACACGCCGACGGTCATGTGACCGGCGACCAGCATGCTGCAGCCCACGAGCGCAATCACGATCTGCGCCAGGCGACCGATAAAGCGAACCGCGGGTCCGACGGCGTTGATCATAAAGTCGGCCTTGGTACTCACGCGCGCCAGCTCGCCCGAGGCCTCGTGCACCTCGGCAGAGCTCTGGTGCTCACGGTTGAATGCGCGAATCACCAAACGGCCCGAATAGCCCTCCTCGACCGCGCTCGTGATTTTGGACACCCATTCCTGACGCTCGCCCGTCACATCATGCGTACGGCGCGAAACCACCTTGGTCACCAGCAGCGATACCGCCGTAAAACCCAAAAAGATCAACGTGAGCCTAACGCTATAGACGAACATCATGATGATGGCGCCCGTCACGGTACCGATCGATACCAGCAGCTGCAGCAATCCGCGCTGCATACTCTCGGACATCTTGTCCAAGTCGTTGGTCGCGCGGCTGACCACCTCACCGGGGCGATGTGCGTCAAAGTAGGCGAGCGGCAGGCGGCTGAGCTTTTGCGCGATGCGGTTGCGCAGACGCAGGTTGAGGCGTTCGGCCACACTCGACATCAAAAAGCTCTGGAGCGCATAGAACGAGGCAGCGGCAGTCCAGATCATAAAGTAGACGAAGATGGTCTTGCCGCAGTTCTCCCAGGTGATGTTGAAGGTGGTTCCGTTGGCAAACGCCACCTGAATGTGGCCCCACAGCTCATCGATCACGCGGGCGCTATATGCCGGCGCGGCGGTGTTAAAGATGACATAGAACACAATGCTCGCGAACACGATATAGAAGCGCCAATGGTCGCCGACGGCCTCGCTCCACAGGCGGCGCACCGTCGCCCAGGTATCCCGGGGCGTCTCGTCCTCTTCTTCGTCGTCCACGTCGCGCATACGCTCTGCCTCGGCGCGGGCACGCTCGTCCTCGGCACGCTCGTTTTCCTCGTAGAGCGCTTGGCGGCGAGCCTCGCGCTCGACTGCAGCCTTGGCGGCGTCATCCAGCTCGGTCGACGCGGCAGCCGTTTCCTCAACCAGCCCCGCGGCAACGGCGTCATCAACGCCGCCCTGCTTCTCGAGCTCCTCGGTCATGCTACTCACCTCCCTTCATCTGCGATTCCGCGATGGCGCGGTACACCTCGCAGGTTTCCATAAGCTCGCCATGCGTGCCCAGGCCCACGACCTCGCCATCCTTGAGCACGACAATCTGGTCGGCGTGCAGAATCGTCGAGATGCGCTGCGCGATGATAAGCACCGCGGCGTCGCGCGTCTCGTCCTGCAGCGCATGGCGCAGGGCGGCATCGGTCTTAAAGTCCAGAGCAGAAAAACTGTCGTCGAAGATATACAGGTCGGCGCGCTTCATGAGCGCGCGAGCAATGGCCAGGCGCTGGCGCTGGCCGCCCGAAAAGTTCGTACCGCCCTGGGCAACCGGGGTATCGAGCCCCTGCGGCTGATCGAGCACAAAGGTGCTCTGGGCAACCTGCAGCGCATGAAGCATGTCCGCCTCGGTCGCGTCCTCGTTGCCAAAGCGCAGATTGCTTGCCACGGTACCCGAGAACAGCCACGCCTTCTGCGGCACATAGGCAATGCGCCCGCGAATCTCACCTTGCGAAAGCTCGCGCAGATCGACGCCGTCCAGGCGAATGATGCCCTTGGTGGCATCGTGGAAGCGCAGTAGAAGCTTTGCCACCGTCGACTTGCCCGAGCCCGTCGAGCCCACGATCGCGGTGGTCTGCCCGCGACGACAGGCAAAGCTCAGGTCGCACAGGGTGTCCTCATCGGCATCGTCAAAACGAAACGACATGTGATCGAACTCAGCGACCGCATCCGCATCGCCCCCGGAGGCAGGCGCCCCGTCACCCAGCGTACGCTCGCCGTCCACGATGCTCGGCTCAATCTCCAACACCTGCTGCGCACGGTTCAGGCACGCCGCGGCGCGCGGCAGCGTCAGCACTACCATCTGCGCCATCATCACAAAGAACAGGATCAGGAGCGCATATTCCAGCACCGCGGAGATGCTCGCAATCTGCATGGCGTGGGCGCCAACGCGGTTGCCGCCCACCCACAGCACCGCCACCTCGGCAATGTTCATCAAAAAGAAGGTAGAGCTATCAAGGCCCACAAACAGGTGGTTGACCTTAATGGCGTTGTCCGCGTAATCGCTAAACACCTCGTCCAGGCGCTGCTCCTCGTGAAGCTCTTTATTAAAAGCGCGGATGACGCGAACGCCCACGATGTTCTCGCGCAGCACCACGTTCATGCGGTCGATAAAGCTCTGCAGGCGCATAAAAATTGGCGCGGCGTTAGCCACGGTAAAGACTGCCGCCACCAGCACGATCGCAACCACCACGCCCAGCAGCGTACCCATGGCGGGATCGATGAGCCACGCAAAAATGATGCCCGCGACGGCCAAGAACGGCACCGGCAGCACCAGCTGGATCGTCTGCAGGATGGCCTGCTGAATCACATTGATGTCGTTGAGCGAGCGCGTGATCATCGATCCGGTGCCAAAGCGCTCAAAGTCGCTGGCCGCGAGCTCGAGCGACTTGTCGTACACGGCATTGCGGATATCGCAGGCCACGTTGGCGGCCAAGCGCGCCGAAAGATAGCAGCCCAGCACCGCGCCGCCGCTGGCCATGCCGGTCGCGATAAGCATGTAGAGGCCATTGCGCAAAATGTAGTCGACATCACCCGTGGTGATACCGGTGTTGACCATGTTCGCCAGCATCGTGGGAACCAACAGCGTGCCGACGTTATCAACCAGCAGCACCAGCAGCGTCACTGCGATAAGCCCTCGATAGGGCTTCAGAAACCTCATTAACAGTCGCACGACTCCCCCTCACCTTGATTCTCGGCTTGGCTCTCGGCAGCGATATGCTGCTTAAATGCCTCGCACTCCTCACCGAGCACCTGAGAGAATTTTCCGATCAAGCGCATAATCTCGCGCTGCTCACACGGCTCAAGCGCGCCAAAGGCTCGCTGCTCGGCCTTGAGTGCCGGCAGCGCATAACGCTCGGCAAATCGCCTGCCCTCTTCGGTCAGGCTCACAACCTTGTTCTTACGACTGCCTTCGGCAAACTCCAACGTTGCGAAGCCCCGCGCCGTCAAGGTTTTAATTGCCGAGTTGATGGTCTGCTTGCTGTAGAACCATTCGCTTGTCAGACGGCTTACGGCGACGCTGCCGCCCGCCGTGCTGGTATCGACGAGCATCCAGTAAGCGCAGTCCGAAAGACCGCAGGCGCGCGAGAACTCCGAATAAATATGGTCGAGTCCATTGAGCAACCGGTCGAAATCGACCAGCGTAACCGCACTATTCATCTATCCCACCATTCGATTGTCCGATTTTTGACCAATTTATATCTCTAGATTAGTCCGGGTTTTGACTATCGTCAACAGGCTCTCCGCAAATGCTTGCACTTTTATGGCCTATCGGCAGAAAAAGACCGCCGGCGCGGGGGCAGCGCCAGCGGTCACGTGAAAATCGGGTTTTATTGCCCGTTAGGCGGCGACGGCCTCGTAGACCGTGGCGCCCGAGAAGCTGTCATGCAGGCTCTTGCCGGCAATCCACGGCAGCTCGACGACCTCGCAGACCGTGTTGACCAGCTCGGAGCAGTCAGTAAAGTGGCCCTTGTCGTTGAGGGCCTCGCAATCCTGAACACGCCAATAGCCATCGGTGTGCGTGATGTAGTACTCGTGATCGTCAATCGTCACAAAAGCGCGCGTCTTGGAACGCAGCAACTTCAGAAATCCTTCGAAGTCGGTCTCGACGACATCTCCAGCCTGGAACATGATGTTACCTCCTGGCCCGGCGCCACCACGGCGCGTTGATAAACGTTGGTGTTCCTTTAGTAAAACCTTTATCAGAGGTTATGCGGGCATCATTTAGGCAAGTGGTAAAAAACCGCAGGGTAGACGGGATAAAACGTTTAACCATCCCATTGGTTTGTCACATTCTGAAGGCACTTTTATGCAAACCCACTTTCCCAATTGGAATCTACCCTTTTGGCCGGGCAATTGACCGTCTATCGTTTGAGCCCGACGGGTATGAACGTGGCATCTGCAACGCCACCGCAAGGAGACACCATGGAGACTATCGAAGCACTCATCCACCGCCGCAGCTGCCGCAAATACAGTGATCGTCCCGTCGAGGCCGAAAAGCTCGCACGCATTATCGAGGCCGGCCAGTATGCACCCAGTGGCATGGGGCGCCAGCCGGTGACGTTTGTCGCCGTCACCGACCCCGCGACCGTCGAGCGTCTCTCGCAGCTCAACGCGCAAGTCATGGGCAGCAACAGCGACCCCTTCTATGGCGCCAAGACCGTTGTGGTGGTACTGGTCGACCGCAGCGTGCCCACGCACCTGGAAGACGGATCGCTCGCCATGGGCAACCTGCTCAACGCCGCCTATGCACTGGGTGTCGACTCATGCTGGATTCACCGCGCGCATGAGGTCTTTGACTCGCCCGAGGGCCTGGAGCTGCTGGCCAGCTGGGGCCTGCCCGCCGACGGCAGCCTGCGCGGCGTCGGTCACTGCATTCTGGGCTATGCCGAAGACACGCTACCCGAGCCCAAACCCCGCCGCGACAACGTCGTCTACGTAAGGTAACCCAGGAGCGTCATAGGGGTAGCTAATTTGGGACGGGGCTATTTTAGCCACCCCACTCGCAACTTATCTTGCCGATGGAGTTGTCGTCGTTTCGTTCGTGTGGGTCGTTTCGGCGCCGTCGCCCTGTTCGCCCTCGTCCTTTTGAGCGTCGGCGATGGTGGAGGCCGCCGCGACGATGCCGCGCTGGGGTGCGACGCCCGTCTGGGTCTGAGCGCCCTCGACAACTTCTGTGCCTGCATGCGCGAGCTCGGGCGATTTAAACACCGCGTCCAAGTTGGCGCCACCGCCGGCGTAGCCAAGCGCAGCGAGTGCGATGACGATCACTGCAACGACGACCGCGATCGGCACATAACGATGCCAACCAGCAGGATTGAGCCCACTGCGGCGAGCCGCCCCGCGGCTGATGTAGCCGAGCGTGCCGTCGTGCTTGAGCTTTGAGCCCACCACGCGTTTGCGGCCCCACAGCGAGGACTCTGCCTGCATTGCCAAGCGGGCACCTGTCGAAGGATAGCCGTATTTAGTGCGCTTGAACGAGCCGTCAAACCCCGAGGCGTGTTTACCCCACGTCACCGATGTTGTGCGTCGGTTGACCGGCGCGGCACTCCGCCTTCTGCGGCTCGGTTTTGAAGTCTCAGCCATATGCCCTCGCACGCCGTAACCAAATCGAAACAATAACGCTTTGGACTGTAGCACACGCGTCGCGCGCGGTCACGGGCGCCTCGCTCAACGGTCATCGTCCTTCAGCAAGCGCCACAGCGTTGTACGGCTTATGCCCAGCACCTCCGCCGCACGGGTTCGGTTGCCGTGGAGATGATCTACAACCAGATGCGCGATATCTCGCTCGGTATCGGCCAGCGGTCGCAGGATATACAGGTCGCTTTCGAGTGTCGGGACGCCAAAGGTTGCGGTCTTAATCACGTCCTCTTGGGCGAGCACTTCCTCCGCCACAGCACGGTCCACCGTGCCCGCCCCCACCAATATATACAGTCGTTCCGAGACCTCGCGGAGCTGCAGATAATTGCGCGGCCAGCGGTAAGCATCGAGCGCCTTCGTCGCCGCGGCAGACAGCGTGGGCGCTGCCGTCCCAAATGCACCAGCGAGATATTCCAAATAGCGCGCAATCTTTTGCGACGTGGCTCCCTGCTCGACGATTGCCGGCGCCACGCTCACCGCACAGGCGAAGCGCTCGGTCACAAAGGCGGCTTGATCACTTTCGCTGCCGCCCGGCATGTCATTCGCCGTCAGCACCACATGGCAGCGCGTCGCCAACGCGGTGTCGGCCATCGTGGAAACGAGCTCGCGGAGACGCTGGGGGCCAACCGTGTTCCAGCCCTCAATGCAAAGTGTCAGCCCCGTTTGGAACAACGGCGATTCGGCGCTTTTGAGCAGATGGCGCCAGCCGCGATCCGTTAGCTCATCGAGCGCAACGGCAACAAAGGGCTGATCGGCAAAAGGACCGTCCAGATAGAGGCGCTTGGCGATCTCGACCTGACCCGCTCCCAGCTCGCCCTCGAGCATAAGGGGCACGCCGCGCGCGTAGCTCTCGGCGACCGGCGCAGCTACCGAGGCCGCCCCCTCAACGATGCCGTACGCGCTCGATTCGTAGCGGGCCTCAACTTCGTCGGCGTTGAGCCACTCGATGCCCGCATGTGCCGCGGCGCCGCGCACCTCGCGGACCACGACGACCCAAAGGCCCCCGCCCTCTTTGTCGGTGGGGCGAACGGTCAGGCTCAGGCGCGTACCCGCACGCCCCATAACCAGACGCGCGCCGTCTCCTATACGGTCGAGGCGCTCAGCGACAAAAGCCGCCACATCCCGCTCAAGCGCCGCGTCATTCATGGTCGAAATCGCGACGTCCCCACGCGCATCGATTGCCAATGCCGAGGCCCCGGCAGCAGCCAGGGCCTCGGTCAAGATGTTCAGCTTGGCATCGCTATTCATGATTTGCCCCTGTCCGCGGCGACGCGCAACCGCCGACGGTCGCACGACCGAGTGTTTCAAAATTGAACGATATTGCTCACCAAACACTATAGGGCAGAAAGCGCCGTCCTGCGAGTATAGGTGTTGCCCCGCATCGCCATCCTGGCGGGGCGATAAGAGCTCTTCGGGACTTATAAACCTGCGGACAAGCCATACCCGCAAGAGCTCCTATCGCTCCACCGCAGGCTTGCGCTCACCAGCAACCAGCAACCAGCACGCGAATAAGCTACTTCTCTACCAGATTCCCAGCACGTGCTGCATTCCCAAACTCATGCACGCAATGCCAATCCAGCAGCAAAAGCCCAGCGCGATGGGCTTGCCGCCCTTTTTGACCAGCTCGACGATATCGGTATTAAAGCCAATAGCCGCCATGGCCATCACGATAAAGAACTTCGACAGCTCCTTGATGGGCGCCGTGATGGACACGGGAAGCTGAAGCACCGTGGTGATTACGCTCGCCAGCACAAAGAACAGCACAAACATGGGAAACGCGCGTTTAAGCGAGAACGTGCTTTTGGCGTCGCCGCCGGCCTTGCGCGCCAGATGCATCTGCCAGCATGCGAGGACCAACGTGATGGGAATAATGGCCAGCGTCCTGGTGAGCTTGACCACCGTGGCGCTCTCGAGCACATTGGCGCCGGGATGCATGCTGTCCCAAGCGCTCGCTGCAGCCGTTACGGACGAGGTGTCGTTGATGGCGGTGCCGGCAAACAGGCCAAAGCCCTCGTTGGTCAGCCCGAGCATACCGCCGAGCGTCGGAAACACGAGCGCCGCGATAACGTTAAACAGGAAGATGACCGAAATAGCCTGGGCAATCTCGCGATCGTCGGCATCGATGACGGGCGCGGTCGCGGCGATGGCAGAACCGCCGCAAATCGACGAACCCACACCCACAAGCGTCGCGATCTTGCCCGGCACGTTCATAACGCAGCAGAGCACAAAGGCGATGACAAGCGAGGTCGAGATTGTCGCCACGATAATCGGTAGCGACTGGGCGCCCTTGGACAGAATCTGGGAGAGGTTCATGCCAAAGCCAAGCAGGATAACCGCGTACTGCAAGACTTTTTTAGACGTATAGGTGACACCGGCGGCGAGCTGTTCGCGGCGATTCTTGGGAAAGACGAGCGCCAGAACCATGCCAAAGAGGATGGCGAATACCGGCCCACCGACCACCTCAATCTGTTTGCCGAGCAGCGTTGCGGGGATAGCGATGATCAGGCAGAACAAGACACCCTTCCAGCGCTCGCGTACGATATTCGCCAGTTGCATATGGGATTCCTTCTTTCTCTTTCACGTTTGCGACGGCTTATGATACGGCAACATTGGGCATAGCCTTGCGCAAATACAGACTAAGATGCCGCAATAGTTCTCGGGCGACAGCCGAATTACCCTCCGCGGAGAGCTGATTCGCGGCATAATTAACAACTGACATATGAGTTTGATAGAACAGTTGCGAGGCGCTATGGAAGAATCGATGCACGTCGGCGAGCAGGAAACGAGCCTACAGGACCAGTCCTACCACACCATTCGACGCAAAATCGTCTACCTGGACTATAAGCCGGGCGAAAAGCTGGGCGTCAAGCAGCTTTGCGATGACCTGGACATGGGTCGCACGCCCGTGCGCGAGGCTTTGGTTCGCTTGGCGCAGGAAGGCCTGGTGCGCACCGTGCCCCAGAGCGGCACCTACGTCTCACCCATCAACCTCACCCTTGCCGAGAGTGCCTGTTACATCCGCGAGCATCTGGAAAAGCAGGTGATTGTGGAGTGCTGTGCGCGCGCCACGTCGGCCGGCATCGAGCAGCTCGACCGCGCCATCGTGCTGCAGGAAAAGGCCATGGCCGAAGAGGATCGCATCGGCTTCTTTTTGAGCGACAACCTCATGCATCACATGATTTTTAGCATCGCATGCCGCAGCACCGTGTGGTCGTGGCTCGAGGAGACCAATGCCGACCTGGAGCGCTTCCGCTGGCTGCGCGCCGCCACGCAGGTTCTCGACAATCAGGACATCGTGAACGAGCACAAGCAGATTCGCCGCGCTATCGCCGGTCGCGACCCCATCGAAGCGAGCTTTTTGGTCAGCAAGCACCTGCACATGATGTTCCGCAACCAAACCGAGGTTCTGGACCAGTTCCCCGAGTACTTCGAGACCAGCAAGCTCCGCTAACCTGCCAAAACCACCACAAAGGGGACAGGCACCTTTGTGCTGGTTTCTCCGTACAAAAAGGCCCGGCTCCGTCTGATGACGCGGAGCCGGGCCTTGGTCGTTAGAACGGCGGAACCAACTACTCGACAGTAACGCTTTTCGCCAGGTTACGAGGTTGGTCAACGTCGCAACCGCGCAGGATGGCGACCTCGCGGGCGAGCAGCTGCAGCGGGACGCTCGCGGTGATGGGGCTGAACACGTCGCGGACGGCCGGCACGCGGATGATGCAATCGGCAATCTTGTTGATCTCCTCGTCACCCTCGGTGGCAACGACGATGACCTTGGCGCCACGCGCCTTGCACTCCATGAGGTTCGACACGGTCTTGTCGTAGGTGGCACTCTTGGTGGCCACAGCGATGACAGGGAAGCCCGGGTCGATCAGGGCAATGGGGCCGTGCTTCATCTCGCCGGCGGCGTAGGCCTCGGCATGCAGGTAGCTGACCTCCTTGAGCTTGAGTGCGCCCTCGTAGGAAATAGCGGCACCCATGCCACGGCCCACGAACAGCGCCGACTGCGCGTCCTTGCACAGCAGGGCGGCCTCATGAACGGCCTCGGTCTGGGTATCCAAAATCCACTGGATCTGCTCGGCCGTATCGGAAAGCTCGCGGAACAGCATGCGCGCCTGCTTGGTGGTCAGACGGTACTTAACCTGCGCCAGCAGCAGAGCCAGCAGCGTAAGGCTCACGACCTGACCGATAAAGCTCTTGGTCGAGGCGACCGCGATCTCCTTGTTGGCCTTGGTGTAGATGACGCCGTCGCTCTCACGCGCCACCGGGCTGCCCACCACGTTGGTGATGCCGAAGACCTTGGCGCCCTTGATGCGCGCGTCGCGAATGGCGGCAAGGGTGTCGGCCGTCTCGCCCGACTGGGACACAGCCACGACAAGCGTCGTCGGCGTGATGATGGGATTGCGATAGCGGAACTCGCTGGCCGCCTCAACCTCGGTGGGGATGCGAGCCCAGCCCTCAATAAGGTTCTTGGCGATGAGGCCAGCGTGATAGCTAGTGCCGCAAGCGATCACGTAGACGCGGTCGATGTCGTTGAGTTCCTCGAGGGACAGGCCCAGCTCGTCGATATCGAGCTCGCCGGCGGGGGTCATACGGCCCACCAGCGTATCGCGCACGACGCGCGGCTGCTCGTGGATTTCCTTGAGCATAAAGTCGGGATAACCGCCCTTTTCTGCCATGTCCAGGTCCCAGTCGATGTGGGTGACCTTGGGCTCGATGACGTTGCCGGCCTCGTCGGTGTACTCGACGCCCGCGGGCGTGAGCTTGGCAAACTGACCGTCCTCGAGCACCACGACATCGCGAGTGGCATCGATAAGCGCGATGACATCGGAAGCAACATAGGAGCCGGTTTCGCCCACGCCGACCACAATCGGGGAGTCCTTGCGCGCCACGGCGATCACGCCGGGCTCGTCAGCGCACACGGCGGCCAAACCATAGGCACCGACCACGTGGGTGCAAGCCTCGCGCACGGAGGCCATCAGGTCGTGCGTCTCGGCATAAGCCTCTTCGATCAGATGCGCGAAGACCTCGGTATCGGTCTCGCTCTTAAAGTGGTGGCCGCGGCCCTTCAGCTCTTCGCGCAGCTCGGCGAAGTTCTCGATGATGCCGTTGTGGACGATGGCGATACGACCGTCGCAGCTGGTGTGGGGATGGGCGTTAACGACGGAGGGCTTGCCGTGGGTGGCCCAACGGGTGTGGCCGATACCGCAGGTAGCGTCGCTGTCGATGTTGGAAAGCTCGCTCTCCAGGCCCGCGACCTTGCCCACGCGGCGGATGACGTCGAGGTGCGCCGCGGCGCCCTCACCCACCTCGAGCGCGACGCCCGAGGAGTCATAGCCGCGATACTCCATACGCTTGAGGCCCGTGACCAGGATGTTCTTTGCAATATCAGAGCCGGTGTAGCCGACAATTCCGCACATAGGATAAATCCCTTCGTTCGCGTGACTGCAAGACGTCCACGCACAGGGGGCGCTGAGACGTATAACGTTCGAGTATTGTACTCACGCAAACGCAAGCTGATATACCAGAAGTGGTATCTCAACTTAGATACCACCCGATGCACACATGCCCAGCCGGTCCAAACCGCCACAATGGGGACAGGAACCTTTGTGGTGGTTTGGAACGGGGCGGCGCTCTGTCCCAGCGAAAGATCTCGATCTGTAACATCTGGGGCTCCGGAAGCCGGCTTAGTGTTACAGATCGAGACATTACAGTTCGACCCCTGCACTATGTCTTGATCTGTAACAGGTAGAGCCGGTTTTGCCGTCCAGATGTTACAGATCGAGACAATTGAAGGCCCGGGCAGCTCAAACCACCACAAAGGTGCCTGTCCACTTCGTGGTGGTCGCGCTGGCAACGGCGTTTCCCCAGATAAACCTGCCAAAATAAACCTGTCCCTTTTTGGTAGGTTTGGGATGCTACAATCTGGCTTGTACTTGAAACGCATCAAAGGGGCCGCTATGGCAAAGGTAAAAATCAGCGACGTCGCGCGCGAGGCCGGGGTTTCGTTGGGCACGGTTTCCAACGCGCTCAACCATCCCGAAAAGCTGCGCCCCGAGACCCTCAAGCTCATCAACGAGACCATCAATCGCCTTGGCTACCTGCCCAACCAAAGTGCCCGTCAGCTCGCAGGCGGCACCACCAAGTCCTTTGGCCTGGTCCTCCCCCGTCTCGATCACGGCTTCTCGCTCCAAATTGCCAGCGGCGCCCATAACGAGGCCCGCAAGCACGGTTACGACCTGCTCATCGCCAACGCCGATAACGACGGCATTCTCCAGGACCATTACCTGCGCTACTTTATGGGCACGCAGATGTCCGGCGTCATGGTTCAGCCCATGGCGTCCCCCGACTGGCACCCCGCTATGACCAAGATGCCCGTGCCGATCGTCCATCTGGACATCCACTGTTCCGAACCCGGTTACTACGTGGCCGCCGACAACGAGGCGCAGGGGCGCATTATCGCCGAGCTCGCCGTTGCCCGTGGCGCACGCCATATCACCGTTGTGGGCAGAGCGGCATTTATGCAGCTCACCCTGCGCGTACTTGGCATCCACAAGGCCCTTGCCCTGCACCCCGATATCAAGATCGAAGTCATCGACGCCGGCGAATGGAATACCGCTGCCGACGGCTACAGCATCGGCGCCCAGATTGCCGAGCGCTCCGGCGACGAGCGCCCCGATTTTGTCATCGGCCTGACCGACGTACTGGCATCGGGCGTTATCTCGGCGCTGATAGACAAAGGCATCTCCGTCCCCGAGCAGGTCCGCGTGGCCGGCTGCGACGGCAATCCACTTGCCTGGAGCGGGTCGGTCCCCCTTACCACCGTGGCGCCGCCGGGCTACGAAATTGGCCGCAAGGGTGTTCAATTGCTCATGGAGCAAATCGAGAACAAGGCGCCGGCAAAGACCAAGCACGTCCGCATCGGCTCTGCAGCGCGCACCGTCACCGCGGTCACAGCCATCGAGGACATCAACCGCCAAGAACTCGTGCGGCCGTTCCTGCTGGAACGCGCCAGCACCCAGGCAAGCAACCACGCCGAAGCCACCGCCATCAACCTGGGCGCGTATCTATAGCACGCGCGCAAGTATGCCAAGTCGCCGCTTAAGCAAAAGGGGCCCGACCATTGCCGGGCCCCTTTTGCTTAAGCGCAAACGTGGGTAATTGCTCGTTTCAACACCGCAATTGTCTAGAGCACGGCCTTGACCGCCGCCGTCAGATCGAACAACGTATCGAGCACGGCCTCGCAGCCGTCCACCACGTCCTGCGGAAGCGGCACGATATCGGGGACAGCAAAGACGTGGCAGCCAGCCGTAATGCCCGAGACGCAGCCGTTGCGCGAATCCTCGACCACGGCACATTCCTCGGGAGCAAAGCCCGCGCGCTCGCAGGCAAGCAGATACATCTCGGGGTCGGGCTTGCCGTGCACGACGTCCTCGCCACAGGTCACCGTTTCAAACTTGTCAAAGAGGCCGACCATCTTAAGGTTGCGTTCTGCCGTGACATGGCGCGATGACGTCGCAAGGCCCACGTGATAGCCCACAGCCAGCAGCTCGTCTATGCACTCGGCGGCGCCGGCCTTAAGCTCCAGGTCGGTCTTGACCATCTCGTCGCGAATCTCCTTGTGGCGATGATAGATCGCCTCAGCGGTTTCTCTGCTGCCGCAATGCGCCTCAAGGATGTCCATGACATCGGGCAGCGTGCGACCGATAAACTGATGAATCAGCGTGTCATCAATCGCGACACCCAGCTCAGCAGCGGGCGCTTTCCATGCCTTGATGCCCAGACGCTCGGTGTCGACCAGCGTTCCGTCCATATCAAAAATAACAGCCTTGATCATATCGGTCCCCCATCGACTCTCGCTGTCGCATTGCCGCAACTCTACCGCATTTGGCAACTTGTATATAACGTATATACCATATTGCACTTTCGTTACATAGATAGAAGTCTTATGACAAGCAGCCCAGTAGGATTATAGTTTTCGATCGAGTACTCAACGATAAGGATCGTTTCATGATTTTAGACACCACGGCACCCGCAGAGGAGCTTCAAGACAAGCTATCGGCGCTCGAACAGCTGCTTTTGGCATACGGGCGCGTGGCTATCGGGTTTTCCGGCGGCGTTGACAGCAGCTTTTTGGCCGCCGTATGCGCCCGCATCATGCCTACCAATACCCTCCTCGTCCATCTCACCACGCCGCTCATCGGCACACCCGAGCAGGCTTCGTTTGAGCGGTCCGTTGACGGACAAACCGATGAGGGTCCGCATTTTATGCTCCCCGTGCTCAATCTTTCGGTCGATCAGCTGCAGCTCCCCCAGGTAGCCTGCAACGATGCCGACCGCTGCTACCACTGCAAGCGCGCCGGCTTTACCGCTATCGTCAACCACGCCAAGTCGCTAGGCTTTCCCACCGTCATCGATGGCAGCAATGCAAGCGATCGCGGTGACTACCGCCCCGGCATGCGTGCGGCAGAAGAGCTCGGTGTACGCTCACCCCTTATGGAGGTCGGCTTTACCAAGGACGAAGAGCGCGAGCTGCTGCGCGCATGGGGCTACCCCGTCTGGAACCTGCCGGCAGGCGCCTGCTTGGCCACGCGCATTCCCACGGGCGAGGAGCTTACGCGCGAGAAGGTCGATTTAATCCGCGCCTGCGAGGATTATCTGCACGATCTTGACCTGGCGCAGGTCCGCGCACGCCTGGTCGGCGGCTGCATGCATATCGAAGCCGCCCCGGCAGATGTCGCCAAGATCGCCGCCCTCGGCGGTACCGTGGTCAACGACGAGGGAAAGACCCCGCTGCCCGCCGCCATCGAGTCCGCGCTGCGCAACCTAGGCTGCGGACACATCTCCCCCGAGGTCGCCCCCTACATCCACGGCAACATGAATCTTTAAGTTACGCCGTTTTACAAACGGCGTAACCGCTCGGCGCTGCGCAGGCCCCGGGCATGGCAATCTGACGTTCAACTGCACGGGCGCGACCAAAAGGTCAGCGCCCGCTTGTTTCACGTCACCTTGCCGCACCCGGAACCTGCTCGCTCGCGCGTGCTCAACCTGAACTGCGTTAACTGACCTGCCAAAAAGGGACTGGTTTATTTTGGTAGGTTTTATCTTGGGAAACGTCGAATAGCCCCGCACATCCCAACCATCGCAGTCCCTTCTAGGACAAATGGACCGATAGCGCGCCTCCCCAATCTTTAAGAATCTGTTCGGCAAAACTGCCCGCGGCGTCTCCTGCTAGACTGGTAAATTCCGAACCGTCTAGCCAGGAGCCTCAATGTCGCGCAAGTCCGCCTACAAGCAAGTACTTTCCATCGGCACCGCCGTGGTGCTGGGGTTTGCGCTGTTCACAGGGTCGCTCGACGGAGCGCCCAAGCTGCTCTCGCCGCAAAGCGATGAGCAGGCGGCTGCTCTGGCCGAGAAGCAAAGCGAGAGCCCCAACCGCACCGACGACGAAGCGGACTTGGTCGCCCGGCTCGAATCGGGAACAGCGAGCTCCACGGACTCCGAAGATGATCAGGACTCCGGCGATGGCTCTGAATCCGCCACGACCGACACCGCTGACGATGCCTCTTCAAACGTCACCCCCATCGACGAGGTCGAAAACCCCGATCTCGACCGCGCCCGCGGCGTATATCTCAGCAGCATTCCCGACTACGCCGGCAACCCCTACGTTGCCCTTCGCGCCGACAGCACGCACCCGTTGGGCACGCCATCATTCACGCTCGACGAATACGAGCGAGCCACCGAAGAGGGCTGCTTTAAGAAGTTCTCCAAGCTCGATAGCCTGGGCCGCACCCGCAAGGCACTCGCCTGCGTGGGTCCCGAATCGCTCGGTCAGGGCAAGCGCGGCGATATCTCGCGTATCCATCCCGCCGGGTGGCACCAGCAGCGCTACGACTTTATTCCGGGTCAGAGCCTCTACAACCGCTGCCACCTTATCGCCTGGTCGCTCTGCGGCGAAAACGCCAACCGCAAGAATCTGCTCACCGGCACGCGCTATCTCAACGAAACGGGCATGCTGCCGTTTGAAGAGCAGATCCTCGACTACATCCACGACACAGGCAACCATGTGCTCTACCGCGTCACGCCTATGTATAACGAAGAGGAGCTCGTCTGCCGCGGCGTGCGCCTTGAGGCGCAATCGGTCGAGGACCACGGCAAGACCCTCTGCTTCCACGTATATTGCTACAATCTGCAGCCGCACGTGCAGATCGACTACGCCACCGGCCGCAATCAGGCCTCGGGGGACTAGAGCCGACCAAGCTGCCCCAAAACCTAAAATGATCCGTTTTCCTCCGTCCCCCAGGGATCAAAAAGGGCCGCCCTGGATTGCCCAGAGCGGCCCTTGCACCGGCATGCATGTTGCAGGCAACGCCACGCGCTACTTGGCGCGACCCTCCTCATAGCGCTCGACCAGCTTGGCCTGAACGTCATAGGGAACCTGCTCGTAGCCGGCGGGCTTCATGGTAAAGTCACCCGTGCCGCGCGTGATGGAGCGCAGACGCGTCGAGTAATCCGTCAGCTCGGCCAGCGGCGCTTGAGCGATGACCACGGTGTCTCCGCGCTCATCGGTCTCCATGCCCGTCACGCGACCGCGCGAGGCCGAGATGTCGCCCATCACGGCGCCGGCGTAGCTCTCGGGGATCGTCACCGTGATTTCCTCGATGGGCTCCAGCACCACGGGGTCGGCATCGGCGCATGCCTTGCGCAGGCCGATGCGAGCCGCCGCGCGGAACGCCATCTCGTTGGAGTCGACGCTGTGATACGAGCCGTCGTACACCGCGACGCGAATGCCCGTGAGCGGGTAGCCGGCAATAATACCGTCCTTCATGGTCTCCTGGACGCCCTTGTCCACGGCGGGAATCAGCGAGCGCGGGATGCGGCCGCCCACGACCTCGTCCACGAACTCATAGCCGTCGCTCGTGCCGTCGGGCCCAATGAGCGGCTCCACGCGCAGCCAGCAGTCGCCGTACTGACCGGCGCCGCCGGTCTGCTTCTTGTGGCGACCCTGGGCGCTCGCCGTGCGGCGGATGGTCTCGCGATACGGAATGCGGATCGGCACGCTCTTGGCGGCGACCTTGGTGCGGTCCTCCAGACGGTTGAGCAGCACCGAAACCTGTGCCTCACCAACGGCGGAGATAATGGTCTGGCCAGTCTCCTCGTCGCGGTCGATACTCATGGTCGGGTCTGCCTTGCAGGCCTTCTCGATAAACGTGTAGAGCTTCTCTTCGTCGCCGCGGTTCTCGGCTTCGATGGCGATGCGGTACTGCGAGTTGGGGAACTTAAACGCCGCAGCCTCGACCTTGCCGGTAATCGAGAGCGTATCGCCCGTCTCGGCAGCCAGCTTGGGCGCCACGATGATGTCGCCGGCATAGGCATGGCCAACCTCGGTCATATCGCGGCCGCACATCACATACAAGTGAGCCAAACGATCGCTCTTGCGGGTACGCGCGTTGACCAACTCAAGACCCGGCTCAAGCGTGCCCGTCAGCACCTTGATAAAGCTGATGCGGCCCTGCTGCGGATCGGCCAGCGTCTTAAACACAAACGCCACCGGACGGTCATCGTCACTCGAAATCTTAAGCGAGTCACCGTCGATGAGCGGCATCTCGCCGTAGTCGGTCGGCGCCGGGAAGTACGTGGCGATGTCGTCCATCAGCGAGTTGACGCCCTGCTCCTTAATGCAATCGCCCGCAAAGACCGGCACAAAGATGCGCTCGGCGATCGCCTTAGACAGCAGGCCTTCAAGCTCCTCCTGCGTCAGCGTCTCCTCGCCTTCCAGGTATTTCATCATCAGCTCGTCGTCAGCCTCGGCCACCAGCTCGCACAGATGGTCATGGGCCTCCTCGGCCTGGGCACGATACTCCTCGGGAATCTCCGACTCAACGGCCTCGGCGCCGTTGCAGTGGCGCGCCTTCATGCGCACCAGGTCGATGATGCCGTCAAAGTCCTCGCCCTCGCCCCAGGGAAGGGTCACGGCGCCCAGGCGCGTGCCAAAGCGCTCCTGCAGCAGGTCCATCGTGGTCGCAAAGCTGGCCTCGGAGCGCGACAGGCGGTTTACGAACACCGCGCGTGCCAGGCGTAGGTCCTCGGCGGCATACCAGAGCTTAACCGTCGTAGGCTGCGGGCCGGCCTCGGCGTCGACCACAAACAGAGCCGTCTCGCAGACGCTCATCGCGGCAAAGGCGTCGCCGATAAAATCGGGGTAGCACGGGGCATCGAGCACATTGATGCGCGCGCCCTTCCAGTCGATCGGCGCGATGGTCGTCGAGATGGAAAATGCACGCTTGACCTCTTCGGGGTCATAGTCGAGCGTGGGCTTGGTGCCGTCGTGGCCGCCCAGGCGGGCGGTCTTGCCGGAAAGGTGGAGCATGGCCTCGGCGAGTGAAGTCTTGCCCACCCCGCCTTGGCCTACGAGCACCACGTTCCTTACGTTACCGGTCTTGGGAGCACCCATGATGACCTCCTTGCAGGGCCGCGCGCAATGCGCGACGCCAACGGGGAGAGTTCGCGGTCGGTGCCGTCCCGGGAGCAGCATGGTCGGCAGCCGAGCCGACTCACCCTCCAAATGTCCTATGCCACCACCCTACCCTCACGGACGGCTGTCCATGCATACCTTTCGGCACACGTATGAATACAGGCGGCGAGAGGAAGAGACAAGCTTGTGGGGCAATTATTGAACCCCGTCGATGTAAACAAAAAGCCGCCACAGACCGTAAGACCTGTGGCGGCTTCGCCTCAATTAATAGTTGAGTAAATACCTGAGCCTATCCCTCGATACGGCTCAAGAACTCACGCGTGCGCTGCTCGCGCGGATGGTCGATAACCTGCTCGGCAGATCCCTCCTCGACAATGCAACCGCCATCCATAAAGACCACGTGGTCGGCAACATCGCGCGCAAATTGCATCGCGTGGGTCACGATTACCATCGTCATATTCTGCGCCGCCAGGTCCTTAATGACACGCAGCACCTCGGCCGTCAGCTCGGGATCGAGTGCCGAGGTCGGCTCGTCAAAGAATAAGATTTCCGGATCGAGCGCCAGGGCGCGGGCAATACTCACGCGCTGCTGCTGACCGCCCGAAAGCTCACACGGCACCTTGTTCTCGTTGCCCGTAAGCCCCATCTGCGCGATCAACTCACGCGCACGCGCCTCCGCCTGCTCGCGCGGGCGCTTAAGCACGCGGATCGGCGCGTCGATGATGTTTTTCATCACCGTATAGTGCGGGAACAGATTGTAGTTCTGGAACACCAGACCAAACCGCGAGCGCGCCTGTTTGGGCACGTCGCCTTTCGCATAGACCGCACCCGGCCCCGCGTCCGTCGCAACGGCAAGGTCGCCAAACGAGAGAGAGCCTCCGTCGAGCGTCTCGAGCAGCGTGGCACACCGCAGCAGCGTAGACTTACCGCCGCCCGAAGGTCCGATAATCGCCACGACCTCACCGCGCTTGACTTCGAGTGAGATATCCTTGAGCACCTCATTGCCGCCAAACGCCTTACGCGCGCTTTCGATTTTCATCACTGAGTTAGTCATGATAATAGTCCAGCTTCTTTTCGGCGGCGCCCAGCAGCATCTCGACCACAAAGTTAAAGACCCAGTAAATCAGCGCCGCGATCGCAAACGGCACCATGCTCACCTGCGAGGCGACCAGCGCCTTGGCGGTCGAGAACATCTCACCCACGCCGATGGCAAACGCCAGCGACGTGTCCTTGACCAGTGTGATGATCTCGTTGCCCATCGCCGGCAGAATACGCTTGGCGACCTGCGGCATCACGATATACAGAAACGTCTGCAGACGCGAGTAGCCCAGCACCTCGGCGGCCTCATATTGACCACGCGGAATGGACTGCAGGCCCGAGCGATAGATCTCGGCAAAGTAGCCGGCGTAGTTGATGATGAATGCCACGACGCACGCCGTCCATTTGGAATCGGGCGTGAGCGAGATGCCAAACACGTAGTACGGGGCAAAGTAGATCGCAAACATCTGCAGCATAAGCGGCGTGCCGCGCACCACCGAAATATAGATGCGCGCAATCCAACGCAGCGGCGCGACCTTGCTCATGCGCATAAACGCCACGGGGATTCCCAGCGGAATCGATCCGAGCAACGTCAGCACAAACAGCTGCAAACTGACCAAGAATCCCTGGCCAAGCATCTGCATCATGACCTGAATAGACAACCCAAGCTCTCTTTCACAGCAACAGAACAGCGGATTTTACTCTCAAATAGGCACAGTGCCCAAGATTGCGAGCGACAAGCCCGACGAAGCGTACTTTGGTACGCGAGGAGGGTTGGGGCCGCAAGGTTGGGTGCTGTGGCTATTTGAGAACCCAGTTGTCGAAGGATAGACCGTAATCTGCGTATTTATCGCAGAGGTCCTTGACCGTGCCGTCCTCGTAGAGCGCCTTGAGTGACTCGGTTACAGCATCGGCCGACTTGGTGTCGCCCTTCTTAAAGCCGACGGCGTAGTGCTCGCTGGACAGCGGCTTGTCGAGCTGCGTATAGGCATCGGGCTTGGCGGCCAGCTGATACTGAGCGATCGAGAGGTCACAGGCAACGGCATCGACCGCACCACTCTCGAGCTGCATAAACGCCGTGTTGTACTCACCGATGGTATCGAGCGTGGCAAACGTCGCGGCCAGATCCTTCTGGTCGCCCTCGAGCACATCCTGCGCAGCGGAATCGGTCTGAGTGATCACGGTCTTGCCAGCGAGATCGTCCCAGCTCTTGATACCCGCGTCCTTCTTGACCACGAGCACTTGCTCGTTGAGCATGTACGGCTCGGAGAACGTGTAGCCGTCCTCACGGCCCTCCATGGTAAAGCCGTTCCAGATGCAGTTGATGGCGCCGGAGTTGAGCAGCGTGTCCTTGGCATCCCAATCGATGGCCTCGTAATCGACATCCCAGCCCTGCTTATCGGCAACGGCCTTGGCAAGGTCAAGGTCAAAGCCCGTGTACTCGCCGTCATCGCCCACAAAGCCGTACGGAGGGTAGGACTTGTCAAAGCCCACCACGAGCTTCTTGGACTCCGCGGCGCCCTTCACATCCTTGGCCGCGGCAGAACCAGCAGCGGAGCCCTTGCCAGCACCACCGCCGCAGCCGACAAGACCAAGGCCAAGCACCGTGGCGAGCGAGCCGGCTAGACCAACAAACTGACGACGAGACATATCGGTATTCATGGTATTCCCCCTCGATAGTACTTTAGTTAGGTAAAGTGAGTCATGTAACGTTCAGAATCATACACTTTACCTTGATAGAGTACAAGGGAGGGTTTGCCCGCCGGGTGCCGGGGCAGGGGTTAAGTTTGCTGCTCTACAGTCCTGCTCACGACGGAGAGCACATTAAGTGCTCTCCTGTTCGTGCGGAACTCGCGACAAACTTAACCCCTGCCCCGGCACCCGGCGGGCAACCTTCGTTGAACTTATCACTGTCATGAAATGGCCGCTTGTATATCGTCCTTTAACTTGGAACGGTACAATGCTTGCAGCTTTCAATTTATACATTAGTGGGGTTAATTCATGGCAGAATCTCGTGCGGAGCGTAGGGCTCGTCGTGCTTTGATCGAGGCGGCTGAGGGGTCGGAGGAGAAAAAATCTTCTAAGAAATCCAAGTCGTCTCAGGATGCGAAGGGTAAGTCGGCGAAGGGCAAGGTTAAGACCAAGCGCCCCAGTTCTCGTCGGAGCGAGGATAAGGCATCTCAGACTCGCTCCAAGCGCTCGCATAAAGATCCGGTTTCGTCTGCGCGTAAGGTTGTGGACCCCAAGTCTCCCTGTTCGATCATGAAAGCTTGCGGTGGGTGCACGGCGCTCAATCGTCCTTATAAAAAGCAGTTGGCAGCTAAGCAGGCTGCTATGGAGGAGCTTTTTGCTGCTCTTTGCGAGCGCGAGGGTATTAGCGTCGACCCCATTCGCGGTATGGGCGTCACCTTGGGCGACCCGGGCAAGTATCCTGCGCCGCGTGGTTTTCGTCATAAGGCTGCCACTCCGTTTGCTCCCGGTAAGGAGGGTACTGTCCGCTGCGGCTTTTTTGAGCGCGGTTCGCACAGAATCGTTGCCGTGCCCGAATGCCCCGTCGAGGTACCGGGCGCCCGACAGATTCTTAACGGCATCGCGCGTGAAGCTGAGCGCCTGCACATTCCCGCCTTTAACGAGGACAAGCATCTGGGCTTGCTCCGCTATGCCGTCGTCCGCTGCGGTTGGCGTACCGACCAGATTATGGTCACCCTCGTGACCGCTCAGCGCGACTTGCCGCATGCGCAGGAGTTCTTTGAGGCTGTCGCCGCACTCGATCCGCATATCGTCACCGTTGCCCAAAACATCAACGGACGCCCCGGTAACGCCATCTTGGGTGAGGAGACTCGTATCGTCTATGGCGCCGAGTGCATGCGCGACCAGCTGCTCGGTTGCGAATTCGATATCTCCCCTACCGCGTTCTACCAGACCAACCCGCAGCAGACCGAGCTGCTCTACCAGCTCGCTATCGATGGCATGGATCTGCGCCAGGACGATGTGCTTATGGATGCCTACTGCGGCAGCGGCACCATCGGTCTTTGCGCAGCTAAAGAAGCCCAGAACAAGGGTATCGGCATCATGCTGCTCGGAGTGGAGCGCAACCCGGCGGGCATTGCCGACGCACGCCGCAATGCCGAGCTCAACGGCCTCACCCGCAGCGCTTGGTTTATGGCCGACGACGCCACCGATTACATCCTGGACGCTGCCGATAACAACGAGCGCGTTGACGTTCTCTCCATCGACCCGCCGCGCGCCGGCTCCACACCCGAGTTCCTCGAAGCCGCCTGCGCACTTAAGCCGCGCCGCATCACCTATATCAGCTGCAACCCCGTCACCCAAGAGCGCGACCTACACCAGCTCCTCGACGGAGGTTATCGCCTGCTCAAGATCACGCCGGTCGACATGTTCCCTCATACCGACCACACCGAGACGGTAGCGGTCTTAACCCGAGAAAAATCGGTCAAGAGTTATGCCTATGTGAACATCTCTCCGTCCGAGCTTGGTATGGGCGGCAAGGTAAAGAAGCCGACGTATAAGCAGATTCAAGAATACGTTCTGAAGAATCATGGCTTGAAAGTCTCGTCGCTGTACATCGCAAACCTCAAGGACGAGCTTGGCTTGGATAAGCAGTTCTCCTACGAAGAGGCGAAAATGTCAGCCGAGAAGAGACCGAAGTGCCCACCTGAAAAGCGTGAGGCGATTCTGGATGCGTTCCGTCATTTCGGACTTATAGGAGAAAACGAGATGGAGAAGTAGAACGCTGTATTTTGCGTTCTATGATGTTATAAGCCCGTTGGGGTACTCCGTGTACCCCAACGGGCTTTTTTCGTGCCTTAAAACGCCTCTGAAGCGGTTTGAGGAATGTTCGAGCGCCCATGTGCATCTCGCATCCGCTCGATGCAAGGGCGGCCGCCCCGCGGGCGGCAGTTGGATGCGGGTGAACGTACAGAAGGGATGCGGCATGGGCCTCGTTCATTAAAGCCTATTAACGTATAGAAGGTTTGTTCCAGTTTTGAAATTCGATTTTATTCTCATTTATGAGGGTTTTTTCCTGAAAACTGCCCATTTGTTCCAGTTGTTCCAATTCGCAAAATCGGAGTTGGAACAAGTTTTTTCCGTATTTACCAGGCATTTCTAGTGAATGTTCCATTTGTTCCAATTATTTTCAAACCTAAAGCGCGAGAAAAAGAATACAGGAAGGGGTCTATATATGTATTCACATATATAAGACTTGTTGAAAACTGGAACAATTGGAACAAACGCGCAAAACCGCAGGTAAACGCGGAAAAATCCTGTTCCAATTCGAAAAACGGAGTTGGAACAGGATTCAGCGAATCGCGCAAAGACGCAGGTAAACACGGAAAAGTCTTGTTCCAACTTTTTTGGAACAAACTGGAACAGACCCCGCAATCCTTGGCGTACGTCTTCTTCCCCTGCCGATGCGTTCGGGGCGCGGGCAGAAGATTTTTTGAGCCTATTTCTGCCCATAAATGAGCGGAAATAGGCTCTGACCTGCGGCGATGGGAAAATTGATATTGCTTTAATTGCCCTAATGGCGTATAATGCAATACATATAGATAAATGGCTCAGCACCCGTCCCGTCCTCGATGCGGGGTTGCTATCGGGAATAGGAGCCGAGCGCTCGGTCGAATAGGCCGTGCGTCACGGGCGAAACAACGAACACGAAGCTCCCGTGGAAACCGAGATAGACAAGGCTTTGCGCCTCTGTCCTTCTTCGGTTTCCACGGGAGCTTTTTTGTTTCGCGAAAAGGACTTTGAACATGGAGGTGGCTGGTTATGGCTAAAGGAAAGAAGCAGGTAAAAGAGGTAAATCCCCTGTACAAGACGACGCGCGAGGTGGCGGCGTTCCTCGGTTTGAGCGCGGGGACGCTCTGTGTCTGGCGCTCTCAGGGCAAGGGTCCGAGCTACTACAAGGTCGGAAACGCGGTTCGCTACAAGATTGACGACGTCGAGGCGTGGAAGAACGAGAACGTGAAGCGCGTCGAGCTGACGAATTAAGGAGGTGAGAGCATGGAGGCAAAAGAAAACCGCCCCGATGCCTGCACAGCTTCCGGGACGGCCGAATCTATATATAAAGATTATAGCACAGACGCGCCTGATATTCAAGAGGAACAGGGCTGGCTGTGCCTGCCCGAGGATTGCCTTGATTATCAACTTTATCCGAACACCTCCCACATTCATCCGTACATGTGCGG
>DXZO01000006.1 GCA_019419625.1 Collinsella sp. | reverse complement strand
TTCATGTACTTGGTGGGATTTCCGGCGCCCGTCACGACGACCGGCACTCGCTCGTCAATCACGACCTGCGCGACCTCGTCGGCAAACGGGCTCATGAGCATGACGTTCACGCCAAAGGGCTTATCCGTCCTGGCGCGCAGCTCGTGAATCTGGTCGCGCAGCCAGTTGGCGTCGGCGTTCATGGCCGCGATGATCCCTAAGCCGCCCGCCTCGGACACTGCGGACGCCAGCGAGGCGTCGGCAATCCAGGCCATACCGCCCTGGAACACGGGCTTTTCGATGCCGAGCAGATCGCAGAGAGGAGTCTTGAGCATCGCTACTTCTCCAATGCCGCCTCGACCGTATCAGCGAACTCGCCGACCGTCTTGGGATTCTCCTCGGTATCGAGCTGGATGCCAAACTCGTCCTCGACGGCGACGAGGATCTCGACGGTGCCCAGACTGTCGAGACCAATCTCCTCGAGCGTGGACTCGGGCTTCATCTCGACGTCGTCAAGGCCAGCGGTCTCGCGGATAACGTCGCAAACACGCTCGAAGGTCTTCTGATCTGCCATGGTAGTTCTCCTTTGTTTGTGCCCTAGGGGCGTTTTATTACCTATGTGCGACTACTTCCAACGAAGCAGATAGCCACCTATATCCAGGCCGGCGCCAAATCCAACGAGGGCGATGGTGTCGCCCGTATTCAGTGCGTCGGTGCGTGCCAGCCGGTCAAGCGCAAAGGGAATGCAGGCGCTCGAAATGTTGCCGGTCTCGCGCAGCGTTCGAACCACGCGCTCGCCTGGCACACCGAGGCGCTTGACCGCCTGACTCAGGATTCGTTCGTTAGCCTGATGGAATACAAAATGGTCGATGTCCTCGACCGAAATGCCCGCATCGCTCGCAAGCTTATGGACCGTGTCGCAGATGGCGTTGACGCCGAACTTGAACACGCGGCGGCCATTCATGGACAGCACGCTCTCGCTATCTGCAGAGGCCTTAAACGGCGAGGTGCCGACCAGACCGGGAACGCGCAACGTCTCGACGTCGGGCGCCGTCGAAAGCTCAACGGCAAGGGGGCTGTCTCCCCCAGCCTCAATCACCGCGGCGCCCGCCCCATCGCCAAAGAGCACGCAGGTGGCGCGGTCGGTCCAGTCGAGCGCGCGCGTCATCTGCTCGGCAGCAACGATAAGCACGCGCTTGGCACGGCCCCGGGCGATATAGCCCTCGGCAACATCGAGCGCAAATACGAAGCCGGCACAGGCCGCCGAGACATCGAAGGCAGAGCACGTCGCGCCTAGTCGCTCAGCGACGGCACATGCCTCAGCGGGAACAAGGTGGTCACCCGTCGTCGTCGAACAGACGATCAGATCCAGCTGGCTCGCGTCGATTCCGGACACCTGGAGTGCCCGCTCGCTCGCCGCTACGGCAAGGTCGTCGAGTGACTCGGTGGTACACACATGGCGGCTCTTGATACCTGTGCGGGTAAAAATCCACTCATCCGAGGTATCGAGGAACTCGGACAGCTCGTCATTGGAAACACTGCGCTTAGGAAGCGCCGAGCCCGTTCCAAGAATCGTGAAACCCATCACTAACCTCCTTTGAGTTGTTGACGTGTTTACATCGACCAAGAGAGGATAGCGCATTTCAGTCGTTGTTGACGTGTTAACATTAAATTGCCCAAATGCGACAAAGGCTTCACATTGTGTCTGCCTCTCGACACCATTGCGTTATTCACTTATTCATTAAGGAGGTAGCAGCCGTTATGGATGCCAAATTAACGATAGTCGACGTAACCGGATCGACCAACGATGACCTGCTCGAAGCAGGAAAACAGGGAGCGCCGCACGGCACAGGACTTGCTGCCCGCGCGCAAACGGCAGGACGCGGCCGACGCGGCCACAAGTGGGATTCAACCGCCGGCAACCTGTTGCTCTCGATTGTCCTACGTCCACGTGTTGATCCCGCCAAGTACTCTGGTCTTGCCGCCGTCAGCGGCTTAGCGGTGCTCGAGGCGCTCGAAAAGCAAGGTCTTGCTAACGAGATCGGCCTCAAATGGCCCAACGACCTCGTCGCGCGAGGGCGCAAACTCGGCGGCATCCTGGTCGAGGCGGCTCGTGACACCGAGGGCAAGCCCTTTGCCGTCTGCGGCATTGGCGTCAATGTGAACTATGTGCCCTCGGAGGTTCCCGATGGCGGCCTGCCGGCAATCGGTCTCTCGGACCTTAACGAGAACGTTCCTGCTGTCGACATGCTCCTCGATGAGGTCTATCACGCAGTTATAGACGCTGTAGATGCCTGGGCAGAACGCCTCAACGCCATGGAAGAAAACACCGGACCGCTCGCGCCCGTCCAAGGCGAATATATCGCTCACCTCAATTGGATCGGGGAGCACGTTATCGCCCGCTCCCCCGCTGGAGACGAACTGGCGCGAGGCATCTTTAAAACCGTCGATACCTTTGGACGCGCGTGTATCGAAACGGAAGACGGCTTGCGATCCTTCCATTTTGAGGAGGCGTCATTGCGCCCCTTGAGTGAGTAGGTCGCCACAGCCAGCCGCTCGGCAGCCTTACCCGGCGGTCCACACCCATCATGCAAAACAAAAGGGCCCCGCTACCGTAACGGCAGCGGGGCCCTTTAAGCTATGAGCGATATCGCTTAGAGCTTGATGTCGATGTCAACGCCAGCGGGGAGGTCGAGACGCATGAGCGAATCAACTGTGCCCGAGGTGGGGTCGAGGATGTCGATGAGGCGCTTGTGGGTGCGCATCTCGAACTGCTCACGGGAGTCCTTGTTCACGTGCGGCGAGCGGATAACCGTGTACAGGTTGCGCTCGGTGGGCAGGGGGACAGGACCGGAAACGCGAGCACCGGTCTTCTGAGCGGTCTCGACGATGAGCTTCGCGGACTGATCGACGACCTCGTGATCATAGCCCTTGAGGCGAATGCGGATCTTCTGGGTAGCCAACTTAAACCTCCAAAGAGTGCGAGAGACGTTCTCGCGGATTACGTAACAGGGAGCTCGAACTTAGGCGTTCTTGCTCATGACCTCGTCCACGATGGACTTGGGCGCGGGCTCATAAGAGTCGAACTGCATCGTGTAGGATGCACGGCCCTGGGTCTGGGAGCGAAGGTCGGTAGCGTAACCGAACATCTCGCCCAGCGGCACCTTGGCACGGATGAGCTTGCTGTTCTTGCGATCCTCCATGCCCTCGATCTTGCCGCGGCGACCGGAGAGGTTGCCCATAACGTCGCCCATGTACTGCTCGGGGGTCTCGACCTCGACAGCCATGATCGGCTCGAGCAGCTGCGGATCGGACTTCTTGAGAGCGTCCTTGATAGCCATGGAACCGGCGATCTTGAAGGCGGCCTCGGAGGAGTCGACCTCGTGGTAAGAACCGTCGAACAGGGTGACCTTGACGTCGAGGACCGGGAAACCGGCGATAACACCGGTGTTCAGGGCCTCCTGGATGCCCTTGTCGATGGACGGGATGTACTCCTTGGGCACGACGCCGCCGACGATAGCGTTGACGAACTCGTAGCCGAAGCCCTCCTCCATCTTCTCGAGCTTGATGACGGCGTGGCCATACTGACCGCGACCACCGGACTGACGGACGAACTTGCCCTCGGCCTTCTCGACGTCGTGACCAGCGGTCTCGCGGTAGGCAACCTGGGGCTTACCAACGTTAGCGTCAACCTTGAACTCGCGGAGCAGACGGTCGACGATGATCTCGAGGTGCAGCTCGCCCATGCCGGCGATGATGGTCTGGCCGGTCTCGTGGTTGGTGGACACCTGGAAGGTCGGGTCCTCCTCGGCGAGCTTGGTCAGAGCCAGGGACATCTTGTCCTGCTCGGCCTTGGTCTTGGGCTCGATGGCAACGTCGATAACGGGCTTAGCGAACTCGATCTTCTCGAGGACGATCTCCTTGCCCTCGGCGCACAGGGTGTCACCGGTGGTGGAGTTCTTGAAGCCGACGCAAGCGACGATGTCGCCGGCGGCAGCGTCGTCACGGTCGATACGCTCGGCGGCGTTCATCTCGAGGATGCGGCCGAGGCGCTCGCGCTGACCGTTGGAAGCGTTGACCACGTAGGAGCCGGACTCGGCGCGGCCGGAGTAAACGCGGACATAGGTGAGCTTACCGACGAACGGGTCGGTCATGATCTTGAAGACCAGGCCGGAGAAGGGCTCGTCGAAGGAAGGATGACGCTGGATCTCCTCGCCGGTGTCCGGATCGGTACCGGTGACGGCCTCAACGTCGAGTGGGCTGGGCAGGTAGTCGACGACAGCGTCGAGCAGCTCCTGGACGCCCTTGTTCTTGTAGGCGGAGCCCACGAAGACGAGGTTGAGCTCGTTGGCCAGAACGCCCTTACGCAGAGCAGCCTTGAGCTCCTCGACGGTGAAGTCCTCCTCCATGAGGATCTTCTCCATGAGCTCGTCGTCAAAGCTGGCAGCAGCGTCGAGGAGCTCCTCGCGCTTGGTGGCAGCGATGTCGGCGAACTCAGCCGGGATCTCGTCCATCGGCTCGGGGTAGGTCATGCCCTTCTCGTCGGCCTTGAAGTCCCATGCAGTCATGGTGACCAGGTCGATGACGCCCCAGAAGTTGTCCTCGGCGCCCATCGGGACCTGAGCGGCCACGGCGTTAGCGTCGAGACGATCCTTCATGGTCTCGATAGCGTTGAAGAAGTCAGCGCCCACGCGGTCATACTTGTTGATGAAGGCGATGCGGGGAACGTTGAAGGTAGAAGCCTGACGCCAAACGGTCTCAGACTGAGGCTGAACGCCAGCAACGGCGTCGAAAACGGCGACAGCGCCATCGAGGACGCGCAGGCAGCGCTCGACCTCGGCGGTGAAGTCAACGTGGCCCGGGGTGTCGATGATCTGGATGCGGTAGTCCTTGCCGTCCTTGTTCCAGAAGCAGGTGGTAGCAGCGGAGGTAATGGTTACGCCGCGCTCCTGCTCCTGAACCATCCAGTCCATGGTGGCAGCGCCCTCATGGACCTCACCGATCTTGTGGGTCTTACCGGTGTAGTAAAGAATACGCTCGGTCGTGGTGGTCTTACCGGCATCGATGTGGGCCATGATGCCGATGTTACGGGTATCGGAAAGCTTGTACTTAGGCTTAGCCATGTTAGTTCCTTACCTTAACTTACCAACGATAGTGAGAGAACGCGCGGTTGGCCTCGGCCATCTTGAAGACGTCCTCACGCTTCTTGACGGAAGCGCCCAGGCCGTTGGAAGCGTCGAGGATCTCATTGGCGAGACGCTCGGCCATGGTCTTCTCCTTGCGAGCGCGGGAGAAGTTGACGATCCAGCGGATACCCAGAGCTGTGGAACGACGGGAGTTGACCTCCATCGGGACCTGATAGGTAGCGCCACCGACACGCTTGGGCTTAACCTCGAGCGTGGGCTTGACGTTGTCCATAGCCTTCTTGAAGGTAGCGAGAGCGTCGCCACCCTCGGACTTCTCGGCAACGATCTCGAAAGCGGTGTAAACGATGCGCTCAGCGGTGGCCTTCTTGCCGTCAAGAAGGACCTTGTTGATGAGCTGAGTCACCAGGCGGTTGTTGTAAACGGCGTCAGGCTGAACCTCACGACGATTAGCTGCTGCACGACGCGGCATGTGAAATCTCCTTAAGTGTCTACCGTGCGGCGCTTAGGCGGCACACGGCGAAAGTATCAAAACGTTATCTGGCTTATTTAGCCTTGGGGCGCTTAGCACCGTACTTGGAACGGGCCTGCATACGGTTCTGGACCGGAGCAGCGTCGTAGGCGCCACGGATGACGTGATAACGGACACCAGGGAGGTCACGGACACGACCGCCGCGGACGAGCACGATGGAGTGCTCCTGCAGGTTGTGGCCCTCACCCGGGATGTAAGCAGTAACTTCGATGCCGTTGACAAGGCGAACACGGGCAACCTTACGAAGAGCCGAGTTCGGCTTCTTGGGGCTCGTGGTGAAGACGCGGGTGCACACGCCGCGCTTCTGGGAGTTGTGCTGCAGAGCAGCGTTCTTGGACTTCTTGGGCACGGAACGACGGCCCTGGCGAACCAGCTGGTTAATAGTAGGCAAAGCGTACTCCTTCTCGAATGATTCCAGCTTTCTGTAAAGTGCAACGGCTTGAATCGAGGGGGCAGCATCCCCCTACGAAACACGCAGTTCGATAGGATACGTGGCGTTAGCTGTGCCGTCAACAGACCACGCCGCCGGGCGTATCCCAAAATTGGCACATTTCCGCAAAGCCTACACAAAAGGAATCCCCTCCTGTGCGCGGGGGCGGATTCCCGGGCCGGGCGGCACAGGGGTTAAGTTTGCTGCTCTACAGTCCTGACTCGCACGGAGGCCACATTAAGTGGCCTCCGGCTCGTGCGGAACTCGCGACAAACTTAACCCCTGTGCCGCCCGGGCCGGGGATCCGACGTGCTCGTCGGGGCAACGTTACCTGCCAAAAAGGGACAGGTTTATTTTGGTCGGTTTTATCTGGGGAAACGTCGCGCTCCAACGGTGATCTGCTCTCACCTGTCGCATGGAAATCGGCGGCGCTTTCGGAAGTATGCGGCAAATTCTGGACCCGCCGAGCGCACCGGGGTTTTGCGATAATAAACCCGCAGGTAGAGCGCTTGAGCATATACGGTGTGGTCGACCCATCAAGATTTTGCCGCATACTTCAGGAATGCAGGCGAATATCGTGCGGTCTAACCGCCCATTTACCGCAAAGAAGGCCGCTTCCCCTAGTAGAAAGCGGCCCCAAATCTTACGAATAGACGATGGTAAAGGGTTCCGACGTTTCGGCGCCCCCTGTTGAAGTGCAGCGTGTGCCTTCGAGCGTTACTGAAACCACTTGGTCGACATCAATCAACTTCGTTGGCACCCAAATGTTCTCTCCGCTATTGCGTCCCATCGAAACATAGAAATTGTACGCCCCTGCGTCGTCATCTTCGATAATCTGCTCTGACCCATCCTTGTAGGTGACGGTCAGTTTATGATCAACTGCTTCATAGCCCAGATCATCGATGTGCGTCTGGATGGAAAACGGACTGATCTCGAGAGGCGAGTCATCGGAGCGGAGTTCTTTTGTATCGACGTGCGCTCCGACGTTAAACTCTGGCGTCGATACCTCGATCACCTTCGCATCCTCACCTTTGCCCTCCGTCCAACTGATATTCCAGGTGACCGCATGTCGTAAATCTCGATCGCGATTCCAAGATGCAAAGTACATCGTGCCGTTAATGACCGTGTCGCTTGATGTGTCTTTATCAATGGTGCAGCGTGTATCAGCCCATTCCTCGCCGAAGTTCATGCTGGGTGTACTGACGCCCCCTTCTTCTTCACCATAGAGAACAAGTTCGCCAAGCTCTGCCGCCGGCTTGTAGTAGTTAACGCCATTCGGATTGGACAATGTAAACGTCACAGCACCGCAACCGTTCTCGTCGATTGCCATCTCATGAATGTCGAGCGTATAGCCGTTGCCCTCGACGGACAGATTGACCTTCTGGACTGCACCCTCCAGGCTTTGGGGCGCGATACCATCACCAAACTCTCTGGTGTAGGTATATTTCGTCCCCGACGAGCCGCCATTTGTCCAGGTAACGGACTCTCCGTTGCCATGGTTTCCCCAGGCAGAGGCAAAATAACTGGAATTGACAACAGCGTAGGCGACCCCTCCGGTCGCCAGCGCTCCGGCAAGACATCCGATTACGGCAACATACAGAGGCTTCGCGTGACCCTTTCGGCGAAGCGGCTCGCCAGCAGCGGCATAAAGAACACGGTCAGCAAGATCGCTATCGGCTTGGACGGACTCGAAGGCCTGCTTGATCTGGTTGGATTTCACGGTCGCCCTCCTCTAGGATGAACTTGAGCTTCGATCTGCCGCGAGCTAAACGCGTTCGAACGGTCGCGGCTGGCACATGCAGTAACTCGGCAATTTCTGAAGTCGAGAAGCCCAGATAGTAATAGAGCACGATAGGAATACGGAATCGCTCCGGAAGTCGCATAACGTCTGACAGGACCGCCTTGGTCTCCTCCTGCGCCGTCGAAAGCGAATCGGCCAGATTCTCAATATCCTCCACGCGCCTCCACGGCTTTCGAAAGAGAGATTTACATTCATTGATCGTGACCCGGATAAGCCATCGACGAAGATGCTCCCAGTTTTCAAATTGCGCGTCGCTTTTGAGCAACTTAAGAAAGACGTCTTGAGCGACATCGTCGGCGTCAGCGCGATCACGCAGATACGTCAATGCGATCCGAAACACGACATCCCGGTGGTCTTCGACCGCCTGTCTAAAAGCTTGTTCTTCCATAATCACCTCCCGGTGACATTAATGGTTCTCGATGAGGCCCTCACCATAGATACGCTCTTGCCGGACTAAATGTTTCAAATTCAAGCAGGAAAAACCTACCAAAATTAATCCGTCCCTTTTTGGCAAGGGATCAACGGAACGCAACAGGTTGAGCATACGCAAGCGAGCGGCCCCCAGAGCGTACAAGGTGGCATGAAAAAGGCAGGGCATTGACCTTTTGGTCATGCCCTGCCTTTTGAATGACAGATTGTAGCTCTGGGGGCCGCGCGGCGACGGAGGTCGCCGCCGTTCGTTAGAACGGCGGAACTAGTTACTCCTCGTCGTTGTCCTTGGCCTCTTCGGCGTCGTCGGTGTCCACGAGCTGGTTGAGCAGCTCGTCGAGGGAAGCCATGTCCTCGTTGATCGCGCCGTTGGCGGGAGCCTTCTTGTCGTCGATCGGGGCGCCCAGGAGCTCCTCGTCGGCGTCGGCGTGATGCGTCGGAGCGGAGGTACCCAGCAGGATATCGTCCGGACCGTCGGGGCTAAAGACCATCTGCAGCAGCTGCGAGAGGTCTTCCTCGTCGGCAACGTCGTCGTTGTTCTCGAGGATGTAGAGCAGATCGTGGGCCTCCAGGCCGTCACGGAGCTCCTCGATCGCCTTGGCGCCGATGCCATCGATGCGCAGCAGATCCTCCTCGGACTTGCCAACCAGGTCGCCGACCGTCTCGATGCCAACCTCGCTGAACTTGTTGGTCCAGCGCTGCGACACGCCCAGATCGTCGAACAGGTACAGACGAGCCTTCTCGGCGGAGATGGTGTGGCCGTTGCGGGTGAACGAACCGTCAGCACCACCGAACTCGTCGTAGCCGGCCCAGTCGAGCTGCTGCGGGAGCTGCTCGTCCAGGTCCTTGAGCTCCACAGGAGCCCACTCGGGCAGCGACTTGGCGTTGGGCGAAGCCGGGCCGTCG
>DXZO01000059.1 GCA_019419625.1 Collinsella sp. | reverse complement strand
ACTGCGGGAGCGTGCCGTCAGCTCAATGTGTTCGGTTGAGATCGGAAATCAACCAGTAGGTACATCTCCATACCCCTCTATAAAAACCTGTACCTTTTTGTGCAACAAAAAAAGCCGCTCAACCAGCGGCTTTCTTATTTTGGCATGAAAAAAGCGACCGCCCTGTGTGGACGGTCGCCTTTGTTAATTGTTGTGAAGTTTGCCTTAGGCGCGGGTCTTGATTTCCACGATCACCTTGGCAACAAACTCATCAACGCTCATCTGAACGGTCTCGTTGGAGCGATCGCGGACGGAGATGTTGCCGGCCTCGACCTCCTTCTCGCCCAGGATGAGCATGTAGGGCACGCGGTCGATGCTGCGGGCCTCGCGGATCTTGTAGCCGATCTTCTCGTCGCGGTCGTCGCAGACCACGCGAATGCCGGCCTCCTCCAGCTTGGCGCACACCTCGTGAGCGTAGTCGCGGCTCTTCTCGGACACGGGAAGCGCCTTGACCTGCACGGGAGCCAGCCAGGTGGGGAACTTGCCCGCGAAGTGCTCAATCAGAATACCGATGAAGCGCTCGATGGAGCCAAAGCATACGCGGTGCAGCATGATGGGGCGCTTCTTGGTGCCGTCGGCATCCACGTACTCCAGGTCAAAGTTGAGCGGCATCTGGAAGTCGAGCTGCACGGTGCCGCACTGCCAGGTACGGCCGAGCGAGTCCTCCAGGTGGAAGTCGATCTTGGGGCCATAGAAGGCGCCGTCGCCCTCGTTGACCTCGTAGTCCATGCCCAGCTTCTCCAGAGCGGTGCGCAGGCCCTCCTCGGCGCGCGCCCAATCCTCGTCAGAACCCATGGAGTCCTCGGGGCGGGTGGAAAGCTCAACGTGATATTTAAAGCCAAACTTCTGGTACACGGAGTCGATGAGGTTGACCACGCCCACGATCTCGTCGGTCAGCTGGTCGGGACGCACAAACAGGTGAGCGTCGTCCTGGTTAAAGCAGCGCACGCGGAACAAGCCGTGCAGGGCGCCGCGCAGCTCGTGGCGGTGCACCAGGCCAATCTCGCCGGCGCGGATGGGCAGCTCGCGGTAGGAGTGCGGCTTGGAGGCGTACACCAGCACACCGCCCGGGCAGTTCATGGGCTTAATGCAGTACTCTTCGTCGTCGATGACGGTGGAGTACATGTTGTCCTTGTAGTGGTCCCAGTGGCCCGAGGTCTTCCACAGCTGCTTGTTCATGATGAGCGGCGTGGAGATCTCCACGTAGCCGGCCTTGTGGTGGATCTCGCGCCAGTAGTCCAGCAGCGTGTTCTTAAGGATCATGCCGTTGGGCAGGAAGAACGGGAAGCCGGGAGCCTCGTCGCGCATCATAAAGAGGTCCATCTCGCGACCGATCTTGCGGTGGTCGCGCTTCTTGGCCTCCTCCAGCATGTGCATGTGCTCGTCGAGTTCTTCCATGGTGGCAAAGGCGACGCCGTTGATGCGGGTGAGCATCTTGTTGTCCTTGTCGCCCTTCCAGTAGGCGCCCGAGACGCCGGTGAGCTTAAAGGCCTTGAGGGCCTTGGTGTAGCAGATGTGGGGGCCGACGCACATGTCGATGTAGTCGCCCTGCTGGTAGAAGGTGATGCGGGCGTCGTCGTCCAGGTCGCCGATGTGCTCGACCTTGTACTTCTCGCCGCGCTCCTCCATAAGGGCGATGGCCTCGGCGCGAGGCTTCTCGTACACGGAGAACTTGAGGTTCTCCTTGACGATCTTCTTCATCTCGGCCTCGATCGCGGGGAAATCGTCCTCGCTGATCTTGACGCCCTCGGGCAGGTCGACGTCGTAGTAGAAGCCGTTGTCGGTCGCGGGACCGTAGGCAAAGTCGGCCTCGGGGTACAGGCGCTTGATGGCCTGCGCCATGATGTGCGCGGCGGAGTGGCGGATGACGTGCGTGACCTCGTCCTGCGGGAGCTCGGCCACCGAACCGTCATTATAGAGTGCCTTCATGGGTATGTTTTCTCCTCTCGGATGCCTGATGCAAGTGCGTGCGATGCGCTCGGCGTTTTAACTTGCATCATTATAGGCAGGTTGCCTTGGTATACAAGCGCCCGCCGCACCTTAATGGCACGGCGGGCGATTTTCTACGCATGCTTCATCGTGTGGGGCGGGGTGTGGGGCGCGCGCGGCTTGCGGCCGGCCCGGCGATGGATGCGTTACTGGATGCGAGTTCGGCAGTAGGGGCAGACCTTCCAGTGTGCATCGAGCGGGCGATGGCAGCTGGGGCATACGTTGCGAACCTGGGTATCGCACACCGGGCAGACGACGAAGTCCTTCTCGATGGGCGCGCCGCACTGCGGGCAGGTGCCGTACTGGGCAAGCTGGCGCTCGCGCAGAGCCATGTCCAGCTCCTGCTCCTCGCGGTCGGAGGCGTAGGAGTGCGGACGCAGGACCAGGTAGGCAATGAGGCCCACAAACGGGATGAGGGCGATGATGCCCCATGCCACGTAGGCGCTGGCGCCGCGGCGGCGAGCGTCGATAAACACATAGACGACCGACAGCACATACAGGGCGATGATAAAGCCAACGAAGGCATAGACGACGCCCATAAGCTGCGGCGACATGAGCTCGGAGATGTACTTGGACATTACGGGTACCTTTCGGAATATTAACAGTCCGGTCAAGTTTACCACGGGGTTTGTTTATATGGGACTACGGCTGGGTACGGGGCTGGCGCGGACACAAACATCTCAATCTGTAACAGGTGAGAGCGGAATCCGGGTCTAGGTGTTACAGATCGAGACACAGGGGTCCCTCCCCGACTTCAATCTCGATCTGTAACATCTTGGGCCCCAAAACCCCTCTTACTGTTACAGATCGAGACATTCAAAATCCGCCGGAAGGTTTGTCTCGATCTGTAACATCTGGAACCCAAATCCTCGTCTAACTGTTACAGGTCGAGACGAAAGGTTGCCGCAGTTGTCGGCAGACGAGCTTGTCGACGTTGCTGGGTCTCACCTCGTCTGCCGTTGGCGGGTGTTGCGGGGCTGTTCGCCGCATTGCCGCCGCACTGGGGACGCGCAGACCGTAGGATGGTCTTATTGACAGCCTGTCAACTTGTCTTGGAGGCACCGTGGCAGAAACGTTTGATATCGCAATCGTGGGCGCAGGAATTACCGGGTGCGCCATCGCGCGGCAGCTCGCGCGCTATGACTTGTCCATTTGCGTGGTCGAGGCAGCAAACGATATCGCGCTGGGGGCTTCGAAGGCCAACGGCGGTCTGGTGCATGCCGGTTACGATCCGGCACCGGGCACGGTAAAGGCGCTGGTCAACGCCCGTGGTTGCGAACTGTATGGCACGTGGGCCCAGGAGCTAGGCTTTTTATTCCGCCGCACCGGATCGATGGTGCTGGGGTTTAGCGACGAAGACCGCGCACACCTGGAGAAACTGCGCCAGAATGGCCTGGCAAACGGCGTGCCCGAGCTGTCGATCATCGGACCCGACCGCATCCACGAATTAGAGCCGCGCGCCAGTGCCGACGCTACGTGCGCGTTGTGGTGCCCCTCGACGGGCTTTGTCGACCCGTTTGAGGTTGCCATCGCCGCGCTAGAGAACGCCGTGGCCAACGGGGTGACGTTTATGCGGTCCGCGCCGGTGGAAGCGATTGAAGTCGCGGGCTCGGGCGACGACGCGCGCTTTACGCTGGCGACCCCCGCTGGCAACGTGCGCTGCCGCTACCTGATCAATGCCGCGGGCAACGGAGCCGCCAACATCTCGCATATGGCGGGTGCCGAGGAGTTCCAGATGGTCTGGCGTCAGGGCAACATTGTGGTGCTGGACAAAGAGCCGCGCACGCTCATGCCGCTCTACCCCGTGCCGACGCCGGTGTCGAAGGGCGTTATCGTGACGGGCACCGTGCACGGCAACACCGTGATCACCGCCACGGCCGCCGTGCGCGAGCCGGGCGACACGCAAACCTATGTGAGCGATGTGAACGCGCTGCTGACCGGAGCGCGCAAGCTGGTGCCCGATCTGGACACGCGCCGCGTGGTGCGTGCGTTTGCCGGCGGGCGTCCGGTCATTCGGGGAACGAACGACTTCTTTATTGGACAGTCAGCCGTGGTGCCGGGGCTTTTCCAGGCGGCGGGCATTCAGTCGCCGGGCGTGGCAAGCGCGCCTGCCATTGCCGAGCGTATGGAACTTGTAATGCGTGAGGAGGGCGTGGAGCTGCACGAGCGGACGGACTGGAACCCAATTCGCCGCGCGCCGGACGACTTTGACCGCGCACCGCTGGCGCGCAAGGAGGAGCTGATCGAGTCCGATCCCGCGTGGGGACAGATTGTCTGCCGCTGTGAGACGGTGCCCGAGGCCGAGATCGTGGCCGCGATTCGACGCCGCCCGGGTGCGGTTTCGGTCGAGGGCGTCAAGCGCCGCTGCCGCGCCGGCATGGGTCGGTGCCAAAGTGGCTTTTGCCAGAGCCGTGTGGTGGCGATTCTTGCCCGAGAGCTGGGCTACGACCCCAGCGAGGTGCTATTGGAGGATGCCGGATCTTGGCTGGTCGAGGGACCGCTGAAGGGGGTGCGCTAGGATGGCGGAATTCGAATCGAGCGCGATTGATTACGGCGTCGTAGAAGCCGTACAAACGCAAGCCTTCGACGTGGTCGTTATCGGCGGCGGACCTGCCGGCATGGCGGCCGCGCTTGCCGCGCACAAGGCCGGCGCACGCGTGGCCATCGTGGAGCGCGAGCAGCATCTGGGCGGCATCCTGCGCCAGTGCATCCATCCCGGTTTTGGCCTGTCGCACTTTAAACAGGAGCTCACCGGTCCCGAGTACGCGCAGCGCTTTATCGACCAGGTGCACGCAACCGACATTGCACTGTTCCTGAACAGCATGGTGCTTGGGATCGATTCGGGCGAGTCTACGGAAGACACCGCGGTCCATACCGTCACGCTCATGAGCCCTGCCGGCATGCTGCGGCTCACCGGGCGCGCGGTCGTCCTTGCCATGGGGTGCCGCGAGCGCACCCGCAGCGAGATCAAGATCCCCGGCACTCGTCCCGCCGGCGTGTTTACGGCCGGCCTGGCGCAGCGATACATCAATATCGAAAACCTCAAACCCGGCTCGCGCGCCGTCATTTTGGGTTCGGGCGATATCGGGCTGATCATGGCACGTCGCTGCACGCTCGAGGGGATTTCGGTCGAGGGCGTGTACGAGCTCATGCCGTACGCCAACGGCCTGCGCCGCAATGTGAAGAACTGCCTGGACGATTTTGGTATTCCGCTGCATCTGTCGACCACGGTCACGCGCGTGATTGGGCACGACCGTGTGGAGGCCGTCGAGGTGAGTCAGGTCGACGAGCACCTGGCGCCCATTCCGGGTACCGAGCGCATTGTTCCGTGTGACACACTGCTGCTTTCGGTGGGCCTGATTCCCGAGAACGAGCTTTCGGTTGCCGCGGGTGTAGAGCTTGATCCGCGCACGCGCGGCGCCGTGGTGGACCAGAGCCTGCAGACGGGCGTACCAGGCATCTTTGCCTGCGGCAACGTGCTGCACGTACACGACCTGGCCGACAACGTAACGACCGAGTCCGAGAGGGCTGGCGCAACTGCAGCGGCGTACGCGATGGGGACCGGCACGGGCGCCGTTCCGGACTGCGAGCTCACGGTCTCCCCTGCCGGCATTGCGGGATACGCGCTGCCGGGACGCATTACGGCCGTGGCGCTCACCAAGCTCAACTTCCGCGTACGCCGGCCAGTCGATGCCGCCCGCGTGCACATCCTCGCTGGCGGCGAGGAATTGTTCGCAGGCAAGGTCCGCCCGTTTAAACCGAGCGTAATGGAAAGCTTCCCACTGCCGGCAAAGGTCATCAAACAAGCGCTCGACCTGGGTGCCAGCGAGATTGTCCTTTCCGTCGATCCCGTTGAGGAGGCGTAGAGTCATGAGCACAAACGCGATTGAAACGCTGCAGTTCAACTGCACCACCTGCCCATCCGAGTGCCTCCTGACCGTGGAGGTCGAGCGCAGCGCAGACGGCGCCGTGGTAGAGGTGCGCTCCGTAACCGGCAACAGCTGTCCGCGTGGCGATACGTTCGCGCATCAGGAGCTCACCTGCCCCATGCGCGTGCTCACGACGACCGTGGCCGTCTCCGGCGGCGACGAAGCCCTGCTCCCCGTGCGCACGGCCGAAGCCATCCCGCTGGCACTCCACGCCCAAGCCATGGACCTCATTCGCGGCGTGGTCGTCGACGTCCCCATCCGCATGGGCGACGTCGTGCAGGAAGATCTTCTCGGCACCAACATTGACCTAGTCGCCAGCATGAACATCGATCCAACCTAAGCAGCTAATTTGGGACGGGGCTCTTTTGGCTGCTTTTGCAAGGAGTGTCCCAAGGTGCCGGCATAAAAGGAACGTCCCTATGTGCCGGGCATGGGATACCATGGTGGCAACCTAGCGAAAGGACGATGTATGGCACATGTCGATGACCAGCGTGTGGCGCGCGTGCTCGATGCGCTCGAGGCTCAGCACCCCGGCGCGCAGCTGCTCGTAAACGACCCGTGGTCGATCTACTATCTGACCGGCTTTTATGCCGATATGTTCGAGCGTTTTTGCGGCGTGCTGCTCGCGCGCGATTGCGAGCCCGTGATCTTGGTCAACGCCCTGCATCAGCTGGCCGAGTACGACAACGCCCGCGTCGCCTATCACACCGACACCGACGTCGTGACCGACGCTATCGCTCGCGAAATCGATCCGACCAAGCCGCTTGGCATCGACACCGTCATGCGCTCCGGCTTTTTGATGCCGCTCATGGAGCGCCACACCGCCAGCGAGTTCTTCCTGGGCGACTTTGCTGTCACCGCCGCGCGCACCCACAAGGATGCCGCCGAGCAGGAGCTTATGCGCGCGTCCTCGGCAGCCAACGACGCCGTGATGACCGACGCGATCAAGCTCGTCCACGAAGGCGTGACGGAACGCGAAATTGCCGATCAGATGCTCGGTCTGTACCGCAAGCACGGCTGCGAGGGCTTTAGCTTTCCGCCCATCGTGAGCTTTGGCGCCAACGCCGGCGACCCGCACCACGAGCCCGACGATACGGTACTCAAGCGCGGCGACGTGGTGCTGTTCGACATTGGCGGACGCCATCGCAACTACTGCTCGGACATGACGCGCACGTTCTTTTGGGACGAGCCGGACGAGGAAACAGCACGCATCTACGACATCGTACGCCGCGCCAACGAGGCCGCCGAGGCGCTCATCGCACCGGGCGTTCGCATGTGCGACCTGGACCGTGCCGCTCGCGACGTGATTGAGGACGCTGGCTACGGCAAGTACTTTACGCATCGCCTGGGCCACTCGATCGGCCTGCAGGACCACGAGCCGGGCGACGTCTCGCTCGTCAACGAGCAGGTTGTCGAGCCGGGCATGACGTTCTCAATCGAGCCGGGCATCTACCTCCCCGGCCGCACCGGCGTCCGCATCGAGGACCTTGCCCTAGTTACCGAGTCCGGCGTCGAGATTCTCAACGCCTACCCCCACGATCCGGTCCGCTTAGACTAGGCAATGCGGCAAAGGGGCTGTCCCTTTGCCGCATCACATGAATGCCGCCACAAAAACGGCCTATCTACTACGTTTAGCCCGCATGGGTCGACCATACCCGTGTTTTCGCAAAACTGGTAAGCCATCTACCTGCGGTTTTAATTTCGCGATGTTCCGTGTGGTCGAGGGCAACCGCTCAAACGTAGTAGATAGGCCCATTTCGTGACTAGCAGCCCAAATTGGCTGCCCCGTTGGCAGGGTTAGCGGAGCAGACCGGCTACTTCGCCGGCCAGGGTGATGGTGCCGGCGGCAACGAAAGCCTCGCCAGCGGCCTCTAAAGCTGTGAGGGCCTTGGGTACGCTGGGATACACGCCCGCGAGCTTATCGGCGTCAACAAGTGCAGCGAGCTCCTCTGCCGGCAGGGCGCGGTCGGAATCGGTCTGGGTCACGACCACGCGCGGGAAGGCCGGGATCAGTACGTCGACGATGCCCGCCACGTCCTTGTCGGCCAGCGCGGCGCACAGCAGCGTGGGGCGATTCTCCACGCACGGATCGATCTCGTCCAGCGCGCTCACAAAGTTCTCGCAGCTCTGAGGGTTATGGCAGGCGTCGATCAGCTTGAGCGGATCGGTTCCCAGCACATCAAAGCGACCCGGCGTGGGGCAGCCCATAAGCGAAGCATCGAGCGCATCATGGTCGAGCTCGCGACCCAGATAGCCCTCGCACAGCATAATCGCGCACGCGGCATTTTGCGGCTGATACGCCGGCTTGACCATGCTCGACGTGTAGATCGCACGCGGCGTGGTGCAGCTAAACTCCACCGTATCGCCCACGTGAGCCGGCACCTTGGTCGTAGCGTGGCTCACCACCAGCGGCACGATGCCGCACTCGCGGCAGCGGGCGTCCATCACGCGCTGAACGCTCGGCTCATGCGTGCCCTCGCCCAAAACAACCAGGCGCCCAAGCTTAATAACCGCAGCCTTCTCCCCCGCAATGGCCTCGAGCGTGTCGCCCAAAATGCGCGTGTGGTCGAGTCCGATGCCCGTAACGGCAACGGCGACGGGATCGGTCGCGCTCGTGGCGTCCCAGCGTCCGCCCATGCCAACCTCGAGCACGGCAACATCCACCGCGGCCTCGGCAAAAACGACAAGCGCAGCAGCCGTCAAAAGGTCAAACGGCGTGATGGTATAGGCGCGCTCCCCCGCCGCCACACGACGGGCATTCACGCGATGTCCCGCCTCGACGGCAGCAGAAACACCACGGGCAAACGCCTCATCGCTTACGACGCGTCCATCGACCTCCATGCGCTCGGGATAGCGCACCAGCTGCGGCGACGTATACAGCGCGGTCTTAAGC
>DXZO01000058.1 GCA_019419625.1 Collinsella sp. | reverse complement strand
CTCGGGATATTCGGTCCGGGCCTTTCAGGCCGACGTGTCCGATCCCGGCCAGGCGCTGGTCGAGGCGGCACGTGAGGCCGATGTGCCCGTCGAAGTTATTCCCGGGCCCTCTGCTTGCGTTACGGCGCTCGTTTCGTCCGGCATTCCCTGCGAGCATTTTTTCTTCGAGGGCTTTTTGGGCCGAAAACACGGCGACCGCGTGCGCCGTTTGCAGCGCCTTGCCGTAGTGCCCGGCGCGCTCATCTTCTACGAGTCTCCACATCGCATCGTGGCGACGCTCGAGGCCGTGGCGGAGGTCTTTCCCCAGCGTGAGGTTGCCGTCTGCCGCGAACTCACCAAGCTGCACGAGGAGGTCTTGCGCGGGCCCGCTGCCCAGCTCGCCGAGGAACTGCGTGCTCGCGGCGAGGTAAAGGGCGAGATTGCGCTGGTCATCGCGCCGCCGAGCGAGGATGAGGAGGTCGGTATCGTGCCGGTTGACGCCGCGGCAGCGGATCCCGACGAGGCCCTGCGCGAGGATATCCGCGCCGCGCTCGAGGAGGGGGAGCCCGCCTCTGCGGTGGCCAAGCGCCTGTCTCAGAAGTATTCGCGCCGCAAGCGCGATGTCTATGCCATGGTGCTCGATATGCAATAGATGGAGGATATCCAGCCCTTGCGCTAGAATCATCCCCTGTATGCAACGTTTTTCTGGAGGACAAACCCCATGGATCAAAGCAAGCCTTCGTTCTTTATCACGACGCCCATCTACTATGTCAACGCCGATCCGCACCTGGGCACGGCTTATTCCACCATCATTGCCGACGTTCAGGCTCGCTATCGCCGCTCTGCCGGCTATAACGTCAAGTTCCTGACCGGCATGGACGAGCACGGCGAGAAGGTCGCCGAGGCCGCAGCCAAGCACAACATGACGCCGCAGGAGTGGACCGACAGCCAGGCTCCGCACTTCAAGGAGCTTTGGAGCAAACTCGAGATTTCCAACGACGACTTCATCCGCACCACCGAGCCGCGCCAGCATCATGCCGTGCAGTACCTGTGGGAGCGCATGAAGGAGTCCGGTTACCTGTATAAGGGCAGCTACGACGGCTGGTATTGCGTGCCTGACGAGACCTACTTCACCGATACTCAGGTCCAGAAGGGCGACGAGGAGTACGGCAGCGTCGGCCAGCACCTGTGCCCCGACTGCCACCGTCCGCTTGAGCGCGTGCAGGAGGAGTCCTACTTCTTTAAGCTTTCCGCTTTCCAGGACAAGCTGCTCAAGCTTTATGACGAGCACCCTGACTTTGTCGAGCCTGCGTTCCGCATGAACGAGGTACGCAGCTTTGTCGAGGGCGGCCTTAACGACCTTTCCGTGAGCCGCACGAGCTTTGACTGGGGCATTCAGGTCCCGTTTGACGAGGGCCACGTGACCTACGTGTGGTTCGATGCACTGCTCAACTATATGACGGCCGTCGGCTACGGTGTCGACACCGACGAGGCGCGTGCCGAGCTGGCCTATCGCTGGCCCGCGCAGTTCCACATCGTGGGTAAGGACATCATCCGCTTCCACTGCGTCATTTGGCCCGCCATGCTCATGGCCATCGGCGAGGCCCTGCCCGAGCACGTCTTTGCCCACGGCTTCCTGACCGTGCGCAATGCCGAGACCGGCAAGGCCGAGAAGATGTCCAAGAGCCGCGGCAACGCCATCGCTCCGCAGGACGTTATCGACATGCTGGGTGTCGAGGGCTATCGCTATTACTTTATGACCGACGTTGTCCCCGGCACCGACGGCGCCATCAGCTTCGATCGCATGGAGCAGGTCTACAACGCCGACCTGGCCAACAGCTGGGGCAACCTTATCTCGCGTTCGCTCAACATGAGCGGCAAGTACTTTGACGGTTGCGCGCCCGCCAAGCCCGCGTCGTTCGATGCGTTCGACAACCCGCTGGCAAAGATTGCCGACGGCCTGGTCGAGCGCTACATGGCCAAGATGGACGTGCTCGATTACGGTGGAGCTAAGGACGAGGTCATGGAGCTCATCCACGCCGCCAACCACTACATCGAGGACTCCGAGCCCTGGGCACTTGCCAAGGACGAGGCCAAGGCTGACGAGCTGGCGTTTGTGATCTACAACCTGCTCGAGGCTATCCGCATTGCCGCTCACCTGCTGATGCCGCTCATGCCCCAGACCTCTGCCGAGGCCCTGCGCCGCCTGTCCTGCGAGGACGAGGCTGCGAGCGACGACCTCAAGGGCATTTGCGCTTGGGGCCTGCTTGCCGGTGGTCAGCCCGTCGAGAAGGGCGAGCCGCTGTTCCCGCGTCTGGGCTAAGACGCCGCGCGCCATATCGGCAATTTGCTGTTTAGATGTAAGGGCATGGCCGCAACGGTCCATGCCCTTTTGTTTCAAGACGCCGCCACCATGCTAAGGAGGCAACTATGACAACTTCGCCTTTGGCAAACCCCACGGCCACCAGGGAACTGCTGGAGGAGTTTGGCCTTGCGACCAAGCATCGCCTGGGACAGAACTTCCTGATCGACAACCATGTAATTGAGCGCATTTGCGAGCTTTCTGAGCTTGCGGGCGATGAGCGCGTGCTCGAGGTTGGCCCGGGCGTTGGTACGCTCACGCTTGCGCTGCTGCAGGAGGCGGCGTGCGTCACGTCGATCGAGGCCGACCCCGAGCTCGAGCCGGTACTCGATGCCCACGCCGCCGACTACGCCAACTTCCGCTTTATCATGGGCGACGCGCTCAGGGTGACGCCGGAGCAGATTGAACAGGCTGCGGGCGGTGAGCCGACGGTATTTGTCGCGAACTTGCCCTATAACGTGGCGGCGACGATCATCCTGCAATTCTTCCAGACGATGCCCGCGCTCAGGCGCGCCGTCGTCATGGTTCAAAAGGAGGTTGCCGATCGCATTGCCGCAGTGCCGGGCAACAAGACCTATGGCGGCTATACGGTAAAGCTCGGCCTGTATGCGCAGGTTACGGGTCGCTTTGAGGTGCCGCCGCGTTGCTTTATGCCGGCGCCGCACGTGGACTCGGCCGTCGTGCGTATCGACCGTGTTGACGGCGTGGTGCCCGAAGGACTCGATCGCGAGTTTGTGGCCCGCGTGATCGACGCTGCATTTGCTCAGCGTCGCAAGACCATCCGCAATTCCATGAGCGCCAACGGCTTTGCCAAGGACGTGCTCGATGCCGCCTTTGAGGCTTGCGGTATCGCACCCACCACGCGCGCCGAAACGCTTGATGTTGCCGACTTTGTCCGTCTGGCCCAGGAGCTAATCCATGATGCCTAATGCCGAACGCGTGACGTTTACCAAGAAAAAGAAGACGGTTGTTTGTCCCGTGCCCTTGGCACCGCTTGCCGATACTCATGCGCATCTGCTTTCGTTCTGGGGCAAAGAAGTGCCCGAGACACTCGTGCGCGCCAAAGCCGCGGGCGTCGACTTGTTGGTGACGATGCTCGACCCCATCGCCGACAAGCGCAGCGTGACGGACTATAGTGACTGGCTCGTGCGCGAAATTCTGCCGATGTGGGATATTCCGCAGGTCAAGTATCTCGCTGGTGTTCACCCCTATGGCGCGCCGGATTATACCGACGACATTCACGCGCAGGTTGTTGCTGCGCTTGATGACCCTTTGTGCGTCGGCATCGGCGAGATCGGTCTGGACTACCACATGGATTACGACGACGACATCGCGCCGGCGCCCCATAGCGTGCAGATTGATTGCATGGCACGTCAGCTCGAAGTTGCCGTGCGCCGCAATGTGCCGGTGGAGCTGCACCTGCGGCACGAGGACTCGGATGGGGAGCGTACCTCGCACGTTGATGCCTACAACGTGCTGCGCGAGGTGGGTGTGCCTCAGGCCGGTTGCGTGCTGCACTGCTTTGGCGAGGATCGAGCCACGATGGAGCGCTTTGTGGGTTTGGGCTGCTATATCGCCTATGGCGGCGCGGCCACCTTTAAGCGCAACGACGACGTGCGCGAGGCATTTGCGGCGACCCCGCTCGATCGCATTTTGTTCGAGACGGATTGCCCGTATATGGCGCCGGAACCCATTCGCGGTCTTGAATGCGAGCCTGCAATGATTTCCATCACAGCAAATGCGCTGGTCAACGACCGCGTCGATCGTACCGGCGAGCACGCCGAAGCAATCGCTCGAGCCGCCTGGGAAAATGCCTGCAAACTTTTCCAAAAATAGTTCTTGCGTTCGCAGCGGCGCTCCGTTATTCTAATTCCTGCACGCGGGCGTGGCGGAATTGGCAGACGCGTACGGTTCAGGTCCGTATGGGGGCAACCCCATGAAGGTTCAAGTCCTTTCGCCCGCACCATTGATTGAAAGAGCTCCCAGCAATGGGGGCTTTTTTGTTATGGGCCCATCGCAGGGACTTGAACCTGTGAAGGAGCGAGCGTAAAGAAAACGCGGAGCGTTTTTAGCGAGCTGGCGAGGACGCCGGCAGGCGGCCGAAGCCGGTGCGGATCCGCGAAGCGGATACGCGGACGTCCTTTCGCCCGCACCATTAAATGAAAGAGCTCCCAGCAATGGGAGCTCTTTTACGGGCCGTTTTTGGCAGATTTGACCTATCGATTTTGCGCGGTAGATACCCCTGTGGTCAAAAAGTGGCAAATATGAGTACTGTCACGAAAATAGAGACATTTCACGAAGCCATTTTTGCTCATTTTACGCAACAGATGTACGCTAATTTGGCTCAACCTTGAGACAAAATGAAGTAATTTCGATAGACCTTGGGTTCAAAGAGGCGATTTTGACCCAAATACGCTGTTACTAAACTGGTAACAGTACTCATATTTGGCCTTTTTTGACCATGGGTCCTCTTGTTGGTGGCACGTGGCTGCTTCGTGCGGGTATCCTAATGGCAACGTGTGCCTATCAGAGGAGAGACCATGCTGTTTTCCGGTATCATCGCTGCCCTTACGAGCCTTTTGATTCCCATCATCATCCTGCTGCTGTTGCTTCCCAACGCCTGCTACGTCGTTGAGCAGCAGCACGCTGTGATCATCGAGCGCTTGGGTAAGTTCAATCGTATCGTCAACGCGGGCTTCCACGTGAAGGTGCCCGTGATCGACCGCAAGGCCGCCACGGTGAGCCTGCGCACCATGAAAAACGGTTTTGGCATCGACGTTAAGACCCAGGACAACGTGACCATCGGCCTTGAGGTCTCCGCTCAGTACCACGTGAGCTACGACATGGGCGCCGGCCCGGCAGATTCGGGCATCTACAAGAGCTACTACATGCTGCAGGAGCCCGTCGACCAGATGCGTGACTTCATCACCGACGCCCTGCGCTCTTCGATTCCTGTCTACACACTCGATGAGGTCTTTGCCAAGAAGGATGACATCGCCAAGGATGTCAACGCTACCGTTTCCGAGCAGATGGCCGCCTACGGCTTCACCCTCGTGTCGACGCTCATCACCAAAATCGCACTGCCGACCGAGGTTGAGAACTCCATGAACGACATCAACGCCGCCCAGCGCAAGCGCGCTGCGGCACAGGAGCTCGCCGAGGCAGACCGCATCAAGCGCGTCACCGAGGCGACCGCCGAGGCCGAGGCAATGGAAAAGGCGGGCGAGGGCATCGCCAACCAGCGCAAGGCCATCGCACTGGGTATCAAAGATTCGCTCGAGATCATCCAGGAGACGGGTGTCGGCAATGACGAGGCCAACCAACTGTTCATGTTTACGCAGTGGTCTGAGATGATGACGGAGTTCGCTCGCACGGGTAAAACCTCGACGGTCGTGCTGCCGAGCGACTTTTCGCAGTCGGCCTCGATGTTCGAGCAGATGCTGGCCGCCGGCAAAGTTCAAAACGATTCGAAGGAGTAGGCGCGCGTGAAATACACCGTCGTTTGCGTCGGTAAGCTCAAGGAGCGCTTTTGGAAGGACGCGTGCGCTGAGTACACCAAGCGCCTAGGTGCCTATGCCAAGGTGGATATCCGCGAGGTGGCCGATATCGACCCGGCTAAGGCGGGCGGCGTGGATGTCGCGCGCGACAAGGAGGGGGCGGCGATTCTTACAGCCCTGCCGCCTCGAGCACATGTGATCTTGCTGGCCATTGAGGGCAAAGAGCGCTCGAGCGAGGAACTTTCGGCGCGGCTCGATGATCTTATGCTACGTGGTAACAGCGACATCGCCTTTGTAATTGGCGGATCGGACGGCGTGAGCGATGACGTGCGCGCACGAGCCGACGAGATGCTCAGCTTTGGACGCATTACCTTGCCGCATAACCTGGCGCGTGTGGTGCTGCTGGAGCAGATTTACCGTGCCTGCAAGATCAGCCGTGGCGAGCCGTATCACAAATAGGTCGGCAATACGAAACAATGGCGTGGGACAATACCTTTCGTTTTGAGGAATGTGTCTGAAAGGACTATGCGATATGAAGATTGGATTTGTCGGTTTTGGCAATATGGCGAGCGCTATGGCCGATGGCTGGATCGCTGCCGGTGTAGCTGCGAGCGACATGTGCGCCTGCGCGGGTCGCTACGACGCACTGGTTGAGCGCTGCGAGGCGCGCGGCATGGTCGCCTGCCACGATGCCGCCGAGGTTGTCGCCGCATCCGATATCGTGGTCGCTGCGGTCAAACCGTACATGATCGAGAAGGTATTTGCCCCGCTCAAGGATGCTCTTGCCAAAAAGGTCGTTCTGTCGGTTGCCTGGACCTGGGACAGTGCCAAGTGGGAGCAGGTCCTGCCGGGCGTCGCGCATATCTCGACGGTGCCCAACACGCCGGTTTCGGTGGGCGAGGGCGTCATCGCCTGCGAGAAGGCTTCGACGCTTAACGACGAGCAGCGTGCTGTGGTGCTCGACCTGCTCGGTAAGCTTGGCGCTGTTGTCGAGCTCGACACAAGCCTGCTGTTTGTGGGCGGCACGGTGGGTGGTTGCGCTCCGGCGTTTGTCGCCATGGCAATCGAGGCCCTGGGCGATGCGGCGGTCAAGCACGGTATCCCGCGTGCGGATGCTTATCGCATTGTGAGCCAGATGGTGCTGGGTACGGCAAAGCTGCAGCTTGCAACTGGCCAGCATCCTGCGGCGATGAAGGATGCCGTATGCTCGCCCGGTGGTGCCACCATCAAGGGCGTCGTTGCGCTCGAGGACGCCGGCATGCGCAGCGCCCTGGTCAAGGCAATCGACGCAACCCTCCAGTAACCCCGACCAAAAAAGGGACAGGTTTATGTTGGCAGGTTTTTCCTGCGGTTTTGTCCTTTTAGCGAAAAGTGCCCCGCAACTGGCTCAATTCCAGTTGCGGGGCACTTGCGTTTGCCCAGATAAAACCGACCAAAATAAACCTGTCCCTTTTTGGCAGGTTAGTCCCAGAAGCTGTCTTCTTCGTCCTCGGACTTGGGGCCGCGGTCGACATACATCTTATGGGTGCGCTTCTCCATTACAAAGGCAAGAATCGCAAACAGCAGGATGCCGCCGGCGAAAAGGATGGCAAAACCGGTGCGGGTGCCAAACAAAAAGGAAAAAACTGCGTCCATTGGGTGCCTTCTTGCGTAGTTGAGTTGGGTCGTAAACGCTCATAAGTATATACTTGCCCATACATGTACAAGGTTGCAACCTAAATGGAATGTATATCGCCGGAGGATCTAATGCTTGATATCAAGTTTGTTCGCGAGAACCCCGATGCCATCGATGTCGCCATGGCTAACCGCCAGACGTCTTGGGATCGCGAGAAGTTCTTTGAGCTCGACGACGAGCGTCGTGCCGTCATCACCGAGGTCGAGGAGCTTCAAGCCACGCGCAACGCCGAGTCCAAGAAGATCGGCGCCCTGATGAAGGAGGGCAAGAAGGACGAGGCCGAGGCCGCCAAGGAGGCCGTGCGCGCCGTCAACGAGAAGATCGACGGTCTGGCCGAGCGCCGTACCGCTCTTGAGCAGGAGCAGTACGACTTCATGTCTCACCTGCCCAACATTCCGTGCGAGGCCACCCCGTACGGTAAGGACGAGGACGAGAACATCGAGCGTCGCCGCTGGGGCACCCCGCGCGAGTTCGACTTCGACTTTAAGCCGCACTGGGATCTGGGCACCGATCTGGACATCCTCGACTTCGAGCGTGGCAACAAGCTCTCCGGCAGCCGCTTCACCGTTCTCGGTGGCGCCGGCGCCCGCCTGGAGCGCGCCCTTATCAACTTCTTCCTGGACACGCACACGAGCCGTGGCTTCAAGGAGTGGTGGCCGCCCATCGTCGTCAAGCGTCAGACCATGTTCGGTACGGGCCAGCTGCCCAAGTTTGAGGACGACGCCTATCACGTCTCGGGCGACAACTTCCTGATCCCTACCGCCGAGGTCGTACTGACTAACCTGCATGCCGGTGAGGTTCTGGACGCCGACACTCTGCCTCGCCGCTACACTGCCTTCACCCCCTGCTTCCGCGAGGAGGCCGGTTCCGCCGGTCGCGACACCCGCGGCATCATTCGCCAGCACGAGTTCGACAAGGTCGAGATGGTTAAGTTTGCCAAGCCGGAGGAGTCCGACGAGGAGCTCGAGAGCATGACCGCCGAGGCCGAGTACCTGCTGCAGCAGCTGGGCCTGCCGTATCGCGTGATTAGCCTGTGCACCGGCGACCTGGGCTTCTCTGCCCGTCAGACCTACGACATCGAGGTTTGGCTGCCGAGCTACAACGCCTACAAGGAGATCAGCTCCTGCTCCAATTGCGGCGACTTCCAGGCCCGTCGTGCCAACATCAAGTATCGCGACCCCGAGAACTTCAAGGGTTCGCGCTACCTGCACACCCTTAACGGTTCCGGCCTGCCGGCTGGTCGTACCATGGCTGCCATTCTGGAGAACTACCAGAACGCCGACGGCACCATCACGATCCCCGAGGTTCTGCGTCCTTACATGGGCGGCCTCGAGAAGATCGAGCCGGTCGCGTAAACTAGCTGCATAGGCGATTTGCGAGGGCGCTCCTTTTAGGGGCGCCCTTTTTGTGTACGGCTATACCATGCCGTGCGGACAGCTCGATAGAAAACACACGAACAGACGTTCTGTATACATGCATCTACCTGCTATGCTTTTGCTAACTAAGAGCAAGAGAAAGGGGATGTGATGGGGCTGTTCGACGAGCGGGTTGTTTTGTTCCAGAGCGATGAGGGCGGGGAGCAGCTGCTGGTAACGTGCGAGCCGTCGGGTATGGGTGGCTTGGTGGTTCGGCAGACGAGTGAGGGACCATTGACGCAATGGTGCTATGAGGAGTCGCCGCATGTGGTCGAGACCTTTGTGGCGCATGAGGCGCTTGTTGTCCTTGAGCACTTCTATGGCGTTGGAACTTCTAATCAGGTGGCCCAAATGCTGAGCATATCGTTTGCCGACTACGACTGTGCCCAACGGGTGCGGTCGCTTCTGGGGGAGTTTGGCGCCGGGTTCGATGTGATCGAAAAGCCAATCGATCGCACGAGAAGCGCTGATGCTTGTGGTGCAGCGTGACAAATTGCGGCTCGCGCGAAAAAAAGTTTGAGTTTTTGCTTGACTCTAACGAACTAAAGTGGTTTTATATGTCTTGCGTTGCGGCGTTACCTCAGCTGGATAGAGGGTCTGACTACGAATCAGAACGTC
>DXZO01000057.1:54815-63801 GCA_019419625.1 Collinsella sp. | reverse complement strand
TTGACCGCCACGAGCACCGTCGCGTCGTCGCAGGCGCGCTCGAACAGCAGCTGCTTGTTCTGAATCACCACGTTGCGATAGGCACCATAGTTGAGGGCACGGGCCGCCGCGTCGTCTGCCGAGCGCAGGTGCGCGAGCTGCTTGATGAAGGCCGTCAGCTCGTTGGGCGCAGGCTCATCGAGCGCAGGTCGCAGCGCCCAGTCACCATCGGGGCCGCCCTTTTCGCCAGGAATCCCCCACTCGCTGCCATAGTAGACGCACGGAATGCCCGGCATGCCAAAGAGCATGCCATAAGCGGGGCGCAGACAGGACTTGTCGGTAAGGATGCTCGCCAGGCGCGGCACATCGTGGTTGTCGACAAACGACAGCAGATGCTTGCCGCGATAAATGCACCACGGGTCACCGCCAAACTGGCGGTGCAGCGAGTGCGCGATCTCGAACATATTGACCGAGTTAAAGCTGGAGTACAGGCCCTTGTAGCACTCGTAGTTGGTGCAGGAGTCGAGCATCTCGTCGTTGACGATCTGGTTGTAGTCGCCGTGGAGCGTCTCGCCGATCAGCACAAAGTCGGGCTTGAGCTCACGGGCAAAGGCGTGCAGGCGGCGCATAAAGTCGCGGTCGAGCATATAGGCAACGTCCAGGCGCAGGCCGTCGACGCCAAAGACGTCGGCCCAACGGCGCACGGACTCGAGCAGGTAATCGACCACGGCGGGGTTTTGCAGGTTGAGCTTCACGAGCTCAAAATGGCCTTCCCAGCCCTCGTACCAAAAGCCATCGCCATAGCAGGAGTCGCCGTCAAAGCTGATGTGGAACCAATCCTTGTAGGGCGAGTCCCACTTGCGCTCCTGCACATCGCGGAAGGCCCAAAAGCCACGGCCCACATGGTTGAAGACCGCATCGAGCACCACGCGGATGCCATGGGCGTGCAGCGTCTCGCACACGGCGGCAAAATCGGCATCCCCACCCAGGCGACGGTCGATATGGCGCAGGCTGCGCGTGTCGTAGCCATGGCTGTCGGATTCGAGCGGCGGGTTAATGAGCACAGCACCGATGCCGAGCTCTTGCAGGTAGTCGGCCCATTGGGCGATCTTCATGATGGGCGCATCGGGGTTGGGCGCTGCGTTGGCAGCCTGGGCGAGCTCATCTTCGGCAACGGGCGCGGCGTTTTCGCGCGGAGCTCCGCAAAAGCCCAGCGGATAGATCTGGTAGAACGTCGTCTCGTATGCCCACATAGCAACCTCCCGGTAATCTTTCACGCAACGCCATCCATTGTATGCCCGCCGCGCATCCCCTCCCCCAAAATAAGTTGCGGTGAAATAGGGACTGTTGAGACCAATAAACCGGGCAAACAGTCTCTATTCCACCGCAACTGATGAGGGAACGTGATTAGGCGACGGGCTTTGCGCGGCGTATGGCCGGGAACAGCACCGTAATGGCGAGGATGACGCCCACGACGGTAATCGCCCCGCCCGCGAAGCCAATCCAGGTGATACCGGGACCCGAAACCACGGCGCCGCCGATCGCGGTGCCCGTGCCGATGCCGAGGTTAAACAGGCCCGAGAAGATCGACATGGCGACGGCCGACGAATCCGCCGGCGTGTACTTGATGAGCTCGGCCTGAAACGCCACGTTAAAGGCCGTGGAGCAGCAGCCCCATAGCGCGCAAACAGCGAGAACGGCGACGAGCGACGGTGCAACCGGACCCATGAGCAGCAGAGCCACAGGCACGCCGGAGAGTGTGATAGCCAAGAACGGAAAGCGATGGCCATCGAACAGTCGGCCGAACAGCCAGCTTCCGAGCAGACCGGAGCAGCCAAACGCCGTCAGCGTCATGGTGATGGCGCTTGCGTCGACATGGGCGACCTGCGCCAGGAAGGGCTCGATATAGCTGTAACCCGCGTAGTAGCCGGTCGCCATAAAGACCGTGACCGCGTAGAGCGCGATGAGGAACGGGTTCTTGAGCAGCTCGGGCAGCTGTTTGACGGTAAAGCGCTCGCCCGCCGGCATGGCCGGGAACACCGCTGCCTGATACACCACCGAAGCGGCAGAGAGGGCCCCAACCACGGCGAATGTCATGCGCCAGCCCACGGCCAGTCCGATGGCGCGGCCGATCGGCAGGCCAAAGATCTGCGCGATGGACGAGCCCGTGGCGATCATGCTGATGGCGAGCGCCCCGTGGCGCGTGTCAACCAGACGCGACGCCATGATCGAGGCGACCGACCAGAACACGGCATGCGCGCAGGCGACCACCAGACGCGCGCAAACCAAAATAGGATAGGTAGGCGCCACGGCGGACAGGAACTGACCCAGCGAGAACACGGCAAGCACGCCGAGCAGCATACGCTTGAACTCGAAGCGCGAGGCAAACACCATAAGCGGCAACGACAGCAGCATGACGCCCCAGGCGTAGACCGAGATCATGATGCCGGCCTGGGCCTCGGTGAGCGAGAACGACGCGGCAATATCAGTCAGAAGGCCAATGGGCATGAACTCCGACGTGTTGAACACGAACGCACAACAGGCGAGCCCGATAAGCGGGAGCCACTGCTTAATCGTGATGCCGTCTTGCCTTGCCTGACTCATATATAACGTCTCCAATCATTTTGAGCGGAGGCGATTATATAGCAACGGCCCCGCATCCGTCAGCAACAGATGCGGGGCCGAAAACAATTCGGTACATAGAGGTTGCGCCGTCAATAAATAACTAAGCCAGCCCCAGTAATATGCCCGCCGAATGCACGACAAGCGCCACGATCCAGGCGACCGTCACCTGAAACGCGAATACAGCCACGGCATAGCGCGCGCCCAACTCGCTCTTGACGGCGCCGATTGCCGCTACGCAGGGCGGGTACAGCAGCGTAAAGACCAGGAACACGTAAGCGGTAAACGGCGAAAACATGGTCGACAGTGCCGCGGGCGACGTTGCACCCAAAAGCACGGTGAGGGTCGAGATGACGCTCTCCTTGGCGATAAGTCCGGTGACGAGCGCCGTGGATGCACGCCAATCGCCAAACCCAAGCGGCGCCAGCGCCGGCGCGATGATGCTGCCGAGACCCGCAAGCAGGCTTTGCGACTGATCGGCGACCACATTAAAGCGAATGTCGAACGTCTGAAGGAACCAGATGACCACGGTAGCGGCAAAGATAATGGTAAAGGCCTTGGTAATAAAGTCCTTGGCCTTATCCCATGCCAGCATCACCGTCGTCTTGACGCTCGGCAGGCGGTAGTTGGGGAGCTCCATGATAAACGGCACCGGGTCACCCTTAAATGCCGTGCGATTGAGCACCAAAGCCGCGATGCAACCGACCGCAATGCCAATCAGATAGAGCGAGACCATGGCGGGAACCGTCGCCTTCGGGAAAAACGCCCCGCACAGCAGACCGTAGACCGGCAACTTGGCCGAGCAGCTCATGAACGGCGTGAGCATGACCGTCATCTTGCGGTCGTGCTCGGATGGGAGCGTACGGGTCGACATGATAGCCGGCACGGTGCAGCCAAAACCGACGAGCATGGGGACGAAGCTGCGGCCCGAAAGGCCAAAGCGACGCAGTACCTTATCCATGACAAAGGCCACGCGTGCCATGTATCCGGAGTCTTCCAGAATGGAGAGGAACAAAAAGAGCACGACGATAATCGGCAGGAAGGTCAGTACGCTGCCCACGCCCGTAAGCACGCCGTCGACAGCCAGCGAGCGCACCACGTCGTTGGTGCCGAACGCCTTGAGGCCCGCATCGGCCGAGGCGATGATGGCAGCGATGCCGTCCTCCATAAGTCCCTGCAACGCCGCGCCGATCACGCCAAATGTCAGCCAAAAGACGAGACCCATGATCACCAGGAACGCCGGAATGGCCGTGTAGCGACCCGTCAGGATGCGGTCGATCTTGACGGAACGCACGTGCTCGCGGCTCTCGTGCGGCTTGACGACGCAGCGCCCACACACGTCGCCGATAAAGCCGAAGCGCATGTCGGCCAGTGCAGATAGACGGTCGGTACCGGCCTCACCCTCCATCTGGGTAATGATGTGCTCGATGGCGTCAAGTTCGTTACGGTCCAGATGAAGCGCCTCGGTCACCAGCTCGTCGCCCTCAACCAGCTTGGTCGCCGCAAAACGCACCGGGATATGCGCCGTCGCGGCATGGTCCTCGATAAGGTTGGCGATGCCGTGAATGCAGCGATGCAGCGCGCCGCCGTCTGGACCATCGGGCGCGCAGAAGTCCAGGCGACCGGGGCGCTCGCGGAACCGCGCCACGTGCAAGGCATGATCCACCAACTCGCCAATACCCTCGTTGCGGGCAGCGCTAATGGGAACAACAGGCACGCCCAGCAGGCTCTCGAGCAGGTTGACGTCTACGGCACCACCATTGGCGGTCACCTCGTCCATCATGTTGAGCGCGATGACCATGGGGCGGTCGAGCTCCATAAGCTGCAGTGTCAGGTACAGGTTACGTTCGATGTTGGTGGCGTCGATAATGTCGATGATGGCATCGGGATGCTCGTCAAGGATAAACTGGCGGCTCACAATCTCCTCGCCCGTGTACGGCGACAGGGAGTAAATGCCGGGCAGGTCGGTAACGCTCGCCTCGGGGTGGTTACGGATAGTGCCGTCCTTGCGGTCGACCGTCACGCCGGGAAAGTTACCGACGTGCTGGTTGGAGCCCGTAAGCTGGTTGAACAGCGTGGTCTTACCGCAGTTTTGGTTGCCGGCGAGGGCGAAATGCAGCGGCGCACCCTCGGGCACGGCCGTTTTTGCCGCACGGGGCGAATACGTCCCCTCGCCAAGTGCCGGGTGCTCCGTCGTGCCGATTGCGGCGTTAGTGCGCGGACCCGTGTCTGTGTCGTGAACACCCACGAGCTCGATGCGAGCAGCATCGTCCTTGCGCAGCGTCAACTCGTAGCCACGCAGGCGAATCTCGAGCGGGTCGCCCATAGGAGCGTACTTCATCATGGTGACTTCGGTGCCCGGCGTTAGGCCCATGTCCAAAATATGCTGTCGGAGTGCCTGATCGTCCGATGCCACCGATGCGACAACGGCGTCCTTTCCAATCTCGAGTGTATCGAGCTTCACGCGCTCATCCTTTCGTTAGACGCGGTTAACCGTTTACCGGGGCTAACCAACTCGTAACGACAAATGATAGCGCTCTGAACTATTATATAAAGTCAAATACCGATGTTTACCTGCGCAAACTTTATGCGGTGCGCCCCGAAAGCTCTTTGCGCATACCGCTCAGCGAGATCGAAATGGAACCCGACCGCGCGGTAGCAGTGAGTCGATCACCCTCAACCGACCCCGTGCATGTAAAGGGCGCCTTGCCCATCAAGACGTGGGAGATAGTACCCGAGAGCTCAAAGAAATCGCCCTCAGCGCGGGCACTCGAGAGAGCGATATTGAGACCCCTGACGTTTAGTACTGCCCTGAGCGCGCCGTTCACCCCATGTGAAAACGTCACCTCGCCGCGTTTACTCCCCACCGGCGTCTGGGCCGAAACCACATACGTACCCTCAAGCATGGCTCCTCCTCTAAGCAGACTTTTTGAAACGGGTAAGTAGTCTACTTTTACATATGGCGCTCCAGGAAGCGGAAGGCTAGGCGGATCCAGGGACGGACCGCCACCTGCTTGTCCTCGTTGTCGACCGCGGTGTTGGCGTTGCCGAGCGAAAGGCCGTGACCGCCCTGGTCAAAGACGTGCATCTCGCATGCAACACCCTCCTCGGCCATGCGCTGCGCAAACGGGTAGACCTGCGCGACCGGCGCCGTCTTGTCGTCCGAAACGCCCCACACAAAGGTCGGGGGCATCTGGCGCGAAACGTGCGTGGTAGGGCAAATGTCGGTCAAGTGCTCATCGGTCGCCTCGCCGCCCGTCACCATCGACAGATAGTCGTTAAGCAAATCGCGCCCCGTCTTGCCACCCGTCTTGGGCACGCGCAGGTCGATGCGCGGGTCGCGCGTCTGCATATCGCGCACATAGGCAAGGTCGAGCAACGGATAGCCCAGCACCACGGCGTCGGGACGAATATCCTCCGGACGAGCCCCTGCCAGGCCCGCGAAGGGACCAGTTTTCCACTGCGTTGCCAGCGAAGCGCAAATCATGCCGCCCGCCGAGAAGCCCACGATGCACACGCGCTTGGGATCGACATGCCACTCGTCGGCGTTGGCGCGCACGGTAGCGACCATCTTGGCAAGGTCTGCCTGCGGGTGCGGAAAACTCACGTCACCCGTGCCACTCGTCACATAGTTGAGCACAAAGGCCTGGTAGCCGCGGTCCAAAAACGCAAACGCCACCGGATCCTGCTCGTGCGGAGCGATATGCGTAAACCCGCCTCCGCCGCAGATGATCACCGCGGGGCGGCGGCCATTGGGCTTGTCGGGCAGCGGCTCGGCACCCAGATACGTAAACGTCGCCGGATAATCCTCGGTCGGCTCCTCGCCCCACAGCGCATGGTTCTCAATAATCATAGGTGCTCCCTTCGCGCAGATTATGCGCCCTTGTTTTTCGCGTCTAAGCGTACCCCACTTGAGCCCGTGGCGAAGAAACACTCCAGCAATAAGTTTCCCTTCAACTGATATATCACATAATCCCAGTTCAGAGGTATCGTTGAGCAGCGTAAAATAGGGGCGTTGACCAAGCCGCGAAACACATATGAAACGTTTCCGGCAAACCACACGCGTGCAACATGCGCGCCTGATACGTTGGAGGCATCTATGGGTCTGCTCGATTCGCTCAAGTCCACGTTCACTTCGTCGGGCGAGGCGTCCGTTCCGCCCGCAGCAAGCTTCGCCACCCGCGAAGGCGTCATCTACGCTCCTGTCAACGGCGTGCTCGTCAATCTGAGTGAGGTTCCCGATGAGACCATCGCCTCGGGCATGCTCGGCCAGGGCTACGGCATCGAGCCCATTACCGGCACCATTTACGCCCCCGCTAACGGCCGTATCGGCGCCACCACCGTCACCAACCACTCCATCGGCATGATCACCGAGGACGGTCTTCGCGTGTTCATCCATGTTGGCCTGGGCACCGTGGAAATGAACGGCAAGGGTTTTGCCCGCTTTGTCGAGATGGGCGACACGGTCAAGGCCGGCCAGCCGCTCATCAGCTTCGACCGCGACGCTATCAAGGCCGCCGGTCACGAGGACATCGTGACCGTCATCATCTCTGAGCTCGACCGCCTCAAGAGCATCGACCACGTCGGCGAGTCTGGCACGCTTATCGGCGGCAATCCGCTCGTCAAGCTTGGCGATCCGCTGCTGGTTGCCAAGACCAAGTAGCCAGGCCCCGCGCCACACAGCCAAAAGGCACCTCGTCAAGCGCCCGCGACCATTTGGCCGCGGGCGCTTTTCGTTTGAAAAACCATCCCGCCAATGCCTTATCTGTATAGCCCAAATGAGCCGAGCTGCTAGAATATCGAACTGTATGGATAACTATCATTCAACCGTTATGGGAGGATACGTGAACCGCACCAAAATCGCGCAGCTCTATGCCGATGCCGAGTCGCTCGGCGGCCAGACCGTCACCGTCGCCGGCTGGGTCAAGTCCGTCCGCGACATGAAGAACTTTGGCTTTGTCACGCTCAACGACGGCAGCTGCTTCCGCGACCTGCAAGTCGTCATGAACCGCGAGGCACTCGACAACTACGACGAGATCGCCCATCAAAACGTCTCGGCCGCACTCATTTGCATCGGCACCGTCAAGCTGACCCCCGATGCGCCCCAGCCTTTCGAGCTTTCTGCCACCTCCATCGAGGTCGAGGGCGCGAGCGCCCCGGATTACCCGCTGCAGAAGAAGCGCGCAACCGTCGAGTTCCTGCGCACCCAGCAGCACCTGCGCCCGCGCACCAACCTGTTCCGCGCCGTGTTCCGCATCCGCTCTGTCGCGGCTGCCGCCATCCACCGCTTCTTCCAGGAGCAAGGCTTTGTCTACGTCAACACCCCCATCATCACCACGAGTGACTGCGAGGGTGCCGGCGAGATGTTCCGCGTGACCACGCTCGACCCCAAAAATCCGCCCCTCACCGAGTCCGGCGAGGTCGACTGGAGCCAGGACTTCTTTGGCAAGCACGCGAGCCTTACCGTGTCCGGCCAGCTCAATGCCGAGAACTTTGCCATGGCCTTTGGCGACGTGTACACCTTTGGCCCCACCTTCCGCGCCGAAAACTCCAACACCACGCGCCACGCCGCCGAGTTTTGGATGATCGAGCCCGAGATGGCCTTTGCCGACCTTAACGACTACATGGATAACGCCGAGGCCATGCTCAAGTACGTCCTTAAGGACGTTATGGCCACCTGCCCCGACGAGCTCAATATGCTCAACAAGTTTGTGGACAAGGGTCTGCTCGAGCGTCTGGACCACGTGGCAAACTCCGACTTTGCCCGCGTCACCTATACCGAGGCCGTCGAAATCCTGGAGCAGGCCGTCGCCGCCGGTCACAAGTTTGACTATCCCGTGAGCTGGGGCATCGACCTGCAAACCGAGCACGAGCGTTTCCTGACCGAGGAGCACTTTAAGCGCCCGACCTTCGTAACCGACTACCCGGCCGAGATCAAGGCGTTCTACATGCGCATGAACGAGGACGGCAAGACCGTCGCCGCCGCCGACTGCCTGGTGCCGGGTATCGGCGAGATTATCGGCGGCTCCCAGCGCGAGGAGCGCCTGGATCTGCTCGAGGCCCGCATCAAGGACCTGGGCATGAATCCCGAGCAGTACAAGTACTACCTTGACCTGCGCCGCTACGGTTCCTGCAAGCACGCCGGCTACGGTCTGGGCTTCGAGCGCTTGGTCATGTACCTGACCGGCGTGGGCAACATCCGCGACGTCCTGCCGCACCCGCGCACCGTGGGCAACGCCGACTTCTAATCGTCGGACGCTAGCTCGCGTCGCCACACGCCAACGCTCATCGCACAAGCGCCTCTCGACATCGGTCGAGAGGCGCTTTTTTCAACAGCATCCGTCAAGCTTTTGGCAAGTTTTTGGTCAGTTGAGCGGGGCTGTTG
>DXZO01000057.1:20114-54805 GCA_019419625.1 Collinsella sp. | reverse complement strand
CCCGCCGTTTGCCGACGACTACCGACCGCCCAGAGCGCCCTGCGCCCCTGGGGAAAACCCCGCGTCCTAGGCTCCATACCGTCGCCACCCAAAACGGAAAGGACGTGGACACCATGACCGAAGCCGCTGTTGAAACCTACGACACCATGACGAGAGGCGCCGCCTCGATGGCAGCCTATCGCGCCGTTCGCATCTTGCAACTATTAAGCGAGAACACCGGCGAGGACAAGGCCATGCTTTCCGATGAGTTGATCCGGCGCCTCGCTCATCCCGACGACCCCGCCCGCATGCCCATCTCGGCGGCGCGGCGCAGCATCTACACCGCCATCTCCGCACTTCGCCATGCCGGATACGAAATTGAGTACAAACGCGGCGTGGGGTATCGGCTCTTGACCCGTCCGCTCACCGACGAGGAGATCATCCGGCTCCACGGTATGGTCATGCGCAACCGCTCTACGCCTATCGCTATCCGCAAGAGCATGGCGCAGCACTTAGTTGCCATGGCGAGTGCCGACGTTCGCGGCTACCTCGATGCACCCGAGCCTGCTCCAAGCGCCGGCGGCAAATCCACCAAGGCCACGCGCACGCCCGTCAAGCGCATCGACACCTGCGAGCTCATCGAGCAGGCCATCGACCACGGAACCACGGTGAGTTTTGATATTTCGAGCGTCACGACACGTGGCGAAACCGAAGCAGCACGGATGACACTCCGTCCCTTTGCCATCAAGCAACGAGACAGTATCTCGTATTTGCTGGGAACGGTCTATGACGCCCGAGGCGCCGATGACACGTTGCGTACCGTAGAGATCGGCCGGATGAGAAACGTCACCACACGTCTCCTCGACGGCAAGAAGCTCTTCGCCGCCCTGGACGAGGACGGCGCCTCCTACGCCGCATAAGACCCTCCGCCGCCCATTCGACCACCCGTACCGCCCATCCGATTCTGTATTAAAAAACCCGCCAGATTATTGTAAAAATGGACATCCGCGCTACTATAGTTCCACTTGCACTTTGTTTGAGTGCAGTATTTCCAGCCATTTCTATACTGGGGGTAACGATATGAAGGACATCACCATCAGCCGCAGGAGCCTTCTGGTCTCTGCTGGCCTGCTCGCGCTCGCTCCGCTTGCCGGATGCGGCGGCAACTCTGGTTCCGGCTCCGCAGCCGCCGGTTCCGACTACACCGTCGGCGTTCTGCAGCTCACCGAGCACTCCGCACTCGACGCCGCCAACGACGGCTTTGTCAAGGCCATCAAGAAAAGCGGTCTCAAGGTCAAGATCGATCAGAAGAACGCCCAGAACGACCAGTCCACGTGTAAGTCCATCGCCGACAAGTTCGTGGGCGATGGCGTCGATCTGATCTACGCCATCGCTACGCCCGCCGCGCAGGCCGCCGCTGGCGCCACGGCCGATATCCCCATCGTGGGCTGTGCCATCACCGACTACGCCGCCTCCGGCCTGGTCCAGGACAACGACAAGCCCGGCACCAACGTCACGGGCGCTTCCGACCTCACCCCGGTCGCTGAGCAGCTCGAGATGATGCAGAAGGTCCTGCCCGACGTTAAGAAGGTCGGCCTGCTCTACTGCACCGCCGAGTCCAACTCCGACGTCCAGATCAAGGCCGCCAAGAAGGAACTCGACAAGCTGGGCCTGGAGTACACCGATTACACCGTCTCGAGCTCCAATGAAATCCAGTCCGTCGTCGAATCTGCCGTGGGCAAGGTCGATGCGCTGTACTCCCCCACTGACAACACCATCGCCGCGGGCGCTTCGCAGGTGGGCCAGATCTGCAAGGAGAACAAGCTTCCCTACGTGACCGGCGAGGAGGGTATGTGCATGGCCGGCGGCCTGTTCACCCTCTCCATCAACTATGAGGACCTGGGCTACGCCGCGGGTGAGATGGCCGTCAAGATCCTGAAGGGCGAGGCCAAGCCCGAGGATATGCCGATCAAGCACCTCTCGAGCAAGGACCTGGTCGTCGTCAAGAACGACGAGATAGCCGAGGCGCTGGGCATCGACCTTTCCGCTCTGGACGAGTAGCGCCATGCGCGGTAACGCATCTAGGGCACGTACTCGCGCCGTTGCCGTGTTATTCAATATCTGAGCCACAGGGGCGAACGCCAAAGACCGGCGTTCGCCCTGCTTGTTACGGATGAGACAAAACATCCGTCCGCCGCTCTATTATGCATTGTTACCGCTATTATGGAACATCACGTGTCCACCCTATCCTAGGAGGTATGAAGCATGCTCATTGCATTGCAGGGCGCCGTTTCGCAGGGCGTCCTCTGGGGCATTATGGTGCTCGGCGTGTTTATCACGTTCCGCCTGCTCGACATCCCCGATATGACCTGCGACGGAAGCTTTGCCCTCGGCGGCTGCGTCTGCGCTGTGCTCATCGTCAATAACAACGTCGACCCGCTGCTCGCTGTTTTGGCCGGCATGTGTGCCGGTGCCATCGCGGGCGCCGTCACGGGCATTTTGACCACCGTCTTTGAGATTCCCGCGATCCTCGCCGGAATCCTGACACAGATCAGCCTGTGGTCCATCAACCTGCGTATCATGGGCAAATCCAATACGCCCATCCTTGCCAAGGGCACCATCTTCTCGTCTGTCAGCAACATGACGGGCCTGCCGCAGTCCACCGTCGCCATCATCCTGGGCATCTTGCTCGCTGTGGCCATCGTTGCCATCCTGTATTGGTTCTTTGGCACCGAGATCGGCTCGGCACTGCGCGCCACCGGCAACAACGAGTACATGATCCGCGCTCTGGGCGTCAACACCAACTCCACCAAGATGATCGCCCTCGTGCTCTCCAACGCCCTCATCGGCCTTTCGGGCGCACTCATCTGCCAGAGCCAGAAGTATGCCGACATTGGCATGGGCACCGGCGCCATCGTTATCGGTCTTGCCGCCATTGTTATCGGCGAGGTGCTCGGCCGCCTGCTGCCCGGCGGTCTCACGCAGTTTAGCGTCCGTCTTGCCTCCGCCGTCTTTGGCTCCGTGGTGTACTTCCTTATCCGCGCCATCGTGCTGCAGCTGGGCATGGACGCCAACGACATGAAGCTGCTCTCCGCCGTGATCGTTGCCGTGGCCCTGTGCGTGCCCGTGGTTTGGGAGCGCTACAAGCTCCGCAGCTCCTACACGAAGGGAGATGAGGCAGATGCTTAAGCTCTCGCACGTCAAGAAGACCTTTAACAAGGGCACCGTCACCGAGAAGCGCGCGCTCACCGGCGTCGACCTCACCCTGAATGACGGCGACTTTGTAACCGTGATCGGCGGCAACGGCGCCGGCAAGTCCACGCTGCTCAACATGATCGCCGGCGTGTATCCGCTCGATTCAGGCGTTATCGAGCTCGACGGCACCGACATCTCGCGCCTGAGCGAGTCGCAGCGCGCCAAGTATCTGGGCCGCGTGTTCCAGGACCCTATGCGCGGTACCGCTGCCGACATGCAGATCGCTGAGAACCTGGCCCTCGCCAAGCGCCGCGGCCAGCGTCGCGGTCTTTCGTGGGGCGTCACCAAGGCCGAGAAGGACGAATACGTTGAGTTGCTCAAGCGCCTGGACCTTGGTCTGGACACGCGTCTCAACGCTAAGGTCGGTCTGCTCTCGGGCGGCCAGCGCCAGGCACTCACCCTGCTCATGGCCACGCTCACCAAGCCGCGCCTGCTGCTGCTCGACGAGCACACCGCGGCCCTCGACCCCAAGACGGCATCGAAGGTGCTCAATCTGACCGAGGAGATCGTCGACGAGAACCACCTGACCACGCTCATGGTCACGCACAACATGAACGACGCCATCCGTCTGGGCAACCGTCTGATCATGATGCACGAGGGCCATGTGATCTACGACGTGGCCGGCGACGAGAAGAAGTCGCTCACCGTGGCCGACCTGCTGCAGAAGTTTGAGGAGGTCTCGGGCGGCGAGCTCGCCAACGACCGCATGCTGCTGAGCTAAAACCTGCCAAAAAGGGACAGGTTTATTTTGGCAGGTTTTATCTGCGCAAACGTCAAAACCGCCGCAAAGGAACAGATACCTTTGCGACGGTTTTCGCATATCATGTCGATAATCCAGCGTCAGCAGGAACCACTGGTTAAGAACTAAGGAAACTGCCATGAGAAGACTCCTTCCCCGTCTTGCTTGACCGCCGCACTCCTTGCCGGCGTGCTCGCCGGCGGCCCAGCTTACGCCACCGCGGCCACCCCATCTCAAGTTATCGGCCCGTCCGATGTGATCGGACGGGCTTTTTGGTGGGTATCATGGTTGAATGATCATTAGGAGGTTTTCCCTACATGGAATTGTTTGAACCGATTCTTCATTTCTTTGAGCAGCGCTGGGTCCACAACATCATCTGGGCCGTCATCTTGGTAATAGTCACCGCCATCGCCGCCAAGGTGGCATCCAAGACCCTGCGCCACCTACTCAACCGAGACGACAACCCGCTTCCCGCATCGAGCATCTTCATCAACATCGCGCGTGCCGTCATTTGGATGATCGGCGGCAGCTTTATCCTCGACAACTGCTTTGGCATTAACGCAAACGCGCTCGTCGCCGCTCTTGGCGTCGGCGGCATCGCCATCTCGCTCGGCTTTCAGGACACGCTATCAAACCTTATCGGCGGCATGCAAGTGACCTTTATGGGCATCATCAAGCCCGGCGACAATATCGAGGTCGGCGGCGTGTCGGGCGTGGTCCAGGACATCACTTGGCGCCACACGACCATCGAGGACGCCTGCGGACAGACCATCATCGTCCCCAACTCCAACATCTCCAAGAACACACTCGTGCACCTCATGCCCTTTGGACGCGTTGTCGTTCCCGTCGCGGTGAAGGACACGTCAAAGTGGGACTCGCTCGATGCGCTGGCAGACGAGCTCGCCTGTGCCACCAAGGTCGCCGTTTCACCCATCTCGGGCTTTGACAAGGAACCCTACGTGCTCTTTAGCGAGATCGGCGACTTTGGCATTAAGGGTAAGATCATCTTTATCGTCAGTGATGACAGCACCACCTTTACGGCAGCCGACGCCTGCATCCGCGCCATCGCCCCCATCATCGCCTAAAACCACCGCAAAGGGGACAGGCACCTTTGTGGTGGTTTCGCATCGTGGTACCATGGTTCATATCGTTGTTTAAACGACTAAGGGAGTAGACACCATGGAAGAGGCCTATCGTCAAGCGCGCAAGCGCGGCGAACAGGGACGCCGTCGCGCCATCAGCCAAAGCGAGCATCCATATCTTACGGACCTCGACAGCTTGGTCGCCCAGCTTCCCTGCGGGCAGCGCGAGAACATCGGCCTGCGGGACATTCCGCTCGAAATGGTCGTCGGCACGGTTACCAAAGGTCGCCAGTCCGCCTTTTCGTGTAACTTTATGCCGCTGCTCCCCTGGAATACCGAATTCGCCCGCAAATGGTCCAACCTCTACGATATCCAAATCTCCGAGGGCTACCGCGACCCCATCATCGTCACCGAGTTCATGCACCGCTTTTACGTCCAAGAGGGCAACAAGCGTGTCAGCGTCCTCAAATTCCTTGACGCTCCGACGGTTTCGGCCAAGGTGACGCGTCTGTACCCCGGTAAGTGGGATTCCGTCGAGAGCCGCCTGTACGGTGAGTTTTGCGCCTTTTGGTACGTATGCCCCCTGTACGAGATTGAGTTTTCGCGCGAGGGCAGCTACGAGATGCTTGCCAAAATGCTCGGCCAAGATCTTGTCGAAAAATGGCCTCAAAAGAAGGTCGACTACCTACGTCACACCTTCCTGCTCTTTAAGCGCGCCTATCTTCGCGCGGGCGGCGACCACTTGGACATTACGCCTGCCGATGCCATGCTCGTCTACCTCAACGTCTACAACCAGGACCGTCTGCTGGATACGCCGACGGATATCGTCGTCAACCGTCTGTGCAAGATTTGGCGCGAGCTTGTCATTGCCGGCAAAAGCGACGAGGACAAAGTCGATCTTGTCGAAGCGCCGCAGCCCAACGAGAAAGAGGGCGCACCGACAAAAGCTACCTCGGGCGTGCTCAACTTCTTTATGAGCAAGACCGTCTACTCCACTGCCAATCCCATGCGAATCGCCTTTATCCACGAGTTTCCCTGTGCCACGTCGAGCTGGGACAGCCTACACGACCAGGGCCGCCGGTATCTTGATGAGCACTTTGGCGGTATCGTGCGCACCGAGGCGTTCGAGGACTGCCACGATCCGGACGTGTTCTACGCCGCCGTGGAAACGGCTGTCAAACATGGAGACAACGTCATCTTCTCGACCTCGCACCGCCTGATGGAATACACACTCAGGGCAGCCGTTGAGTATCCCCAGGTGCGGTTCCTTAACTGCTCAATCGGCCTTCCCCACCAAAGCGTCCGCTCGTACTTTGGAAAGATGTACGAGGCCAAGTTCCTACTGGGCGCCCTTGCCGCCAGCATGGCCGACAACCACCGTATTGGCTACCATGCGTCGGTCTTCGCCTCGGGCGCGCTGAGCGAAATCAACGCCTTCGCTATCGGTGCCTCGCTGCTCGACCCTCGTGCGCAGATTATCCTCACTTGGGGAGATGTTCCCGCCGGCGGTCTTGCCGAAGCCATGTGTCGCGAGGGCGTGAGCGTCATGACCGGCGCCGATATGTCCAAGTCTCTCGAGGACCCCACCGCCTACGGGCTTCACCGTCTGGTAAACGGCAAGGAAGTTACCGGTATTGCTATGCCGGTATGGAACTGGGGCCGTTACTACGAACTCATCGTACGCAGCCTACTGCACGGCACATGGGACGAGACCGCCGATGACCAGCAGGTGCGCGCCGTCAACTACTGGTACGGTATGAGCTCCGGCGTCATCGATATTCGCTACGCTCCGGGCCTACCCTATCAGACGCGTAAACTTGTGCAGCTGCTTCGCAACGGCATTGTCGAGGGCTCCATCAACCCATTTGGCGGCGAGCTCCACAGCCAGGACGGCGTGGTTCAGATTGAGGGCTTCCCTCCCCTGCCGAGTACGCAGATTGTCGAGATGAACTGGCTGGCTGACAACGTTATAGGCTCGATTCCGCAGCTCGATAACGAGCCGGAGGTCCGTGCCCTATGAATATCCTAGCCATTGCCGATGTAGAGGAGCGCTGCCTGTGGGAATGTTTTCGCAAGGAGCGCTTTGAGGACGTTGACCTGATTCTATCCGCAGGCGACCTGGATCCGGACTATCTTGAGTTTTTGGTCACTGTCATCAACAAACCGCTTGTGTACGTTCGTGGCAACCACGACGACCGCTACGCGCGCCATGCACCGGGCGGGTGCATTTGTGTTGAGGACAGCGTATATGTGTACCGAGGTATTCGCATTGCGGGTCTGGGCGGTTCCATGCGCTACCGCGACGGCGCGAACATGTATACCGAGCGCGAGATGGCAAAACGCATGCGCAAGCTATCGCGAAAAATCGCACTGGTAGACGGATGCGATATTCTACTTACCCATGCACCCGTCGCAGGCATGGGCGACCTGGACGACCTGCCGCATCGAGGATTCGAGTGCTTTAATGCGGCTCTTGAGTCTTGGGGTCCCGACTATATGATTCACGGGCATGTGCACCAAAGCTACGGCCCCAACTTTCAACGCGAGCTCCAACACCCATGCGGAACGAAGATTGTCAACGCCTGCGGCTATACCAAGATCGAAATTGACGAGGCGCGCTACCCCACGCGCGGTTGGAAGGCCGCTTGGCTCAACTCACAAACCATGCGCCGCGAGCTCAAACGCCACGAAGCAATCGAGTCTTCAACCGCCAGAACCCCCTGGTAACTGCCAACAACCACCACGAAGGGGATAGGCACCTTTATGGTGGTTTTGCTGACTCGTCCGACCTGTCCATCACGGTGCTTGTGTAATTAACGAGAACACTCATTGTTTTGTAAGGACGGCGCTCACGTGCCGTCTTTTTTTGTCAACTTATGCAGTCTCGACCGTGTTGTATGTAGAGGGACCTCGCGAGACGCCTTCCCTATATCCACCACGACCAATTGGAGGTGACACTATGCCTGCACGCCGTAACCGCAATAGCACGCTCCGATGCGATGCCGATCAGATCGAGCGGGAAGCAAAGCGCTTGGTCGACACGTATTCCGACCTCATCCTTCGATTGTGCTATTCGGCCCTTGGATCCGCTGACGACGCTCAAGACATCTGCCAGGACACGCTGATCAAGATTCTCCAACGCACTCAACCGTTCGACTCGCTCGAACACGAACGTGCTTGGGTGATCCGAGTCGCACTGAACGCATGTCGCGATATCGGCCGTACGCACGCGAATCACCCGGTTGTCGACCTCGATTCGCTCCCCGATTTCTGCGCACCCGTAACACATACCGAGCAAGAATTCGCGCAACGCGACTGCGCCATTCTTTCCGCTGTCACGGCCCTGCCTCAAGCACAGCGCATCGCCATCTTTTTGCACTACTACGCAGGCATGAGCATCAGGGAAATCGCAGACGCCGTTCACGCGACGCCAGCTGCAACCGCCCAGCACCTTAGCCGCGGACGTGCGTCACTTCGGCTTTCCTTGAAAGGAGACCACAATGACTACGAATTCGAATGACTATCGCCACGCCCTGGAGCACATTTCGTTTACCGATAATGCGAAGCAGCACATGGCAAACTCGATTGCTCAGTCCGTCGCCTCAAGCGATGCGGCGACCGCTCAAAGCAACTTTAATGGCACGCGACGCAAGCCGCGCATCGCCCGCCATCCCGTAAGAACAGTCGCTCGCATTGCCGCTGTAACGGCAGTCCTCGCTATCGTCATTGGAGGCGCTGGCACGGCTATGGCAACAGGCGTCCTGCCGCTTCCTTCTGACATGCTTTCCGACATCTTTGACGGACCTGCTTCTCAAACCGAGATCATCGACCGTATTGGCCGGCCCGTCGGTGCTAGCTGCTCCAACAACGGAGTCACCGTGACCGCCGACGCCATCATGGGCGACAAGGATATGGTTACCATCGCCTATACGCTTACGTTCGACGATCCCGCTGCCCTGAAAAAGCTTTCCGAGCCGGGCGAGAACGGAACTATCGCCGGAAGTGTCGATGGAAACGTATACGTTGATGGCGAGCATGGCGGCCAAGGCCAATCATGGCTCATTGACAAGAACCCCAATGACTCCAGCATTCAATACTTTGCACAGTTCAGCGTTGAATCACCCGGCCTTATGGGCAGGACCGTCCGCACGCATATCAACTCTCTCGTTGTGCCACGTGCTGGCAAAGAGCTTCCCGAGTATAAGAAAATACTTACGGGCCCATGGGATCTTAAGTTCCAGCTGAATTACGAAGATACATCCGTTACGATTCCCGCGCCCAAATCGGTCAACTTTAACGGCACCAAGGCGACGATTCAAGAGGCCACCGTATCCTGCGTTGGCGTTTCAGTCCGCTACAACATAGATCGTTCCATCGAACACGACAACAACAGCGGCAAGATGTCTCAAAACATGGAGGAGTCTATGGATGCCGTTGGCAACATACCCCTCATCGTGACGTTCAAAGACGGTCATGTTGAGGACGCAACCAGCCACAGCGGCTATTTCGCAAATAAACTGGATAACGGCACCACTGATGTCCACAAGACCTGGCCGTTCTCGCAAGTTTGTGACACAGACAAGATTGCAAGCGTACAAATTGGCGATACGGTCATTCCCATGAATTCGTAACGCTACGCGGCTCGTATATGCACCCGGTTCCGCACTTCGCGTCTAAAGATGCGCTGTCATCGAGCAGCGTGAGCGCAAGGCCGCCCGTATGGTCGGCTGGGAACACCTCGTTGCGCTAAAAACCACCACGAAGGGGACCGGTACCTTTGTGGTGGTTTTGCTGACTCGTCCGACCTGTCCCAACGGTTTGTCTCAATCTGTAACAGGTAGGGCCCAAATAATCGGTTAGCTGTTACAGATCGAGACAGACCACGGATGCTCAGCCGAAAATCTCAATCTGTAACAGGTAGGAACGATTTTGCCCCTTAGATGTTACAGATTGAGATATTTGACAGCTTGAATCGGCATCGCCTACAGCGCGGCGACGACCTTGTCGCCCATCGTCGTGGTGCCGAGGATCTTATCTGCCGGGGTGTTGACATCGGCGATGTCACGGGTGCGCCAGCCCTCGTCGAGCACGCGCGCCACGGCGCTCTCGATCCACGCGGCTTGCTCGCCCATGTCGAGCGCGTAGGTCAGCAGCATCGCCACCGACAAGATTTGAGCCAGCGGATTGGCCACGCCGAGCCCCGCGATGTCAGGAGCGCTGCCAGCGCTCGGCCCAAACAGCGATACGCCATCATCCAGCGAGGCAGAGGCAAGCATACCGAGCGATCCGGTAATCTGAGCCGCCTCATCGGACAGGATGTCGCCGAACATGTTCTCCGTCACCACGACGTCAAAGTCTGCCGGTCGACTGATGAGCTGCATGGCGGCGTTGTCGACGAGCAGGTCCTCAAGCTCCACGTCGGAGTACTCCTCGTCTTGCACGCGATGCACAATCTCGCGCCACATGCGGCTCGTCTCCAGCACGTTGCGCTTATCAACGCTCGTCACCTTGCCGCGACGTTTGCGCGCCGCCTCAAATGCCTGGCGCGCAATGCGCTCAATCTCGTACTCGCGATACTCCATCACGTCGACCGCACGCTGACCGGCCGCACCCGCAGCGCCCGCGCAGGTCACGGATGCGGGCGCCAAAGTCCCACGGCATGTTGTAGCCCATCGTATCGGGGATGTTCACGACCGTGGCACCGGCCTTTACGGCCGCCTCGATAATGCGCACCAGAAACTCCTGATCGGAGCGGCCGGCATCCTCGGCATAAAACTCAACATCGTCAACGAACTTGCGAGCATGTTTGACGGCATGGATCGCTCACTCAATTGCCCTTTCCTCAGTCATATGGAGCTTGTCGCGCAGGTGACTGGTGCTCACACCCAGCCCTGTATGGATACGGGGCCTCTGGGCCGTTTTGAGCGCCTCTGCAGCCACTTCGATATCCCTGTCGACAGCGCGCGTCAGGCCGCATACCGTGCATCGGTCGCCCGCAATCTTGCCAATCTCCTGTACGGAGCGAAAGTCACCAGGACTCGAGATGGGAAAGCCCGCCTCGATAACGTCCACGTTCATGCGCACCAGCTGGCGGGCGATGAAGAGCTTTTCCTCGGTATTCATGCTGGCGCCCGGCGACTGCTCACCGTCGCACAGGGTGGCGTCAAAGATTGTGATTTTGCGGCTTATATGTTCCTCCTGATTGACCGTTTTATGACAGATGGCTTTCAGGAGAGAGAGAAGGCCTAGAGATAGAAAAATACCCGTGTCGCTCATCACGCCTGAAAGCGGCAGACGATAGCGCACCCGGGTACAACAAATCGTTATAGCGAGATTACAACCCTAGCGCGCTATCCAATCTAGTAGCGCTAGGCCTAGGAGCTGTTGCGTGTTCTTAAACATGTTGGGCTCCCTTCGGCCTCGGGTAGTACTACATCGCGCTAAAGTACAACACAAGTAAAACCACCACAAGGGTGCCTGTACCCTTCGTGGTGGTTTCGTTGACTCAAAAGCAAGAGACCCGGTCCTGCACGAGGCAGAACCGGGTCTCTTTAGCAATGCTTGCTTTGCTCAGGCAGTAACTGTTAGTTACTCAGCCAGGAAGTCGCGCTGGATAGCGGGATCGACCTTGACGCCAGGGCCCATGGTGGAAGACACGGAGATGGACTTGACGTACTTGCCCTTAGCAGAAGAGGGCTTGACGCGCAGGATCTCGGTGTACAGGGCAGCGTAGTTCTCGACGAGCTGCTGCTCAGAGAAGGACTTCTTGCCCAGGGGCACGTGGCAGATGCCGTAGCGGTCGGCGCGGTACTCAACGCGGCCAGCCTTGAGCTCGGAGACCATCTTGGCGACGTCCATGGTCACGGTGCCGAGCTTGGGGTTCGGCATGAGGCCACGGGGACCAAGGATCTTACCGATGCGGCCAACCTTGGCCATCATGTTCGGCGTAGCGATAGCGGCGTCGAAGTTGATCTCGCCCTTCTGAATCTGGGCGACAAGCTCGTCGGAACCGATGATGTCGGCGCCGGCAGCCTCAGCCTCGCGGGCCTTCTCGCCCTCGGCGAAGACGGCAACACGAACGGTCTTGCCGGTGCCGTGGGGCAGGGAGATGGAACCACGGATGTTCTGGTCAGCCTTACGAGTATCGATGCCCAGACGGAAGTGGGCCTCGACGGTCTCGTCGAACTTGGCGGTGTCGAGCTCCTTAATGAGCTTGGCAGCCTGAAGGGGGGTGTAGAGCGTGGCGCGATCGATCTTCTCGGCAGCGGCGTTATAGCTCTTACCATGCTTAGCCATGTGCATTACCTCCTGTGGTTAAACGGGCGTGAGCCCTCCCACATCGTATCGTGTGCCCTATTGCACACATTTAACGGGCGCCCAGGTCGGAGCACCCGTCATTACCATAAGAAATCGCTACTCAGCGATGGTGACGCCCATGGAACGGGCGGTACCGGCGATGATCTTCTTGGCGGCGTCAATGTCGTTGGCATTGAGGTCCGGCATCTTGATCTCGGCGATCTTGGTGAGCTGCTCCTGGGAGAGCTGACCAACCTTGTCGGCCTGGGGCTTAGCGGAACCAGACTTGAGGTTCAGCTCCTTCTTGATGAGGTGAGCCGCCGGCGGGGTCTTGGTGATGAAGGAGAAGGACTTATCCTCGTAGACAGAAATCTCAACGGGGATGATGTCACCCTTCTTGTCCTGCGTCTCGGCGTTAAAGGCCTGGCAGAACTGCATGATGTTCACGCCAGCAGCGCCCAGGGCGGGGCCGACGGGAGGAGCGGGGTTAGCGGCACCAGCAGGAATCTGGAGCTTAATGACGTTGGCAACCTTCTTCTCAGCCATGGTCATTCCTTTCGAATCACGAGTGTGAAGTACTTGCTATATCGTAAGCACGCACGTGTTAGAAGCACTCCTGAGATGAGCAGTCACAGAAGAAGCACGCTCGCGCGAACGGACGAAAACTTAAGCGATGACAGCGACCTGGTTAAAGTCGAGCTCGACCGGCGTCTCGCGGCCAAAGATCATCAGCGTGACCTTGAGCTTGCCTGCCTCGGTGTTAACCTCGGAGACCTTGCCATCAAAGTCGGTAAGCGGGCCATCGGTGACGCGGACGGACGTACCGACCTCAATATCGACCGACGTACGCTTGGGCGAATCGCCCTTACCGGGACGACGAGTCATCTTGTTGTACTCGTCGCGGGAAAGCGGAGCGGGCTTGCCGTTGCCGCCCAGGAAACCGGTGACACCGGGCGTGTTGCGAACACACGTCCACGCATCGTCATCCATCTCCATGCGAACCAGGACATAACCCGGGAAGATCTTAGAATCCTTGGTCTCGCGCTTGCCACCCTCTTTGATCTCGGTGACGCGCTCCATAGGAATCTCGATATCAAAGATACGGTCCTGCATGCCCATGGTCTCGATGCGATGCTCGAGATCGGACTTAACACGGTTCTCGTATCCAGAGTAAGTGTGAACGACGTACCAACGCTTAGACATGGTTTAGCCCCTCAATCCGGAGAACAGAGCAAGAGCCTCGCCAAAGCCAGCATCGAGCAGAGCGATGACGACGCCGACGACGACCAGAGAAGCGCAAACGACGACCGAGTAGTTCACGAGTTCCTTCTTGTCGGGCCACGTGACACGCTTCATCTCGGACTTCACCGAAGCGAAGTACTTCTTGGTGCGGGCGAAGAAGCCGGGCTTCTCGTTCTTCTTGGACTTCGCAGCCTTCTCGCTCTTCTTGGCAACGGCCTTCTTGGCCTCAACCTTGGAGTTGGCGGCAGCGTTGTTGGCAGGCGCCTGCTGCTGTGCCTTCTTCTTGTTCTTCTTGTTGGCCATTTGGGTTACCTCCGCGCAATGCGCTTATACATGAGTAAACCGTAAGCCCCCAAATGGGAGCTTACGGAATAATGACTGGCACGCCAGGAAGGACTCGAACCCTCAACACTCGGTTTTGGAGACCGATGCTCTACCAATTGAACTACTGGCGTATGTAACTAGAGACTAGCGAGTCTCTTTGTGCAGCGTGTGATGACGGCACCAGGGGCAATACTTCTTGATCTCCATACGATCAGGCATGTTCGCCTTGTTCTTGGTGGTCGTATAGTTGCGGCGCTTGCACTCAGTGCACGCAAGAGTAACTAGAGTACGCATGTATCCTGAACCTTTCATATCCGCCCCGTACGGGCACGAGATGGTACTTTATCAGCTCTATGTAAGTGCTGTCAATGAAAACCTCGAGTCAATTGGTTCTCGGTGGATCCATTCATATTTGGAACACATCAATGAAGCCATCGAGATCTAATCGACGGTGCATCCAGGACCATTATCGATCCTCTCGACACCAGCAACGGCTCAACATCCATTGCAGAAAAGAACCCGGCACCCATATAAGTGCCGGGTTCTCTAAGTCAGCTATATCAAAGAGCTAATTTACTCAATGATCGTGGAGACGATGCCCGAACCGACGGTGTGGCCACCCTCGCGGATAGCGAAGCGCAGGCCCTCCTCCATGGCGATCGGGTGGATGAGGTCGCCCTCGATGGTGATGTGGTCACCAGGCATAGCCATCTCGGTGCCCTCGGGGAGCTTGACCGTACCGGTAACGTCGGTGGTACGGAAGTAGAACTGAGGACGATAACCATCGAAGAACGGGGTGTGACGGCCGCCCTCCTCCTTGGTCAGAACGTAGATCTCACCGGTGAACTTGGTGTGCGGGGTAACCGAACCGGGCTTGCAGAGAACCTGGCCGCGCTCGATGTCCTCGCGCTTGATGCCGCGGAGCAGCAGACCGACGTTGTCGCCAGCCTCGCAGAAGTCCATGGACTTACGGAACATCTCAATACCGGTAACGACGGTGTTCTGGGTATCCTTGATGCCGACGATCTCGACGGGCTCGTTGAGCTTGAGCTCACCGCGCTCGACACGACCGGTAGCAACGGTACCACGGCCGGAGATGGTCATAACGTCCTCAACGGCCATCAGGAACGGGAGGTCGTTGTTACGAGCAGGCGTCGGGATGTACTCGTCGACGGCGTTCATGAGCTCGCGGATAGCGTCCATCCACTTGGCGTCGCCCTCGAGAGCGCCCAGAGCGGAACCACGGATGACGGGGATGTCGTCGCCGGGGAAATCGTACTCGGAGAGGAGCTCACGGGTCTCCATCTCGACGAGGTCGATGAGCTCGTCATCGTCGACCATGTCGCACTTGTTCAGGAAGACGACGATGTAGGGAACGCCGACCTGACGGGCGAGCAGAATGTGCTCGCGGGTCTGAGCCATGGGGCCGTCGGTGGCGGCGATGACCAGGATAGCGCCGTCCATCTGAGCAGCACCGGAGATCATGTTCTTGACGTAGTCAGCGTGGCCCGGGCAGTCAACGTGAGCGTAGTGACGGGCAGCAGTCTCGTACTCGACGTGGGAGACGGAGATCGTAATGCCGCGCTCGCGCTCCTCGGGAGCCTTGTCGATGTTCTCGAACGCAGTGAAGTCAGCCTTGCAGCCCTCGGTCTCGGAGAGAACCTTGGTGATGGCAGCGGTCAGCGTGGTCTTGCCGTGGTCGACGTGACCAATGGTGCCGATGTTAACATGCGGCTTAGTGCGCTCAAACTTCTCTTTGGCCATAAAGCCCTCCTCTAAACAGGTCGTCCCCGGACGGGACTTTGCCTTTATACCATAGTGGCCTCTCAACATACTATTGAGAAGCCACCGTGTTACCTATGGTAGCGGTGACTGGATTCGAACCAGTGACGCCACGGGTATGAACCGTGTGCTCTAACCAACTGAGCTACACCGCCGGATGGAGCCTGCAACCAGACTTGAACTGGTGACCTCTTCGTTACCAACGAAGTGCTCTACCGACTGAGCTATACAGGCACTTGACGGGTGGGAGCTATAGGATTCGAACCTATGTAGGCAGAGCCAACGGGTTTACAGCCCGTCCCCATTAACCACTCGGGCAAACTCCCAATCGTTCAAGTATCCGCAGGTCCTTTGGTCTTTTGGACCGCCGCCCCCGCGAACGAAAAAGATAATACGATGCAACCTTGGGGGCTGTCAACGAAAACCTCTAGATACACGGTTCCGGGCGTATCTATATAGCCGTGACCTGCGGTTTTGTTGAGTTTGGATGTGAAGGACAGTGGATTTCGCTGCACTGGTGACATTTCCCGAGGGAACACTTTGGTACGGTGGAGTACGCCTACAGCATCGACCTTCGATAACGGCCCTCTTGCACTATTACATAGGTCGCGATCGGGCTTCCCCGGCACGATCGAGCGTGAATATTCTCCCGCTCTTAGCGCGGCTCTAAGGCCAAAGTGGCAGATTATCCACGCTCATTCTCCAGGCGGGAGATTTTCCACTCTCGTGTGTCCGAAAATCCTCGCTCGATGACGATGACCAGCCTCGCCCTGGCTTCTGTCTCGATCTGTAACAGTAAGAGGGTTATTCCTCCTCTATCTGTTACAGATCGAGATGTTTCCCTGGCGGCTTGTCTGTTTATCTAAATCTATAACAGCAAGAACGGCTTTCAGCCTCTTCGTGTTACAGATCGAGATGTTGTCGGCCGTCCCTTGGCAATGTCTCGATCTGTAACTATAAGGAGGGTTTTCAGCCCGCCCGTGTTATAGATCGAGACAAACCTGAAGCTTGGTGGGAGTCAAACCCGCTGACATGTCAACATAAATAGAAACGGGCCCTGTCCCACAAGGGAACAGAGCCCGAAACTCTCATGGAGCCAGTGACAGGAATCGAACCCGCAACCCACTGATTACAAATCAGTTGCGCTACCGTTGCGCCACACTGGCACACTTGGCGCTTTCGCGCGAAGCCTGTTAAGAATAAAGGAATTGCGGACGGGGCGCAACAGACCCTTCGACCGACCACATCTCAAAACCCTTCGTCAGAACGAATAGTTTTATCTGTTCGTCAGAACCAAAAACTATTCGTTTTGGCAACGGCAACCCGCAGCCCATTGATTACAAATCAACGGGCGGGCCAATTGGGAAACAGGTCTCTATGGATAATCCCCTACCTCCCGCGCAGGGCCTTGAGCTTTGCTAGGGCATCGGGGCTCAGGCGGCTGCCCAAAGTCATCTTGATCTGCGGAGCTTCCTCTGCCTCGTGAACGTCGTTATCGATCTGCTTGATCTCGTCCACCAGCATACGGCTCGAGATGCGCGTAACGCCCTTGCCCATAACGACGGCCTGGATCGTGCCGTCGCTCGATACCACGGAACACGCGCGGCCTTCCTCGCGTGCCTCGATGCAGAGCTTTTGCACCACGGTATCGGCAGAGACGCCCGTCGGCGAAAACTCGATGCGCACGCCGCGGGCCGGCAGGTTGGGGCGCTCGTTGGAGATATTGCCCGCGCCGTCGAACACGATCACGGCCTCGTAGCGGCCCTGGGCAAAGGCGGCGACGTCGTTGATGAGGGCAGTGCGCGCCATATCGTGAACGTCGCTGGAATACGGATCGTCGGAATGGTCGTAGACGAGCTTTTCGTAGCGCGGCGTGCAGTGGATCACGTTGTAACCGTCGACCACCAGCAGCTCAGGCTTATTGGAGTGCACCGTCGAAACCGGGTCGGCGATGGCCTGCGCAAACGCATTGCCGCCCACGCCATAGGTCGCGGCCGAAACAATCGGCTTGGCCGAGCCTTCGCCAAAGCGCTTGGCCTTGGACTTGGCGCGGTTCTTCTTGGACATGCGCTACTCCTCCCCCATGAGCTCGCCGGCGTTTCGGCGCAGCCACTCAAAGCACAGAGCAGTAGTCGCCTGGGCCACGTTGAGACTCTCGGTCATGCCGCGCTGGGGAAGCTTGGTCAAAAAGTCGCATTTCTCGAGCACCAGGCGCGAGATGCCATCACCCTCGGAGCCCATAACGAGTGCCACGCGGCCCTCGAAGGGAGCATCCCAGCAGCTGCCCTCGGCGTGCTCGGAAGCGCCGCCCACCCAAAAGCCGGCGGCCTTAAGGTCGTCGAGCGCTCGGGCGATATTGGGAACCTGCGCGATAGGCAGATGCATGACGGCACCAGCAGAGGTCTTGTAGCTGCCGACGGTCACACCGGCGGCGCGCTTGTTGGCGATGATGACGCCCGCCGCGCCCACGACCTCGGCAGAGCGCACAATCGCACCAAAGTTGCCATCGTCGGTCACATGGTCGAGCACGACGACGAGCGCCGGTCCGTCACCCGCGCGGTCGAGGATATCGGCGACATCGGCATAGGGGAAGTTGCCAACCTCGAGCGCAATGCCCTGGTGAGCGCCATGGCTCGACAGCACATCGAGCTGCGCGCGCGGCACATACTTAATGCGGACACCCGCGGCGTTGAGGTCGTCGACCAGGCGCGACAAGGCGGCATCGCGCTCCCCGCCCTCGGCAATGAGCGCGCACTTGACGGGAAAGCCGGTACGCAGCGCCTCGGCAGCAGCACGGCGACCTTCGATAAACTCGCCCTTGGGAACCTGGACAGCGTCGCGGCTGCGATCGCGCTGCGGACGTGCGGCCTGGGTGCGATCGCGCTGGCCTTTGGAAGCGGCAGCGCGGTCATTACGGCGAATCGGACGCGAGCCAGAAGCAGCCTGCTTGCCGCCACGAGGCGCACGCTTGCGATTGTCGGCCATAAAGCGACCTCCTAAATACAACTATCAAACGAAACAAATAGACCGACCGCCCGAGGTGCGGCAGATTGCCTTGAAAGAGGAGGGCATAGACCTTGAGGTCATGCCCGACGATTGAAAGGCAAGGTGCCGTGGCTCGGGCGGTCGGGTGCTTGGGAAACCCGCAGGGATTAGAGAGATTTGATACGGGTACCGGCGGCAGTATCTTCAATCGTCAGGCCCAGGTCCTTGAGCTGATCGCGGATGGCATCTGCCAGATCCCAGTTCTTGGCGGCACGGGCCTCGGCGCGGGCCTCGAGAATCTTGGCAGCAGCCTCGTCCACGTCGTCGCCCGTATAGGCAACCAGACCGGCGGCAACGCCCAGCAGACCCAGCGGCAGCTCGACCTTGGGCTCAGGAAGCTCAACACCAAACGTATCGAGCAGCTCGACCAGCGTATCGGCGGCAGCCAAGGCTGCGGCCTTGTCGGCAGCGTCGCCCGCCGGCTCCAGATACTGGTTGCACTCGGTGACAAAGCCAAAGACGGCGCCCATGGCACCGGCGGTGTTAAAGTCGTCGTCCATGCACTCCTTAAAAGCGGCACGGGTCTCGGCTGCCTTGGCGGCAAACGCCTCGGATGCTGCCTCATCGACATCGGCCGTCGCATGGTTCGCAGCCCAGCGCAGGTTCTCGACCGTACCGGCAATACGCGTGAGCGAGTTCTCGGCACCCTCCAGGCGCTCCCAAGAAAAGTCGAGCGGCGAGCGATAGCTCGTCTGCAGCATCAACAGGCGCAGGGCGGCAGCGGAGTGCTGCTCGAGGACCTCGGCCAGCGTAAAGAAGTTGCCGAGCGACTTGGACATCTTCTCGCCGTCTACCAGCAGCATGCCCGTGTGCATCCAGGTGTTGGAGAAGCCCTGGTGCCAGGCGCAGGTGGCCTGAGCGCACTCGTTCTCGTGATGCGGGAAGGCAAGGTCGGAGCCGCCGCCGTGGATGTCGATCGGAGTGCCCAGGTAGCGATGCACCATGGCGGCGCACTCGGTGTGCCAACCGGGACGGCCCTCGCCCCAGGGGCTCGGCCAGCTGGGCTCGCCGGGCTTGGCGGCCTTCCACAGGGCAAAGTCGAGCGGGTCGTTCTTGTCCTCGTTCTCCTCGATGCGCGCGCCAACCATAAGGTCGTCGATGTTGCGGCCCGAGACCTGACCATAGTTGGGATCGCTGCGCACGGCAAAGTACACATCGCCGTTATCGGCTGCGTAAGCGTGGCCCTGCTCGATAAGCGTCTTGATCATGGCGATCATGGGGCCGATCTCCTTGGTGGCGCGGGGGCGCACATCGGGATCGAGCACGTTGGCGGCGCGCATGACGCCGATGAACTTGTCCGAGAACTCCGTCGCGACCTCGGCGGCAGTGCGGCCCTGCTCGTTGGCGCGCTTGATGATCTTGTCATCGACATCGGTGAGGTTCTGGGCAAACGTGACCTCGTAGCCGCTCGCGATGAGCCAGCGACGAATCACGTCAAAACTGATGAACGTACGGGCATTGCCGATGTGGATGTTGTCGTAGACCGTGGGGCCGCACACGTACATGCGGACCTTGCCGGACTCGATGGGCTGGAACTCTTCCTTTTTATGGGTAGCGCTGTTGTAGATACGCATTCGTTACTCCTTAACGGTTTTCTGTAGCAGGCAGACGGCCCAAGCGCCAATTCCCTCGCCTTGGCCTTCCCAGCCGAGTTTTTCGGTCGTAGTGGCGGCGACGCCCACGTTTTCGACGTCAACGCCCAGGGCATGGGCCAGGTTGGCGCGCATGGCATCGCGGTGCGGGGTGATCTTGGGTTGCTGACAGGCAATGGTGCAATCGGCATCGACAAACTCAAAGCCAAGCTCGCGCGCATAGTCCATCACACGAGCGAGCAGCACCATCGAGTCGGCGCCCTCATAGGCAGGATCGGTGTCGGGGAACAGTTTGCCGATGTCTCCCCCGCGGCATGCGCCCAGAATGGCATCGGCCAAGGCGTGCGCGAGCACATCGGCATCCGAGTGACCCAGCAGGCCGCGCTCGTAGGGAATGTCGACCCCGCCGATGATACATCGACGCCCCTCCACCAGACGGTGGACGTCGTAGCCGTGGCCAATGCGCAGGTTACTGAACATGGGGAAGGTCCTCTCCCTCGGCCATGCGGCCAAGCAGAATCGCGGTTACGGGACGCAGGTCCTCGGGCACCGTCACCTTAAGGTTATCGCGCGGGCTCTGGACGCAGCGGACGCGCCCGCCCATGCGCTCGACCAGCGATGAATCGTCGGTACCGATAAAGCCCTCGGCAATGGCTGCGGCGTGGGCGCGTTTCATAGCATCGACGCTAAAGATCTGCGGCGTCTGCGCGGCCCAATAGAGCTCGCGCGGCGGCGTCTCGACGATATTGTCGCCGTCGACAATCTTGAGTGTGTCGATGGCAGGCTGGCCGCACACGACACCATCGAGGGCACGGTCGCTCACGAGCACGTCGATAGCGTGGTCGATGGCCTCGGTCGTAATGAGTGGACGGGCGCCGTCGTGGATGGCGACATATTCGAAACCCGCCGGCACCGCGTACACGCCGGCGCGGGTGGAATCCTGGCGGGTATCGCCGGCATCGGCAAAACTGATGGGCGTGTCATAGTCAAACGGGTCGATGGCCAGGCGGCGCATCTCGGCACGACGCTCGGCAGGGCACACCACCACGATGTGGCCGACCTTGTCGCTCCGATCGAACGCGCGGATGGACCAGCTCATGAGCGGACGGCCCGCCACGTTAACGAGCTGCTTGCCGCCGGGATTTCCAAAGCGCTGGCCGCTGCCGCCGGCAACGACCACGGCGCATACGGGCGCCATTATGCGTTCCCCTGTTTGGTGCCCTTCATGCGGTACAGGGAGTCCGCAAGAATGGCAGGGTTGTTGACGCCAAAGTCGCCCAGGCGCTCCGGATCTTCGCTGATGTCGTCCATGAGCTCCTGCAGCGATCCATACTCGTCGACGATCTTCTCGGCCACGCCGTCGCGCACGACGGACACGCGCGAAAGCGTGCGCAGGCCCAGCGGTGTCATGACGGAGTCCTCGTCCAGGTCGTCGTAACCCAGAACCGCCGCCACATGCTGTGGGTCGGACAAGTCCTTGGGCGTCATACGGCTCAGGTTGGCGCGGATCTTTTCGGCATTGGCCTCGGAGGAATCGCTCGCATAGTCGCGAATCATCAGGTCGTACTCGGTATCCATGCTGGAGCCGGCGAGCTGCTCGAGCTGCATCTGCACGAGCTTGCCCTGGTTGCCCAGCTTGACAATGCAATCCTTAAGTTCGGTCTTTGCCTGCTGCATGATCTCGAAGCTCGAGAAAATACCGGTAATGTCGGCGAGCGTAACGTAGTCATCGAGCTCGAGGGCCGTCAGGCGCAGCAGGGAGCGATCGAGCGACTGACGGGTGGTCTGGAGCGTGGCGACGAGCTGGTTGACCGAGCTCATGATGGTGGTGACAGGCTGGATCTCGTAGCTCTTACCGTGGACGTACACGTTGACGACGGCACGACGGGCCGAGACCGAGATCACGATGGCGTCGGTGAGCACCGACATGCGAGCGGCAGTACGGTGACGCATGCCCGTCTCACTCGTGGCGAGCGAGGGATCGGGATTGAGGTGGAAGTTGGCGCGCAGGATCTGGGTGAGGTCGCCATCGATAACGATGGCGCCGTCCATCTTGGAAAGCTCGAACAGGCGGTTCGAGGTAAACGAAATGTTGAGCGGGAAGCCGTCGTTACCAGCAGCGAGCACGTTTTCGGTGTCGCCGACGCAGATAAGGGCGCCCAGGTGACCAGCAATGATCATGTCGAGGGCGGTGCGAATCGGCTGGCCGGGGGCAGTCAGGCGAATAGCCTGTTCCATACGCTTTTGCAGCTCGTTCTTATCCAAGGCATCGCTCCCATCGTATACGCTCCATAAACGTCAATAAGTTTCTCACGGTTTGCCCCTGTGACGCCCGCAAAATCCGATGCTTACAGAATGAGCGAACACCGCTGGGGTAGTCAAAAGAGCCCCAACCCGAATGAGCTGCTTATGTGGTAGCATCGGGATTCACATGAATGAGGGAGTAGTCGCGTGACCGGGTTCGCCTCCGGTGGCGCGGTAAGTCAACACACTGGCCGATGCGGCCTGGCTTGCCTTAATGAACGAGACTCGTGGCTGTGCGCGCAACGCGTACGCCACGGGTCTTTTTTGTTACTCCCCCAAGAGGTACACGCGGGCCCGCCCGCAGAGAGGGAGCCAGACTATGGGACTCGCAGAGCTCGTGCTGCTCGCCGTTGGCCTTTCGATGGACGCCTTTGCCGTATCCATCTGCAAGGGCCTTGGCATGAAGAAGATCAACCTTAAAGTTGCCGTGGTGCTCGGCTTGTTCTTTGGCGGCTTTCAGGCCGGCATGCCCGTAATCGGATGGGCGCTCGGCAGTCAATTCATGGGCATCATCGGACCCATCGACCATTGGATCGCCTTTATCCTTTTGGCCTTCATCGGCGGCAAAATGCTGTGGGAGGCTTTTACCGAGGACGAGGATGAAGGCGACGGCAAGGATGCCGAGAGGATTGACCTGGGCGAGTACCTAATCCTTGCCATCGCCACCTCAATCGACGCCCTGGCCGTGGGCATCTCGTTCGCCGCGCTTTCGGTCGACATCGTTCCCGCTGTATCGCTTATCGGTGTCACAACGTTTATCTTCTCCGTCGCCGGCGTAGCGATCGGCCACACCTTTGGCGCGCGCTACGAAAAACCTGCCACCATCGTGGGCGGCATCGTGCTCATCCTCATCGGCCTCAAGATTCTGCTTGAGCATCTGGGGATCCTCGCGATATAAAAAAACGCCTCTCATAAGCCAACGTCAATGTAGGGGTCTCATGCAGAGTTTTGCATAATGCCTATTCGTGCAGACTTTTGCATGTCATACTGATATGCAAAAGTCTGCACGTTAGGAGATCGCCGTGAATACCCTTCCCATCACCACACCGCGCCAAGCTGGCATCTACGTGCGCCAGGCACGCGAGGCTCAGGGTCTCACCCGTGCCGCCCTCGCCAAAACGGCCAGTGTTTCGGAGCGCCTGCTCGCATCGCTCGAGCTAGGAGACGCCACCGGCATTCGACTCGACAAGTTACTGACGATTTTCAATGCTCTTGGACTGGCACTCGCCGCTCAAGGGGATATCGGCGAAGCGAAAAACGAGCGACCAGCCGACGCCCCGCATGCCAATCCGCTGCCTCGCAGCATCCCCAAGCGCCATCACACTCAACGTCCTCATCATCGCAACCGTCGTAGTACCGCCATTCCGGCTCTTGCAGATGCCCCCTTTACATCCGCACTCTACGACGAGGTCTTCGCCGATTTCGCCATGTCCAATCTCGGAGTCTCGATTGCCGCTAACGCACCCGCCCAAGCCAAGTCTGAAGGGAAATAGTCTATGGCCAGAAAAACGCTTCGGACTATTATTTGCGGCGTACCTGCGGGAACGCTCACGCAAGATGAGAACGGTCTTATCAGCTTTACCTACGATCATGACTATGACGGGCCAGCCCTATCGACCAACATACCCGTATCAAATCGCACATACGGCCAACAGGTCATGAATCCGTACCTGTTTGGCCTTCTACCCGACAGCGAGGACCAACGAAAAGCGATTGCCGCCGAATTCAACGTTAGGCCCAACAATCCCGTTGCGTTGCTCAGCCATATCGGACTCGACTGTCCGGGCGGAGTGCAGTTTTGTGCCGAAGAAGATGCCGACGCCGTCCTGCATCGCGCTGGCGACTACCGCCCTATAGACGACCACGAAATTGCTCTCCGTCTCAAGTCGATCAGAGATGACCGCGATGCATCGTGGATGGGTCTAGATGAAAGTTGGTCACTTGGAGGCAACCAGGGCAAGTTCGCGCTCGCGTTCATAAACGGCCGCTGGTGCGAATGCATGGGCTCCTCGCCCACGACGCATATTTTCAAAAATGGCGTTATCGGATTTAAACTCGAGGCTCTCAATGAGTTTGTCTGCATGAAAAGCGCCCAGCGCGCCGGTATCGCAACGGCAAACGTCGAATATCGTATGTTTGAGGACGAACCTACCCTCATTGTTGAGCGCTATGACCGCGTGAAAGTCGAAGACGGAACGATCAGACGCCTACATCAAGAAGACCTCTGTCAGGCACTTGGGGTGATGCCCGCCCAAAAGTACACAGCAGACGGCGGCCCGACCACCCGCGACATTCAAGAGCTCCTCGTAAATACGAGCCACCATCAACTTAACCTGTATCTGTTTACGCAGATACTGTTCTTCAACGCCATTATCGGCGCACCGGATGCGCACGCGAAAAACTATTCCCTACTCCTTGGAAACGACGGCGCAGCCATGATGGCTCGAATGTACGATGTCGCATCGGGCTTGGCGTACGAGCGTATGCGCCGCCGGGCGCGCCTTGCCATGAGCGTTGGCGGCGAAAATCGAGTGGGGCGCATCGGTCCAGGCGCTATCCGCCGATACCACGGTATGGGCGACCCCGCGCTGGAGGCGGCGCTCACCGATGCCGGGCTATCCGAGAAGTTTTGCTTTGCGACCATGATGGACCTCGCCTACGAGGTGCCCATTTGCATGGAAGAGATCATGGACGAATACGCCGATCTGCCCGGCATGGCGGACCTGCGCGAGCACATGCTCGGCCCCGTCCGCGAAAACTGCCAGCGCACCCTCGACCTCATCAAGGCGGATATGGGCTAGGCGCCAATCAATCCACATTTCTTAAAAGAAAAGGGGGGCACCCGTCGCAAAAGTTCGGATGCCCCCTCTCGTAATGTCATTTGCAATCCGCTAGCACGTGGCTCGAACTGCTGCTAGCGCGACCTTTACGCAGCGAGGCGCTTGAGGACGTCGATGAGCAGCTCGTAGAAGCGCTCGGCAGAAGCGAGCTCCATGCTCTCGTCCGGGGTGTGGACATCGGAGAGCGTCGGGCCCACGGCGATGGCGTCCAGGCCGTGCAGGGCCTCAGCAAACAGGCCGCACTCAAGGCCGGCGTGAATGGACTCGATGCGCAGCTCGGAGCCAAAGAGCTCGCGATAGCTCTCGACAAAAACGTCGCGGACCGGCGAATGCTCGGCATAGCTCCAGCCGGGATACTCGAACTCGAACTTGGCGTCGAAGCCCAAGACATCGGCCAGCGTCTGCAGGCGGTCCTTGAACTCGTTCTGCAGCGAGGTGATCGAGGAGCGCGGGGACAGCATGATCTTGACCTGGTCGTCGGAAGTGGCGACCACGCCGATGTTGGAGGAAACCTCGACGGAGCCGTCGGTGGCGACGTTGCGGCGAATCACGCCGTTAGGGGCAAGACGCAGGGCGCGGATGAGGGCAAGCGCGGACTTCTGATCCATGGCCTCGACCTCGGCGTCGTCGGCAATCTCGACGGTGCAGGTAAAGCCGGGGTCGAAGACCTCGAGCTCGGCAGTGACGTCGGCGATGATGCCCTTTGCGATCTGGGCCGCGGCCTCGGCGGCAGCGTGGTCGGCGTAAACCAGCTCGGCCTTGCACTCACGGTTGATGGCGTTGTCCTTAGTGCCGCCGTTAAAGCTAACGATGGCGGGCTCGCCGGCGACCATCAGGCGGTCGATGATGCGGGCCATGATGAGGTTGCCGTTGCCGCGCTCCAGGTTGATATCGTTGCCGGAATGACCACCCAGTAGGCCGGAGATGTCGAGCGTGAGGGTGCTGCCGGTCTTGTGCTCGCGCACGATGGGGCAGGTGTAGGTAACGACGACGCCACCGGCGCAGCTGACGGTGGCAACGCCCTCTTCCTCGGAGTCAAGGTTAATCATGGTGCGGGCGCTAATCTGGGACTTGTCGAGCGTCTCGGCGCCGACCAGGCCAGTCTCCTCGTCGGTAGTGAATACGCACTCGAGGGCGGGGTGAACGATCGAATCGTCATCGAGAACAGTGAGCATCAGAGCGACGGCGATACCGTTGTCGGCGCCCAGGGTGGTGCCGTTAGCGGTGAGGACGCCATCCTTGACGACCAGGTCGATACCATCGGTCGTAAAGTCGTGCTCAACAGAGCCCAGCTTGTCGCACACCATGTCGATGTGGCCCTGCAGCATCACGGTCGGGGCATTCTCGGCGCCGGCAGAAGCGGGCTTGCGAATGATGACGTTGTAGACCTCGTCCTGGTACACATCGAGGCCGCGCTCCTTGGCAAACGCAACCAGGAAATCGCTGATGCCCTTCTCGTTGCCAGACCCACGGGGGATCGCGCTGACCTCCTCAAAGAAATGGAACAGTTGGGCGGGCTCGTAGCCGGTGATCTTGTAATCCATGGTGCCTCCTTGGCGCAACTGGTTAGACAGTAAGACATGCGACTTGTATATTCCCAGACTTTGCGTGCATAAACCAGTCGAAAACGCCGAGCGCCCTTGCATCATCGGCTAACGGCGGGGAAACGCCACTTTATTAAGATAAAGCAGGCTAGACGGGCCGCACCGAAGGGACGTTGGGCCCTTCAACCAACCTCAACGCTTGATCAACGTTTATGCATACGCCATTGATGTGTTTAATGAGATCTACTTTGAACGAAGGGGGCTTTCCAACAGAAAAAGGGCGCTCCTTTGGAACGCCCTCGTGGACACAAGGTTTTGTTACGCCCTACAGCGCGCCAGAGCCGGTTTGCATCATGCCGCCGGGACCCGAGGTCACGCCGCCGCTCACGGGCGCGGCGTTGCCAGTGTGCGGTGCCGCCGGGGCGGTATCACCACCGAGCGTGCCCGCCGGACGCGGTGCCGGGATCTCGCCCGTGCCGTGGCTAAAGACAAACTTGCCATCGGCCACGTCGCACAGGACGGTATCGCCCTCGCCCCACTCGCCGGCCAGCAGCTCCTCGGACAGCGGGTCCTCGATGAGCTTTTGAATAGCACGGCGCAGCGGACGCGCACCGTTGGTGAGGTCGGTGCCCTCGGCCACGATCTTGTCATAGGCCGCATCGGTGAGCTTGATGTTCATGCCGTTGGCAATCAGACGCTGGCGCAGGTCGTCCACCAGCAGGTGCGCGATCTTGGTGAGATTCTCGCCCGAGAGCTTCTGGAACACCACAATGTCGTCGATACGGTTGAGCAGCTCGGGGCGGAACAGGCGCTTGAGCTCGCCCATCGCGCGACCACGGATCTCACTCGACGTGAGACCCTGCTCGCCGGTGGTGCCAAAGCCCACGCTCGCATCCTGCGCAATCTCGCGGGCGCCCACATTGGACGTCATGATGATCACGGTGTTGCGGAAGTCGACCGTCTTGCCCTGGCTATCGGTCAGGCGGCCCTCCTCCAGCACCTGCAGCAAGATGTTGAAGATATCGGGGTGCGCCTTCTCGATCTCGTCGAACAGCACGACCGAGTACGGGTGGCGACGAACGGCCTTGGTGAGCTGGCCGCCCTCGTCGTGACCGACGTAGCCCGGAGGGCTACCGATGAGCTTGGAGACCTCGAACTCGCTACCGAACTCGGACATGTCGAAGCTGATGAGTGCGTCCTTGCTGCCAAAGAGGTACTCGGCGAGCGTCTTGGCGAGCTCGGTCTTGCCCGTGCCGGTGGGACCCAGGAAGATAAAGCTGCCGCCGGGGCGACGCGGATCCTTGAGCGGCGAGCGGCTGCGGCGCACGGCCTTGGCAACTGCCTCGACAGCCTCATCCTGACCGATGATACGTGTCTTGAGCACGCTTTCGGCCTGCAGCAGGCGCCGGCTCTCGCTCTCGGTAAGCGAGGACACCGGCACGCCCGAGGTCACGGACACGATATCGGCGATCTGGGAGACATCGATGGTGAGCGGGCTGGCGTCGAGCTCGGCCGTCCAGGCAGCCTTGGCCTCGGCGAGTTCAATCTCGGCAGCCTTCTGCTGCTCGGTGATCTCGGCGGCCTTGTTCATGTCGTCGCTCTCGGTGGCCTCCTGCGCGGCGGCCTTGAGCTCCTCGATACGATGCTCGGCCTCGCGCACCGGCTCGGGCGCGCGATTCGCGGCGATGCGAGCGCGGGCACCGGCCTCGTCGATGAGGTCGATTGCCTTATCGGGCAGGAAGCGATCCTGGATGTAGCGGTTGGAGAGGTTCGCGGCGGCCTCGATGGCACCCTGCGTGTAACGCACGTGGTGGTGCTCCTCGTAGCGTGGCTTGAGCGCAGTCAGAATCTTGACGGTGTCCTCGACACTCGGCTCCTCGACATCGATGGTCTGGAAGCGACGCTCGAAGGCCGGGTCCTTGGTGAGGTACTTGCGGAACTCCTCGGCCGTGGTGGCGCCGATAATCTGGAAGGCACCGCGCGCGAGCACAGGCTTGAGCATGGAGCTCGCGTCGATGGAGCCCTCGGCAGAACCGGCACCGATGATGGTGTGCATCTCGTCGATAAACAGGATGACGTCGTCGGCCTCGGTTGCCTCCTGGATCACGTTCTTGAGGCGCTCCTCGAACTCACCGCGATACTTGGCGCCCGCAACGAGACCCGGCAGGTCGAGCGTCCAGATATTCTGGTTCATGAGGTTCTCGGGCACGTTGCCGGCGGCGATCTGCTGGGCCAGACCCTCGACGATGGCCGTCTTGCCCACGCCGGGATCGCCCAGGATGAGCGGGTTGTTCTTGGTGCGACGCGAAAGAATTTCCATCATACGCTGGACTTCCTTTTCGCGGCCGATCACCGGATCGAGCTCACCGTCGCGCGCCTTCTGCGTAAGGTTGGTCGCGAACTGCTTAAGTGTATCGGTGCCGCTCCCCTTTTGCTGGGAGGCATCCGAGCCGCTAAAGAACGGCAGGCCCGTACCGGGACGACCAGCACCGGCGCCAGCGAGCGGGCGCTTCTTATCCTGGTCCTTGGCGGTGAGTTTCTCGATAGCCTTTTTGATGGAGGCGGACGACACACCCAGGCGCATGAGGATGTCCATGGCCATGCCGTTGCCCTCTTCGACGATACCGATGAGCAAGTGCTCAGTCGACACGTAGGTCTGGTTGTTCTCACGCGCCACGCGGAATGAACGCTCCATCACGCTAATGACGAGCGGCGTAAAGGCGAGCTTGGCCGCCTCGGTCTCCTCACTGGGCTCGGGAACCGTGGTCTGGACCTCTTTGAGAGTATCCATGATGTCATCGTAGGAGATGTCGAGCGAACGCAGTGCCTCGGCGGCAATGCCCTCGTCCTCCTTAGCGAGTGCGAGCAGCAGGTGCTCGGTACCCACCTTATTTGAGTGAAGATCGAGCGCTTCTTGCTTGGCCATGGACATGACCTTGCGCGCGCGATCGGTAAAACGGTCTAACATGCTAGTTCCTCTTAGACGAGCTAGTTTTTTCAAACGCAAAGCGCCGCCCGCGGCAGCGCTTTGGTCTCTTTACCCATATGGAGTATATGTTAACCGTTGGGACCTTTCCCGCCCGTAGCCGCTCGACAACGTCTACAAAAAAGGAATTGCCAGGTGCGTCTGCATCGGCCCAACGAGCGTGGATTTTCGGACACCCATTCCACGAGCGTGGATAATCTCCCGTTTTGAGCCCGTAAACAGGCCAAAAACGGGAGATTATCCACGTTCATGTTTTGCGGATCAGTTTCATTTGCACCAATTAGCTGGTGTGGCGCCAGCGAGGGTCGGTGAGCGTACGCGCCACACCCAGGCCAACGGGCAAAAACGCCACGATGAGCACTGCACGCACAAACCAGCCGAGCATATTGACCGTGTCGAAGGTGCACATGTAATACATCGAGCGATACAGATACAAGCCCGGCACCATAATGACAATCGATGGCACCGTGAGGGCGATACGTGGGTAGGTGAGCTTGATTTCGGCTAAGCTCGCGAGCAGGCCCGATACCAGCGCGCCGATAAACGCTGCCGCCTCGGGAGGCATTCCCGCGCTGAGGCCCAGGAAGGGAAGCATCGTCGGCGCATCGACGAGCGTAAGGCGCAAGGTATTGGACACGGCGCCGATCAGCCCAGCTGCCGCGGCCATCTTTACCGGGCTGTTGAACATCACCGAGAAGCCGAATACGCCAACGAAGCTCATCACCACGCGCAGGAGCGTAAGGGCAAGCGGCGAAAGGCCGAGCGGGGCAAAATCATCCGGTGCCAGCCCCACACACTCGGCAACCATCCAGCCCACAAGGGTCGCCATCACAATAATCGACACGGCATACGAAAGACGCTCAATGCCGCTTCGCATATCGAGCTTAGCGATGTCGAGGCCTGCCGTAATGAGGGGAAAGCCGGGAATCACAAAGAGCATGGCGCCGATATAGCCTTCTTGGTGCGACATTGCCCCCGGTACGACCTGGCCAAGGCCGAGCAATGCCAGCAGATACGAAACGCAAGCGAGCGCAACGCCAATCGTCAGCGCGCTAAACTGGCCAAGACCCTGCTTGAGAATATGAGAGCGAGCAAAGTTGCCAACACCAGCACCTACGAATGCGCAGGCCATCTCGATAGGGCCGCCGCCGAGCAAAAAGACGAAGGCGCCGCAAGCACAAGCTGCCGCAAGGCCCTGTTGCCAGGGAGAGTAATCGGGTTTTGAACTCTCAACGGTCTTGAGCATCTCGTGGTATTCGTGCACGGTAAACCGGCGCCCATACGTCTCGATTTCCTTTAGGAAGCTCTCCATCATCCAAATGCGATGGGTATTGACTCCCGTTGTGGGCAGGCTGACAACCTCGTTAAAGCAGTGGCCATCTTCGATGCAGGTGCACTCAAACGACAGAAGACTTAAGTCAACGTGGACGGTGACACCGAGTACGGCGGCGACGCGATTCATGGTATCGCGTACACGCCAGGCACCCGTTCCGCTCGCGAGCATAAGCATACCGGTGCGGCAGATGATGGATGACTTATCGGTGAGCGGCGCATCGACGGCAAGCTCATCGCCTGCCGTCACGATCTGGTGCCAGTCAGTTTTCATATGGAGTGCGCCGGCACGAACACCGTGGTGCATGGGGGCTCTCGAAAGCAGCGAGTCAAGGCGCGAAGACTGTGGGGGCTCCGTTGATTCGTCCTCAACCTCATCAGTCTCTTCATCGACCAGATCAAAGGAATCAAGCGATGCCGGCTCGCGACGATCGATTAGCTCCTCATCCTCATCGTCAAAGTAATTGAACTGATCGAGCATGTCCTCTTCGATTGCACGCTCGCTCGCGTCGTCCATATAGACGCTCCCTTCCTACCGACTAACCCCCATCCTAGGCAGCAACGGCTAAAGGAAACATAAAAGAGACGACTGTCATGCATAGAAGGCGCAAACCCCCAATGCGTCGGTAGATCCCCAACGACTAGGACTGTCCCCAAGTGCCGGCAGAAAAGGAACGTCCCTAAGTGCCAACCAGGGCAACACCGCAGATAGAGGACGGACAGCGAAAGCCCGCCAGAGCGAGCAAGGTGCCTTCAAGCAAAATGGCGCCGCAGGTTGAGCATAAGTCAGCGAGCGGGCCGCATTTGAGACAAGGTGACGTGAAACGAAAGGGCGCTGACCTTCTGGTCGCGCCCTTGAAGCTGAACGTCAGATTGTCCAAATGCGGCCCACGCAGCGTCGAGCCGTTACGCGGTTCGTAGAACCGCGTAACTAGTTAGTACATCTTTGCGCCGGCGGGAATAGAAGCGTCGAGCTGAATCAGGTTAAGGCGCTCCTCGCCCTCCTCCTCGTGGATGGCACTGATGAGCATGCCGCAGCTGGGGATGCCCATCATCTTACGCGGAGGCAGATTGGTGATGGCAAGCAGGGTCTTGCCGACCAGGTCCTCGGGCTCATAGTATTCATGGATGCCGGAGAGGATGGTGCGGTCGGTACCGGTACCGTCGTCGAGCGTAAAGTTCAGCAGCTTCTTGGACTTCTTGACGGCCTCGCATGCCTTGACCTTCACAGCGCGGAAATCGCTCTTGGAGAAGGTGTCAAAGTCGACGAACTCCTCGAACAACGGCTCAACGGCGATCTTGGAGTAATCGAGCGTGGGCTTAAGCGACTTAACGAACGAGCTCGCGGCGTTGCCGGCCTCTGCAGCCTTGGCGGCAGCGGCACCGGACTGGAAACCCTTCTCGGGCTTCATGTGCGGGAACAGCAGGACGTCGCGGATAGAAGCCTGGTTGGTGAGCAGCATGACCACGCGGTCGATACCAATGCCAATGCCGCCCGCGGGAGGCATACCGTACTCGAGGGCGCGCACGTAGTCCTCGTCATACTCCATGGCCTCATCGTCGCCACCAGCCTTCTCGGCCATCTGGGCGGCAAAGCGCTCGGCCTGGTCGACCGGGTCGTTGAGCTCGGAGAACGCATTGGCGTACTCGTGACCGGCGATAACCAACTCAAAGCGGTGGGTTAGACGCGGATCGTCCTCAAAACGCTTGGCGAGCGGGCTGACCTCGATGGGGTAATCGCACACGAAGGTCGGGTTGACGATGGTGTCCTCGCCCAGTTCATCGTAAATCTCGGCGATGATCTTGCCAGCAGTCCACTCGGGCTTAATCTCCAGGCCCTTCTCGCGCGCGGCGGCGGCAAGCTCCTCGACCGGCGTGTCGATGGTGACCTGTTTGCCGAGCACATCCGAGACGATGTCGGTCATGGGACGGCTTGCCCACTCACCAGAAAGGTCGATGGTCTGGCCCTGGTACTCGATGACCTCGGGGTTGCCGATGGCCTTGTTAGCCGCCTTAATGACGCCTTGGGCGAGCGCCTTCATGCCCTCGAGGTCGGAGAAGGCACGATAGGCCTCCATCGTGGTGAACTCGGGGTTGTGGGTAAGGTCCATGCCCTCGTTACGGAAGATGCGGCCGATCTCGAACACGCGCTCAAAGCCGCCGACGATGCAGCGCTTGAGGTGCAGCTCGGTGGCAATACGCAGGTAGCACTCCTGATCGAGCGCGTTGAAGTGCGTGATGAACGGCTTGGCAGTAGCGCCGCCCTGGATGGTCTGCAGGATAGGAGTCTCAACCTCCATGTAGCCATCGGACTCCATAAAGCGACGGAAGGTGGAGAGAATCTGCGAACGCTTACGGAACGTCTCGCGAACGTCGTCGTTGGCGATCAGGTCAACATAGCGCTGGCGATAGCGGGTCTCCTTGTCGGAAAGACCGTGGAACTTCTCGGGCAGCGGACGAACGGCCTTGGCAAGCAGGGTCGCGCTCTTAGGGGCAACGGAAAGCTGGCCGCGCTGGGTGCGCACAACCACGCCGGTCACGCCCAGGATGTCGCCCAGGTCGAGGGACTTGAGCGTATTCCAGGCAGCCTCGTCCATGTCGTTGATGCGGCAGAACAGCTGAATCTCGGCAGTCGCATCGCGTACGACGATGAACATGATCTTGCCCTGACCGCGCTTGGCGACCACACGGCCGGCGATCTTCACGACGTCCTCGGTGTCCTCGCCATCGGCAAGCTCGGCGTACTTAGCCTCGATATCGGCAACGTAGTCCTCAAGCTCAGAGTGCTCGGGATAGGGGTTCTGGCCCGCCTCGAACAGGGCGGCGCGCTTGGCCAGGCGGGTGGCGCGCTCGTCGTTGAGCGTCGATGCCTGATCTGCGGCGTTCTGGTTCTCTGCCATAAGTTAGCTCCTCAAACTAAAACGCTCCCCAGGATTCGGTCCCAGGGAGCGAAAACATACCTTTACGCGGGACCGTGGTCTAGCGTGCAATCTTGGCGATGGTGTAGACGCGAGTCTTGCCGGAAGGCGTAACGACCTCGACGGAGTCGCCCTCGCCGTGACCGATGATGGCGTGACCGACCGGAGACTCGTTGGAAATCTTGTGCTCGAGCGAGTTGGTCTCGGTGGTACCGACGAGCGTGACTTCCATGACCTCGCCGTTGGGATCAATCAGCGAAACGGTGGAACCGATGGAGACGGTCAGGTCGCCCGTGGTGGCAGCAACCTGAGCGTTGGCGAGGATGGCCTGGATCTCGGCAATACGAGCGGCGTTCTGGGCCTGCTTGTCCTTAGCGGCGTCGTACTCGGAGTTCTCCGAAAGGTCGCCGAACGCGCGGGCTTCCTTGATG
>DXZO01000057.1:16984-20104 GCA_019419625.1 Collinsella sp. | reverse complement strand
CGATTACGCCAAGCGAGCTCCTCGACGAGCTTCTGGCGGCCCTCAGCGGTCAGTACGATCTGGCTTGCGTCCATACGGATATCTCCCCAACTCTGATCAAACAATCAACTGTCAACAAAACGAAAAAGACCGGCTAGCCTGCGGGCAAGCCGGTCAGGTGCTCACCCCAAAGGGATGGGACTACTCTGCGTCCGCGTCGCTGTCCTCTGCCTGCTTCTTCTTGGCAGCAGCGAGCTTGGCCTCGAGCTCAGCGATCTCCTTGTCCTCCTCGGACTGCTCGACCACGACCTCCTCGGCCTGCTTGGTCTCGGCCTTATCGTCGCCCTCCATACCCTCACGGATATTCTTGACGGTAGAGCCGAGGGACTTGCCGAGCTTCGGCAGGTTCTTGGGCCCGAAGATAATCAGGACAACGACGAGAATAATGATGAGCTCAGGAGCCCTCAGTCCAAACATGTAGACCTCCACAATACAGCGAGACAAGCTCGAATGAGTATACCGCGGGTATCGCGGTATCACAACAATAGCTAAAAAAAGGGACCGCAAGAAGCGGTCCCTCCTCATGCTCTGGTCGGGTTGACTGGATTTGAACCAGCGACCCCTGCGTCCCGAACGCAGTGCTCTACCAAACTGAGCCACAACCCGTTAGCTCGACTATAGTAACAAAGATTTCCGTCGCGTGCTAGAGAAATTTTTACTTCTTTGGCACTTCGATGCGAACCGTGTTGGGAATGAGCTCCGTCGCGCAGGACCACCAGCCGTTTTGCAGGGCAGCGTCGGCAAGCCTTTCGGCCGTGGCGGCGGTGTCGTAAAAAGCAAACGAGCACCCGCGCGATCTACACACATCTACAGCAACCGTGCCGTCCTGTTTACGCAGCCAATCGAGAACCGTTTGAATCTGCGGCTCCATCTGTGCGGAAATGACACCTAGGTTGTTATGGATGAGCGCATATGCCGTCTCGGCATCACCAGCATGCAAGGCAGAAGCTATCGCGCCGGGCTTGTCTGTAGGCACCGGAGCCTCGTCAAAACGTCGATAGGCTTCAATTGTCGAAACGCTTGCCTCGCGCGGCTTGACCAACACGACGGGCGTTGCGGGCAGCGCGGGATACTCAGTTGCCAGCACGTCTCCCCCACCTACGTAGAACGCAAGGCTCGCGTGCAAAAAGAACGGGACGTCAGCACCAATACCCCGCGCAATGTCGTCGAGCGCGGGGTCGGTGCGATCAATTCCCCAGAGCTCCGCCAAGGCGATAATGACCGCGGCCGCATCCGTCGAGGGGCCGCCCAAGCCGGCGCACAATGGAATGCGCTTCTCAATCGTCACGCAGATGTTTGCCTCGCGACCATAATGCTCGGCCATAGCAACCGCAGCCCGATACGCCGTATTCTTTTGCATGGGAAAATCTGATGCCGGAACCGTCTGGACGGTCAGCACCTGCGCCGGCGTGACCGTCACGGTATCGGCAAGACCGACGGCTGCCATCAGGGAGTCGACTCTGTGATAGCCGCGGGCGTCGCGCTCGGTATGAACCCCCAGATAGAGGTTAATCTTTGCCGGCGCGGAAAGAGTCAGGGACCGATCGGTCACCGTTAGTGCTCCTCGAGCTGATTGCCGAGCGGGGTAAAGATATGCTCGCCGCTCTCGGGGTCGAACAGCTCGACCTGACCGGTGAGGACATCGATATACTGGTAGGACTGACGCGACTTGCGGCCGCGACGTTCGTCAACCTCGACGATAAAGACGGCGGGGTGGACGCTCTTGATGGTGCCCATGCGCTCGACGACGCGGGTGCGGCCCATGTTGGCCTTCACCTTGACGCGATCGCCCACCATATCGGTCAGCTTCTCGTGGATGTCGTCGACGTGATTGACTTCCATCTCTTCCATGAACAGGGCCTCCAGAAGGTGCAATTCAAAAAGGGGATAATACCCCTAAGATAGACAAATCTCTAATACTATAGCACCCTGTTGCGACCACGCGCAAGTAGCTAATTTGGCTACTTACAGATTGTCGGTATCGAGGACGATGGTGAATGGGCCGTCGTTGACCAAGTCGACTTTCATATCGGCGCCAAAGATGCCGTGCGCCACGTGTTCGACATCTTGGCGAACGAGCGTCAGGAAGTACTCGTAGAGCTCGTTGGCAACATCGGGGGCGCCTGCATCGGTAAACGACGGGCGGCGGCCGTGACGGCAATCGGCGAACAGCGTGAACTGCGACACCACGAGCACCTCGCCGTCGACATCGGCAAGTGCCAGGTTGGTCTTGCCGTTCTCGTCCTCGTTAATGCGCAAGCCCCGGAGCTTGCCCCACAGCTTATCGGCCTCGGCGCGCGTGTCGCCGTGGCCCACGCCCAGCAGCACCAGATAGCCGCGCCCAATTTTACCCACGCACTCGCCGTCGACCGTCACGCCGGCGTTGAGTACGCGCTGCACCACCGCACGCACGGCTTACTCCTCGCCCGTCAGTTTGGCGGACAGATGCTCGAGCGCATGGAATCGATGGCTGATGGCGTTCTTCTCGTCCGCCGTCAGCTCGGCCATGGTCTTGCCCGGCGTGTCGACCGGCAGGAACAGTGGGTCGTAGCCAAAGCCATGATCGCCGCGGCCCTCGTGTGCGATAGCGCCCTCGCAGGCGCCCTCACCATAGGTGACCAAACCGTCCGTGTCGATGAGCGCGACGACGCTCATAAAGCGCGCGGTGCGATCCTCGTCCGCCACGCCTTCCAGGTTAACGAGGAGCTTAGCGTTGTTGGCGGCATCGTCGCCGTGCACGCCCGCATAGCGCGCGCTATACACGCCGGGCTCGCCGTCCAGCGCGTCGACGACCAGGCCCGAATCGTCGGCGATGGCCATGAGCCCCGTCTCTTCGACGGCAGCCTGCGCCTTGATGATGGCGTTCTCCAAAAACGTCGTGCCGTTTTCCTCGGGATCCTCAAAATCGCCCAGCTGGCCGAGCGCCACAAAGCGAACCTCGGGCATGACCTTGCCCAAAATGGCCTCGATCTCGGTAAGCTTATGGGCGTTGCCCGTTGCCACGACGATGGTCGCCGCCGGGTCGAGGGTGTCGATGTCGATCTTCTCAAGTGCCATGAGTGGTCTCCTTGTCTCTATAGC
>DXZO01000057.1:9480-16974 GCA_019419625.1 Collinsella sp. | reverse complement strand
CTCTATAGCAATGCCGCGCCGAGGGCGACGAGGGCCTCCGCCTCTCCCCTCTCAATCAACGGCAGTCTTATACTTCGACGTTTTCCCAGATAAAACCTGCCAAAATAAACCTGTCCCTTTTTGGCAGGTTAGGCGATGGCTTGGCGCTGAAGCTCGATGAGCTCGGCGATGCCTTTGTCGCCCAAGTCGAGCAGGGCGTTGAGGCGCTTACGGTCAAAGGGTGCCTGCTCGCCAGTGCCCTGGAGCTCGATCATCTCACCGGTGTCGGTGGCAACGAGGTTCATGTCGACTTCGGCATGGCTGTCCTCGGAATAATCGAGGTCAAGCAGCGTATTGCCGTCGACAACGCCCATGGAGATTGCAGCCACCTGGCCGGTAAGCGGGATGCGCTCGATCTTGCCCGCCTCGACCCACATGGCGAGGGCGTCGTGCAGCGCCACCCAGGCGCCGGTGATGCTCGCTGTACGCGTGCCGCCATCGGCCTGAATCACATCGCAGTCGACGGTGACGGTGTACTCGCCGAGCGCCTTCATGTTGACGACGGTACGCAGGCTGCGGCCAATGAGGCGCTCGATCTCCATGGAGCGGCCCTTGCGGTTGGCGTGCTCGCGCTTGCAGCGCTTGCCGGTCGACGTCGGCAGCATGGCGTATTCCGCGGTCACCCAGCCGGCCTTAGCTCCCTTTCGCCAGCCCGGCACGCCCTCCTCGATAGTGGCGGCGCACAGCACGCGCGTGTCGCCGAACTCGGCCAGGCACGAACCGTGGGCGTGCTTCATGACGCCACGGGTGAGCTTAACGGGACGCAACTCGTTGGCGGCGCGGCCGTTGGCGCGGTTGACCTGCATGTACTCCATAGAAAGATCCTTTCGGCAAAAAATGTGGCGAAGGCTTTGGCGGCGGCCTTACATCTATTTCAGCTCATCGATATCGATATGCTCAATGCTCTTGAGCGGCTGACCAAAGATAAAGCTGCCCGCCACCGCAAACTCGGCAATGTTATCGGCCGTCGTGGCAAAACGATGCTGCGGCTCGGCGGCGTCGCCCGCCAGCTGCTCGCGGCGCGTGAGGATATCGGTCAGCTCGCGCGTGGTCTCCTCGGCGGAACTCACGACGCGCACCCCAGGCCCCAGCGCATGACGGATAGGTCCCACCAACAGCGGAAAATGCGTACAGCCGAGCACCACGGTATCGATACCGTGGTCGCGCAGCGGCTCAACCGTGGCACCCACCAGCGCACGCACGGCAGGCGTATCGAAGATGTCCTCGTTCTCAAGCCACTGTTCCTGCAGATGTGCACCCGAGGCGAGCTCGTGTTCGACAACCTCGACAAAGCTCGAGGCAGGACAACCGTATACATCGACGCCGGCATCCAGGTCCTGGATGGCGCGCGTGTAGGCGCCCGAGCGAATGGTGAGGTTGGTGGCGAGCACGCCCACCCGGCGCGTGCGAGTGCTGTTGATTGCCGCGCGTGCGCCCGGTGCGATCACACCGATGACGGGAACGTCGAGCACCTGCTGGGCCAGACGCAAGGCCGCAGCGGTCGCCGTGTTGCAGGCGATGACCATAATCTTGACGTCGTGCTTCGACAGCCAACGGCCCGCCTGCAACGCAAACGAGCGCACCTCATCCTCGGTGCGCGTGCCGTAGGGGCAGCGTTTTGTGTCGCCGAAGTAGTAGACGGACTCGTGCGGCAGCGCCGTCGCGATGGCGCGCGCAACCGTCAGACCACCAAGACCCGAGTCGAATACGCCAATAGGGCGCGTGTCCCCGGCCAGATTCTTGATATCGGACATTACCTCACCAGATTCTCTCTCGAAAAGACATATCCAAGTGCGGCGACGCCGCGCTACGAACGCGCCGTGACCAGCAGCTCTGCCGTCGCCGCCCAACCGTCGACAATTTTGCCGCGCGTAACGAAAGCGTTCTCGCAAGCAGCCAGGAACTCGGGCGCGCCGGCGCTCGTCAGGCCATTCTCGACCAGGCAGAACGTGCCCACGTGATCGGCCATGTAGAAGTCGGACTCGGAATCGCCGAGCGCGAGCGTCTCCTCGCGCTCGATCCCCAGGTGCTCGCAGAAGCGCGCAATGGCGACGCCTTTGTTGAGGCCCGCGGGGTTGATGTTGAATGCACGACCGTCCTCGACGCGATCGAGCTCGAGCGTCGTCGGCTTGGACAGATGCGTCAGGTGACCGTTACAGGCCCACACCAGGCCGCAGCCGGCCTCGTCGAGAATGGCCTGCGCCTCGTCATCGGGAATGTCGCCGCGCATGCCGACGGTGACCTCGCGGTACTTGTAGCCGGTCGACATGTCGTTGTGATACTCGATCTTGTGCGGCCAGCGGGCGAGGATCTTCTCGCACACGCCGGTCTGCTCGATCACCTGGTGCGGCGTGAGACCGCAAGATGGGTCGTAGGGCATGTCGCCGGTCAGATACTCCCAATCGTTGGCTTTGAGGTCGTACATGACCAGGCCGCCCATCTCACCAATGTAGGAGTTGAGGCCGAGCACGCGCGCGTCCTCGTGGATCATGGTACGGTTGCGGCCCGAGGTGGGAACCACCTGAATACCAGCGCGGGCAAGTGCCACGACAGCCTCGACGAGCTTGGTCGAGGGGTTGCCGTTGTTGTCGCGCAGCACGCACGAGCCGGGTGCGAGCATCGTAGCATCCAGGTCGGTAAAGACGTACTTAACCTTGGCCAAGCGCTCGCGCATCTCGCCCGAAAGCTCGGCGACGGTCGGCAGGGTGTTGTGGGACATGGTTACTCCGTTTACGTAGAAGGGGCTTCTGGTCTTAGGCGGCGCGCCTCGCTTGAGGGGAAACGCGCTTGCAACGGTAGCGCGCTCGAGACGCCGCCCTCATCCCAGTTCATTAGTCAAACTGGGTAACATCGATTAAACGATTGGCAAGCGAAAGATCGCTCTCGATGGGTACGAACTCATCACCCACGTGCATGAGCTCCTCGTCGCCCTTTGCCAACAGCAAGACGATGGTGGGCGCATCGGGGCTGACGTATTCCTCGCGCGCCGCCTTGAATGCCGCGTGCACAGCAGCCTCGCGATCGAGGACGATCTTGTTCGGGGTATCGTCGGGAACATGCTCGGCAAGCTCGCGACAGACCTTCATCGGATCCTCGTGAGCCGGATCCTCGTTGGTAAAGATCAGCAAATCAGAATATGGTGCGGCCTCGCGCGGAAGCTGCTCACGGCGCTCCTGCGCCTTACCTCCAGCAGCACCAAACAGCGCAATGACCGGACTGGCGGGAAACGCGCGCTTGACCGACGAAAAGAGCGAGCGGAACGAAAGTTGGTTGTGAGCGTAGTCAACAACGCAAACCACGCGGCCGTCCTTCGACTCCACGACCTCCATGCGGCCCGGCACACGCAGCTTGGAGAGGCCCTTCTTGATGGCATCGATTCCGATGCCAATCTCGCGCGCGGCGGCGATAGCGACCAGCGCGTTCTCCACGTTAAAGTCTCCCGCGATACCCAGCAGGATCTTCTCCCCCGCCTCGAACTCGTCGGCACACAGGCCATGCAGGTTAAACTCGATGTTAAAGCCGACCACGCGGACATCGCTTGCCCACAGGCTTGCCTCGGGATGCTCGACGCCAACGGTCACCAAGCGCTCGGCCGTCGACGCTGCCTCCAGCACACGGTCAACCTCTTCGGTGCCCAGATTCACCACGGCGGTCTTTGCCTGGTCAAAGATCCTGAGTTTGCTCTCAAAATAATCCTCAAACGTGGGGTGTTCGATCGGCGAGATGTGGTCACGCCCGATGTTGAGGAAGCACGCCACGTCAAACGGCAGATTCTCGACGCGTTGGTACTTGAGCGCCTGGCTCGAGACCTCCATGACCATGGACTGGCAACCGGACTCACGGCAGTTGGCGATATGGCGCCAGACCTCGGGGGCCTCGGGCGTAGTATTGGTGCTCTCGTAGCACTCGATGCCATCGTCGGTACTCACCGAGCCGATCATGCCGCAGGACTCGCCCGCTGCCTTGATGATGGACTGAAGCATAAAAGCGGCCGTGGTCTTTCCCTTGGTACCGGTGATGCCCACGATCTTGACATCGTGGTCGGGACGGTCGTAGACCTCCGGCGGCAACAGGGCCATGGCCGTGCGAACGCTATCAACAACCAGCATCGCAGCACCGCTCTCCTGCGCCAGCGGCTCCAGAGACTCGACCAGCGACTCCTCGCACACAAATGCGACGGCGCCCGCATCGAGCGCCATGCTCAAAAACGCGGGCTTAAAGGCAGCACCTTTGCAAAAGAACACGTCACCTGCCGAGACCGCGCGCGAATCAAACGAGCAGCCGGTCACGGCACGCTCGTCAACCTGCTCTGATGCGCGCAGCTTACCGCACACATCGAGAAGCTTGGCAAGCGTATCGACCGTGGTCACGGTCGCGGAATCCGAATGGTGCATCTTTCACCTTTCTCAGCCATTTGGCAGGGACGGTTTTTATAGTAACTGAAACGCACCCACGCAAAAACGGCTCCCGGAGGAGCCGTTACGCGCAGGCGTTCGTAAGCCGAGGCTAGGCAGCCTGAACAGCGGGCTGGTCCTCGTCGATAAAGAAGCGCTTGTACCACACCAGGAACACGAGCGGCGTATAGATCTTGCGCTGGAAATCGCCCTTGCCCGCAAAGTGCAGATCGAGCAGGTGCATGAGCTCGTCGGTATCGAAGAACTCGCTTGCCCACGGCGCGGTGAAGTACTCCTTGACATAGTCGTACCACTTTTGCTCGCGCAGCCAGTAGACAATCGGCACCGGGAAGCCCACCTTGGGACGGGTGGCCCACTCATCGGGCAGCGACTTGTTGGCAGCGTGGCGGAGTACCTGTTTGTTGCCGTTCTCGTTGATGCGGTAGCGGTCGGGAATGTGCTCGGCGAACTCCATGACTTTGCGGTCCAGGAAGGGCACGCGCAGCTCCAGCGAGTGCGCCATGCACATCTTGTCGGCCTTGAGCAGAATGTCGCCCGGAAGCCACATGTTCATGTCCAGGTACTGCTTCTTGACCAGCTCGGGCTGACCCTTCACGCGCGCATAGATGGGAGCGGCAAGCTCGAAGGCGCCATCGCCGGTGTTGTACTCGGGCTTGAGCACGTCGTCGACCTCGCGCTCCGGCCATACCAGAGCCTGTCCCAGGAACGACTTCTCGGGGATCTCGGCACCCTTGACCAGGAAGTTATGTCCCTTGAAGTACGGCATATGCAGCGCCAGGTTACCGAGCGCGCGACGGATGGGCAGCGGCACCATCTTTTTGTACTTGCGGACTGGGACCGTGTCCTCGTAGTAGGCGTAGCCGCCAAAGAGCTCGTCGGCGCCTTCGCCCGAAAGCACGACGGTGACGTCCTTGCGGGCCATCTCGGCCAAGAACCACAGCGGCACGGAAGACAGGTTGGACTGCGGCTCGTCCATGTGATACTGGATGTCCTCGAGCGCACCGAAGAACTCGTCGGCGGTAATCATCTTGCGGACATTCTCGACGCCGAGCTTGTCAGAAAGTTCCTTGGCGTAGTTGGTCTCGTTGAAATTCTTGTAATCGAAGCCCACCGAGAAGGTCTTGTCGGGCATGAGGCAAGCGGCGATGTAGCTGGAGTCGACGCCGCCGGAGAGGAACGACGCGACCTTGACGTCGGCGATGCGATGGGCCTCGACGCTCTCGTGCACAACCTCATCCAGCTCGTCGACGTACTCCTCGAACGGTTTCTCGACGGCGGAGTAATCGCAATCCCAATAACGCTCGATGTTCATCTTGCCGGTCGGGATGTCTACGGTAAAGTAATGCGCCGGCGGCAGCTTGTAGACACCCTCGAAGAAGGTCTCCTCAGTTGCCGAATACTGCAGCGTCATGTACGGACGCAGGGCCTTTTTGTTGACCGCCTTGTGGAAGTGCGGGTAGTCCAAGAAGCTCTTGATCTCGGATCCAAAGAGCACGCCCGGAGCGCCGTCGCCCGCATCGGCCATGGGATAGTAGTAGAGCGGCTTGATGCCAAAGATATCGCGGGCGCCAAAAAGCTTGTTCTTCTTCTTGTCCCAGATGACGAAGGCGTACATACCGCGCAAGCGATCAAGTACTGCCTCGCCCCACTCCTCATAGCCGTGCAGGAGGCTCTCGGTGTCGGCGCCGCAGTGGAACTTATAGCCCTTGGCCTCGAGCTCGGAACGGAGTTCTTGGAAGTTGTAGATCTCGCCGTTGAAGACAATGACGACGCTACCGTCCTCGTTGGCCATAGGTTGGGCGCCAGCCTCGGTCAGGTCGAGGATCGACAGGCGGCGGAAGCCGAGGGCAACGCGGCCGTCGATAAACTGGCCGCCCATGTCGGGACCGCGATGGACAATGCGGTCCATCATCTTGGTGAGCACCTCGGATTGGTTATCCGTCCCACCGACAAAACCGACAAAACCGCACATATACTATCCCCTCTGCTGTTGCTGGGTATCAAATCGAATCAGTAGCTTTTGAGTATACCCGAGGGCGTAAAGAGGGGCGGAATGTTCAGGCAATCTCAACTGAATCAGCTCCGCGCCGACACGCGCCGGTTACCTTTAATGGATATGAGGTGAATGAGGCGATTGTTTTGCTATACTCTCTCCGCACGGGCGATTGGCGCAACGGTTAGCGCAGGTGCTTTACACGCACAAGGCTGGGGGTTCGAATCCCTCATCGCCCACCATTGAATTGGAAACGGTCCTCGCAAGGGGACCGTTTTTGTTTGGGCCCAGCGCATGGGATTCGAACCCGCAAGGGTGCAGAGCTGAGGAAACGCGAAGCGTTTTCCAGCGCAGCACGCGAGGAGCGGAGCGACGAAGCGGGGCGCGGGCGGCGCCAGCCGCACGCGGACATCCCTCATCGCCCACCACTGATTTGATAGGCTCCCAGCTATGGGGGCCTTTCTTTTTTGGGCCCAGCGCAGAGGGATTCGAACCCGCCAGCACGTCCGTCACAAAGGCCGTGGCCAAAAAATGGCAAAAATGAGTACTGTTACTAATTTTGTAGCAGCGATTTTTGGGTTTCGCTGGGTAAATCTAGCCCTGAATCAGCGATTTGAAGCCTTTGCTAGCTGTTTCCCCATTAACATAACTGAACATGTGTGGTCTAACTAATCCTAGATAGTCGGTTTCATATGAGATTCAGCTGGTAACAGTACTCATATTTGATGTTTTTTGACCAGCAGGTCTCCCCGCCTTAGCAAATCTAAGGCAAAACGGGCTCCAGACCGCTGAATCATGCCACATAGGGCACGTCCGCAGTCCGGAACCCGGTCAAAGTTAAGTTATTTCGCTGTGTTAGGCCAAAACGTCCGACAGGATCTCGATCAGACTGTCCACGTCGGATTCCTCGCAGACGAGCGGCGGCAGGAAACGCAGCGTATGAGCACCTGTAGCGTTAATCACGGCACCGGCGGCCAGCGCGCGGGCAACAATATCATGCGCGTCGCCCGCGGCATCATCCAAATCACAGCCGAGCATCAAGCCGCG
>DXZO01000057.1:0-9470 GCA_019419625.1 Collinsella sp. | reverse complement strand
GCCTCCATATAGGCGCCTACCTTGGCAGCATGGTCGGCATAATCGCCGCGCACGAGCGCGGAGAGCGTCGCGGCGCACGCCGCGATGGCCAAGCAGCTACCGCCAAAGGTCGAGCCGTGGTCGCCCGGCTTAAACACGTCGGCAATCTCCTTCTTTGCCACGACGGCACCCATGGGCACGCCATCAGCAATGCCCTTGGCAAGACTCATGATGTCGGGTTCCACGCCATAGGTTTGGAATGCAAACGGCTTGCCGGAGCGGAAGATGCCGCACTGGACCTCGTCGGCTATAAGCACGGCGCCCACTTCGTGTGCCAGGTCGCGCGCTGCCGCCATAAACTCCTCGGTCATGGGGTGCACGCCACTCTCACCCTGGATCGGCTCGAGCATCACGGCACATATTTCGCTCCCCAGCTGCTTAAAGATCGCACGCAGTTCATTGATATCGTTGGGCGTACAGGCCACAAAGCCACCCGGCAGCGGGCGGAAACTATCCTGCAGCCAATCCTGCATGGTGGCGGCAATGGTCTCGAGCGTACGGCCGTGGAAGCCGCCGCGCATGCACACGATAGTGTTGCCGCCGTTACCGGCACGCTTGGCGTACAGGCGCGCGAGCTTCATCGAGCCCTCGTTGGCCTCGGCGCCGGAGTTGGCAAAGAAGGTCTCCCAAACCTGCTCATCCGCAGCCGGGGCACCAAGAGCAGCTGCCGTGGTCTCATCGCCGGCGGCAATGGCATCGGCAAGCACGCGTGCACCATCTAAGTCGTCGTTGGCAAGCTTGGACAGCAGCGCCGCGACCTGTCCACGCTGCTCGATGTAGAAGTAATTGGAGACATGCATGAGCTTTTTGGTCTGTGCCTCGAGCGCCGAGAGCACAGCCGGGTCGCCATGACCTAGGCTGCACACGCCGATGCCGGCAAGAAAGTCGAGGTACTCACGACCATCGTCGCCGGTGAGCTTCATGCCGTGACCCTCGACAAACTCGACCGGAGAGCGGCCAAAGGTATGCATAACGTAATGGGATTCAAGCGATTGCTGAGCTGCAAGTGACATGGGATGCCTTTCGTTGAGCGCCGGACGGCGCAGGCCTATGGGTGCAGAAATGGGGCGGCTGCGGGTCAGTTAGACCGTCTGAAGCTTCTCGACCTCGTCGAGGTTCTCGGTCAGACGCGCAGCAAACGTCGAAAGCGGATGCGGATGCGTATCGAACTCGTAAGCCGTCTCGGTGGAATGGATCACGGTGCCGACGCCGGCATCGGTCAGCAGCTCCAGCAGCAGCGAATGCGGCGTGGTGCCGTTGATGATGTGAGCGCGAAATACGCCGCCGGCAAGCGCATCGACGGCCGCGCGCAGCTTGGGAATCATGCCCTTATCGACCTCGCCGCCGTAGAGCATTTCGTTAACCTCGTCGAGTGTTAGGTTGGAGATGAGTGAGTCTTTATCGCTAAAGTCCTTGTACAGGCCGTCGACGTCGGTCAAAAAGATCGCCTTGTGCGCGTGGAGCGCTGCCGCAACGGCACCGGCGGCGGTATCGGCGTTGATGTTGAAGAAACCGCCGTCCTCCCCCGCCGCGACGGTAGCGATAACGGGGATGTACTCGCTATCGAGTAAGCGCTCGATATAGTCGGTGTTAACGTGCGTCACTTTGCCCACGCGACCGAGCTCGGGGTCGAGCGGCTCGGCGATGAGCGTGCCAGCATCGCTGCCCGACACGCCCACGGCCAGGTTGCCGTGGTGGTTGATGGCGGCAACCAGCTCCTGGTTAACCTTGCCGCCCAGCACCTCGCGCACGATATCCATAGTCGCCGGCGTGGTCACGCGCTGGCCGTTCTTAAACTCGACGGGGATGTCGTAGTGGCTCAGCGCCTCGTTGATGGCCTTGCCGCCACCGTGCACGATAACAGGGCGCATGCCGATGATCTTGAGCAGCACGATGTCGCTCATCACGTCGCGGCGCAGCTGCTCATCAACCATGGCGGCTCCGCCATATTTGATAACAACCGTCTTACCGGTCAGGTTCTTAATCCACGGCAGCGCTTCGAACAGCAGCTGCGCGGTTGCTTCGTTGGATTCGTTCGAACGACAATCGCGTGCGAATTTCATAATCTGCCTCGTCTTTCGTATCGTTATCGCGCCGTGCTCCGCTGTCCGCAATCGCGGCAAGATGCGCAGCGTGCCTGGAATCTAGGAACGGTAGTCGCCGTTAATGGAGATGTACTCGTGCGTGAGGTCGCAAGTCCACACGGTGGTCGCCGCGTCGCCCGCGCCCAGGTCGGCCGAGATCACGATCTCGGGCGCCTCAAAACGTCGTAGAGCCTCGTCCTCGTCAAAGGGAACAGTCAGACCATCGCGACAGACAGGCATGCCCATCATGTCGATGGAAACGTCTTCCTGATTAAACTTCACACCGCACTTGCCAAGCGCCATAGCAACGCGGCCCCAGTTGCAGTCGTGGCCGGCGATGCAGGTCTTAACGAGCGGCGAGTTGGCAACGGCACGGGCGGCGATATCGGCCTCCTCGTCGTTGGCGGCGCCGGTAACGTTGACCGTAACAAGCTTGGATGCGCCCTCACCATCGGCGGCGATATTGCGCGCCAGGCTCTCGCACACCTCGTGCACGGCAAATGCCAACTCGTCAAAGGCATCGGAGCCCTCGACGATAGGCTCGGCATCTGCGGCAGCGGCGCCGGAGGCAAGCATGATGCAGGTGTCGTTGGTCGAGGTGTCGGAATCGACCGTTACCTTGTTGAAGGTCTGCTTGACGGTCGAGAGCAGCAGGGCATGAAGTGCCGCAGGCTCGACGGGGGCATCGGTGGTGATAACTGCGATCATGGTGGCCATGTTGGGCATGATCATGCCCGAGCCCTTGCACATTCCGCCTACCGTATAGACATTGCCCGCATGACCCGCAGCCTCACTGACGTAGGATACGGCGTACTCCTTGGAGTGCGTGTCGGTCGTCATGATGGCGCGAGCGGCATCGGCGCCACCGTGGGCGGAGAGTGCCTCGTAGGCAGCAGGAATGGCGGTCTCAAACGTGTCGATCGGCAGAATCTGGCCAATCACACCCGTGGAGGCAACCAGAATCTGCTGGGGCTCGCAGCCGATGACCTGCGATGCGATGCTGCACGTCTCGCGCGCGCATGCAAGGCCGGTCTCACCCGTGGCGGCGTTAGCATTGCCAGAGTTGACCGAAACGCCGGCGATGATACCGTAGCCCTTGTCGGCACCGCCCAGGTTGGCACGGCTCACCTGCACGGGCGCCGCGCAAAAGCGATTGGCGGTAAACACGCCGGCACCGGGACAGGGTTTATCGGGCACGACGAGCGCGTAATCCAGGCGCTCGGGATTCTTGCGGAACCCAGCGTGGATGCCTGCGGCTTTAAAACCAGCCGCAGCCGTAACGCCACCCTCGACGGCGCGAATCTTGATATCAAACAGCTCGGTATCCATCGTCTTTATGACTCCTTATGTCAAACAAAAAAAACGGACATCGGTTGGTGCGCCATGCCAGTCGTGATCATGAGACCAGCTTAAGAGTGGCGCCCCATTCGATGCCCGACTACCAAATCGTTAACAATCGAATGTGCTACACCGGGCACGCCACTGTAGGCAAGCCTCGTCGCTCGTCAAAGCCAAAGACGATATTGGCGCACTGGACTGCTTGGCCCGCAGCGCCCTTGCACAGATTGTCGATGGCGCCCGTCGCCACCAGCACGCCCGCGCGCTTGTTGAGCGCGAGGCCAATCTGGGCAGCGTTGGTGCCGACGACCGAAGCCGTCTTGGGCTGCTGGCCGGCATCGAGCACGCGCACAAAGGTGCGACCGGCGTAGAACTGCTTGTAATGGTCGACGACATCCTCAAGAGCCAGCGTGTCGAGAGCCTGCGGCGCGAGCGGCAGCGTCACCGTGGAGAGCAGACCGCGCTTGAGCGGTGCCAGGTGCGGGGTAAAGACGACGCGATCGGTCAGGCCAAGGATTTGCTCAATCTCGGGCGTGTGGCGATGCTTGCCCACGCCGTAGGCCTCCAAGTTCTCGTCGGCGCTGCAAAAATGGGTGCGGGCGTTGCAGGACTTACCGGCGCCCGTCACGCCGCTAATGGCATCGACAATCACGGGACCGTTCTCGGCCACCCAGCCCGCGCGCACGGCGGGCGCGGCGGCAAGGCTCGTTGCGGTGGGATAGCAACCGGCGCAGGCGACCAGCACGGGTTTGCCGTCGGCATGGTCGGATGCGGCGGTCTCCAAGTCCTGGCAGAACAGCTCGGGCAGACCGAAGGCACGGGTCTTGAGCAGCTCGGGGCTCGTATGCTCGGCGGCATACCAAGCCTCAAAAACGGACGCGTCGTTCAGACGGTAGTCGGCCGAAAGATCAAAGCAGGAGACGCCCGATGCAAGCAGCGCGGGCACCTGTGCCATGGCAGCCGTGTGCGGCACGGCCAAAAAGACCGCGTCGCAGTTCTTGAGCTCGGGGGCATCATGCGTCGTAAAGACAAGATCGCTTACGCCGGTGAAGCTCGGGTACACCGCAGACAACGGCTGGCCGGCATCGGCGTTGGACGTAATGGCAGCAAGTTCAAACTCGGGATGACCGAGGACGAGGCGAATGAGCTCGGCTCCGGCATATCCAGCCGCGCCGACGATTCCAACCTTCAAAGACATATCAGACTCCTTGTCTGCGATTTATGCACCGATGCGCATTTCGCAGCGGTCGTTATGAAGTGGGTTGAAACTTTAGCACCAAAAGATGCATTAATACGTAAATGGCTTGCATATTCATGCATTGAAACATTCCCGACACATTCGCTTGAAGGAATTGACAAATGGAGCGGGCCCCGTATTGACCGGCGCTCCTAACGGCGCCGGGCAATACGGGGCCCGCCCATGCGAAAACCAAGTTGTTAGGATGAGCCAGCTGGCTAGAGCTCGACCGGCACCCATTCGTCGTGATTGCAGATAAAAGCCTCGGGATCCTCGACGCTAAAGAAGACGAGCGTGGGGTCGTTAGGCCCCTCATAGTGCTCGCCCAGGCGCTCTAGATGCTTCCACCCAGCTTCGCGCATTTCGCCTAAAGCCCGGTCATCCAAGCCGGCACGCCCGCGCAAGATGAGCCAGCCATGGCCCGGCCACCAACTCGTGGCCTCAAAGCGCTGGTTTTGCAGCAGCTCTTGCCACACATCTTTGGTGCGCGCTGTTACAAACCACAGCTTGCCGTCCTGGATCTGCGCAAACGAAAACGGACGCACATGAGGCTGTCCGTCAACGCTCGTCGCCAAATACCATGCCGGCACCGACGTCAGATACTCCAACACCGTATTCAATCCGTCCATGTGTCCTCCTGGCGCTAGCTAATTCGGAACGGGTAGTTAATTTGAGACGCGCTAGAGCTCCAGGCGCTCCTCGCTGCCGTCGATATCACAGAAGCGCGCGGCAATGTTGCGGACCGAAAAGAAAGCAAGGCGGCCGTCGTTGGCACTCTCGTGTTCCTCGCCGATGCCCACCATGTGCTTAAAACCCGCTTGACGCACCTTGTCGCTCGCAACTGCGTCGTCCTCAAGTGCGGCTTCGCCGGTCAATACGATCCAGCATTCCCCCGGCTTCCAGCCCGAGAGCTCAAACTTGGGATTCGCACTCAGCTCCGCCCACACATCCTTGTCGCGCGACGTGCAAAACCACAGCTTACCTTCATCGACCATGGCAAACGAAAACGGCCTCACGCGAGGCTGATGCCCGTCGGCCACATCGGTCGTGGCCAGATACCACGCCGGAATGCGCCTGAGATACGAGCAGGCGCGCTCAAGCTGAGCTGTGCGGTCGTTGTCGGTCATAGGGACCCCTTTCTTGCGCTCGAATCGCGCCTAAACAAGTTGAAGGTTGACGACGATGACACACGCAAACAGCAGCATCGTCACCACCGCAGCCAGCGCATCCCCGCGGCGAAATGCAAGCGCATGCAGACGCGTGCGGCCCTGCTCGCCGTGATAGCAGCGTGCATCCATGGCGGCAGACAGCGTCTCGGCATGACGGAACACGCCCGTGAACAGTGGAATCGCCACACTGCCGAGCATACGCACGCCGCCGAGCGGGCCACCCGTTACGCGTGCACCGCGGCTTGCCTGCGCGTCCGCCGTCTGCTTCATCTCGGTGGCAAACTGCGGCATAAAGCGCAGCGCGATGCCCATGATCATGCCGAGCTCGTGCGCAGGGAGCCCCACACGCGCAAACGGCGCGAGCAGGCGCTCAAAGCCCGCGGTGAGGTCGAGCGTCGGTGTGGTGAGCGTGATGGCGCTCATACCGGCCATCATCAAGGTCAGGCGGCACGCCATAAAGGCGGCGGAATGCAGCGAACCCTCGCTTATCTGCAGAAAGCCGAGCTGCCACAGGATGCGCCCACTCTGATCGGTAAACAAGTTGAGCACCGCGACCACGACGACGATTGCCAGCAGCGGCGCCATCGACGACAGAACGCGACGAGCCGGCACCCGGGACACGGCATAGATCAGCACGACGAAAATTGCGACCGGGACCAGTCCGCGGAAGCTGCCAACCGTGAGCGTCGTGATCAGAAACACAAAGCCCAAGAGCAACTTAGTTCGCGGGTCCAGGCGGTGGATTGCACTATCGCCGGGATAGTAGCTGCCAAACGAAAACGCCTCCATTAGCAGCCCTCCTCTCGCGCGACCGTCTTGGATTTAGCAATGTCCGCGACGTTAGAAGGACCGTCCGAGCGACCGATTAGCAGGTCCACCAACTCGTCTGCCAGCGACTCAACCGTATAGAGCCCGCCGCAACGCAGCGGCACGCCCGCCTCCGCGAGCGCCAACGCCATGCGCTGGGCAGCAGGTACGCCCAAGCCGATCGACTTGAGCTCATCGGCATGTGCAAACACCTGCGCGGGGGTTCCCTCTGCAAACACCGCACCTTCGTTCATCACGACGATGCGGTCGCAGCAATTGGCCAGGTCATCCATACTATGCGAAACCATGACAACGGTCAGGCCATCGCGGTGAAGTCGATCGATAAGCTCAAGGAAATCCCTGCGCGCAGCCGGATCGAGCCCCGCCATGGGTTCATCGAGCACCAGGACTTCGGGCTCCATGGCGAGCACGCCGGCGAATGCCACGCGCCGTTGCTGACCGCCCGAAAGCTCGAAGGGACTCTTGTCGCCGACCGTGGAAAGGTCGAGGCCCACGCGCGAGAGCGACGACTCGACGCGACGGTCGACTTCATCTTGCGGCAAGCCAAGGTTGTGCGGGCCAAACGCCACGTCCTGCGTCACGGTTTCGGCAAACAGCTGACGCTCGGGATATTGAAACACCACGCCGACCTTGGCCTTAACCGCGGCGGCGTCTTTCTTGTTTGACAGATCGAGCCCCAGCGCGCGAACGAATCCCTCCTGGGGACGAATCAGGCCGTTGAGATGCTGAACCAGCGTCGACTTACCCGAACCGGTATGGCCCGCAAGGCCCAGGAACTCACCACGACGCACCGTTAGCGACACATTGCGCAACGCCCAGGGGCTGTTTGGATCGTTGCCCCACAGAGCCTGTTTACTCGATGCGTCCGTAGTGGCCGAGCGCTTGCGCCAGCGACGGCGCTCGCGGGCGCTCAGCGAATAGCTATACGAAAGGTGCGAAATCTCGATGACGGGCTCCAGCGCGTCTGCGCCATCGATTGCAGAGGAGACGTTGTCGGGAATACGAGAATCGGATGCGAAAGGCCGCCCGGCGATGCCTGTCCCACTCCGCTCGGCATAAGTCTGCGCTATATCGGCGACCATATCCGCCTCGCGCACCCGTGCGCAAATGGGCACGTCCTTCGCGCGAAGCGCCCTGCCAAGACAGCACGATGCCGGCATATCCAGGTTCAGCCGCGCGAGTTCGTCCGCCCGCGTCAAGATTTCCTCGGGCGTGCCCAGCATGGCAACGCGGCCCGCTTGGAAGACGGCAACGCGATCGGCCTCAGCGGCCTCTTCCATAAAGTGCGTAATCATCACGATGGTCATGCCGCGTTCGTGCAGCGCGTGACAGGCCTTCATAAGGCCCTTGCGCCCGCGCGGATCGAGCATCGAGGACGCCTCGTCCAATATGAGCACGCGCGGCTCCATGGCAAGCACGCCGGCAAGCGCCACACGCTGCTTTTGTCCGCCCGAAAGCGCATGGGTCTCGTGGCGCTCAAAGCCCACCAGACCCACGGCCTTCAGCGCCTCGCGCACGCGCTGCGCGATCTGGGCCGATTCGACCCCTAAGTTTTCGGGACCAAACGCAACATCGTCCTCGACAAGCGTCGCCACCAGCTGGTCGTCGGGATTCTGGAACACCATGCCCGCAGTCGAGCGGATGTCGTAGACCAGCTCGGGATCGGACGCGTCCATGCCGTTGATACGCACCGTGCCCGCATCGGGCTGCAGCAGCGCGTTCAAATGCTTGGCAAACGTCGACTTGCCCGACCCGTTGCCGCCGAGGATGCAGAAAAACTCGCCATCCTCGATGTTCAGATCGATACCATCGAGCGCCGGTGTGACACCGTCATAGCTAAAGGAAACGCCCCGACACTCAATCATGCGCGGCCTTTGACCTGGTCCTTTTTAGGCGTGATGAGGTTGGAGACTGCCTTGTACACCGCCAGCGTCAACACCGAGTTGAGAACGGTCTTGATGAGGTTAAACGGCAGCACGGCGGGAAGCATGAGCGGGGCGATCACGTCGACCGAGCCATACCAGAACCAAACGCCAATGGTAAGGTTTGCGACCATAGAAAGCACCGTAGCGGCAATAACGCCGAGCACCAGGCCAATCACGGCACCCTTATAGGTATGCATCTTTTGGTAGACGATGGCCGCGGGCAGAATGTAGCCCAGCGTGGCAACCAAGTTCATAAGCGCACCGACCCAATCGCCCGTGGTGAGCGCATGGATGACGATCGCCATAGCGGCAACGGCAGTGCCGGCACCAGGGCCATACGCAAATCCGCACACCATCGCCGGCACCAGCGACGGGTCATACGTCAAAAACGGCGCCGAGGGAAGGATGGGCAGCTGCACATACATAAACAGGGCACCCAAGGCGCACATCAGCGCCATGGTAACGAGCTGTTTGGTGCTCCACCTATTCGTGTTCTCAAAATGAATATGCTGCGACTGTTCAGACATAAGATCACCTGCCTCTTTCATCCGGACTCTAACCGTTGGTACTGGAATCTCACCAGTTCAGCCGGCATGCGAACCAACGCACACACGGGTCGCGGACTCATCGGCTCGGCCGCAGGCATCTCGCCTGCTCCGCGGCACCCCTTTGGCACCGCCCGATTTACCGCCAGTGGGGAATTCCACCCCGCCCTGAAACAGCACTTGCAAGTGTAGCACGAGCAATCGTTCGCGCAAGTATGCCGAGGGTAATTTGTGGCGGGAGAAACGGAATCCTTGATTATCAACTTTATCCGAACACCTCCCACATTCATCCGTACATGTGCGGA
>DXZO01000056.1 GCA_019419625.1 Collinsella sp. | reverse complement strand
CGGTCTTTCATGCAGCAGGGGCTCTCAATGTTTTTATGTCCTGCTCATATCGTCTCTGCCGGCAGTTGGGGACACTCCTTGCGCCAGCGTTGCATCGAATGCTCGGGAAAATACGAGCCGGTATTTGGCCGAATAGCGGGTCGCGGTTTCCGGATGGGGTGGGTTGTGGAAAGTGCGACCCGGAATATTGCTCTGAAACGGGATGCCGTTTCCCCGACAAGGCTCAACCGGAAAGCGCATCCCATTCTGGGGCGGCAAAACGGGATGCGCTTTCCGCGCGACAGAATCTATCCAGCCGTGTTGAGCGACAGCCCCGCTACTCGCCCAGAATCAGCGACGCGAGCTCTTCCTGGGTGTCCACCACGTAGTCGGCGCCGGTGGCTTCCAACTCTGCGCGGCCACGGAAGCCCCAGGTGACACCGGCGCTCTTGAGGCCGGCGTTGTGACCGGTCAGAACATCGACATTGGAATCGCCCACATAGAGTGTGGTTGCCGGGTCGGCACCTAGCTCTTCCATCACATGCAGCGTAACAGGCGCCTCGGGCTTGGGAGGAAACGCATCGACGCGGCCCTGCACCAGCGCAAAGCGCTCGGAACCAAAGTATTTCTCGATAAGCGGAACCGCCGAGACGTGGTCCTTGTTAGTGAGCACGGCAAGCTGCACACCCGCGGCGCGCAGGCAGTCGAGCAGCTCGATCGTGCCGGCGTACGGTGCGGTGTGGTCCTCCTTGTGCTCGCCGTAGTAAGCCCTAAACTCGGCAAGCGTCTGCTCAAACATACGGCCGTCGCCCGCATACTCGGCGGGCATAAAGCGCTCGACCAGCTTGAGCATGCCGTTTCCCACCTTGTAGCGGTACTCGTCTACGGCAAACGTGGGCCAGCCGTGCATCTCGCAGGTATGGTTGCTGGCGGCCGCCAGGTCCTCGAGCGTGTTGAGGATGGTGCCATCCAGATCAAAGATCACATGGGAAAAAGCTGCTGCCATGGGTGCTCCTGCCGCTTGAGTTGTAAAACGCACCCCATGATACTGGGCATGCGTGCCGGGCATGGTTTGGAATCTGAATATCTTTAATAGCCCTGAGCCTTTGTCGTTAGCAAATCCTCGGCAGCTGCTCTCCTACGAGCATGTCGAGGATGCGGGTCGAGCCCCAGCCGGTGCGCACGCGAACGGCGGGGCGGGCGTCCTCGGCAAGCGGCAGCACGCGACCGATAATAGCGGCATTCTCGCCGTAGCGCGCGGCGCGCATGGCTGCCAGCGCGGCATCGGCCTGCTCGGCCGGCACCACGGCAACCATCTTGCCCTCGTTTGCTACCTGCAGCACGTCATAGCCGAGCATCTCGCAGGCTGCCTGCACGTCGGGGCGCACAGGCACGGCATCCTCGTCGACCTCCATGGCAACGCCGCTGGCCTGGGCAAACTCATTGAGCGTGGACGCCAGGCCGCCGCGCGTGGGGTCGCGGAAGCAGCGTGTTTCGGGTGCTGCGGCAAGCACATCGGCAATCAGGTGGTTGAGCGGCGCGGCATCGCTTTCGATGGTGCTCGAAAACGCCAAGCCCTCGCGTTGGCTCATGATGGCGATACCGTGGTCGCCCAGCGTACCCGATACCAGAATGACATCGCCGGGCTGGCAGTTGGCGCCGCTGAGCGCTACGCCCACGGGCACTTCGCCCACGCCGGCGGTATTGATGTAGACGCCGTCGGCCCCGCCGCGCTCGACCACTTTGGTGTCGCCGGTGATGATCGCCACGCCCGCCTCGTGCGCCGTCTCGGCCATCGTTTGCACAATCTGGCGCAGCTTATCCATGGGATAGCCCTCTTCGAGGATAAAGCCGCACGATAGGTAGCGTACGTTGGCACCCGAGGTCGCGACGTCGTTGACGGTTCCGCATACGGCGAGTCGGCCGATATTACCGCCGGGGAAGAACTGCGGCGTCACCACAAAGCTGTCGGTCGACATGGCGATGCGCCCGCTCGTGGGCAGCGCGGCGACGCCGGCATCGTTGCCCTCGAGCAGCTCGGGCGACCCAAAGGCATCCAAAAAGACCTCATCGATGATGCGTTTCATCATCTGACCGCCAGAGCCGTGGCCCAGCAGGACGGTGCTATCGGTGGCAGTACGGGACATATCGAAAACTCCAATCGTGGGGGGGGGTCGGCAATAGCTGAGTGTGGCAGAATCGATGTTAGGTAAAAGCCAGCGAGCGCCATTCAGACGGAGTGAGTTGCCTTGAAAGAGGAGGCTGCTGGGCTTTTGCCCGCAGCCGACGATTGAAAGGCAAATCGCTCGCCTGAATGGCGCGCAGCGTCGACCGGTCCGCCGTTCGTTAGAACGGCGGAACCTAATAGTCGCGGTAGCGGTAGTACGCCGCGCAGCTGCCCTCGGAGCTCACCATGCACGGGCCGACGGGGTGCTCGGGCGTGCAAGTGCGGCCAAAGAGCGGGCAGCTGCTCGGCGTAATGGCCCCGCGCAGCACGTCGCCGCAGCGGCACCCACGCGGCTCGACCGTCGCCTCGACGGGCACCTCAAAGCGGGTACGGGCATCAAAGCGCGAGAACTCGGGGCGGATGGAAAGGCCCGAGTTGGCAATCGGCCCCAGCCCGCGCCACGTGGTGTCGCACGGCTCAAACACTTGCTCGACCAGCTGGCGCGCCACGGGATTGCCGTCGGCATTGACGCCGCGACGGTAGGCGTTGTCGATTGCGGGCCTGTCCTCGACAACCATCTGGACCAGCATGCAGATGCCTTGCAGGATATCGACCGGTTCAAATCCCGTGACCACACCCGGGGTATTGAATTCGTCGACCAAAAAGCTAAAGGGCGCCAAGCCCGTGATGGTGGCGACGTGGCCCGGCAGGATAAAGCCGTCGATGGCGGTCTCGGGATCGTTGGCGATGGCGCGCAACGCCGGCGGCGTGGTCTTGTGGGCGCAATAGACCGAGAAGTTCAAAAGCCCGCGCGCCTCGGCCTCCAAGATGGCGGCGGCGATGGCGGGCGTCGTAGTCTCAAAGCCCACGCCCATAAAAATGACCGGACGATCGGGGTTTTGCTCGGTGATGTCGAGCGCGTCGAGCGGGGAATAGACGATGCGGATGTCGCGCCCTGCCGCCTTTTGCGCGGCGAGCGAGGTGGACGATCCGGGCACGCGCATCATGTCGCCAAAGGTGGTGATGATGGCGCCGTCTATGTTGGCGAGCGCGATCGCGTGGTCGATGTCGCGGTTGGCGGTAACGCAAACGGGGCAGCCCGGGCCGCTCAGCAGCTTGAGCCCGGCCGGCATAATGGAGCGAAAGCCATAGCGACCGATGCTCACGGTGTGCGTGCCGCAGACTTCCATAAGGTTGATGATGCGGTCGCCGACGAGCTCATGGATGCGTTCGATGAGCTCGCGGGCCAGCTTGGAATCGCGAAATGCCGAAAAGTCGATACCGGAGCGCGCCGGCTGTTCGGCCGCCACTAGTATGCCTCGGCCGGGTTGGTGGCGAGCTGGTCCTCTTCGGCCAGCTCGGTCATGGTGTTGACCAGGTCGAGCGTCTCCTGCGCTTCCTGCTCGTCGACGATCTGGATGCCAAAGCCGGCGTGCACGAGAATATAATCGCCAACCTGTGCCGTCGGCACGAGTCGTAGCGATACGGGGCGCTCGATGCCCATCATGTCGACGGTGGCCTTGAGGTCGTCGTCGCGTTTGACTACTTTACCGGGAACGGCAAGGCACATATTGTTCCCCTTTTAGACGCTTTGCGCTGGATAGGCGCTCAATAATCCATCAGTTGATGGTAGCGCTCGCGGGGTTTGCGGGCAAACGCGTTACGCCTGTGAGACGGCTGGGCACAGCGGCGTTCGAGGGCGAGCTACTGCGATGCAATCTGCGCAAGACGAGCGCTTGCGACCGCCGCCTGACCGTAGGCGATGCAGCCGTCATTGACGGGTACGGTATGGGGGACAAGGACAGTAAGGCCTGCGCTTTTGAGCTCGCGGGTGAGGAGCTGAAGCAGAAGTCGGTTCATGAACACGCCGCCCGAGAGCGCGACGGTGTCGATGCCCTCGCGCGCGCAGATATCGCTGGCGATGCGTGCCGAGGAGCGCGCGACGGAGACATGGAAGTCGAGCGCGAGCTTGCCGGCGGGCACGCCGGTCCTGATTCCCTCCAAAAGCGCCTCAAAAAGCGGTCTGGAGTTCAGAACATGGAAGTCGTCCGGACGGGATGATTCGGTTACGGAAAAGCTGGCCATATTGCCGGTGGGGCAGGCACTTTCACTGCTGAACGCGCGCCAGGCGGCGGCTTCGAGTTCTATGGCAGGCTCGCCCTCGTAGGTTGCCTTGTCGCAGATGCCCAGAATTGCTGCCGCGGCATCAAAGAGACGCCCCATGCTGCTGGTGCGCGGGCTGTTGATGCCGTGCTCGATCATGGTGGCTGTCACGCTGCGCGTTTGCTCGTCGAGGCTGCCCAAAAGCCGAGCGGCGCCTGGGTGCTCGAGCAGACCGAGCTCGCTGAGCAGGGCAAAGGCGTTGCGGCGGGCGTCGCGCACGGAGGCCGCCCCGCCTGGGAGCGCCCAGGTGCGCAAATGCGCGGCGCGCTCAAAGCCGCCAAGGCTGGCAACAAGAAACTCGCCGCCCCAAATGGTCCCATCGGTACCGGCGCCGGTGCCGTCAAAGGCGATGCCAAGGACGCGCGCGTCGGTTGTAAGCTGGCCCGCGGCGATAGCCTCGGCCATTACGCTCGCGATATGCGCATGATGGTGCTGCACCTCGACGAGCGGCAGATTGCATTTTCGCGCCTGCTCGCGCGCCCACTGGCTCGATAGATAGCTGGGATGTACATCGCAGGCTAAGGCGGCGGGCGCCAAGTCAAAGAGATCTTCCAAGCGCGTGCGCGCGGCGTTCCAGGCATCGAAGGTCCCGCCGTTTTCAACATCGCCGATATGCTGCGACACAAAACAGGTTGCCTCGCCGTTCGCCCCTTCACGCGTGAGCGCAATCGTGGCCTTTTGTTGTGGCCCACAGGCGAGCACGCAGGACGGAGTGCCGTCGAGCGCCGGCAACGGCAGCGGCTGGGGTGCATATCCGCGAGCGCGGCGCACGGGCATAACGGCGCCGTCGACCACGCGCACTACAGAGTCGTCGTAGCGCGAGAGGATCGCGCGGTCGTTGCCGAGCAACGCATCGGCGATGCCGGCGGCAACGAGGTGTTCCCAGGCAAGGTCGTCGTCGGTCTCGATGGGCTCTTCGCTCAGGTTTCCGCTGGTCATGACGAGCGCGTGCATACCGCAGGCTTCTGCCGCGGCAAGCAACAGATGCTGAAGCGGGGTGTAGGGGAGCATAACACCGAGCTCGGGAAGGTCGTGCGCGACGGACGGCGCGAGCGCGAGGGCGTCGGGGGAATCGCCGCTCTCGCAAACAGCACGTCGGCGCAGCAGCACAATGGGGCGAATGCTGCCGGCCAGCAAGTCGCGCTCAACGTCGCTGATATGGCACAGGCGTTCAACGTCGGCAAGGCTGCGCACCATAACGGCAAGTGGCTTGTTGCTGCGGCGTTTACGGCGGCGAAGCTCGGCTACCGCCTGCTCGTTGGAGGCGTCACAGGATAGATGGAATCCGCCCAGGCCCTTGATGGCGACGATGCCACCAACGGCCAGCAGCTCAACGCAGCGGTCGATAATGGCGTCGCTGGTCTCGCGCGTGGTGCCGACGGCCGGCAACGCGGCGGCTTCGCCCGGCTCATCGCCCACGCTCGCTTCGCGCCACATGATATGCGGCCCGCAATCAAAGCAGGCATCGGGCTGCGCGTGAAAACGCCGGTCGAGTGGGTCGGCATACTCCGCGGCGCACTTGGGACACATGGGAAAACAATCCATCGACGTGGCCGCTCGGTCATAAGGCAGCGATCGGATGATGGTAAAGCGTGGGCCGCAGTTAGTGCAGTTGATAAAGGGGTAGTGATAGCGCCGATCGGCGGGGTTGAACAACTCGCGCAGACAATCATCGCAGGTGGCGATATCGGGCGAGACGAGCGTCGTGTGCGCGGTCTGGTCCTGCGATGCCACAATACGAAAGCCCTGCTCATCGGCAGCGCTCCAGCCGCCAGGCTTCAAATCCGCAATATCGACTCGCTCAACGCGAGCCGCCGCGGGCGCATGCTCAGAAAGAGCAGCGACAAATCCGTCAACCGCCTCGGCACGGGCGTGCGCCTCGATATGCACGCCGTCGCCCGCGTTGAGCACCCATCCGCAAATGCCATGCGCCATGGCCTCGCGATACACAAACGGCCGCATGCCAACGCCCTGCACAATGCCCGTTACATGAATATGCACATGTCGCATGCGACACCCCTCATCAAAACCGACCAAATAGGGACAGGTGCGCTACAGCCCCAGGCTCTGCTTGGTGGCGGCACACGTGAGCTCGCCGTGCTTAACGCCGCGCAGGCCCAGCAGACGGTCGGCTAGTTCGTAGACGCGCTCGCCGCGACCCTTGAGCGCCAGAATCTCCAAGCAGTTGTGGTGATCCAGATGCACGTGCATGGTCGATACGATCTCGTCGGTGTAGTCGTGCTGCACTTCGTCCAGACGGCGCGTCAGGTCGCCGGTATGGTGGTCGTAGATCATGGTGAGCGACCCGATAACATGCTCATCGGGCGTGCGCATCTGCTCCTTGGCGATCGAGGCGCGAATCAGGTCGCGCACGGCCTCGGAGCGGTTGGCCACGTCGCCGCGGCGCGCAATCTGTTCGTCAAAACGGCGCAGCAGGTCGTCCGGTGCGGTAACCGAAAAACGGACCAGCTCGGAGCCGGAACCACTACAGTGGCAACCCGCGTCACCGTCCGCCCCGTGCGGATGCTCGTGCTCGTACCCGCAGCCGTGCTCGTGTTCGGCCACGTTACACCAGCTTCACGGAGCCGACGGAGTTGTGGTCGGCCTCGATGGCCTCTTCGTAGCCCTCGAGTGCGTCGTGGGCCTCGTGCAGCGCGGCCATGGCTGCCTCGAGCTTGGCGCCGATGCGCTCCATGTCAAAATTCTCGGTCGCATGCAGCAGCTGATGGCTCCACTCGTGAGCGAGCTCAATGGTGTCGTCGACCTGCTTGACGCTCATGGCAAGCTGGCTCATGTTCATTCCGACGTCATGCATGGGGAGTCTCCTTTTGTACGGGGCGATATGGTGGTTCAGATTCTACTACGCCCGCCTTGGGCGCCGCCGCATAAGAAAACGGGTGCGAGTCCGTCTGACCCGCACCCGTTCACTGGGGGCTGTTTGTGTCTACCATACTATCCGTGGTCGCGTGCCTTGCGTTTGGCACTCCGGCGAGCGGTGCGAAACCGCTCATGGACGGCGGGTAAGTAACAAGCGTATTACAGATGCTTCTCCAGCAGCGCCTGCAGCCTCGCCTTGGGCAGAGCGCCGACCGAGCGGTCGATCTCCTCGCCGTTCTTAAACACAATCAGCGTGGGGATGCTCATGACGCCATACTTCATGGCTAGGTCCTGGTTGTCGTCGACGTTGCATTTGGCAACGGCAAGCTTGCCGGCCAGCTCGTCGGCTACCTCGTCCACGATGGGCGAGAGCGATCGGCAGGGCCCGCACCAGGGCGCCCAAAAATCAACCAGCACGGGAAGGCTGTCGTTAACGACGGAATCGAAGTTCTCGGGGGTAATCTGCTTAATGTCAGCCATGGTGACCTCCAAAATGCGACGCGGCTTGGCCGCGTAAAACTCAGTACGACCGTGCTTATACCCAGCCGCCCGCAAAGCAACCACTCGCGGGCAGCTCTTTTATATAATGGTGGGCACGCAAACGATTGGGGAGCACATGTCCACGTCACAAAGCCAGAAAAAAGAAGCTATCGCCCAGGCCGCCGAGCAGGAGCTCGCATCGCTTGTGGGCCGTGGTGTGCGCATCGCGGGCAACGCGTGCTCGCCGATCGTGCTGGTCAAAGGTGATTTGGATGATGCCGAGCGCTCGGGCGGCGAACTTGCCGCCGGCGCGGATGGTGCCGCATTGCGCAAGGCGCTCGGGGCAATCGGTTACGCGCCCGAAGATTTTTGTGTGCTGGCGAGTGTTGCCGGCGCGGGCGACGGAGCTGTGATGGTGGGCCACGCCCTGCCGTGCGACCTGTTCCGCGAGGCACTGGAGGCTCTGGATCCCGAGGCGGTGCTGTTGCTCGATAACAGCGCGGCCGATGTCATGCGCGAAACCTACGCCGATATGCTCGTGGCGATTGATGACTTCGACACCGCCATGCTCAAGCCCGGCCTGGTCGCCCATGTGCAGGGTCGCCGCGTGCTCGCGCTCGATGGCTTTGAGGCGGCGCTGACCGACAAAGCGGCCAAGCAGCGCATGTGGGCCTACATCAAGCAGCTGACCCCGGCGGCCGCTCCGCTGTAGCGGATTGGCGCCGGCGAGCGATTGCCTGGCGGGCAAGGCACGCCGTAAGATCGGCGCCGCGCTTCTACATCACGGCGCGCAGCTCAAACCGATCGCCGTTAATGCGGAACTGGCAGTTGCCGTTCATGCGTTCGACGGCAAGTTTGATGCTCTTGGTGCCAAAGCCGTGGCCCGCATGCTGGGTCACGGGCATGCTGTCGACCATACGTGGCGCGCGGTCAAACGTGTTGGAAACTAACAGCAACAGCTGGCCGTCCTCAAACCGCAGGTCAAGATCGACAAAGCGCTTGCCCTCGGGTGCGGCGCTCGCCGCGGCAATGGCGTTTTCCAAGGCATTGGAGAGCACGCTAAACAGGTCGGCGTCACCTACGTGGATGGTTTCGGGTACGGCGGCGCGCAAGTTGGCGGTAATGCCGTTTCTATTGACATCCGAGTTAAATGACGAAAGCGCAATGTTTACGGTCTCGTTGGCGCAGAAGCGGCGTACGGCGGTGCGGTCGCCGGCTTCGCAGAGTTCGTCGATGCGTTCGAGTGCCTCGTCGGTGTGGCCCTCCTCAATTAAAGTGGCCAGGCCGCGTAGGAAGTGGCGCATATCGTGGCGAAGAATCGACAGCTCGCGCCCAGATTGACGCCAAGCCTCGAGCTCTTTGATGGCGGCGCTGTCGCGGGTTTCGAGCATCCAACGTTCTCGCTCGGCGGTTTCCTTTTCTTCGTATTCGCGCAGGTAAACGGCAAGAAACATAAGATAGAAGGCACAGAGCGCAAATGCCAAAAACTCAACCGTCACCACCGAGCCCGAGTGGAACAGCGTGGTGTAGACGTTGGTGGCGTAGTCAAAGACGTAATAGACGAGCGGCAGGATTAAAAGGATGCCCAGCTCGGTGGGGCTTTTAATCGCCAGGCGGGGTCCAATGTCGCCGGCCCAATGCAGCAGGACGGCAAAGACGCCGAGCGTGGTAGCGATGCGTGCCAGATAGTACGCGATCTGAGAATCGGTTGCGGCAAATGCGGCGATGCCCATCCAATTGCTGAACTGGCAGCTCAGATAGGCGCTGGTGACGCCCAACGCCGCGAGCAGCGGACTCAAGTGGTAGCGCGCGCATAGGTAGACGGTAAGCGGCAAGTGCACGACGAGCGGATAGACCTGACGGGCAAAAAGCTCTCCGCCAACGACATTGGCGATCGAAAAGGCAGCGCCGGTTGCGGCTCCGACCCCCACCAACTCGAGTGCATGGCGTCGATTGATTTCGACACCGCACAGCGCCGCCGAGGCAAAGACGCCAAAGAGTAGCGTCGTGGCGTGGTGGATTGCCCAAAGGACCATTTCGACCGAGGAGATCATCAGCGCCTCCCGCCCTCAAAGCGCACCGCAAAGTAGGCGTCTTGGAACCCCTGCTTGCAGCTGCGCGAAAGCGGAATGCACGCGCCGGAGCGCATGACGATGTCCGTGCGATCGAAGTGGTCGATATTGCGCAAGTTGACCTGGTAACTACGGTGGCATTTAAAGAAGGTGGCATTTTGCGCCAAACGGTCCTCGACGCTGCGGAACGACTCGAGTGCCTCGATATCGCGTCCGTCGCGCAGGTGGAAGACCACGTGCTTGTTGCGCGCCTCGGCATATTCGATGTCGGACAGGCGCAGGGCGTGGTAGCCAAAGGACGTTTTGATCACGAGCTCGTCGGTTGCCGCCGGGCGCATGCTCGAAAGTTCGTCGAGTAACTGCGCCAGGCGTTCGTAAGTCACGGGCTTGAGCAGATAGTCGAAGGCGCGGACCTCGTAGGACTCCAGTGCAAACTCGGGCGACGAGGTAAGGAACACCAGGCGCACGGCGGTGTCGGCCTGGCGCAATTCGCGTGCGGTGTCCATGCCGTTGACGAGCGGCATGATCATGTCGAGCAGGATGATGTCGGCGCGCGACGCGGCATGGCGCGCCAGCAGGTCCTCGCCGCGCGTGACGAGCGCAACATCGACCGCCGTGCCCGTCTCGATCGACCAACGGTCGATCATCCGGTGCAGTCTATCTAGAAAAGCGACGTCATCGTCGCAGGCAATAATCTTGAGCATTCGGGCCCCCTTAGTAGTTCGATTTTGCCACATTGGGCGCGTGCCGCTCGCGGGGGAGCGCCCGTTCGTGCCTCATGGTGCGCAACTCGCGCCGAGCGGTATTGCGGTGGCGAAAGATGCCTCCTGCGCTATCGAGAGCTCGGCTATCCTCAGCTTGCCAGTTCGAAAATGGACCTGCCGCATGATTGAATCTTTATTTCAACTTTACACCTAGGTTTACAGCTGTCTTGTCAGCTGTAAACCTAGGTGTCATACTAAAGCCCCAAGATTCGCCAAAAGAGAGGGGCCTTGATGGCACAGAGCGCGAACATGGATGCATCGGAGCTTGCACGCGACATTGCGGCCGGCCTGGCATCGGCAACGACGGCAACGGAGCGCGCGGCATTGGTGCCCGCAGAGCTCGTCGAGGCCATTCAGCAACTTAAAACCCAACGTGACGCGGTGATCCTGGCACACTATTACGTGGCGCCCGAGGTCCAGGCTGTGGCCGATTACGTCGGTGATAGCTTCTATCTGGCAAAGCTTGCCAAGAGCCTGCCGCAGCAGACCATTGTGCTGTGCGGCGTGGAGTTTATGGGCGAGAGCGCTAAGCTGCTCAATCCCACCAAGACCGTGCTGCTGCCCGAGCCGGGCGCGGACTGCCCCATGGCTCATATGGTCAAGCGCGAGACGGTCGACGCGGCGCGCGCCGAGTACGGCGACGACCTGGCCGTGGTCTGCTACGTCAACTCCACGGTCGAGATCAAGAGCTGGAGCGACGTGTGCGTCACCAGCTCCAACGCCGTCAAGATCGTGTCCAAGCTACCGCAGCAGCATATCCTGTTCATTCCCGACCAAAACCTCGGCCGCTTCGTAGCCGAGCAGGTGCCGCAAAAGCACGTCATTCTCAACAACGGCTACTGCCCGCGCCATCACATCATCACCGTCGAACAGATCGTCGACGCGACGGAGGCCCACCCCGACGCGCTCGTGCTGGCGCATCCTGAGTGCAAGGCTGACGTCCTGGCCGAGGCCGACTACATCGGCTCCACCGCCGGCATCATCAAGTATGCCGAGGAGTCCGACGCGAGCGAGTTCATTATCGTGACGGTCCGCGGCGTACTTTACGAGCTCGAGCGCCGCTGCCGGGGCACCGGCAAGAAGTTCTACTTCCCCGCGGTGCAGCCCACCTGCGTCAACATGGATCTCATCACGCTCGAAAAGCTCGTGCGATGCCTGGAGACGGGCGAGGGCGAGGTGCGGATTGGCGTGTCGGACGAGGCCGCCGATCAGGCCAAGCTCACGCTCGACCGCATGCTCGAGTACGCAGCGCGCTAGAACAATGCGGCATGAGGGACGGTCCCTTATGTCACATTCAAGGGAGAGGATTCCTGTGGAAACCAAGCAATACCCCGATATGGAGTGCGACGTCGTTATTGCCGGCTGCGGTGTAGCGGGCCTGTATGCGGCTCTCAACCTGCCGACGAGCTTGCGCGTGATCATGCTCTCCAAGGGCGCTGTCGACGAGTGCGATTCGATGCTCGCGCAGGGCGGCATTTGCGTGCTGCCCGAGGGCTCGGACTACGATGCCTTCTTTGAGGACACCATGCACGCCGGCCACTACGAGAACCGCCGCGAGAGCGTCGACATCATGATTCGCTCGAGCCGTTCGGTCATCAACGACCTGCTGGCCATGGGCGTGGACTTTGAGCGCAAAGCCGACGGCAGCCTCGACTTTACCCGCGAGGGCGCGCACAGCCGCCCCCGCATTGCCTTCCATGCCGACATTACGGGCAAGGAGATCACGACCAAGCTGCTTCAGGCCGTTCGCAAACTGGATAACGTGCAGATTTTGGAGCACGTGGCCATGACCGACATCCTGACGGGCGAGCGTGACGGCGCCACGGTGTGTGCCGGTGTCGTTGCCGTTCCCGTGGACGAGGACAACTCGGTTCGTCCCGCCGACGAGCTGGTAAATGCCGCCGAGGGCGCGCATGCCGGCGAGCCGTTTAAGATCCATGCCCGTCACACGCTGTGGGCAACGGGCGGCATCGGCGGCGTATACGACCACTCGACCAACTATCCGCAGCTTACGGGCGATGCCTGCTACATCGCTCAGGAGCATGGCATTAAGATGGAGCACCTGGACTACGTGCAGATTCACCCCACGGGCCTGTTCTCGCCGCAGCCAGGCCGCACGTTCCTGATCAGCGAGAGCTGCCGCGGCGAGGGCGCGATTCTGCTCAATGCCGCCGGTGAGCGCTTTACCGACGAGCTTCAGCCGCGCGATGTGGTCGCCGCCGCTATTCGCGAGCAGATGAAGCAGGACGGTACCGAGCACGAGTGGCTGAGCTTTGCCCCCGTCGAGCGCGATGTAGTGACCGGGCACTTTGCCAACATTCGCGCACGCTGCCTGGAGGACGGTCGCGACATCCTGGATGAGCCCATTCCCGTTACGCCTACGCAGCACTACTTTATGGGCGGCGTGTGGGTCGACAAGGACGGCCGCACCTCGATGCCCGAGCTCTACGCAGCCGGTGAGACAGCCTGCAACGGCGTGCACGGCAAGAATCGCCTGGCTTCCAACAGCCTGCTCGAGTCCCTGGTTTGGGGCCGCCGTGCCGCCTGGTGCATGTGCACCGGCGAGTCGCTCGCCGTGGAGCAGGCGGGCGAGCCCGCGCTCGACGGGCGTCATCGCGCCCTGAGCGCCGACACCCTGGCAATCGATGATTTGGCCCGTGCCGCCGGCACGCAGGCCGTGGAGGAGTAGACCATGAATCCCATCACCATGAAGCTCGTCGTCGATGATCTGATTTTGCAGGCCCTGCGCGAGGACATCACGTTTGAGGACGTGAGCACGGCGAGCGTGTGCCCCACGGCGCGTCCCGCTACCGTTGAGCTTATCGCCAAGGCCGACGGTATCATCGCCGGCTTGGATGTGTTTGCCCGCACCTTTGAGCTGCTGGATTCGCAGAGCTCGGTGCTGTTTGATGTTGCCGACGGTGACGAGGTGCACGCCGGCGACCACGTGGGCCAGGTGCGCGGCGATGCGCGCGTGCTGCTTTCGGGCGAGCGCGTGGCGCTCAACTACCTGCAGCGCATGAGCGGTATCGCTACCTATACGCACAGAATGGCAGCGGCGCTCGAGGGTACCAAGACCGTGCTTGTCGACACACGCAAGACCACGCCGGGCATGCGCGTTTTCGAGAAGGCCGCGGTCGAGATCGGCGGCGGCAGCAACCATCGCTACAACCTGTCGACAGCCGTCATGCTCAAGGACAACCACATCGATGCTGCCGGTGGCGTGACGCGCGCGATCGAGATGGCGCGCGCCCACGCGTCGTTTACCACGACGGTCGAGATCGAGTGCGAGAACCTGGACATGGTGCGCGAGGCCGTGGAAGCCGGCGCCGACATCATCATGTTCGACAACATGACCCACGACGACATGGCCGCCGCTATCGAGCTTATCGCCGGTCGCGCCAAGACTGAGTGTTCGGGCAATGTGGACGCCAGCAATATTCGCGCCCTGGCCGATCTGGGCGTCGACTTTATTAGCTCGGGCGCGCTGACACACTCCGCCCCGATCCTCGACCTCTCGCTTAAGCACCTGCGTCTGCTGGACGGTAAATAATGAACGCCCGCGAGCGCCGTCGTGCCATCATGGGCGTGCTCGAGGGAGCCAGGGAGCCCGTTTCGGGCAGCGCACTTGCCCGCGAGGTTGGCGTGAGCCGCCAGGTCGTGGTTCAGGATATTGCCCTGTTGCGCGCCGATGGGCACGATGTCGTGGCAACCAACCGCGGCTACGTGCTGCAGGAGGCCCCCAGCAGCCCCGCCGTGCCCACGCGCTTGGTCAAGGTTCGCCACAGCGTGGAGCAGGCAGGCGATGAGCTCACGAGTATCGTCGACGCCGGCGGCGCCGTGCTCAACGTGATCGTCAATCACCGCGTGTACGGTAAGATCACGGCCGACCTGGACATTCGCAATCGTCGCGATGTTGAGCGCTACCTGCACGATATCGAGAGCGGCAAGAGCTTTCCACTACTAACGGTGACGAGCGGCTACCACTTCCATCGCATCGCCGCGGAAGACGAGCAGACCCTCGACGAGATCGAGGCGATGCTCAAAGAGAAAGGCTACTTGGCAGACCTGATGCCCTACGAGGACGATCTGTCGTAGCCGATGCTGCAAACGTCCCTAAGCGGCAATCTGACGTTCAATCGTCGGTCGCGTACCAAAGTACGCTTCCCTCCTCTTTCACGTCACCTTGCTCGCTTAGGGACGTTTTCGCTGACGTGAGCTCAACCTGCGACGGTGCCTAATTGGTTATCCGCACAAAAAAAGGAGGCCTCCGCGGCGATGCGGAGGCCTCCTTTTTTGTGCACGGTGTACTTTTGAGTGTGCAAGTGCGGGAGTTGTTACTCCTCGACGATCTCGGTGATCGCTCCAGCGGGGCAAGCGTCCTGGCAAGCGCCACAGGCGACGCAGGAGTCCTCGTCAGCGACGGTGGCGACGTCCTGGAGCTCCAGAACGCCAGCGGGGCAGGAGTCGACGCAAACGCCACAAGCGATGCACTCGTCGGCATCAATTACGGGATGAGCCATGGTAGTTTCCTCTCTGTTGACCGACGCTACAGGCGATGCGCGTCGGTTTGATTCGGGCAAAAACATACCACGGGAGCGACCGTTTGCAATACCCTCTGGCCGGCATCTTCATACCGTTCGCCGAGTATGCCAAGGTTTACTAAAAAACGCGCAGGTGGGGCCGCTGAGCTGCGCAAATGTTAGCTAAAGGTGACTTGAAATATTGAGCTATTGAGCGCGCCTGCGGAAAGGGCATCCCGTTATTTGGCCGAAAAACGGGATACAGTTTCCGGTTGGACCGCCCAGCGGAAACTGTGTCCCAGAATTCGCGCTCAGACCGGGATACCCTTTCCGCAAGGCAGCCCCAGACACCTTCGGACCCAAACCTCAGTCAACTCTACATAGATCTCAATAGATCTGCCGAGAACTCAAACAGTGCATCTACCTGCGCATTTGAGAACCTAAACTCTCAGAGATAAGAAATCTTATATGAATTGACTTAGATTTTGTATATTCCGGCCCATAAGGGGATACACTACATCCTGAAAGACAAGCCGAAGCGCCACACGACAGACCGTCGAGGCGGCGCGAACGCAAAAGAGAGAGGGAATTTCTAATGAGTAAGATTCTTGGTATCGACCTTGGTACTACTAACTCCGCTATGGCCGTCCTCGAGGGCGGTTCTCCGACCATTATCGTGAACGCCGAGGGCGACCGCACCACCCCGTCTGTCGTGGGCTTCCGTGCTGACGGCGACCGCGTCGTGGGTAAGGCCGCTAAGAACCAGGCTGTCACCAACCCCAAGAACACCGTGTTTTCCATCAAGCGCTTCATGGGCCGCAAGTACTCCGAGTGCACCTCCGAGATCAAGACCGTGCCGTATGAGGTCAAGGAGGGCCAGGGTGGCCGTGCCGTCGTCGATATCGAGGGCAAGGATTACACCGCCGAGCAGGTGAGCGCCATGACGCTCGCAAAGATGAAGGCCGACGCCGAGAAGTATCTGGGCGAGACCGTCACCGACGCCGTCATCACCGTCCCGGCCTACTTCAACGACGCCCAGCGTCAGGCCACCAAGGACGCCGGTAAGATCGCCGGCCTCAACGTCAAGCGTATCGTCAACGAGCCGACCGCTGCCGCTCTTGCCTATGGCCTGGACAAGCAGGGCACCGACCAGCGCATTCTGGTCTTCGACCTGGGCGGCGGCACCTTCGACGTCTCCATCCTCGACCTCGCTGACGGCGTGTTTGAGGTTCTGTCCACCTCGGGCGACAACCACCTGGGCGGCGACGACTGGGATCAGCGCGTCATTGACTGGATGGCCGATAAGTTCCAGCAGGAGAACGGTGTCGACCTGCGTCAGGACCCCATGGCCCTGCAGCGTCTGAAGGAGGCCGCCGAGAACGCCAAGAAGGAGCTCTCCGCAGCCCAGCAGTCCACCATCAACCTGCCGTTCATCACCATGAACCAGTCTGGCCCGCTGCACCTCAACTACACGCTGACCCGCGCCGAGTTCGAGAAGATCACCCGCGACCTGCTCGAGCGCTGCAAGCAGCCTGTCACCAACGCCCTGCGCGACGCTAAGCTCAAGCTCTCCGATCTGACCGAGGTCATCCTCGTCGGCGGCTCCACCCGTATGCCCGCCGTCCAGGAGCTCGTCAAGACCATGACCGGCAAGCAGCCCAACATGTCCGTGAACCCCGACGAGGTCGTTGCCGACGGCGCTGCCGTCCAGGGCGGCGTGCTCACCGGCGACGTCGAGGGCATCCTGCTGCTCGACGTTACCCCGCTGTCGCTGGGCGTCGAGACTATGGGCGGCATCATGACCAAGATGATCGACCGCAACACCACGATCCCGACCTCCAAGACCGAGGTCTACTCCACCGCTGCCGACAACCAGACCAGCGTCGAGATCAACGTGCTCCAGGGCGAGCGCGAGCTTGCCCGCGACAACAAGTCGCTCGGTAAGTTCCAGCTGACCGGTATCCCGGCTGCCCGCCGCGGTGTGCCGCAGATCGAGGTCACCTTCGACATCGACGCCAACGGCATCGTCAAGGTCTCCGCTAAGGACAAGGGCACCGGCAAGGAGCAGCAGATCACCATTTCCGGCTCCACCGCTCTGTCCGACGACGAAGTCGATCGTATGGTCAAGGACGCCGAGGCTCATGCCGAGGAGGACAAGAAACAGAAGGAAGAGGTCGAGGTCCGCAACCAGACCGACAGCCTGTGCTACTCCACCGAGCAGACCCTCAACGAGCTCGGTGACAAGGTTTCCGCCGACGTGAAGTCCAAGGCCGAGGCCGCTATCGCCGACGCCAAGAAGGCGCTCGAGGGCTCTGACGTCGAGGCCATCAAGGCCGCTGGCGAGTCCCTGCAGTCCGTGGCCTATGAGCTGGCTCAGGTTGTCTACGCCGACGCTCAGCAGCAGACCGACGGTGCCGCCGGTGCCCAGCCTGCCGACGATGACGTTGTCGACGCCGACTACGAGGTTGTGGACGACGAGGACAAGTAATCATGTCCGCCCGTAAAGCTCGCACGGAGGCGGCCGCCACTGGCGCCGCCCCCGTTGACTCTGAGGAGAAGGACGTGAAGATTCCCGTAGAGGCCGTCGACGATACCGAGGCCAACGAGGCCGAGGCCGCCGAGGCTGCCGAGAACCAGGTAGAGGATTCCAACAAGGAGGCGACGATGACCGAGGACGAGATGGTGGAAGCCGCTATCCGCGCCGGTGAGGAAGCCGCCGACAACGACTTTAAGCTCAAGTTCGAGCAGGCCCAAAAGGAGC
>DXZO01000055.1:21606-36429 GCA_019419625.1 Collinsella sp. | reverse complement strand
AGCACGGTGTCCATGTGGTGGGACCCGGCAGCGGCTACCTTGCCTGCGGCGACGTGGACACGGGGCGCATGAGCGAGCCCGAGGACATCGTCGAGGCTGTCTGTGAGGTGCTCAACCCCGTGCCGCAAGACCTGGCGGGCAAGCGCATCGTGATCACCGCCGGTCCTACGCACGAGCCGATCGACCCCGTGCGCTTTATTGGCAACCGCTCTTCGGGCAAGATGGGCATCGCCCTGGCGGGGGAGGCTGCTCGCCGCGGCGCCGCCGTCACACTCGTACTGGGACCGACATCGCTCGACGTTCCCCACGGCGTGGAGTGCGTGCGCGTGCAGACCGCCGCTGAGATGCTGCAGGCGGCGTTAAACGCCTTCCAGACGGCCGACGCTGCCATTTGCGCGGCCGCCGTCGCCGACTATACCCCCGCCACCCCTGCGGACCATAAGCTCAAAAAGTCTAACGAACGCTTGGATCGCATCGAGCTCGTCGAGACGGTCGATATTTTGGCCGAGCTCTCGCGTCAGAAGGGTGAGCGATGCGTGATCGGATTTGCGGCCGAGACCGATAGCGTCGTTGAGTACGCCGAGCGCAAATTGGCACGCAAAGGCTGCAATGCCATTATCGCCAACGATGTCTCACGCGCCGATTCGGGCTTCGGAACCGACACGAACAAGGCTTGGATTGTGAGCAAAACGGGCACACAAGAACTTCCCGTGCTAACAAAACCCCAGCTCGCAGATACAATTTTGGACTTGCTTCAAAATTTGTAAAAAAGTTCTTGCACAAGTCTAAAGTTTCGGGTTAATATACTCCCTGTTGCGAGCGAGAGCAGAGCAACAAACAAAAGCTTCGGGACGTGGCGCAGCTTGGTAGCGCACTTGACTGGGGGTCAAGGGGTCGCTGGTTCGAATCCAGTCGTCCCGACCAGAAGTTTGCAGGTCAGGCACCTAGTGCCTGACCTTTTTTGTTTTAAGCAATTGCTTAATTTTCAGTAAGCAACAGGGTGCCAATAATCTACCTGCGCGATAATCGCCTTTTGCGGCTACTTGCGCGTTTTGCACACGCTTGAGCCGATTTATTAACGCGATATGAGTCTACATACGCGTAGCCGGTATACAGCCGAATACAGGCTGTATTTATCGCGGCGATTTACACAGATATAGCGACTATAACGAACAAGCGTGTCGCTGTATTTATTCCAGCAGTTCACTTGGTCTGTGGACAAGTGAGCGGTTGCAACGAAACGCCGAGCAGGATGGGCTCCATACGAGGACGCCGCAGAGGTAATGGCGGGGGAGTGCGGCGGGCGCTCTGAGAGCCGCTGTATGACCCCATGTCTCCTTAACTCAATTATTTGTGTTTCAAGCCACGAATCGGTCGAGCAATTGCCAAAAGAAAGGCCCATGCAGGATTGCACGGGCCTTACATCAGATCAAATTTGAGCTAGAAGCACCAAACGGGGCAGACGCAACACCATCTCGTCGCGGCCTCGGCGAGCGACATATCGCAGTCGAGGTAGACATCGAGGAAATCGTCAGATCCCGCACAGGGGGACCGCGATGGTGGCCACCGCACCGCCCGAGGGGCCGTTGGCGAGCGAGACGGAGCCCCCGTGGGCGCTCGCGGCCTCGGAGGCGACGTGGAGGCCGAGCCCGTAGTGGCGGCCTCCGTCACGCGAGGAGCGGGAGGAGTCGTCTGTGAAGAGGCGCTCGCAGCCGCGTTCGAGGGCGGCGGGAGAAAAGCCCGGTCCGTCGTCGGCAACCTCGATGACGAGGTGCCCGCCCGCGACGTCGCAGGAGACAGCCACGCGCGAGCGTGCGTGCTCGGCGGCGTTGGCCACGAGGTTCGCGGCGGCTCGCGCCAGGGCGGTTCGGTCGAGCGGGGCCTCGGGCGCGCCCGCGACAGCGGGGCCCGTGGCCGCGTCGAGCGTCACGCCTCGCGCCCGGGCGATCTGGGCGGCCTCGGCGAGGACCTGCTCGCAGAGCTCGGCCGGCCGCATGGGGGCCCTCTCCGCCCCGCCGGACCCGCGCGAGGCCTCGATGAGGAGGCACACGTAGCCGTCGAGCCTTTCGACACTGCCGGCTATGTCGCGCGCGGCGGCCGCGAGGTCGGCGTCTTTCTCGTCTTCCAGCTCCTCCGCCACGAAGTCGGCGTTGGCGCGCAGCACGGTAAGCGGCGTCTTGAGGTCGTGGGCGAGCGACGCCATCTGCTCGCGCTGCCCCCGCTCCGCGGCCCAGCGAGCCTCGAGCGACTCGGCGAGGGAGGCCCGCATGGCGTCCATCGCGGCGAGGACGTCGTTCACCTCGCGCACGTTGGTGCTGCCGACCGCGAAGTCGAGCTCCCCCGCGCCGACGCGCCCCGCCGCCTCCGCGAGCGGCGCCATCTTGCGCGAGATCACGCGGCTCGCGCGGCGCGCCACGAGCGCGAGCGCGAGCGCGCTTCCCGCCGTAGCGCCGACGAGCATGAGGTTCTGCGGGTTGGGAAGCAGGCCGGCGAGGTCGCGCGAGACCCACTGCGGCAGGTACTCGCTGACGAGTGCGCAGGCCCCGCCGCCCTTGAGCGGGAACGCAGCGTAGGTGAGGCCCGAACCCCCGCCCTCGATCTCCATTGTGCCCGGATCCGCGGCGAGTGCCGCACGGGCCATTTCCGTCGCGTCCTCGAGCCGCGTGCCCTCGAGGTCTGTCATCAGCACGTATCCGTCCTTGTTCAGGATGAGGTAGCGGTAGGCCGTCGGCACGTCCTGCTGCCCGCAGACGCCGTCGCGTGCCAGGCCCTCCGCGACCTCGCGCGCATTGGCCGGCCCCCAGCTTGCCTCGTAGACGAAGCCCGCGCTGATCAACACGGAGAGCACCATGAACGAGGCGAGCCACGCCGTGGCGACCGCCGCGAACGCGTAGGCGAAGTAGCGCGCGATGACGAAGGAGAGCGGCATGCCCCCGCGACCTCGCGCCCCGATCTTCAGAGCTGCCACTTGTACCCCATCCCCCAGACGGTCGCGATCGGATCGGCGCCGGCCTCGGAGAGTTTCCTCCGGGCGCGACTGACCTGCATGGATATGGCCGCGTCGTCGGCGTCGCTCTCCCAGCCGAGCACCGCCTCGCGTATCTGCGCGCGGCTCATGACCTGCCCGGGGTGGCGCGCGAGGTACTCGCAGATGGCGTACTCGGTGGGCGTGAGCGGCACGGTCTCGCCGCCCACGGCGAGGTCGCGCGCCCCGAGGTCGATCCGCACCTCCCCGAAGGAGAGGGCGTGCGAGCGCGGCCGGCGCTCACGGCGTAGATGGGCCGCGACCTTGGCGCGCAGTTCCGCGGCCCCGAAGGGCTTGCGGACGTAGTCGTCGGCGCCCAGGCCGTAGGCGGCCACGGCATCCTCCTCGGCCACGCGCGCGGTCAGGAAGACGATGGGCCCGTCGAAGTCCGGGCGGATCTGCCGCACGAGCTCGAAGCCGTCAAGCCCCGGCATCATGACGTCGCAGAGCACGAGGTCGAAGCGCGAGAGGTCCATCCCCAGGACCGCCGTCGGGTCCGCCGCCCTAACGACCTCATGGCCGTCGCGGCCGAGGACGCGCGCGAGCGCGTCGAGGATCGCCCGTTCATCATCCACTGCCAGTATCCTCGCCATGTTGACCTCCTGAAACTCTCGTCGGAATTGTACTAGCGCCGCGCTCAGCGGTCCAGAGCCCTGCGCGCAGCCGCGGGCGCCAACATGACGATCTCAGGGTTGGGCAGCACGCAGTCGGCGATCGAGCGCAGCGCCGAACCCCAGCCGGCGTCGAGCAGGGCATTCCCGCCCAGGACAAACGCTGCGGAGAGGGGGACGAGCACGGCGGCGAGCGGCTTCCTATGCATCTGCCCTCCCGTCCTCGAAGCGGCAGAACCAGGCGAGAAGGACGGCGGCGGCTGCCAGGGTGAGCACGAGGCCAGCGAGCGCAGTCGTGAGGAGTGGGCCCGCCGCGCGTACGGCGTCGATGAAGGCCTCCACCCCGAGCGACCCCAAGCGCGCGGGCCAGGCGAGCGGCACCCAGCTCAGGGGCGTCGCCAGGGCACCGGTGAGCTCGCCGGTCATGAGACCGTGCGCAAGTCCGCCCACCGAGAAGAACGCGAGGAGCATCCCCGCCGCGCCGGCGCCGATGACGGCGTTGCGGCCGAGGCGCAGGGCCCGCCGTGAGGTTGGCGAGGCGCCCGGCAGCGCGCTCCTCGTCCACAGCGAGCCCGCAGACGATGGCGGACATGAGCGGCATGAGAGCGCCGAGGAACTGGGCGTAGGCGTCCGCGCCCAGCGCCGGGTCCCATCGGGTTACGGAGAAGTACTCGCCGCAGGCAAGACCGGCTGCCAAGCCGCAGACGAGGTGCACCGCCGTGAGCGGGGAGCGCGCCAGGCGCAGGGCCTCGGAGAGCAGGGCCCGCGGGAGAGTCATGCGCGGCATCGGGTCGGAGAGTCGTGTCATGGCCATCACCTCTCCTCGGAGCGCGCGAACCAGGCCGCGCCCGCCGCCGTGAGCGCGGCGAACGCGAGCGCGCAGACCGCAAGGCCCGCCAGTGTGAGCATGCCGTCCGACGCGAGCGCCTCGCCGAGCGCCATGTCCGCCGCGAGCGGCTCGCCGCTCGGCAGCACGGGGATGAAGCTCGTGGGGATGACCATGTTCGCCGACGGCGGAAAGAGCTGCGGCAGTGGCACCAACGACCAGGCGAACCCACCTACGAGTTGCGCGGCGAGCGGGCAGAAGATGCCCGCGAGCATGCCGAGCCGCGCCGTGAGGAAGAGCCCTGCGGGGATCATCCACGCCGCGGTCACCGTGTTGACGAGCGCGCAGAGGAGCATCGTGAGCGTGCCCGCGGCCGTGAGGCCCTGCGAGGAGAACGCCGATCCCGCGAGGTAGATGCCGAAGACCACGAGGTTCGAGAGCGTGCTGAGCGCGAGGCACCAGAGCGCCTTGGCCCACCAGGCGCGCCCGAGCGGGAAGCCCAGGCCCAGAAGCCCCCGCATCCGCGTGCGAGCGTCCGCCCGCGCGACGCACGCCACCACGAGCGAGAGACACACGGGCAGGAAGAGCGCGTACCAGTAGTTCCACGCGCTGAAGATCTGCACGCCCCGGTAGGGCATCGCGCCGAGCAGCGGCATCGGAAGCGCCATGAGCACGGCCAGGCGAACCGGTGCCGCGTGGCGCGACTTCAGGGCCTCGGCGCGCAGGGCCGCGAGCAGGCCGCCTTTCTCGCCCGTCATGCCGCCACCTCCCCGCTTGCTTGTCGCCCTTCCCGGCAGAAGCTCATGAAGAGTTCCTCGAGGTCCTGCCCGGGACGAAGCGCATCCTCGTAGGCGAGGCGCCCCCCGCAGATGATGCCGATGGTGTCCGCCATCTGCTGCACCTCGGAGAGGATGTGGCTCGAGACGATTACCGTCGTACCCGCCGCCGCGAAGCCGCGGATCTGGTCGCGCAGCTCCTCGATGCCGATGGGGTCGAGGCCGTTGGTAGGCTCGTCGAGCACGAGCAGGCGTGGCCGGGCGATCAGCGCCAGCGCGAGCCCAAGGCGCTGCCGCATGCCCATCGAGAAGCGCCCGGCGCGCTTCTTCCCGGAGTCCGCGAGGTCCACGGCGGCGAGCACTTCATCTATGCGGCTCTCGGGAAGGCCCAGCAGCGTGGTGCGCACGCGCAGGTTCTCGCGCGCGGTGAGGTTGGGGTAGAGCGGCGCCTCCTCGATGAGGCTGCCGATTGCGTAGAGGTCCTCGCGGCGCCAGGCGTGCCCGGCAAAGAGAATCTCCCCGGCCGTCGGCCGCAGCATCCCGCAGATCATCTTGAGCGTTGTCGACTTGCCGGCGCCGTTGGGACCGAGCAGCCCGTACACCTCGCCCTCGCGGATATGAAGGCTCACGTCGGCCACGGCGTCTTGCGCCTGGTCGCCGCGGCCGAAGCGCTTGGTGAGCCCACGTGTCTCGAGCATATAACCCATGGGTTTATCCTTTCTCTTCCGGGCGCGCGGGCCGAGCCACCGTGCCCACGCGCCTTACCTTTCGGGTTCACCATCCATGGTGGGGCGCGTTTCTAACGAAGCCGTAACGGCCGTTGGGTTCTTTTGGCGCCAACCCTTCTCGACCCGCACATCATGATTAATTTGCTTAAGGCAACAACTTTCCCGATCGATGTAATCACCGAATCAAAACGTGTACATCAGCCATCAAAGATGCCGAAAAATGTCATATTTGGAGGCTGATGTACACAAATGCAGAATCCCGCACAACCCAGTAGCATCCTCCATATGTCTGGACTCTCTATGCTTACGCTGGATAGACATCGCCAGAACGGGTATAGTATCGAAAGTTTTGTCGTTTACCAGCGGGGGAGTCCTGTGGGCATCAAGAAGAAGATCAAAAAGGAGCTTATCGGCACTTCCGATTACCCGTCGAATAAGATCTTTACGATCTCCAATTTCATCACCTTTACGCGCCTGATCCTCACGCTCGTCTTCCTGTACCTGTTTGTGACGGACAACAACCGCATCATCGCCATCGTTATCTACGCCGTTGCCGCCTCCACCGACTGGATGGACGGTCAGATCGCCCGTATGACTAAGACGGTCTCGTGGCTCGGCAAGGTCATGGATCCCATCTGCGACCGTGCGCTGCTGTTCACCGGCGTGCTGGGACTGGTGGTTCGCGGAGAGCTGCCCATCTGGGTCTGCGTGCTCATTATTGGCCGCGACATCTATCTGGGCATCGGCACGCTTATCGTGCGTCATTATCACCGTCGCCCCATCGATGTCGTCTTCCCCGGAAAGATTGCCACAGCGCTGCTCATGACCGGATTCTCGCTCATGCTGCTCGGGTTCCCCGTTGTTGACGGCCTGCACCTTTTACCTTCGACCCTCGCGGCCTTCCCGGGCCTCAACGGAAGCTCGGTGCCCCTCGGCATCTTCTTTGTGTACGGCGGCGTGATCTTCTCCATGCTCACGGCTGTCATCTACTCCATTAAGGGCGGAGCGGCCATTAAACAGGCTCTCACGCATCCCGAGGACGAGGACATCGACTTTCTGAACCCTGAAATCGAAGACTGATTCGTTGGGGTATGATTACGTACGGTTCATTATTTGCGGCACGTCCGCGATAAGTTAGGGGTTGTCATGGACAACATGGTTAACAATATGCCTCACAATGATAAGACTGCTGACGCTACCTGCGTATTCCGCGTGCCTTCAAGCGACGTCACCGTTCCCGACCTCATGGCCAACGTGCGCATCACCGCCCCCGTTCTGTCCATCGTCAAGGGTCCGCAGACTGGTGCCGCCTTTGAGCTCGAGGACGACGTGACCACCATCGGCCGCGATCCTGCGAACGGCATCTTCCTCAATGACATGACCGTTTCGCGTAGCCACGCGCGCATTATTCGCGAGGGCCTCGGCGCTCGCATCGAGGATCTGGGTTCGCTCAATGGCACCTGGGTCGACGGTGCCATCGTCAACGCGGCCCCGCTGCACGACGGTTCTTCCGTCCAGATCGGTACGTTTACGCTCATCTATCACGAGAGCACGCCGGAGCGCATCGAAACCGGTGAGTAGGGCATGGCCGAACGCAACTATCTGAGTATCGGCCAAGTCGTCAACCTACTTCGAGGCGCATACCCCGATCTTTCGAACTCAAAAATTAGATTTCTAGAAGATGAGGGGCTCATTACCCCTCATCGTACGCCTAAGGGATACCGTCAGTACTCTAAGGAGGACGTTGATCGCCTGGAGGTCATCCTGCACTTGCAGAAGACCCGCTACATGCCGCTCAACGTGATTAAGCAGCGCTTGGAAAACGCCACGGACCTGTCAACGCTCGCCTACGAGGTGGGCTTGCTGTCCGATGTTCCGCTCAAGACGGAGCCCAAGGAGACTAAGCAAAAGCTGCATCCCATTGAGACCATTCCCGATATGCTGGGCGTCGAGATTTCGTTTATCCGCTCGCTCGCCGAGAACGACCTCATTCGCATCATCAAGAGCCCGCAGAATCGTGAGCTCGTCGATGGTCGCGATTTCCCGATCATCCGCTACTGCTCCGAGCTGTCACGCTTCCATATCGAGCCGCGCAACCTGCGTCAGTACGTATCGTCGGCAAACCGCGAGTCTTCGATGTTTGAGCAGGTGCTCGTGAGCATGCTCGGCATGGATACCTCCGATGACGAGCGCGACGCCAAGCTCGAGCGTGCGTTTAAGAAGCTTCACGACCTGACCGAGGGTGTGCACACTGCGCTGCTCAAGAACCGCGTTTTTGAATCGCTCAACGCCGTGGTCGAGGACGCCGACATCGATGCACTCGATGAGGAAATTGCTCGCTCCGAGTCCACCAAGGCCAAAAACGAAGAAACTACCGCGCCGGCTTCGAACGAGGATTCTCTCGTAAAGCCGCTCAAGGTCGTCGCCCCTTCGCAATCCGGCACCGTCACCGCGGGCAAATAACCGCTGCTGATATTTCGGCAACCCATTGAAAGGTCATGCAATGTACGACTTCGAATCTCAAATCGTCGACATCCCCGACTATCCCGAGCCCGGAGTCATCTTCAAAGACATCACGCCGCTCTTTGGCAATCCTGAGGCGCTCAAAGCCATGACCGATGCCCTCGCCGAGCACTTTGCCGGCATGGGGATCACCAAGGTCGTGGGTCCCGAGGCTCGCGGCTTTATGGTTGGCGTACCGGTGGCTGTGGCCCTTGGTGCCGGCTTTGTTCCCGCACGTAAACCGGGCAAGCTGCCGCGCGAGACCGTAAGCCAGAGCTACGAGCTCGAGTACGGCACCGATTCAATTGAGATCCATGCCGACGCTATCAGCTCTAAAGATACCGTGTTGATTCTGGACGACTTGGTCGCGACGGGCGGAACCGTCGAGGCAACAGGTAAACTGGTGCGAGATATGGGCGCAAAGCTTGTCGGTTACGGTTGTATCCTTGAGCTTGCGTTTCTCAACCCGCGCGAGAAGCTCACGCCGTCTGATGACGATGTGGAGCTCTTTAGCCTGGTGACGGTAGACTAGCCGTTACCCTTAGTTACTGGAAAGGAAGCTACATGCGCACAGCAAACACGCACAAAAACATGGCACGCTGCGCTGCTACGGCAACCCTCGCTTGTGTTTTGGGCTTGGGCCTCGCGGCTCCTGCCTACGCCGATACCGCATCCGACCTTGCCGCTGCTCGTACGAAACTCGAGCAGATCGGCACCCAAACCCAGCAGATTTACGATGAGCTTGCCACGCAGACGCAGGCGCTCGATCAGACTGCCGGCGAGATCACGCAAAAGCAGCAGGAGATCGCCGATGGTCAGGCCAAGCTCTCGACCTATGTCGCCGGCGAGTACAAAACCGGCGGTCTGAGCCTGCTTCAGGTTTTGACGGGTGTCGATGATCTGAGCGATATGCTCAACCGCCTGTTCTACTACGGCAAGGTGTCCGACAAGCAGGCCAAGACCATCCAAGAGGTCAAGGAGCTTAAGCAGCAGCTCACCGATAAGCAGGCCGAGCAGGAGAAGAACGTCGCCACCACGCAAAAGAAGGTCGACGAGCTTAACGCCCAGCAGGCTGAAGCCCAGAACGTCGTAAACTCCCTGGATTCGCAGCTGCAGGCCGAGCTTGCCGCAGAGGCCGAGGCCAACGCCGCGCTGCAGGCCGGCATCAACGCCAGCACTGCCGAGAAGGCCACGGTGAGCAACGAGACTGCCGGTACGACCGAGAACACCAACAACGGTGGCCAGACCAGCAATAACAACAACCAGGGCGGCAACACTCCGGCTCCTACGCCGGCACCTGCTCCTACACCGCAGCCCTCCACTCCCGCTCCGGCTCCGACGCCTTCTGCTCCGAGCCAGTCCGTCGATGGCGGTTCTGTTGTCTCGCGTGCATACAGCAAGCTTGGTTGCGCCTATTCCTGGGGCGGAATTGGACCGAACAGCTTCGACTGCTCTGGTTTTGTTAGCTATTGCCTCACGGGTCGCTATTGCCGCCTCGGCACCACGGGTACCTTTATGGGCTGGACGCGTGTGTCCGATCCGCAGCCCGGTGACGTTGTGGTCAACTCGTACCACACCGGCATTTACATCGGTGGTGGTCAGATGATCCATGCTTCCGACTACAACACGGGTGTTATCATCAGCTCCGTTGCCGCCGGCATGAACAACAACTATATCTTCGTGCGTTACTAAGTCATCTTACACAGCGCGTGAATGTGGACCTCGTGGCTTTAAGTCGCGAGGTCCATTCTTTTTTTCTCTAATCTTGTACGGCTATCTAGTATTCAAAACTAGATAGCCGTACATTCAGTTTGCAAGATGGCTATAATTGTTGAGGAACAATTAGAAAGGACCCTCTATGAGCTGGGCACTTATCTCCGATTCAAGCTGCAACCTCCGCGATTGGCAACCGACCGCGCCCCATACCACCTTTGCATTTGCGCCCCTCAAAATTCGAGTGGGGGAGCGTGAATTCATCGATGACCTTTCGCTCGATGTTCATGAGCTCAACTGCGCTGTTCAGGCGGAGACGAACGCTTCTTCGAGCGCTTGTCCCAGCGTAGGGGAGTGGGCCGAGCTCTTCAAATTGGCAGACAAGACCATCTGCATGCCAATCTCTGAGGGCGTGTCGGGCAGCTACAACGCAGCAGCCACGGCTCGCGATATGGTTCTTGCCGAGGAGCCCGACCGGCAGATTCATCTAGTCAATTCGCGCGCAGCTGGCGGCAAAATGGACCTCATTTTCTTGCTGTTCGACCGCTATCTTGCAAGCAATCCGGATGTCTCATTCGAGGACGCTTGCGCATACTTCGATAGCCTTGAGCAGAACAGCAAAATCCTCTTCAGCTTGTGCAATTACGAAAACCTGGCCAAAGCCGGACGTATCCCTAAGGCAGCCGGCGTCATTGCCAACAAGCTCAATATCCGCATTTTGGGCACGGCGAGTGAGGCCGGTAAAATCGAACTCGTCGGTCACACGCGTGGCGAAAAGAAGATGCTCAACAAGATCATCGACACCATGGAAGCTGAGGGCTTTACGGGCGGTGAGGTCATCATCGATCACGTTGAGAACGAAGCTGGAGCCCAGGCGCTTACTGACCGCATAGTCGAGCATTGGCCCGGCTCCAAGACTATCATCATGCCCTGTAACGGGCTAGATTCCTATTACGCCGAGATGCACGGCCTCATCATCGGCTACGGCATGGGCGTGGCTTCGGGCCAATAAAGTCCAACCAAGCAAAAATACGGGCGGGACAAAGTGACAGATGGCCCTTTGTTCCGCCCGTTTTATACGTCGGCTAGCTATTAAACCCATTAAACTTTAGATAGCTCATCAGGTACGCCTTCGAAACGAAGGATGAAACCGCACTGCGCACAAGCAGCGACTCACGCGTTACCTGATGCGCCGTATCGGGAACCGGCGCCTGCTCGACGGAAAACGCCGAACGAATCGATGCCTCGAGCTGATCGACCACATAATCGAAGGCCGTCGGGGCATCGTAGCTCAAACGCTGAATGTTAAAGAGTGCCTGCACCGCAGCAATAGGTAGCACCTGCTTAAAGAGGCAAATAGCGATCAGGCGGGCAATCTGCTCGCGGCCATATTGCTTTTTGACCGGAGCAGGCACCAGGCCGACCTTCACGTAGTTATTGATCATCGATGGCGTAATGACAGGGTGCTCAACGCAAATGGACAGCGGCTCCATCCACAGCGCAACATACTCAATGACCTGGTCGCGGTAGAGTGTCACATTGGGCAACTGGTTATAGCGCGGCAGACTCAACGTATTGAGTTTACGCACGATATCGGACTGAATGAATGCATCGGGCAGCACCGTGGGCTGAATATCCTCGGGCTTAATGCTTACCGACGAATCGGACATCGGAATAACGTGTTTAACGTGGTTCATAAAGGTCCTCCGTTCATTTTCTATATTGTATTCTAGGTTATCTAGTTTTGCATACCACATAGCCGGCAAGTAAAAGTGGTTGGACAACACATTGATGCATCGTCCAACCACTTTGTTTAAAGATAGCAACCTTACATAAGATATATTATCGTACTTATCCACGGAGAAACGCGTATGCGCTCGTTGCCGCTATGGCTCCGTCCGAAACAGCGGTCACAACCTGGCGTAAACGTTTGGAACGGATATCGCCAGCGGCAAATAGACCTGGCGTGCGGGTCGCCATGGATTCATCAGTCAGAATGCCGCCATCAGGCGCCAGATCGACTAGATGCTCAACAAGCTCGGTATGGGGCTGCGTTCCGGTAAAGACAAAGATGCCAAACGAGCCGGGCTCAAATGACTCGGTATGAGTCTCGCCGGATGCATTGTCCTTAAAGGTAATCGTCGTTGGCATGGCTTCGCCCGATAGCTCCACAATACTAGTTTGGTACCTAACTGTAATATTGTCCTTTGCGAGTACTTTCTGAACAACACCATCGGGCGCACGGAACTGGTCGCGGCGCAGCACGATGGTCACACTGTTGGCAAGGTCGGACAGGAACAGAGCCTCTTCGCATGCCGAATTGCCACCACCGATTACAAAAACCTGCTTGCCGCGGAAAAACATGCCGTCACATGTTGCGCAATATGAAACGCCACGACCGCGATACGTATCCTCGCCTGCGAAACCTGCCGGACGCGGCGTGGCACCCATGCAAGCGATAACGCTCGAGGCCAGCGTATCGCCCATATCGTGATGCACCGTAAACAACGCTGCATCGGCATCGTAATCGATACCCGTAACCATGCTCCATGTAACCTGTGCTCCCAGGCCCTCTGCATGCTGCTGAAAACGCTCGCCGAGTTCGGCGCCACTCAGGAGCGGGAAACCCGGATAGTTCTCGACCTCATTGGTTGTGGCGATCTGCCCTCCCGACATGCCCTGCTCAATCACGGTCGTCGTCAGGTTGGCACGCGCAGCATAAATAGCGGCAGCATAGCCCGCGGGGCCGCCACCGATAATCGCAACATCGATCGGCTTATCGGTAGTCATGAAGCGTCCTTTCGTCGAAACGTTGTCGTTCTTTGCGCTCATACCCAAATTTACGTGAACGTGACACTCATGCACTACAATGATAAATCCGTATTACAAAGCTGAAGGGGAGTTATCGATGAACCAGGCGCAGACGAGTGACGACGCCCCCCTGCTCACGCACAGCACTCCCCAATCGGAGCAAACCACGCTCCTGGCTCAGCAAAAACCTCTCGTGACCATCGTGCACGCCTCCGTTGGCTCGGGCCACAAGGCCGCCGCAAATGCGATTGCGCAGGCATTCGACCTTATCCGCGGCACCAATGGCATCCCCGAGGATATTGAGATTGAAGTGCTCGATATCCTTGATTTTGGACGTATTAAATTCGACGGCAATAAGACCGCGGCTTCTTTTACGGGAGCCACGCGCCCCATTTACGACCTGACCTGGCGATATACGCTTACGGGACATCTTCTCTGGGGTGGCGGAACGGCATGGTCGCGAATTATGTTCCCCGCCTTCAACGAATATATTCGTAGCCGCAGGCCCATAGCCGTGGTTGCAACGCACATCACGGCAGCCAATGTTGCCGTGGGCGCCCGCGTAATTACGGGTATCGATTATCCGGTCATCTGCGTACCGACCGACTACGAAGTCGAGGGATGGTGGCCCCACAAGGACACCGATTTATTCTGTGTTGCCAACGAATTTATGGCCGAAACGCTGCGTCCGCGCAAGGTGCTCGAAACAAAAATTCGCATTACCGGCATTCCCATTCGCGCCGGATTCGACACGGATTACGATCGCGAGGAAGAGCTAGCTAAGTTCAACCTCCCCACCGACAAGACCGTCGTGCTGGTAATGGCCGGTGCCAGCTTGCCTCAACCGTACGTTCGCTTTCGCGCGGAGATGGACCGCACCCTCCCCTTCCTACGCAGCTTCGAAGACATGCACTTTGTCTTTTTGCCGGGCAAGGATAAGGAATACGCCGCCCGCCTCAAGACGCTCTTCGATGCCATGAAGCTCGAAAACGTCACGGTGTTGGACTATGTCGACGACATGGCGGCCCTCATGCACGGGTGCGACCTGGCAATTCTCAAATCGGGCGGACTCACCGTCACCGAGTGCCTGTGTGCGCATCTGCCGATGATCCTGCTGGGCAAATCGTACGGCCAGGAAAAGGCCAACACCACGATGCTCACCGGCATGGGCGCCAGCATGCACGTCACCACGGCACGAGAACTCATCGTTACCCTACGTCACTTGCACGACCATCCCGAATCACTCAAAGCGCTACTCATCAACGGCGAAGTACTACGCCGCCCCCACGCAGCCGAAGACATAGCCATCGCAACCATGGAGCTCGTAGGCAAACCCCAAAAGCGCAAAAGAGCCTTCTGCCGCTTCTACTGGGGCGGAAAACCCGCGCATATCCGCTAGCGTCTTTATGTCCGCTTACCTGCGGGAGGCCCCTATATATCATCCCATGCTCAAACATTCTCGCGGGGCGCTCGTATCCCTCCCGCCCGCTTCTCACACATATCATTCCATGCTCAAACATTCTCGCTTCGCTTCGCTCGCTGCGAAACTGCGCGTGGAACGATATGTGTGAGAAGCGGGCGGGCGACTACTCGCTTGAAAACAATAATCAATCTTTCTGATAAGCAGATGCGGCAAAGGAACAGTCCCTTTGCCGCATCTGCTTGCTGCAATTAGTTTCTTTGGTTCGCCTTCGCAGCTTCTAATATGAGGATTCGGCGCAGCTGGTAGTGCGTAAACGTAGCTGGCCGGCCCGACCCGCCTATATATCGTCCCACGCGCAGTTTCGCAGCGAAGCGAGAATGTTTGAGCATGGGATGATATATAGGCGGG